>CAYWXS010000006.1:0-94289 GCA_964462245.1 uncultured Anaerolinea sp.
GGAATAACCGGCCACACACACCCAAAAATACCAACCAAAGCTAACCTGCAGAAATGGGCTGTCAGGCGACATGACCATTTTCGCATACACCAGGTGATGCCAGTCATTGGTAAAAATCATCAACAATGAAATCAGCGGAATGATGAAAAGCGCAAGGATACTTTTCCGGTTAAACCATCCATCTGAGCGGTTATATTCCAGCGCAATAAACAGCAGGAACACCGGCAGACTGACAATCCCCAGGTAAGTGAACTTAAGCCAGAATACTTTGGTTGCAAAATCCACAGAAAGATAATTTAATGCGGCAAAGAAAGACCAGGTTGCCAGCGAATAATTGATCAGTGCAAGCGACCTGCCCCCAAGCGTCCGGGTGCGCAGCGAAGCAAAAATCGCAACCGTCAGCGCAAGAATAGTCGACAAAGCAGCCATAATCCCATACACATTGATTGTAAGCGCAGAAGCCAGACTGTTTATCATGCTTATGTTTTTCTCAATATGGCGAATTTAAAGTACATCTTTGCCGGAAAACGCTCCAGGAGGGATTAGTGGATGCTCACAACCTGTGTGTATTTAAGCCAGACCAATTTCACCAACTACAGTATAAAAATACCTTGTTTTTTAAAAATAATTTGGTAATTTTACTTTAGTATTGTGTTATTTGATCAGAATCCAGGCAGCAGGCTGGAGATTACTTGCCCACCTTCAACCAGCAACCCTGTCTCGCCAACGGCCAATGAATAGTATCATCAACCTTGCCAACCTATAAAGTCATCCTGGAATCGCCTAACGCAACTTATTTTATTGTTTCCAGCTGGGTTTTACTCATTCAGACCGCACCACTCCCAACTGAGATCCCACAGGCGCCGCGCTTTTTCGGCATCGTATGAATCAATGCTCGAGGCTTTCTCTTTGCCGTCCACAATAAATTTGCCGCCCAGCCCCTCAAAGGCTGGATCAGTCGCCGCGATCATATAAGAATCAGAAGCCTGTTCCAATGAACGCGCGAAGGGCATGCGCGCCATGATTTGCGCATAAAAGAATTTTTCAATGGGTGAGTTCCGGCGCGCCGCGATCGCCGCCGGTACAAAGCCCGGGCAAACAGCGCTGGACGTGACACCCTTCCCCGCCAGGCGGCGCTGCAGCTCATATGCAAACCACATATTGGCCAGTTTGGAATTCCGGTAGAAAACCTGGGGATTGTAATACTTTTCCGCCTTCAGGTTGTCGTAATCAAAATCCGGCACGGGTCCTTTGGCATAGGCCGGGTTATGCAATTCGGATGAGACCGTAATCACGCGCGCTGGAGCGGAGTGTTTTAGATCTTCGAGTAAGAGGTTCGTGAAGAGGAAGTGACCAAGATGATTGGTGCCAAAGGTCATCTCAAACCCATCGACCGTAAAACTGGCTTGCTTGCCTGGCACGGCTCCGCCAGCATTGTTGATCAGGATGTGCAGCGGGTAGCCTGTGGCTTGAAACGCGGCGACCGACTGTCGCACCGATTTGAATGAAGACAGGTCAAGCGGGATGGACTCCACGATCGCCTGCGGACTGACTGCCTGGATGCGCGCGATGGCTTGCGCACTGGCTTGCTGGTTGCGGGAGGCCAGGATCACGGTAAAGCCTTTGGCTGCCAATTTGTTGGCAGTCGCAAATCCAATGCCACTGTTTCCGCCTGTAATCATTGCTACACGTGCTTGTTTTGTTGACATTATTTTTCCATGGTTCGATCTTTGGTTATGAACTATCCAAAAAATATCTCAGCAGCGGGGGGCTGGGGTCGTTGGGCTCCATTTCTTTTGGGCCAAACCTACCAGGCCAACTTGGGAAAGTTTTTCACCACAAAGGGCACAAAGCACCACGAAGGAAAATCTTTTTTGCCCTTGCTAAACGCTTTTCTTAGTGCACCTTGGTGTTCTTTGTGGTTTGAGCTAAATTTTCATTTCAGTTACTTTTTTCCACCACGAAGGGCACCAAGATACACAAAGAATTTTTCAAAGCTTTTCTTAGTGTGCCTTTGTGTTCTTTGTGGTGAAAGCTCTACGAAAAGCCAAAGGTGAACCCTCACAGCCGGACAAAGACAGGAATCAGCCTTTATTTTCCGTATGCATTCTGGCGTTATTGCTTGTCGCTTTTCTTGATTTCAGCCAGCATCCATTCAAAGACAGCCAGGAATTTTTTGAGTGATTCCGGACTTGCAAGCGTGGATAATTTTATACTCGGTTTTTTATTAATTTCAGCATTGGAAAGATTGACACCTTCAATTTCATTGAGGCGCTTTAATATTTCCAGGCGAGCCTGCTCGGATTTAAAAGGGTCTTTGTGCTGATACCACTGGAAATAAATTTCGACAGTAGCGTTCGTCCAGACCGCAAAAAGTTGGTGCTTCTGGCTTGCATGCAGAAAAGTGGGAACAAATGAACCATCTTTGGAACCCTCCCCCCACCATACACTGGTCAGGTTTTGCTTTGCCCAGGCCAAAATCTGCCCTGCAACCGGTTCGGCTGCCAGGTCTTTTTGATTTAAGTTTGCAAAGAAGGTTTCTTCGTCCCACTTCGGGCTGACGACCTTTGCCTGGGCCTGTCCAAAGACGTGCGGCACCAGCATTTCAATATTGGCTTTGTGGAAGCGTCTCATCTCCAAAGCGGCAAAGGAAAATGCCGGAGTGCCAGCGGAATTGATATAGCGGATGATTTTGTGCAATTCCTCGTTGATCTCATTAACCGCAATGGTCAGAATAAAATTGCCCTGCTCCAGGGCTGCGCTGATATTGGCACGGAAGACTTCCTCATCCCAATCCGGGTCATCCGCATTTTTTCGAACCAGCTCTGCAAGGGGTGGATTCCCTGTGGACTGAATACGCTGGTCGAGCTCCTCGTAGCTCCATTCCCACAAGTGCGCAGCGTAATCCATAATCTGACCGATAACCTCACGCTTGGCCTGGGTATTTTTGGCCAGCTTACATTCCACGATGGCGATATCACCACGCGCGGTGAAGGCCAGGATATCAATATACCCGACCGGCAGGCTGAATTCACGCACGGCAGCCACCAGCGGACCGGCCCCAGGGCGGATCTCTTCCATGCTGATGATATCTGGCGAATCAGCCAGCAGCTCCTGCAATTCCTTTTCGGCGGCATAGGCGTTGGATTCAACCAGCTCCCATTTTTTGCTTTTGTCTTCACGCATCAGTATTTTCATAAGGTTTCTTTTTCCAAGTCAATCCAGATCTCTAAAGTAGTCATCATAATCTTTGGCCTGGTAATCCGCCGCATTTTCACCTATTTTCCGATCTATGACTTCGGCAGTTGATTTTAAACCGCCGAGTTGGTCTATCTTCTCCTGGATTTGAACCATATATTCGGCAGGACCCTCTTTGATGTGATTGCTGGTATAGCGCAGAAGATGCCATCGATCGTTGAGGATTTCATTTTGGCGCCAGATATCCTCATCAATCTTGCGGATCGAATCGTAATGGGTGGTGTAACCGTCTGTCTCGATCGCCAGGTCACCATCCTTGCAAAACAACGCAAAATCCAAAAAATATATCTTTTTCTTGATTGACAGTCTCCATTGCCGTTCTGCCAATAAATCTGAATCTTTTAGCTCTGACCATAATTTATCTTCCAGCGGGCTGCTGTTAAATAGATCATTGATTTGTTCGGCACGCTCAAACTTCTCGAGTGTAGTGGGTATAAACACCAACCTGCGCGGCCGATAGCTGGGAATCGATTTTATTCGCTCTTCAAGAGCAGCAATCTCCAAACGGTAATACAATTTCTCTGCCTTTTCTGGCTTTTGTTCATCATTTGGAAACAGAACTTTACGCGGTAAAACATCGCAATGGCTGACCTCGCCAAAATAACGGATTTGATACGCCTGCTGCTTGCCAAAAACTTTACCCTGGTAAAAAGCCAAAATTTTGGGAGGCATGTCTTTGGGGGCAGTCTCAACCGGAATGTGGTACCAGCCCTCGTTTTGTAATCGATCCAGTGCTTCGATTTTTGGCAGGATCGCGACGAGAACATTTTTTTCAATCTTGGTTTTTGTCATAGTACTCCGTTCAACCTAATTAACCTTACCCAATAACGTAGCTGATCGAATTCTATTCACTGACTCGTCCGCCCGGCGCAAGTAGATGACGGCAGTTTGGTCGAGTTGGATGACTTCATTGGCTTGTTTGAATTTGGTCATGAGTTTTACCTACTTAGTTTCCTTCCATTCCACCTGCTGACGATATACCTACCGCAAACACCTAACAGCAGGATGTAGGCAGAAGGTGATCTGACAGCATCTACGCTCCCGCATCCGGTCCGACCCATTCAATATATTTTACCAGTTGCGTGCCTTCCTCAAAGTTAATCAGTGATCTTTCCAAAGCTGGTAAAAAGAGAGAGCTGGTATAGCATCGCAAGGCAACTGGACACGGCGCATGCCGCCAATATCTTGCCATTGGCGTCCTGACTTTATGACTGGTGGAATCGTCCCGAGAGCGGTACTGGTGCCAGGCGTTTCGACCTACAGTAGTTCGATAAATTTGGACAAGCAGACTGCGCTCTGGCTGGTCATCCCCTCTGCCGTTTCTAGATAGGTTGTTTTTTGTTTTGTCCTCGTCGAAATAAAATTAGTGCCGAGCTAAGCTTAGCTACAAGTTGGTGCGACTTTTACAAGTTTGTTGTAATATAGTATTTACTCACACCCTTAAGGGAAGAGCTGTCGTCCCAGAGAGATTTTGAATGACGATACAAGGATCAATGCCAGATAAAGCGCCTGTATCAATTACTGATTTTCATTGCAACATAGCTTTTCGCTCCCCAATCGGAGCGAAAACAGCCGGTTCCTTTTTGATAAAAAACCGAAGGACGAAAATGTTGCTCACTCACATTGTTCGTTCGATTGACATCAGTTCGGTCGAGAAACACAAACAGCGTCTGACGAAATTTTTGATACGGTTTTTAAGCCTACGGGGATCCGGTTTGCCGAGTGTTGGGTTGATTAGCTGATCAAATAGAGACTCTATGGTTCAAAAAAACCCTTTCGGGCACTTTGTCACGATTATTGTATAGATAGATGGCAACTTAAACCAGAAGATGCATATCTTTTGATCGCATAATTTATGGCATCGAATAACGCAATGATTTCAAAAATTCCGTTCAAGTTTTTCCAAAAAAACCAAACCTTTCTAGCCTTGTCTTGGATGAATATAATCTCCCAGACTGGGAATCACATTCCGAACCCCGCCAGTTGGATTTGTAACATCTCCATCGTATCTGGGAATTAAATGAATATGAACATGGGGAATAGTTTGACCTCCCGCATATCCAATATTTACACCGATATTAAAACCATCGGGGCTAAAGCGTTCTGTGAGTAACTTTTTTGCGCGGTCAACAACAAGCCAACAGGCAGTTTTTGAATGTTCGGAAAGGTCAAAATAATTTTCTACATGATGTTTTGGAATAATTAACGTGTGACCCTTTGAAACTGGGTATTTGTCCAGCATTGCAAAGGCCGTTGCCGACTCAGTAATTATTTCACGATCAGAATTTGGCGAACAAAAAGGGCAATTAGTTTTTGCCATGTTGCCAAGCTGATTAATATGCCGATATTCGTATATCTCGCAATTCTCAGTTTTCAGTATGGTAGGATATGGCAATATAACATTGCATTGATAAACATTAATACCATGTTTAACATGCATTCGAAACCCATTGTGTTGAATATCTCGCCGGACTGTGAAATAGGCGCAACCTGTAGGCTTAAGAAGTTCTGAAACTGCCATCAAGACCTGTGTTTGTTCTTCAGGCAACAAAACATTAAGAACGTAGTTACATAAAATAGTATCAAATTGCCCCGATGGGGTTTCGGGGGCATAGTGTGGGTCATAGCCAATCACTTCAAAGCCATTTTTACGCAAAAACTCCACATCTATCCCACTGCCACAACCAAAATCCAACACTCTACCTTGCACCAAGCCAGCTGAGAGCAAATGTTTTGTCGGATAAGATGGAAACTTGCGTTCTTTGATGGTTAGGTGACTATTTGGATTTTTTGGAGATTGATAAATTAGCTTCATTTTAGATAACTCCATTGAGAAGCGAAACCCATGTTGGTAGCAATTTGAACTTGAGGCGCAATTTCAGCAAGTAATGTATTTTGAAAATCGCCAAACGATAGATTTTTAATTTCAATGACTGAACTCGCTTTTAATAGCATGGCATAATCTTCAAGCAAGTTAATTTTTGGTGAGGTTGCAATGGTTTGGATGGCATCATATTGCATTTTGGCAAATGGGGTGAAGTAGAGAGCAAGATCGGGCAGATTATCACTTTTTGAAGAATTTATGCTTTTTGTTGTTGGAATAATGTTCCATAGTAAATCATGTCCCACAAAGTGCCAGGGCAAAAAATGGTCAAGAGAATAATGTCCTATTTGCATATTCTGGCCTGAATATATGCAAGGTAATGTTCCTGCAGTTTCAACAACCAGTGCCCAAAATACTTTTGCTCGTTTCAAATCTCTTTGTAAAGGTTCAAAAAGTTTATTGGAAATATTAGGAACATTGGGATTATTTTTTTGAACATAATTGACCAAATGCCATAAGCAAAAGCCGGTCAATATTGGCAAGTTCCGGTTAAGGTATTCAAACCAAATAGGATGAATTTCAATACCATGGAAGGGTTTAGAAATGAAACGATAAAGACATGGTGTTGAGGATGGATCAAAAGATTTTTGCGACAAAACTTCAATTTGTGAATTCACTTCCCAATCGATTAATCCACGTAATTCTTGCGCAAAAAAAGGTCTCAAAAACCGATAAGGAACATATTGTCCAAAACTCTTTATTTCACGAGAAAGATCAGAGTCTTGGGCAAGGTATCTTATGATGGTACTGATAATTTCTTCATGTTTGGCATTTATTGGTAAGTTTGCGTGATTACCGATTTGGACAGCTATTTGTCCTAGACGATCTTGTTTCCCTAGTGAAATACGAAAATAATTGGTTGGATACCAGGCGCTCGCCACCATCCGCGCGATTAAATCATCCAACGCGATTGTTCGAGACTGGTTGGTCTGCACATGTTCCAGTATCGCCAAAAACCAGTAAAACTTATACGAGTTGGTTACGTTACTAAATCCTGCCGATAAGCGCTCGACCGGAAGTGATTTTGAATTGGGCAAGGTTACCATCGTGGATATTCCAAAATTAAGTAGATCCTCTTATATCGCTACATCATTCGCCATAGTGCGGCGATTTTCAACTGTGCGCAAAAAAAACATCAACAAGACAATGCCAAAAATACCCAGGGGTAAGGAAATTCTTGGCCCAACATTGAAGCGATAGATGCCACCCCTAAAAAGTGCACTATTTCCAATTCTACCAGCTCTCATTTTTTGCTTTTCTCTTCACGCATCAGTATTTTCTTTTTTTTCCTGATTTTCCTTTGAATACTGCCACAATGCCCGGTCCAGTGTCCGCATCGAAACGCCTGCCTCAGCAGCTAATTTTCGGCAAAATTGTGTATATTCCCACCAGAAGCTGAATTCATACACGGGTGGCCTATCAAACCCAATCGACCATAAAGCGCGGAGTATTCCAAAATAAAGGTTTCATGCTTTGATTTCCAGGATAATTCGCCAAAACGTATTGTGCGGCTCGGGCAAGCGTTCTTTCGCGTACTTCTGGAACCAGTCGGTAATTTGGGCGCGGGAATATTGCGTGAACAGCCAGTGAATTTCGGCGCGGTTGCCAAATTGCAGGGTGCGCTCGATGATGGTGTCCGCGTCGCGCTCTGGGTTTAACTGCGCCAGGTCATATTCCTGGAAAAACGGGGCAAGAGTAACGGGGATAGGCAACATTCAGCAGCTCACTTCCGCTCCATCAGCTCCTGGCACAGGCGCACACCGCTCATCGCATCCCTGACCCAATAATCAGCGCCCACGTAACGGCAAACCTGCTCATCGATCATACCGCCGCCCACAATAATCGGAAAAGACAGATGATGCAGGCTGGCTTTTTCGCGCAGGTTGGTGATGGTTTCCTTCATCATATCAAATGAAGCCGTGATCAGACCGGAAAGCCCCACCAGGTCTGGTTTGACCTCGACTGCCCTTTCGGCAAAAAGAGCCGGAGGAACATCCACACCCAGATCGATGACCGTGAAACCGTAGCAGACAAGCAGGGTACCGGCCATATTCTTACCGATATCGTGAATATCACCCGAAACCGTCCCCAACAAAACCCGCCCCGAAGACTTTCCATCCGCGTGCTGCTGCAAAATCGGCTGGGCAATCTCCACCACCTCCCGGAAAATCTCGCCCGACATAATCAGCCCGGAGACAAAATACTCACCTGATTCATACATCTGACCCACCGTGCGCATGCCCTGATTGCACTCGTCAATGATTCGCAGTGGATCCTCTCCGGCAGCAATGCGCTGCTTCACCAGCTCGAGCACCGCCTCTTCTTCCAGATTCGCTACCAGCGTGGCGAGTTGGTTGTTTGGGTCAGGTATAGTCATGTCAAACTCCATTATTCCAGCAACAATCCGACCTGGGTCGTAAAGCGCACCTGGTCGGCCCGGCCAATAAACCAGCCCCAACTGACGGGTTTATTGTCAAAATCATAAAAAAGATGCTCAAAACAGAAGGCGGCCATGGGTTGGGTGGCCTTCAAAAGGCGCGCCTCTTCGGCATCCAACAAAGTCGCCTCGATACTGATATCACCATGCTTCAAAAGCGATTCACTGCTGCCGTTGAATAACTGCTGAAGAGCGGTGACCTCCAGCTCGGCTTCCACGATCGGGCGCCTGGGATCATAGATCAGGTATTCGCGGTGATAAAAGGTAGGCTTGCCGTTATTCCACAACAAGCGCCGCATATAGATAGTACGCTGCCCGACCCGAATAGACAGCTTGCGCGCAACACGCTCATCAGCCGAGATGATGCGCGTCTCCAGCAAGTTCACCGTGGTGTGTTCGGAAGCGCTGAACAGATTTTGAAACTGCCCAAGCTGAAAGGTTGCCGCCCCCATGGCCACCGGTTTAACAAAGGTTCCGCGCCCCTGCTCGGCAACCACCACCCCCTGATCCACCAGGATATTAATCGCGCGCCGAACCGTCATAGGGCTGACCTGGTAGCGCTCAACCAACTGCGCTTCCGAAGGCAGCTGGTCGCCGGGACGTAAAATCCCTGCCGCCATGCTCTGGCGCAAGATACCCGCCAGCTGCGCGTAAGCTGGCTCGAAGGCTTCCCGGTTGATGGATGCTGTTTGCTCAAGAACTTTGCTTTTTGGCTGTTTCGACATTGGATTCTCGATGGAAAAACGTGACAAATGTCACTTTATAACTTCCCTATATAAGTGTATAAATTAATAACCAGTAATTATATTGAGACCAATTCTACCACCTGGATGGAGTACAAACTTGATCGTTCCTGAAGAAACAGATCGCTGGGCATCGCTCTACACGGCTCGCCGGCATGTCATTGCCTGCGCTACGGTGGTGGAAGAAATGCTGTCGCTGCTGCCCACGGATGTCTCGCACGAGGTGCTGGATTTTGGACTGCACCTGCGCCCAGAAAAGCTCAAGGAAGCGCTGCAGGCCCGGATCGACGAGGTCAGCCCCAAGTATGATGTGATCCTGCTGGGGTATGGTCTGTGTTCCATGGCCATCATCGGCTTACAGGCACGCAGTGCACACCTGGTCATCCCACGCACCGATGACTGTATTGCAATCTTTTTGGGTTCATGCGCAGCCTATAAAGCCCAGTCCAAAAA
Organism: uncultured Anaerolinea sp.; assembly: GCA_964462245.1. Classification (GTDB taxonomy): domain Bacteria; phylum Chloroflexota; class Anaerolineae; order Anaerolineales; family Villigracilaceae; genus UBA5195. The sequence goes on from CAYWXS010000006.1 coordinate 9,776, forward strand.
GGAACCGGGCACGTACTATTTAACCAAGGGCTGGATTGAAGCCGGAGACACGCCTTTTGAGGAACACAAGCAGCTGATCGAAAAATTCGGTGAGGCCCGGGCTAAACGCATGACCCAGTTGATGCTTAAGAATTATAAGCGCCTGGCGTTTATCAATACCGGGCAATACGAGATCGAGCGCTTTAGAGAGTATGCCCGCAAAACCGCCGAGGCTTTTGACCTGCGCTTTGAAGAAATTGAGGGTTCGTCCGTGCTGGTGAAAAAAATGCTCTCCGGCCCCTGGGATGATGAATTCATCCTGCTCGAGCCGGGCAAGACCATGCGCTACGAAGATTTTGTGCTTAAAAGTCCGGCACAGGACTAAATAGAAGACCGGTTATTTTTTATTTCTGGTTCGATCAAAAACAGGTTAACCACTGAGCACACGGAGACCACGGAGAAAACCTCTTTTTTTATCTCTTTGCGCTCCGTGCCCTCAGTGGTAAACATCGCAGCAGACCTTGTTTTACCGCTGAGCACGCAAAGCGCACGGAGAAAACCTCCTTTTTTCTCCGTGTGCTCCGTGCCCTCAGTGGTAAACATCGCAGCAGACCTTTTTGTAAAAATCTCCGTTTGCCAGTGCTGAAGAAGCCCCTGGCAAGCCGATGCCCGACCTTTTCGTGACCAAACCAGGCTATTTTTTATTTCACCCAAAAAAGAGAGAAAGCATGAAGATCATTGGCGAAAAAATCAACGGAACCCGCAAACGTGTGGCCCAGGCAATTGCCGAGCGCGACACTGAATTTATAAAAGAGCTGGCCCAGAAACAAGCTGCGGCTGGTTCAACCTGGTTGGATGTCAATGCCGGAACCCACCCGGACCGCGAGCCAGAGGATCTGGTCTGGCTGATTGAGACCATCCAATCCGCCGTCGAGACCCCCTTATCCCTGGATAGCGCCAACCCCAAGGCCCTGCAAATCGCGATTAAAGCAGTCAAGAAAACACCCATGATCAATTCGATCAGCGGTGAGCCGGAACGCCTGGCCAACATCCTGCCGATCGTAGCCGAACACGGCTGCCCGGTCATCGCGCTGGCCATGGATGAGAAAAAAATCCCTGAAACGAGCGAGAAACGCTTCGAAGTCATCACCAAGATCATCACAGCGGCACGCGCGCACGGCATACCGGATTCGAACCTGTATTTTGACCCGCTGGCCATGACCATTTCCACCAACTCAGACAGTGGACGGATCGCTTTCGAGGTCATGCGCCGGGTGCGCCAGGAATATCCTGAAGCGCATTTGACGATTGGCTTGAGCAATATCTCCTTCGGGCTGCCGGGACGTTCGTTCGTCAATCGCTATTTCCTGGGGCTGGCCATCGAGGCCGGGCTGGATTCGGCCATCCTCGACCCGCTGGATCGTGAAATCCAGGCAGCCATCCTGGCAACTGAGCTGGTTTTAGGGCGCGACAAGCACTGCCTGAACTATATCCGCGCCTCGCGTAAAGGTTTATTTGATAAACCTGAATAGAGTAAACCCTGGATGGATTTATTTTCAGGGCTCCCAAAAAACTTTCAGAGTCCTGGATGAAAATAAAAATTTCAAATCTCATCTGCAACTCATTCCAAAGGAGTAAGCATGTCAAAGGAACTGATCGAAGCCATCACGGAAATGCGTGAAGAAGATGCCGTGGCTATCACCAATCAACTGTTAGACTCAGGTACCAGCCCAGCGGATGTATTGGAAGCCTGCCGCGAAGCGATGGGTATCATCGGTGTGCGTTTCGAAACCGGGGAAAGCTTTATCCCGGAACTGATTCTGGCCGGGGAAATCCTGGGGCAGATCTCTGCCATTCTCAAGCCGCGCATGAACCAGGCCGGTGAAAGCAAAAAACTCGGCACCATCATCCTGGGCACCGTACAAGGCGACATTCACGACATCGCCAAGGATATCGTCGGTTTCATGCTCGATATCAACGGATTTGAAGTCCGGGACCTGGGCGTGGACGTGCAGCCCGCCAAATTCGTCGAAGCTGTTAAAGAAACCGGCGCAAAAATTGTCGGTCTGAGCGGTTTCCTGACGCTGGCCTTCGACCCGATGAAATACACTGTTCAAGCTCTGAAAGATGCCGGACTGACCGACGTCAAGGTCATGATCGGCGGCGGACAGATCGACGAACAGATCCGCCAGTACACCGGCGCAGATGCCTATGGCAAAGATGCCATGGCCGCCGTCGCCATCGCTAAAAGCTGGGCATAGGAGAATAAACCATGTTTGTCAAACCCGATAATTGGAATCAGTTGTCTCCGCTCGAAAAACGCAAGTTACGCCTCGACTCCTGGCAAAATGCGCCAGTGCAATTCGTCAGCCCGGAAGCTGAAGCAAATTACAAAGAACGCATCGACCGCCTGCGCAAAATCTATGATATGGCACCGCACGATCGTCCCCTGGCGGACCTCTTCATGGGCGGGAATGAATACATCGTGCGCCGCAAGGGCTTTCAGGGCAAAGACACCATTTATAACCACGAAGCCTTGCGCGAACCTGTGCTGGAATTCCATCGCGAATTTCAACCGGATGTGTCGGTTGGACCGATGCCTTACCCCGGCAAGCCCTGGGATATCCTGGATTTCAAAACCTACATCTGGGGTGGTCAGAAGCTGCCCGATAAACTGGCAATCCAGGCCGTGGAAGGCGAGTACATGCGCGCGGATGAATACTTGGATTTCGCCGCCGACCCAACCGCTTTCTGGCTGAAACAATATCTGCCGCGTGCGTATGGCGCCCTGGCCCCCATGGCCATGCTGCCAGACTTCCCACGCATCTCGGAAAGTGTGGATACGATTGATTTGCTGATCCCGTTTGGTCTGCCGCCCTTCCAGGAAATGCTGCGCAAGATGATGGATGCGGGCAACGAGTTGATGAAAATTCTGGGAACGGTCGGCCAGACCGGCGCCATGGTCGCCGCCGAAGGCTTCCCGGGCATGGGATTCAACATTGTCAAGACTCCATTCGACTATCTGGGCGACACTCTGCGCGGCACCAAGGGTATCCTGATGGATATGTACCGCCACCCGAAGGATTTGCTGGCGGCCACCGAAGCTTATGTGCCGGTTCTTATCAAATCCGTGATCGGCGCCAGCGATCGCAGCAACGCTCCCTGTGCCATGTACGTGCTGCACAAAGGCGCGGACGGCTTTATGTCGCAGGCCCAGTTCGAGAAGTTCTACTGGCCCACCTGGAAACAGGTCATGCTGGCACTGTACGAAGAGGGCATCACCTGTTACCTCTTCATCGAAGGTTCCTACAATACCCGCCTGGAATACCTGGCGCAGATGCCCGAAAAATCGCTGGTCTGCCACTTCGATAAGAGCGATATGAAGCAGGTCAAGGAAGTCCTGAGCGACAAATTCGTCATTGCCGGGAATGTGCCCGCCTCGCTTATGGCAGCTGGCACAACCGACGAAGTTCGCGCTTATTGCGCTGGTTTGATGGACTTGTTCAGAGATGCACCCGGCTATATCATGGCCCATGGCTGCTACTTCGAAAATTCCAGCGACGATAAGATGCGCGCTTTCATCGATTCGGTCAAGAAATAAGCCTGTCACAAATAAGCCCGCCTGATTCTGGCTTGGGCGCCGTACATTACCAGGCACTGGACGAAAAACGGGCCGACCCGCCCTAACCTCGCCCGGCAATACGACAGGTACCAGACAACCCTTTACTCAAGAGGCGAGTCCTTGCAGCAGGTTATTGCAAAGACTCGCTTCTGCTTAACTCAACCCGGAAAGAGCCATGCCAAACAATCAAACCGCTAAAACAACTGCAAAGGTTAATGTGACACCTTATGCATGGGTCATTCTGGCCGTCGTCTATTTTGCAAGCGTAGTATCACCCTTCAACCAATTCAAAATTCCACCGATCATGCCCGTCCTGATGCAGTCGATGCAGATCAATCTGACACAGGCCGGGCTGCTGATGTCCATTATCGCCATGATTGGTCTGCTGCTGGCGCTGCCAACCGGGATCGTCTTGCAGCGCCTGGGGACAAAAGTCACCCTGCTGATCGCGCTGGCGCTCATGGCAGTTGGGGCTGGCCTGGGCGCGCTGGCGGGCAGCTTTGCGCTCCTGCTGGGCAGCCGGGTTGTGGAAGGGCTGGGCATGGGCCTGATGGGAGTGGCTGCGCCGGCCACAATTGCGATGTGGTTCCCGCCGGAACGACAGGGCACGCCCATGGGCATCTGGGCCACCTGGGTGCCGGTCGGCTCGGTCGCGATTTACAACCTGGCACCGGTCATGTCGGGTGCGCTGGGCCTGCCCTCCATCTGGTGGCTGGGCTCGGGCTTTGCAGTCTTGATGATGATCCTGTGCGCCTGGTTGATTATCCGTACCCCGGCGCAGGTTCAGAACCAGGGACAAGCCAGCCCTGCGCCAGACCTGAAGAAGGCCCTGGCCAACCGCGATATCTGGCTGCTGGCGTTGGAATTTGCCTGCATGAACTTCGCGATGGTAGCGCTGGCTACGTATTACCCAACCTTTCTGAGCGAAGTGCGCGGCTATTCGCTGGGTCAGGCGGGTTTTCTGGCCAGTCTGGCCTCACTGGTCGTTTTGGTCTCCGCTCCGGCCGCGGGCTGGTTCTCGGATAAAATTCATTCGCGCCGCTATATTCTCGCATTCCCTTTTCTAGCGGCCGCTATCTGGCTGATCTTTCCCTTTCAGGTAACTGGCGGACAAATCACGCTGATGATGATTTTGCAGGGGCTGCTGCTGGGAGCCATCCCGACAGCCACTTTTGCGGCGGCGCCGGAAGTTATGCGTAACCCGGAATGGGCCGGGTTGGGTCTGGCGGTGGTGCTGCTCGGGCAAAACCTGGGCCAATTGCTGGGGCCGCTTTTCTTTAGCCAGATGGTCGGCAGTTTTGGCTGGGTTACAGCCGGCTACCTGCTGATTCCTTTCTGCCTGATTGGCTTTTTCAGCAGTTTGATGGTAAAAATCCGATAGAAGGAGTAACTCCCATGTACAACATCGACTTCGAACCTATCGGACGGCGCGGAGAATGCCCCAAGACCCAATCCCTGCTGGAAAGCGCGCGCCAACTCAACGTCGAGCTGGTCAGCATTTGCGGCGGCACCGGCACCTGCGGCCATTGCAAAGTCCAGATCATCGCTGGCAAGGTCTCCAAGCTGACCATGGAAGAGCAGGGCGAACTCTCAGCGCGCGAACTGGAGCAGGGTTACCGCCTGGCCTGCCAGGTTTATCCGTTGAGCGATGTCAAAGTACATGTGCCACCCGAGTCACTCACAGCGCCCCAGCGCACCCAGGTTGAGGGACTGGAAGTGGATATCGAGCCCGAACCACCTGTGCGCGGGCTGGAAGTGCAGCTGAGCGCCCCGACACTTGACTCGCCGGTTCCGGACGATGTAAACCTGTTGACTGCGCTCGGAATCCCGACCGGCCGGATCGACTTCCATCTTCAGCAGGAACTTTCGCGACAGTTGCGCGAACTAAACTGGAACATTTCGGCAGCCGTGCGCGGGGATGAAATCATCGCTGTAGCCGTGCCGGGCACACAATGGGTTGGGCTGGCGGTGGATATTGGCACGACCAAAATCGCGGCCTACCTGGTCGATATGGCGAGCGGGAAGACACTGGCATCGAAAGGCCTGATGAACCCGCAAATCTCTTACGGTGAGGATTTGGTGACGCGCATTGTGGCGGCTTCGAAGACCCCGGCCGATGCGGCCAAATTGCAATCGCTGCTGACGGATGCGCTCAACCAACTGGCAGCCGATCTGTGTGCCGAAACCGGATTGAGCACAAGTAACATCGTGGAAGCGCTGGTGGTTGGGAATACCGCCATCCATCACTTATTCCTGCGGCTGCCAGTCAAACAGCTTGGATTGGCGCCATACATCCCAGCCACCCGCGCGGCGGTGGACATTAAAGCGCACGAGATTGGTCTAAAACTGGCGCCAGGCGCTTACCTGCACATGCTGCCGAATGTCGCGGGCTATGTCGGCGCTGATCATGTGGCCATGCTGCTCGCCACGCGCACTTTCGATGCCGAAAAGACAACCCTGGCGATTGACATTGGCACGAACACCGAGATTTGCCTGAACCATAAAGGCAAACTGACCAGCGTCTCCTGCGCCTCCGGTCCGGCCTTTGAAGGCGCACATATCAAATTTGGGATGCGCGCCGCACCAGGGGCGATTGAGCACGTCCGGCTAGAAAATGACCGCTTGGAGATCCAGACGATCGGGGGTGAATTCCCGGTCGGGATCTGCGGCTCGGGGCTGCTGGATGTCGTGGCCCAGATGCGGCTGAACAACATCGTCGACAGGAGCGGAAAGATGGGCACGCATGCGCGCGTGCGCAAGGAAACCATAGCCGAATTCATCCTGGCAGAACGCCCTGGCCAGGACCCGATCACTATTTCGCAGAAGGATGTGCGCGAATTACAGCTTGCCAAAGCCGCGATCCGGGCCGGGATCCAGGCCCTGGTGGCAGCGCTCGGCCTGACGGAAGCCGATATCGAGCAGGTTATCATCGCCGGGGCTTTCGGGACCTTCATCGATGTGAAAAGCGCGGTGCTGATTGGCATGCTTCCACCTCTGCCGCTGGAGTGTTTTTCCCAGGTTGGCAACGCCGCCGGGACAGGCGCACGCATGGCGCTAATCTCCACCAGTCAGCGTGCCAAAGCCGCCGAAATTGCCCGGCTGGATGGTTATATCGAGCTGGCAAGAGTCCCCAATTTCCAACGCAAATTCGCCGAAGCGACATACCTGTAAATAGAAAAGCTGGGTGTTTGATGCCATGGGCATCAAACACCCAGTGAGACTCAGTTAGCGGGAGGATATTCCCAAAAAAAAGAAGGGGGCGTGCAACAAACTATAAGCTGGTGAGAAAAAACCATGCCTGGATAGAACAGTTCAATCGTTCTATCCTTTTTTTATCCAAGAGGTATCAACATTGTCACATATTATAACAACTTGCACTGATAAACCGAATTATTAGGTTTCCATTGTGATATTATTAACTTACTTATTCGGAGGGATAATCTTCATGTCCACTATTAAAGAAAAATCCATCGTAGTAAGCGGTGATGCCGCCATTGACTGGTTTATCATATCAGGTACACCCACTGACGAGGAAATCGGTTCGCGGCGCAGCGTTTCACAGCTATGCATGCAACCCGGTAGCGTCTTCCTGCTGAGCGAACTAACCCGTGGAATGGTGGAACGCAACAAACTTTCCAACCCGGAAAATGCCTGGCAGGTATGTGCGCCTACGGCATCCGAGCATTTATTTCAACCTGTAAATCACAATATTGCTCACTCTTTTGCACGCTGCTCACCATTCCCAGCCAAACCAACCCCGGCGTGGCGCATAAGCGAATCACTGGGTGTCCAGGCAGCGGAAGCCAGTATTGCCCAACCCTGGCAAATCATTTCAAATGATGATCCCGATACTGAGTTGGTGCTGATTAATGATTCCAACCTTGGTTTCCGAAACCAACCTGAGTTGTGGCCCAAAGTACTTTCCAACCCATCCAATCATCCATGGATTATATACCGAGTGGCCAAACCTGCACTCCAGGGCAATCCATTGTGGAATCACCTGCACGATAATTTTTCCGAGAGATTGATCGTGGTTCTGCCTGTAGAAGATCTTCGCCAGGCAGAGGTTCAGATCAGCCGAGATCTCTCCTGGGAACGCACTGCGCAGGACGCTGCCTGGGAACTGGCCTATAATCCAAAGCTTAACGCTCTGCTGGACTGCGCGCACGTCATTGTCACTTTTCAGAATGTTGGAGCAGTTTTGGTTTCCCGCCCAACCGAGATAAGCGAACTACCAGACTGCCAATTATTTTTCGATCCCAGGCAATCCGAAGGTTCCTGGGAACAAGCTTTCCCAGGGAAAATGGTGGGGTATCATTGCTGCTTCCTGGCCGGACTGGCAAAACAATTTATGGGAGACAAACCCGATTTATCCAGCGGTATTCAGTCGGGTTTATCATCCATGCGTGCCCTGCATCAAAACGGTTACGAGACAAAAACGGATGGCAATGCCTTATTGCCCGGGTTGGTTTTCCCAACCAGTCGTATACTGACCGATCTGGAAAAGCCCGCCTATCGCTTCGCCCAGGCTCCCATCGAATTCCCGACCCGTTTGCTATTGCATAAACAGGCACAAAACGTTCAACCCCCGTTCGAACCTGGTTACTGGACCATCCTCGAAAGTCGTTATACTTCCAAGTTGGATGAACTTGCGCGAGCGGTTGTACTGCTGGGCTCCGAAACAACACTGAAGGATGTACCCATCGGGCAATTTAACAATTTGCTTACGGTGGACCGGCGCGAGATTGAAAGCTTTCGCGCCATACGCGCTCTGATAAAAGAATACTGTGCCGCCACCCGAGTGGAACGGCCGGTATCCATTGCCGTATTTGGTCCGCCCGGATCAGGAAAATCATTTGGCGTCAAGCAAGTGGCCAAATCGTTAAAATTGCCAGATGTAAAAATTGAAGATATCACTTTCAATCTTTCCCAGATGAACTCTCCCGAGGAACTGGCTGGTGCGCTACATCAAGTCCGTGACAAGGCACTCAAGGGCATTGTTCCCCTTGTGTTTTGGGATGAATTCGACTCGGCATTGGCAGGGCAAAAGCTGGGCTGGCTACGATACTTCCTGGCGCCGATGCAGGATGGAGAATTCACCGAAGGCCAATTACACCACCCGATTGGGCGCGCCATCTTTGTCTTTGCCGGTGGTACATGTGCCACTATCGAAGAGTTTGATGGCAAAAGATCACAGGATTTCAAGGATGCCAAGGGCCCCGATTTTGTCAGCCGTCTGCGCGGATATGTTAATATTCTTGGGGCGAACCCTCCTCAAAAAGGCGAACGCTACGATCCCTTTTTCCTTATTCGGCGCGCCATTCTGTTGCGCTCAATTTTAGGCATGACCGCCCCACAACTGTTCTCTGGCGGCGATGGTACTGGCAAGCTGCGAATTGATCGCGGTGTGCTGGAAGCACTCCTCAAAGTCCGCGAATACAAGCATGGAGCACGTTCCGTCGAATCCATTATCAATATGAGCGCCCTGGCAGGTAAAACCCGCTTTGAGCGTTCCAGCCTGCCAGCCGAAGCGCAGATCCAACTACATGTCGACTCGCAAAATTTTTTCTCCCACCTGCAGCGTACCGATTTTGAAGAAGGCCGTATCGAGGCACTGGCACGCGCCACACATGCAGTTTATTGTGATGGACTGCGCACACGCGACCAGCATACAGCTAAACTCGTAGATTATGAACTGCTCCCGGATGAGTTGAAGGAATCCAATCGCGAATCGGCAAGGGATATTTTGCATAAACTTGAGTTTTGTGGATACGAGCCAGTTCACGCCCGCAGTAATCAGCTTCCGCTTGACTTTCCAGGCGACACGCTGGAACGCCTGGCCGAAGAAGAACACATCCGTTGGATGCGTGAAAAACTACAATCGCCACGTGAACCAACATGGCATTACGGCAGCCCGCGCGACGACGAACATGGGGTACACCCATGCCTTCTTGCCTGGCGTGAATACTCTTCTGAAGAGCGCGCGCAATTATTTACACCGGATGAATGGAGCCGGATCGGCAGTGAAATACTGCCTGACGATGAACGCAAGAAAGATTTTGACATGGTGAAAGGAATCCCGACAATAATTGCCCGTGCAGGCTATGCTGTCGTTAAAGCCCGCCAATCGACGGATAAGTAGGTTCCTTTGCTTAATATCGGTATTACCAGGCACCGATTTCTGGTCAATATTCCAAAATTACAGACAAGTATTGATCTGGTTCTCAATAAATTTGGCGAAATTTATTCGCAGCAGCCCTGGACAATCATCTCTTCCCTGGCCGGAGGAGCAGACCACCTGGTGGTACAACGTGCCTGGCTTGCAAAACCAACGACAGGCTTGATCGTGCCGCTGGAAAGTGGATGCTGGATCACTGCGCCAACCGTCAGCCAGGCAGCAAACATTTACCCATTCAAGAAAAAGAGCATGGACAGGTAAGCCTCGAAAGATTTTAATGGTTTGGAAGCGGATGTTATGACAACCCAATGGGAAAAAGTCTACGTCTTTATTAGCAGTACATTTAATGACATGCACGCTGAGCGTGATTATCTGGTCAAACAGATATTCCCGCAGTTACAGGAATGGTGTGCACAGCGTAAGCTGCGCCTGGTGGATATCGATCTGCGCTGGGGTGTAACCGAAGCGGACGCCACCGAAAACAAACGCGTGGTGCAAGTCTGCCTGCAACGCATCGATATCTGCCGACCCTTTTTCCTGTGCTTTCTGGGTCAGCGCCGCGGCTGGGTACCCTCAAAAAACGATTATCCCCCTGAAATTTTTTCCCAATATCCCGAATTGGAAAAGTATGCCGGAACCACTTCAGTTACAGAACTGGAGATTTTGCATGCTCTGCTGAACCCGCTGCATCGCGGCCGAGTCATCCTGGCTGGAAAAGAAATCGAATACAAGCCAGCCGATTACAGCTTCTTTTATTTGCGCGAACCGGATTATCTCACCAGGCTGCCAGCCGACCTGCCGCAATTTCGACAGATTTATACCAACGATGGGCTCGAAACACCCCAGGCACGCCAGGAAGCTGACCAACAGCTTCGCCATTGGCGCGAGCAGGAAATCCCACAAACCGGGCGGCCTGTAACCAGCTATTCAGCCGACTGGCTTGCGCAGGAACAGACACCAGAAATTCGTCTGCCGCTCAACTGCCCATCTACCAGCGAGCCTGGCAGCAATGTCTGGAACGCTGCTTATAAAAAATGGGCCGAACAGTGGTCCAGGGCCAGGATCCAGGTGGACCCGAATGGAGAAATCAGCAACCCAGCAGAACTGCAGAAGGCTGAACAGTACAATGCAATCCTGACACAGGGCCGTCTGGGCGATTTCACTTGCGACGATAAACCACTGGCCGAAAGCATCCTTAACGACCTGAAAATCGCGATCCAAACCCGCTACCCGGTTCATCTGCAGAGCGTCGATCCCAGCCCCTTGCAGCGCGAATTGGATCAGCAGGAACAAATGCTGCATGCCGCCAGCGAAGGTTTTATCAAACGCACTGGTGACTTCGACACACTGGATAAGTATTTGACGAGTTCGAGTCAACAACTGTTTGTTTTGACAGCGCCGGGTGGTCTGGGCAAGACCAGTCTGCTGGCGAGCTGGATTGACCAGCTGTCCATCAATCCAACTGCGGGCGAGAGTCTGCATTACCGTTTCATCGGTGCTTCCGATGGTTCAACCACGGTCGATGGCTTGCTGCGCTCTATTCTGAGCGAAATCAAGTCTCTGGGAAAATTCACCCGTGAAATCCCCACAGATTCGAGCAAGCTGCGGCCAGCATTCCCACAGCTCCTGGAAGAAGCGGGCAAGCAGGGCCGGACAGTAATCGTATTGGACGGGCTAAACCAGCTCGAAAGTCAGATGAGTGACCTGGCCTGGCTGAGCTTCAAACTGCCACCCGGAATCAAGATGATCGTCAGCTTCAAACGCGGGGATGAACAGGACGAGCATTTTTGCGAACAGGAGTGCAAGAATGGACAGGCACTGCTCTCAGAAGTCAGGCCATTTGAAAAGCTTGAGCACCGGCGCGAACTGGTACGGATCTACCTGAATCAATTTCTAAAAGAATTGGATGAACGTCACCTGGAGACATTGATCGGCTCTGAGGGTGCAAGTAATCCCTTATTTTTGAAAGTCGCTCTGACGGAATTGCGCGTCTTTGGTGCCTTTACCAACCTGGGCCAAAAGATACGGGCGGATTTCGGAACAGACCCGGTCACTGCATTTTCCGGCGTACTCAAGCGTCTGGAAAATGACCCTGCCTATGCACCAATCGAACCAAAACGAGCTGTCCCATTACTATTTGGCCTGCTGGCACATGCCAGAAGCGGTCTTTCGGCCAGTGAATTGAGCTGTTTGCTACTGCAAGCCCTGGGACTGGAAGATAACCCTTCTACCCAGCGGGCAGCGTCTGACAGTGTGTATCTGTACATGCGCCAGGTTCGGCCGTTCCTTTCCTTTCGCGATTCGCGCTATGACTTCTTTTATGAAAGTTTCAAAATCGCAGTACGAGAACGCTACACTTCCGGATTTTTAGGTGAAATTCTGCCGAAAAGGACCGCCCAGGCCTGGCACCAACTGCTGGGAACCTTCTTCCTGGCCCAACCTCTTTACCTTGCCCAGCAGGAAGTACTACCCAACCTGCGCAAGTTGATGGAATTACCCTATCACCTGGCACAGGCAGGCGATTTAGAATACGAAAATCTAATTTCAACATTATCTGATCTGGATTTCATCCAGACCAAATGTAAAGCAGGCAAAGTTTACGATCTGCTTGAAGACCTGGATCGATCGAAAGAGAATACCCCCAAAACGCAACTTAACCCCATCCGAAAAGCGTGTTCAAATTCACTGGATGCCATCCTGACTCGGCCCGATTTGACCATGCAAACGCTTTACAACCAGCTTTGCTGGGTTCAACCCCTGGCGACTTCGATAAAAGAGGGCTTGACCCGGGCCAAAGATTTACTTGATGAAACTGATTATTGGATCCGCGCGCTGGCACCCCTGCCCAACCGCTCTGCAGGCTTGAATTGGAATACCGGTTACGAAATAGTTTCCGGCATCCAATCACTTTCTTCTGACTGCAGCCATATTGCCGTTTCCAATCTCAAAGGGGAAGTGATCATTCATAACCTGGTTTACGGAAAGCTTGTTGAACACCGAAAATTGGATTGCCCCGTAAAAGCCATCGCCTTATGCGAAAATCCAAGAAGGCTGGCATGGATTGACCAGGGCGACGAAGTCCACTCCAGCGACACAACCCTGAAAAAACAAGCCCGCCCGGGAGAAACAAATTTATTATTTCACCCGCTGGGTTCCATTGTTTTTGTAAACAATGAGTCAAAATTAGTGGAATGGAACCCCGAGACAAACGTGAGCGTTGAGTTGACCTGTGATATTCCAGCTCCAGTATCGGTCTTGAAATTTATCAATGACGGCAATTTCATACTGGTTGCTGCCGGAAGAGACCAACCGGTGATCTTGATCCTTGAATTAACCGATTCAGGTTGGAAAATCCGGCACACTCTACGCCAAAGTATCCCAGCCGTGGATATTGATTATCAAACACAAAGCCAAAGATTGGTCGTTTTGCAAAAAAACAGGTGTTTGCGCATCCTGGATCTGGTGGATGCAAAAAATAATATCGAACTGTACTATGAAAGACACAGCACCGGAAAAATAATAGGCGCACCTTTCTGCTGTGCCATTGAGAAAAACGAATCAAACAGCAAGGTTTATTTCAGCACGGGTCAGGGCGCAGTGGGTGTCTGGAACTGGAAAGACGACAACCTGGAAGTATATGGGGAATGCTTTACCATGTTCAAGCCAGAAACATTTCGTTATCTGTGCGTACTACCAAAAACAGAACAGGTTTTTTATTCAACTAATATTGCCTCTGGCATTCTGTCAGAACAAACCCAATCCGCCGTTTCACCTTTCCATAAATCAGAAGTACTAGGTTGTGCCATCACTTCTGAAAACACGGTTGTTTCAGTTGGTAGGCAGGATAATAAAGTGAAATGGTTTAGCCTGAACGGGCTGACACTAGTTAATGAATTGACGATCACCGATATTTCAGTCATTCGTGCCTATGCTGTGGGCGAACAAATCTTAGTTGGAGATCATTTTGGCAGGCTCTGGATCCAACCACCAGGTACAGAGGTTGCCCCATTCGGGGAATTCCAGGTATTTGATAGCTCCATCGAGGATGTCTTTTCTGAAAATCTGAATACAGCTTTTGTTGCCAATGCCTTTGGGCAGGTAACCTTCTTTGATTTCTCAAAAGACCAAAAGAAAATTTATCGTCACCGCAACAATGTCGGTGAATTGTTACGGATATTACCCGCCAAAAACAATGGTCTTTTTTGGTCATTGAACCGCAGCATTGAACAACCCAAAGATTTTGACAGCCCTGGATTTATGGATGCTGTCTCGCCAACCAGTGGCAATGACATTTATTCTGACCTGGAGTTAGTAAAAGAAAACGGGATTGAGCACATCTACCATTCGCGAGTCACATTGCCAGATTTTTCCGTCAGCCAGGATGGCAACCTGGTTTGCATGCCGAGCGCCAGCCTAAAAAAAGGGATTGGAATTCGAATAATTAGAAAAACAGATTCAGGCTGGAGCAGCTGCTGTGAAAGAATTGGTGATTTTTCCAAGGCAATCTTCCTGGGCGATAAAGATCAATGGCTTTGCACATTGGATGACAATCGTCCCTGGCTGATGATCCTGGATGTTACAGATAATCTTAAAACCATTGCTTCTGCTGTACTGCCAGAGGCAGTAACCTGCATGGACATACGCAACAGGCATATTATCCTGGGCTGCAGTTCCGGAGAATTAATTTCATACCATCTTGAATGGAGGAAATAAGCATGCGTTTATATAGAAGAGCAATCAAGACCGACATGATGGATACGATTAACCGCTGTTATTTCGATGCAGATCATGGCCGCATAAAACTGGCATTGGATCGATTGAAAGATTTGGAAGCGGAACTGGGGGAACAACCACGCATACTCTACGCAGAAGGTATGCTCCGAAAAGATTTGCTAGGGCAGGGCTTATTGGCTTTTAATTGCTTTGCGCATGCTTTGGAATTGGATCCCGGGTATGCAAATGCGGCGTGCAACGCGGCTGTTAATGCACCCAACGAAACAGAATATAGAAAATACAGTGCTATTGCCGCCCGTCTTTCACCTGCCGACCGACCATCGCTCGAACATGGGCTTGAATTACTGGATCAGGGCACACCTTACTGGCAAATTGTTTTAAATCAGATTGGGGACGACGAACAAACACCAGCCTATGGTTCCGCCCTCGATTTAGCATTGGCCTCAGAAACACTGCCAGAAGAAAATGAGTTAAGTTCGCGCACAGCCCGCTTCCAACTTTTACGCAAACAAGATCTGGTTGATCAGAAAATGCGAGAATTAATGGCAGAAGATTTTCCTCCGAATGAACGCCTGGCTTTACTGGAGGCGCTCAAGGAATTGGAAAAAACGATCGAACTTGATCCATACGATGCTACTTTTTGGAATTTTAGATCTGGTTGGAATAATTTATTACGAAGATACCATGATGCCATTCTCTTTGCAGACAAAGCAATTGAACTGCGTCCAGATGGATACCACCGACCGCACCATAATAAAGCCATCGCATATTTCAGATTGGGGAAAAAAACTGAAGCCCTTGCTTGCGCACGCGAAGCCCTGGTGCAAATGGAAAAAAGTGGCGAGAGGGAAGATGCTAAAATTGTTCAAGACTTGATTGATGAAGTAAATAAACCTGATCACATAACCTCCTGGCATGAAATACTTCCACTTCTCAGCCAAATAATTCAGGCAGCCCACCTGCGCGCCGAACAGGAATTGGATGTTATTGGCGGAAATTCAAAAAACACTCGCATCACAGTTATCCAGGCCAAACAGTTATTTGAATACCGGATCAAAAATTTACACCCCAATCCCAAAAATGCCCTGCATTATGTACCGGCCATGGCTCATATTTTGACATATTTCTCGCCAGAGGTATGCTTTACCATCCTGCAGGAAATCCAAAAGACAGACCAACTCACCTTTGAAAACTGCATGCTGGCCAATTTGTATTTGCCTGCCTTTGGTGAGCCAATTTTACAACGGGATGCACTGCGTTTAAATATCATAACCATGTTTGCCGAAGCCATTAAAACTGGCAGCCAGGAAAGTATTAGAAATCAATATCGGAAATTAATCTTGGATGTGTCAGCAGTTGCCAGTAATGAAATGGCGAATCTCGATCAGAGCATGCGTAAAGAGTTGGAATTAATTCATCCGGATTTGCCCAGACTGATTTCAGATCAAAACCCTTCAAGCCAGGCAGAAAAACTACAAGCGCAAAATACCATCCTGGCCAGGCTGCAGGGAATACCCTATGTGGTTGACTCAAATACACCTGAAACTTTGCCAGACTGGAACCAAACGGGATCGCCTGCCAGCCAGTCATCCTGTTTGGCAGTCAGCATCTCCACAATTGGCCTGTCCTTGATAATTTATGCAGGGGTTTCGATACTATCAAAAACCTATCAGCTTGACCTTTTCTCCGGCTTCCCCAAAACCGCTCTATCAATTGCTTTAATCATTGCCGTAAGTGGTGCCATATCTTATTGGCGTACTAAAACGCAATAATGAAACTGGCTAATCCATCAATTAATTTTATTTTACAAGGAGAATAGAATGAATTTTTTTCAGAAATTGTTTTATAGTGGTCCCCGCTGTTCAAAATGCGGCTCTATTCTACTTCCCATGCCTTCCGGGCTTCACGAACGTTTAGCAATAGGCCGTGACAAATGGGCAACGGTTATGGAATGCGCCAGGTGCGGTACATTAACCTGTGATAATTGCACCGGGTTTATGTCCGGAATGATGACGCATCCATGTAATTGTGGTTCCACAAATTTCATTTCGCATCAAATGGTACGCGAATAAGCATTCAGTCACACCACCAACAGGGTTAGCCTGTTGGTGGTGTAGTTTTACCGTCGCCTGAGAATGTGCCACTAACTGACCATTCCCCAGTTTCATGCTGACTTGTTATCTTGATGGGAATTTGTGTAGGTTACTCGGAACAAAAAAGTGATCTAAGTAAACTTGAAGGAAAGTAATTAGTGGACAGGTTCCAACCGGCATGCATAGGAAGATTATGACCGTCCAATGGCAGGAAGTTTACATTTTTATCAGCAGCACTTTCAACGACATGCACGCCGAGCGCGATTACCTGGTAAAACAGGTCTTCCCACAACTCCAGGAGTGGTGCGAAAAACGCAAGCTGCGGCTGTTAGATATCGACCTGCGTTGGGGCGTGACTGAAGCCGATGCAACCCAGAACAAACGGGTCGTGCAGGTCTGCCTGGAAAGGGTAGACTCTTGTCGACCATTTTTCCTGTGTTTCCTGGGTCAACGCCGCGGTTGGGTGCCCGGGAAGAATGACATATCGCCTGA
The DNA here is from genome assembly GCA_964462245.1 of uncultured Anaerolinea sp. Lineage (GTDB taxonomy): Bacteria > Chloroflexota > Anaerolineae > Anaerolineales > Villigracilaceae > UBA5195. Next base: position 26,874 of record CAYWXS010000006.1, read on the forward strand.
AACCTATGCCGGATATTCTGAATTGGAAAAAGTTGCCGGGACAGCCTCGGTGACCGAGATGGAAATTCTACACGCACTAATCAGCCCGCTGCACAACGGTCGCTTTCTCAACAAAGACGGCAAAATTAAAGAATACCAACCCACTGAACACGCCTTTTTTTATTTCCGTGATCCCGGATACCTGCAGGAAATGCCAGCCGACCTGCCACAGCTGCGCCAGATATATACCAACGATGGAATCGCAGATCCGGGCGAACGCCAAAAAGCCGATTCAGAGGTACAGCTCTGGCGCCAGGAGGTCATTCCTCACACCTTGCGTCCCATCCACCCATATTCCTGCCACTGGGAAATTTCTGAAAACACAAACGAAATCCGCATGCCACTACAGTGCCCCACAACTGCCGAATTCGGCAGCCCGAACTGGCAGGCGGCTTTTCGCAAATGGGCAGCACAATGGGCACAGTTTGATGTCCAGGTCAGCGAAACCGGCGAGATTGACGATCCGATTCAAGTTCAAAAAGCCGAACAAGCTAATGCCAGACTAATCCACGGCAGACTGGGTCAATTTTCGTGTAAAGACCAAAGCCTGGCGGATGTCATCCTGACTGACCTGAAAGCAGGGATTGAGCAGCGCTACCCAGAACATGTTGAAGAGATTGAAACCACCCCGCTTCAGCACGAGATCAACCAGCAAGCTCAATTTTTACAAATGGCGAGCGAAGGCTTTATAGAACGCAGCAATGATTTTGATACGCTGGATCAATACTTAAATGAAAAAAGTGACCAGACTTTCGTTCTAACAGCACCGGCCGGTATGGGAAAGACCAGCATGCTTGCACGCTGGATTGAGCGTTCAAAATTACAACAAAAACCCGAACCAGCCATTTTTTCCCGCTTCGTAGGCGCAAGCAACAATTCAACCCGGGTAGAGTCGTTGTTATATTCATTATTAAGCGAAATCTCGATTGCCTACCATGCTTCGACCCCCATTCCACTCGACCCGGAGAAATTGCAGAAAACCTGGCTGATACTTGCCGCGGAAATGTGCCAGCAGCACAAGCTTTGCATCGTTATCGATTCAATCAACCAGTTAGAAACTGGCTTTTCCAATCTTCAATGGTTGGCGGCTAAGCTACCAGAGCAAATCCGGCTGGTAATAAGTTTTAAAACTGGCACCTCGGACGCTGAAGAATTCTTTCAATACTTAAAAACAACTGGTCGAGCACATTTAAATGAAGTTCGCCCGTTCGATATTTCAGACCGTAAAGAACTGGTTCAAGTCTATCTTTCCCGCTATCTTAAAGAATTGGATGAAAAGCTACTGGATGATTTGATCCTGCAACCTGGAACCGAAAATCCACTCTATCTAAAAATCGTCATCTCAGAATTGCGGGTTTTTGGTTCTTTTCAGCAGTTATCTGAAAAGATCAACGCATTTGGAGGAGAACCTGGTTCCGCCTTCCAGACTGTCTTGCAGCGCCTTGAACAGGACCCAACTTCCTCATCCGTGGCATCCAAGCATGTGGTACCGCTGATTTTCGGGCTACTGGCTGTGGCCAGGCATGGTCTATCAATTTCCGAACTAACCAACATGCTCGTAAATCAGGGAATCAATCCTGAGAAATTTTCGAGCCTAGAAGATTCTGAGAACAGCATTCGCACTTACCTGCGTCAGATGCGTGCTTACATCTCCTACCAGGATGGGCGCTTCGGATTATTTTATGAAAGTCTTAAGCTGGCTGTCAACAATCGTTATCAGTCCCTGCAAACCCGGCTGCACTCCGAACTGGTCCGGGAGTTCACCCGTCGCTCAGATCCAGCCAGCGATCATGGATATGCTGGCGCTGAAAACCTGGCGTTGGCAGAGCTGCCCTACCACCTGGCTGGAGCAGGTTTGGAGGCTGATTTATATGCATTACTCAGCAGCCAACCTTACCTGAATGCGCGCTGTAAGGTTGGCAATGTCTATCAAATTCTACCTGACTTCGCTTTTCTTCCCCAACGCACCGATACCCAATCTTATTATGATTTCCTGTACAAAAACGCCCAAAAGATTTCCAGGTATCCAAACTCCTTCCTGTCACTCCTGGCTTTCGAGGGCAATGAAAAACAAAAAATACAGCTCAGCCAGAACAACCTGGAAAATAAATGGCTGGATCCCTGGGTAAATCTACAACTGATGTCCTTTGAAGAAGCCAAACAGACCAGTGCTGGTCCGACCTTACAGGTTTCTGCCCGCTTTGACCATGAGCGCAGCTGTGCAGTAGATACAGCTAGACTGGCAAATCTGTCTTTTTGGGTAAAGAATATGGGGCAGGTGGCCATCTTTAACACCGAAAACATGCAACTATTCGATCAAACCCTAACCACTGCGCGGATGAGACCGCTGATCATCCGCTGCTCAGCGCACGGCACTTACCTGGCACTGGCTTACGATAATGGCGAAGCAGAGATATTCAGGACGGCCTTTGATACGGATGATAAATTCCGATACCAAAAACAGGCAGGTAATTTGCATTATTATCTTCCTGAAATTGAAAACCCAGTGTTTTGGTGGGATGGTAATAACCTGTGGTATCAAGTGGACGAAAAAAAGCTTGCCCGGCGCATTTTTACTGATGAAAATGAAACAATTTCCAGTCAGGATATTTTTTACGACCTTTCCGTGGATCTACAAGGTGAGGTCAACCTGATTTTTGCGCACGATGAGGCAGTATTGATCGGATCGCGTCAGGGTGACGATACATCACTGGCCGTGTTGGTCAATAATAAATTTATACCCCTGGAAAAACATACTCGCTGTGATGTGACTTGTTTCACTTATGACTATGATACCCAGACAGCAGCCGTGGCGTTTAGCAATCAAAGAGTTTGCATTTACGCAGCAGCGGATGGAATCGAAATAATCAGCAAGTTTACAGCCCCCGACACTATCAAAGTCCTGAATATTAACGGGAAAATTCTTTACCTGATCACTGATAGAGTCGCAATTTACCAGACTGACATTCAGTCAGGGAGTGATTTCATAAAGCTGGTTGACGAAGGCCATTTATCAGCAAAAACGATCAGGGTTTTTGCTCAAAGCCTGCTGAAGCGCGGTTCAGAATTATTGGAATGCACGACAGATTTAGGTATCCTGCAGCTGGTTATCGCAAGTGCCGGGGCAAAACAAACAGCCGCCTGTAAAGAACTCTTTTCCAACCTGAATGGCGAGTGCATGGAGGTGAGAGTAAAAGGTCCGGAAAAAGAACTATCGCTTGTCGATTTCTCAGCCTGTGTGGAAAATACACTTTCGACCAATGGCGGAAACCTGTTTGTAACGGGTATGGATGGAGAGGGTGATTTTTTTGCAACCCACATATCGGGTTGGGGTGTTTTTCGAAGTGCAAGTGGTGAAATTTATAATTTTAAAGACTTACCTCCGGGAGGGATCAGCCTGGCAGGTGATGCGCGCAGTGGCTTTTGGTTAGGCGAAGAAAACGGAAATATTTACTACATTGATAAGGAACGGAATTTTAGCCACACCTTGTTCACCCAGCTCAAACCTCTGCTTCCATCTGGCTCAGCGCTAAGCGTTTTCCCAGGTTATTTAATTTGGAAGGGTATCAGCCGCATGCTGGATTCGACCAAGCCGGATGCTGAAGGTGCACTCGCACTTTTTAAGGCCGAGCAAGGCCAATTAGAGTATGCGGGTATTCTTCCCTTATTAAAATCGATGGGGCATTTCATGTGTTTTGCTTTCGATCCAACCCAACAAAGGTTTTATATTGTATTAAGAATAGTTGGATCTGAAAGAAAAATCATTCGTTACGGCACTTTTGAAGAATTACTCGCCAACCGAGGCAAAGAGTTTGAACTTGAAGTTGCGCACGAATCCTTCGTCAAAGCAAACTTTCTACAGTTTAGGGGAAGAGATTTCCTATTGTTATTAAGCCCATCGGGTAATTTATTTGTAGTGGATGCCACTTTACAACGCACAATAGTATCTTTTTGTCCACAGACTCCCCTGACACGCTTATCCACCAGCATAAATCCACAAAATTCCACCTATTGTGCAGTCAACGACACGCAAATTTATCTTCTCAAACTGGAGCTGCCTTTATGAACCCACAATTTTTAGATCTATTAGGGAAAAGTGAAAAGTTAGCGGATGCTCACAAAATCCAATCGGCTAGAGCTATTTATGATGAAATGATAGCGCTGGATTTTGACCCGGAAACCCAGGCTTTAAACCTGTATAACTCGGCTGTTTTTCACATGGACTACCTGGTTGATGGGGTCAAAGCTGTGGACCTGTTTGATAAAACCTACCAACATTATGCCAACCACCCCGAAATTAATTCACTTCCAAAAATCGGCGAATTTTTAGCCTATACCTGTGAAAATCGCATGCTGCTGTCGTTATCATATGATGAATATGACCTCTGGGCAGATAGACTACGAGCTTTACGTCCGGATGAGGCAATTTTACTGGGTCAGGTGCCTATCATCCATGAGAAACGTGAAGCGGGCATGCCCTGGTCGGATATGGTGCAAATGATTGCCACCAGTTACTACAACCGTAATGATCCCCAACTAGACCCCGGATTGTACGGCCGGGCGGCTGGTGTTTACCAATTGCTATTAGAAAATCGAAGAAAATTGCGCTTAAACCGTGAAGATTGGGCCAAGGTTGTCTATGAATTCGGCGCTTTGCTGGAAAAACTTAACATGGAATGCATGCGTGCCATGGAAGAAGCCAACCAAATTTATCCAGATGAATGCTTATTTTATCTGGAACTTGCTCGAAACCGGGTTGATGAATTCCTTCAATCCAACCAACCCAGCGATACGATCACATTCCTTTCAAATTCAATCGATAAAATGCTTGAAATGTCTGCACAAGGCAATCGTGGACTGGCGCCAGCTGATATATCTATCCCATTCGGAGAACGGGATATCCGGTCCATGCCCAAGCTCAGCATTTTATCCTGCCTGCCCACGCTGGCCTTAATTGGGGTCATTATCTATGTATTCGGTAAATTTTTTAGTTGGTGGTAAGGCCCTGACAGATGTACATAAAATGTTCTCGAAAAAACTTCGTCGCAGCACGCTTGCTCCAGAAACTTACACACAAAACCAACTCGGCATCTGGCTTAAATGGTAGTGCCCAAAATATCACACGCCATGGCAAGTGCCAGACTCGCAATGGAAGAATAACATCACCAGAAATCCATTTGTTATAAAATAATTAAGGCAGAACAAATATTTTCACCACCGACCACTCACGGCTGCCAATTCCAGGCTATCGACCTGCGCTGGGCGTCTCGGAAAAATAATAACGAAGGCACAAATCGCATTACGGGAACGTGAAATTAATTTATTTGAGCACATCCTCGATACACGTATGCAGATGTATATTTGTACCGACATTGAGTAAAAAAAGGGAGCATTAACACCATGTCTGATGTTTTTATTTCCTATTCCCGCAAAGATATTGCCTTCGCGCGCTTGATCCATGCCTCACTGCAGCAGAATAAAATTGATACCTGGATTGATTGGGAACGCATCCCGATTGGGGAGCATTGGTGGAGAGAAATTTGCCTGGCGATTGAAAATGCCAATGTGTTCATGTTCATCATCAGTAATAATTCGATCGGATCGCCCATCTGCAAGGATGAGATTGATTTGGCGTTGAAGAATCATAAGCGGATCATCCCGATCATCGTGGATGATCTGGGGCCGGAAGTGGTGGGACGGTTCGTGCCGGATCTGACGAAAATCAATTGGATTATTTTTGAACGTGATCACGTATTTCAGGTGGAAGAAAGGCCAGAAATTCAGTCGGAGAAGCCTGAAGACCGGCAGGTAGCGTTGCCGAAGCCGCCACAGTTTGAGAAAATGCTGGAAAAGCTGAGCGCGGCCATCCATACCGATTGGAATTGGGTGAAATATCATACTCAATTGCAGGTGGATGGCTTGCAGTGGCGAAACAACCATCAGGATGCGAGCTACCTGCTGCAAGGGACGGCACTGGATGAAGCGGAACAGCAGCTGCTAAGAGCGAGCGGGAAGGATCCGCAGCCGACGGAACTACAGGTTGAATATCTAAGCGCAAGTAGGGATGAAGAAAAGAGGCGGCAGGAGGAGAAGCGAGAGCTGGAGCGGAAAGCGCTTCAGCGGCAGCGCCTGGCGTTGTGGGCGATCGGAGTGGGCCTGGTAGCAGCCGTGATCTTGGGGGTCCTGGCCTGGGGCCAGCGCAACCAGTATCTGACTGAAGCAAATGTGCGTGCCACCGCCGAGGTTAATGCAATCAATCAACAAACCGTGGCAGTGGCACAACGGGCCACCGCCCAGGCTGCCAGTACGCTGGCTGTGGAACAACGCAACGAAGCCGAGCGCCAGGCAACAAATTCACTTTCCAGCCAACTTGCGGCCCAGTCACAAACCAAACTGTCCACCCAGCTTGATCTGGCGATGCTGCTGGCGGCAAAATCGTTCCTGACAGCAGATACCTATCAAAGCCGCAGCAGTCTGCTCCTGGCATTGGAACAGAGTCCGCAACTGGCGCGCATTTACCGCTATGCGGAAAAAATTACCGCGCTGGCCTTTACACCGGATGGAACGGAGCTCGCCGCAGCAGGTTGCGCACAGCGGGATGAGAAACAGGATGCCTGTCTGCAAAATGAGATCATCTTCTACAATCTTATTGGTGGAAAGACAGACCGGGTGCTGACTGCTGGCAAGGGCCGGTTGACCGGGTTAGCCTTTACGCCAGATGGGGCGCACCTGTTTGCGACCTTTGCCAACGAGCGGATAGTTCGCTTTGATTTATCTGCGGGGAACCAACCGATCTCTGTACCACTGAAAGTTTTCGAACACAGTAATGGAACTGTGATCGTCAGTCCGGACGGGGAATATATGGCCAGCGCTGGCTGCGATTACTTTTCCATGCCTGGTGGTTTATGCAGCCAGGGAAGCATCGTTCTCTGGGATTTGAGAAACGACAATCCTTCTGGATTGGTGCTTAACGGGGTCGGGACGCAAATGCATAACCTGGCCTTCAGCCCAAAGAGTGATCGGCTGTATGCCGGCGATTGCGCCGGGCAGCTGAAAGACTCTTGTAACAAGGGGCAAGTAAAAACCTGGAACCTGCCCGATGGGAGCATGCAGGAACATCCCATCGCAGGTACAACCAGCGCGATCATTTCGGCGGATGTAAGCGCCGATGGCAAGCTCCTGGCAGCCGGGGAGGCTGCGGGAATCGTCCACATTATTGAGCTGGAGACCTGGAAACAGCTGAGATCTTATACGCAGAAACCACAACTTGACAGCCTGCTCTTCAGCCGTTATGGCAATGACCAGATTCTGGCGAGTCTTGGGTGGGGGACCACGCTGGAGATCCACTCCGCCACAAATTCTAGAGACACCATCAGCCTGGATCCTTATCAGTCGGCCCAATTCGTGAATGCCCTGGCCATTAGCCCGGACGGCCGCTTTCTGGCCAGCACCTCGTGTGTTATCCCTGGTCTTTCGTGGTATGACTGCAAGGAGGGGCAGATCTATGTTTGGGACCTGTTTACCTGGCAGCCGGTGGCGCGGGTATTTGGTGGAAGTGATCATTTACAGTGGAACTCCTGGCAGGTTGGTTTTGACTCATCCGCCCCGCAAAATCCAATTGTGGTGGCGGCTTCTTCAGAAGAAATCGTAGCCTGGGATGTCGAGAAGAATCTGCCAGATGGGAAGCCTTTCATCACCGGGGCGGACATTGATTTTACACAATCTTTCCTGAGCCACTCCGGTAAGGTATTGGCCTACCTGGATCTGATTGGGTATGTCGAATCAACCCAAGTGTACTTCTGGGATGCTGCCACCCGCCAGGCGGTTGGCGTGCCTGTCTCGATCGATGGTTGGGCGCTGCATGCGAAGTTCAGTCCGGATGACCGCTGGATGGTCAGTGACGGGCCTAAAGAGAGCTTCCTGGTCTGGGATCCAACCACTGGCCAGCTTGTCCGCCAGATAACGATGACTCTCAACCCGGGTTTCATCGAGCTGGCCTTCAGCCCAGATGGGAAAACCCTGGCAGCAGCCGGGTGCATCCGGAGTGTTGGCGATCAGCCCTGTCAGACATACAGAATTGAGAGGTTCGAACTGGAGACTGGCAAACTGATCGGCAAACCATTTGAGGGCGCTACAAACGGGAATGTCAACCAGCTTGTATTCAGCGTGGATGGGAAAAAGATCGGCATTAATACATTCATGCCCAAGCCGACCGATACCTGGTGGGATATCGAAAGCGGGCAGCCCGATCTACAGATGGGCAGCCTGGCAGTCGAGGCTATTAGAAGTCCAGATGGACGCTATTCGGTCAGGCTTGATAGCCATGGTACCAGTTGCCAGGGCTGCGGGGTTGGCCTGATCACCTTGTGGGATATTCAAAAACATGAACCAGTCGGCCAGCCTATCCGCAACCCTGGCTCCAATGTCCGTTTCTTGGGCTTCAGCCCAGACAGCAGGTTTCTATATACATCCGGAGACGGCAAGATGATCGTTTGGTCTCTGGATGCCCAAGACTGGTTGGCCCGCATCTGCAAGGTTACCAACCGCAATTTCACTCCGGAAGAGTGGTCCATCTATTTCGGTCAGACTGAGACCCAGGTTACCTGCAAGCTGGCCCCGCTCCAGTGAGAGATTCGGGAGCAGGTCGAGTAAGAATGTATGTCATCAACCACACGTACCTTCCGGTTCTTTCTCAGGGCCACTTATGGTGGCCTGAACGAACCGACTGGTCAAAAATAACACAGAACTCTACCTTGAAAAATTAAGAGGAACGCAAAATGGCCCAATCCTCCCGCACCTTCCGTATCTTCGTCAGTTCCACCTTCAGCGATCTGAAGTCTGAGCGCAACGCCCTGCAGGAAAAAGTCTTTCCGCGTTTGCGCGACCTGGCGACCGCCCATGGTTGCCGCTTCCAGGCTATCGACTTGCGCTGGGGCGTCTCGGAAGAAGCAGCGCTCGACCAGCAGACCATGCAGATCTGTCTGGGAGAGATCAAACGCTGCCAACGAACATCTCCCAAACCTAACTTCATCATCCTGCTGGGAGATCGTTACGGCTGGCGACCGCTGCCAGCAGAGATCCCTGCCGATGAGTTTGAACAAATCATCGCGTTGGTTGCCCGGGAAGACAAACCCATGCTGGAGCGGTGGTATCGTCGCGACGATAATGCCGTTCCAGCGGTTTACTGCCTGCAGCCGCGCGAAAACGAATTCGTGCCGTATAAAAACTGGGAGCAGGTCGAGACAAGACTGCGCCAAATCCTCCAGAGTGCAGTTGGCCAGATCTCCTTTTCTGCGGAAGCCCTGCTAAAGTACAACGCATCGGCCACCGAGCAGGAGATCGATGCCGGGGCCATGAAAGTCCCGGATGCCAACGAGCATGTCTTCTGTTTCTTTCGTGACATTCAGGGGCTGCCAGATGATGGCAGCGCCGCGGCTTATCGAGAGCTTGATCCCGATGCTGCCCACCAACAGCACGGACTGAAAGCGCGGCTGAAACAAAAGTTACCGGGCAATGTCCACGAATATGCAGCGCGATGGCAGAATGATGGCCCTACGCAGGATCATCTCGACCAGTTGTGCGAGGATGTCTACGCAGAATTATCGAAGGTCATCCTGGCCGAGGCTAGGAAGTTGGAAATAGTTGATGCGTTGGAGAAGGAGATCTCTGCTCACGCAGTTTTTGGGAAAGAACGCGCGAGCGTTTTCATCGGTCAGACGGATCTACTGTATGCCATTGAGAAGTATATCGGCAGGAGTGATACTCACCCGCTGGCGATCTGGGGTGCTTCCGGATCGGGGAAATCTGCACTGATGGCAAAAGCTGTTGAACAGACCCGGCAGAATGGCGCAGATGTGATTTATCGCTTCAGCGGAACAACGCCAGATTCATCCAACGGGCGCATGCTGTTGGAAAGTCTCTGCAGGCAGATCTCGCGCCTTTATGGGACAAATGAGGCGAGTATCCCATCTGAATATAAAGATCTAGTTCAAGAATTCTCGAAATGCCTGGGGCTGGCAATAGCAGCGAAGAAACCACTTGTCTTATTCCTGGACGCGCTCGACCAGCTTTCAGATACCGATAACGCCCGCAGCCTGGTCTGGCTGCCTGCCGACCTACCACCCAATGTACATCTGATTGTATCGACCCTACCAGGGGAATGCCTGAAAGCTTTGGAAAACAAGTTACCTGTCGAAAATCAGCTGGAAGTGCAACCTATGTCGCTGGAAGATGGGAAGAATATCCTGACTGAATGGCTGCGGGGTGCAAACCGGCAGTTGGAACCAAAACAAACTGAATACCTGCTGGACAAGTTTCGACAATCTGGTCTGCCGCTGTATCTCAAGCTGGCTTTCGAAGAAGCCCGGTTGTGGAAATCGTATTCCGGACTACCTGAATTGAGCGCAGACATACCTGGTATCTTGCGCAATCTATTCGGACGGCTTTCTAAGGAAGCCAACCACGGCAAGATGCTTGTTTCGCGCAGCCTGGGGTACCTGGCAGCAGCAAAGAATGGTCTGAGCGAAGATGAGCTGCTGGATGTACTCTCGTCGGATCAGGAGATGCTGACAGATTTCCAGCGCCGATCGCCGAAATCGCCCCAATCCGATCGTCTGCCAGTAGTAATCTGGTCGCGACTGTATTTCGACCTGGAACCATATCTGAGTGAACTGGGAGCAGACGAAACCACACTGCTATCGTTCTACCATACAACGACCATCAAGGAGGCCGTAAAAGAGCAATTCATGTCTGGGAATGATAAGCACAACCGACATATTGCTTTGGCGAATTACTTCAACAAACAACCGCTCCAAATTCTACATGAAGATGAAAATATCCCCAACCTGCGTAAACTTTCAGAGCTAGTTCACAATCTTTCCTGCGCGGAACTATGGGAACAAGCTACCGACACACTGACTAACCCACACTGGATTCAAACTTATGTTCAAGCTGGCCGCATTTACGAGTTACCTCAGATAGTTCAAGAAGCGCTTAATACGTGCACAGAACGAGATTGGATTCCAGTTTTGACAAATTTATATCGGGCGATCTACCAGGAAGCATGGCGGTTTGCAGAAAATCCTCAGCTTGATCTAATTGCATGTCAAATGGAATATCACCTGTCGGAATTTGCCGGGCAAAATGGACAGGCAATGCTGGACCGTTTGGAAAAATTGTGTGTGGAGGAAAAAATTCCCATCCTGAGATTGCTATCTCGTCGCCGGGAAAAATACCATCCGGTATTAAGCGAGCATGGAAGTGCCATCTCTTTTGCACTAGCTTCCGCAGACGGCGATTACGCAGCCTCGGTCGATAACAATGGGGTTATCCAGGGATTCAATCCAAAGACTGGTGAGAGACTTTGGAACGATCGTCTTTATGCGGTCCTTTGGGTTGGTAACGTGATCAATGCGAATGGTAAGCATCCCACCGAGAGGCGCTGGACCCATCCTAATAACATGTTAATATCTGGGGGAAAAGATCCAAACTTATGGATAAATGCAAAAGAACAGGACAACACTTTACCTAGTTCTGAAGTAGAAAACCATGTAATCATCCTTAATTTGCGGAATGGCAAGGAAAAACAACGCTACGTTTTTAGAAAAGTATGGAAACAAACCGGCATGGACGACTACGACACCTATCCGTTTGAAATGATTATCAGCCCGGACGGTGAGCGTGTCCTTATCAAGGGAGTTGACACCAGCTACAACTTGCCGGATGAAGATCAGCGGAGCCTATCGGGAATAGACCCGGGGCTTGTACTCGACGCACAAAACGGGACGATTTTGGTGGACGAGTCGAAGCGACTTTTTGAACATAGGGAAAATTTGCTTGCATATGATGGCTTGTGGGTTGCTTACAGGAAAGACCATGAGCTATGGATAGAAAACCTTGTAAACCACACCACAATTTGCTATGGCGGGATATCAGATACCGCCTCATCTGCGGCTTTTACACTTAATAAGCATATGCTGGTGCTTCAAGCCACTGCCAGACAATTGATCCTGATCAAATTTCTTGGACAAACTTCCTCGCAGACAAGCCTGGATAGTCCAGAAAATATCGAGCACTGGCATATCAACGACCGCTGGCTGGTTTATCTGGCTGGAGGGCTGCTGCATGTATACGACCTATCATCTAGCGAACGGCACTACTCTATTGATGCCAACCTGATGGCACGGATCGTGCCTACCAACCGGCCAGGATTAATCCTTTTAGAAAATTCAAGTGAATTATTGTGTGTGGACCTCGACCAGGGTAAAACAAATAATATCGATCCACAGTTCCAGCGCTCCCTTTGTGGTTTTGTAAAAGTATCCGGGACCGGTTGGCGGGGCCTGATCAAACAAGAAAAACGGCTTATTTCCCAAACGCTTGACGATTTACAAACCTCAAAGATTCCTGACGAATGGGTCTTTCGCACAAGCAAAAAAGCAATCTGTAAACTGGCTCCGGGATTTTTGGAGTTCATGGAAAAATATCCCATTGTATTTAGTCCGGACACAAATTTCGCCGCCTGTATCCTGAATAAACAATCCGTGAACATTTACGAACGTTCCAGTAATAGATTAGTGCAGAAGATTGCCTGTCGGAAAGAGATCGAGCATTGCCGTTTCGAACCAGGTGATCGCCTCCTGTTGTGGGGCGGCGACTGGGTGCAGATTATGGATCAAAAATCGGGCAAAACTGTGTTTGAAACCTCATCTGACGACACAGGTGACCTTGCACCTGTTTACAGCCACCCACTCCTCTTCCGCGACATGGGATGGGAGAAGGGGATTTATGTGACTCATATTCCTTCGGGTATGACCATCCGCAGGCTGAAAGTAACAGGTGATCTCAAAGATTGGTTCTATTATCATCATCGGCGCCTGCTGATTATCAAAAATGATGAAGAATGGATCTGGAGCACCCGTCTTCACTGGCTATTATTGGGCGGGTTAACTTCATTCCTTATTCAACTCTTTGGAAATATTTTCTTTTTGAAACTTTCACCTTCCAGTGGAAATATTGCTAAAGAGTGCAATGGATGGCAGCAGCCCATATTCAATTCATCCGGGCGATTCCTGAACCGGGAATATACTGGTGTGATTACCGGCCCCTGGTTGAATTCTCAGGATGATCAAACACGGCAGTGGGTTAAGATCAGCCAAAAAAAACCGGGGAGCAGCGGTCCAATCCAACAAGCCGCCCTTTCTCTGAACGGGCAAGTGGCCTGCCTGGTCGAAAACACAGGCCGCCTTGTTTGCTGCGAGCTCAACAGTCACCGACAATCACAGGTATTCTGTAGTCAGCCGCTCAAACAAGTTTGGGTGGATGAAAGCGGAGAACTATTTTTTGTACAAGATGACAAGAACTCTTTTTATACCTTTGAATGGATAGGAGGATAACATGAACGCATTAACGATTATTCAGGGTCTGGTGGGCAGCTATATCGTTTGGGCACTTGTCTACTTGATCGTTTGGGGAGTAATTATTCGGTCCAGGAGTTCGGATTATGAAGGCCGGACCCCCGGTTTTTGGGGCGTGATTTTATGGATATTGACAAGCCTTTACCCAATTTCACTCGCCATCGTCCTATACGCCTTAGACCGCTGGATACCTTCCGGGGATTCGATTCGGAACCCAATCCTCAGCCAGGTCGTACAGTCCAACCATCTGGCCAGCCTGTTCTTACCTGCAATATTGATTTTCACCATACTATCAGCAGTCAACCTGTTCTGGCTTGAAATTGCAGAAAAATTTATTAGGAGTCATTACAAAAAGTTATCCAGACGGGCCAAAATTGCATCCTATGCAGGATGGATCCTGGACGGCGCATTCTTGTGGTTCACCTTTTACTTATACTTTGGAGGCGAGGTCCGGCTTGCAGCCTGGTTAATTTGGTGTAATGCAGGCGCCTATTTGATCGTTCGTATGGCAAAAGCCCCCACTCAGTGGGCTATGCCAATGCCTGATTATGATTACCGTTTTTCATCGATCCTCCTGATAGCATTATTAGGACTGCTCAGAATTGGTGTCATCCTACTGGGGGGCTGGTTGTACTTGTCGATATCAAAATTACCGGTCGTAGTCGGGCAGCTTTCGCAATCTGTTTATGCAGTGGATACACTTCGCAATATAACCCGTGAAACATCACCAGCAGATCCTTTAGGAACAGTGATCGCTGTTTCCATAATCATACTCATAATCGATTTCCTGATCTTGTTCGGAATGAGAAATATGCTGTTTGGCAAGGCTCGTACATGGACAGTGATCCTGCTGAGCAGTGTTCCTATGCTTTTACCCATCCTGACTTCCAAACTTCCTTCCAACCCGATTCTTTCCATAATCATCCTGGCGTTAGGATTTGTATGTGGCTTCCTTTTCTTACGAGCGGCTCCAAAGGATTACGTAGGACTGAATTCAATCTATGTGTGGTCTTTCCTATATAGCTTGGTCCTTGGAGCGGTCTGCATGGCTTACTCGCTGAACCAGGATTCTTATGGATCTGAAGGAATTCCCTTCCTGCTGATCTTCCAATTATTCATTTTGATGGTTGGGGCGGCGATTGGTGTCAACGCACGATCGCTCATTGATGAAGACGATTTCCAAGATTATTATGATCGTTGAAAGGAGATCAAATGCCGTCTACGGATATCAGGTCAATAAGTGTGGTTGGCGATTTAGAAGAAATTGAGTGTGGTATTGACTATCGCGGTAAAGAAGATGGCTATCATCGGGATGAAACGTTGATAATGAAAATCGTTAACAAAGATGAAAAAGCAGTTATAGGAATATGGGAAAAAGAGTGGCAAGAGATCGCGCCAGGTATTAAGACGCGCCGGGAAGAAGGAGGGACGCGCGCGGGAAAAAGAGAACATGCCCGGGGACAAGTTATCCGGGTTTACCGATCCGCCTGCCCCGTGCAGGTACAACTTCGTCACATGTACAGATATGTCAGTTACGATGATGAAGGCAGTTCCAGCAGCTATGATGAGTGGATCCGATTCGAAGCTGCGGATTCCGTTGAAAAGTCGATTGGTGAGTAATCAGAAGGTCACGCCAAACAAGTGCAAACTGGGATAGAATCGCTGATCCAACAGTTTGACGGTATGTAGATGTGTGTATAGCATTCTCAGAAAGGTATTGTAATGAAAAGATTACTTCGTGATCAACAGTGGCAAATTCTGGCGCTCTTATGGGGATGCGGCATGCTCATGAGCGTAGCCGGATTTGCCCAGTATGCGGCCTTACACAATCTTCCTAACACCTTTTTGGATAACCTCTACCTCACTTTGCAACTCATCCCGATGAACTCTGGAGCCGTGGCACCCCCTTTGCCCTGGATGCTGGAAATTGCTCGTTTCGCCATCCCACTCCTTACGGCTGCAGCAGCTGTCAAGGCATTACTTGCAATCTTCTCGCGCCAGATACAGATGCTGCGTTTGCGCAACTTGCGTGAGCATGTGATCATCTGCGGCCTCGGTCGCAATGGGTTTTTACTGGCTGGCAAACTGCGCAGCCTGGGGAAAGCAGTGGTAATTATCGAGCGCAACGAAAAAAACGACTGGTTGGTATCTTGCCAGGAACAGGGCATGTTTATCTTGCTGGGTGATGCCAGCGATCCAGCCTTGCTGCGTAAAGCCGGGATACAACGCGCCAGTGCCATGATTGTCGTCTGCGGTAATGATGGTGTAAACGCTGACATCGCCCTGCATACCAAAGATCTTGCACAACCAGGGAAACATCTAACCTGTCTGGTGCACATCAGTTCGCCGCAGTTATGCAACCTGCTTCAGGAACAGGGACAAACACTGGATGACCACGGTTTTCACCTGGAATTGTTTAATATCTTCGAGCGAGGGGCCCAGCGTCTGTTGAGTGAATTTCCTGCCTGGCAGGAAGACCAGAGCCAGGAAGTCCCGCACCTGCTGGTGGTTGGATTAGGGCGACTGGGTGAAAACCTGGTGCTACACGCTGCACGTGGGTGGTGGAACCAATCAAATGAACCACGCAAAAAACTACCCATTACTATTATCGACCGTGACGCTCAGCGTAAAATCGAGTCGTTAATTTTGCGTTATCCACCTGTGCAAAAAACATGTTCTTTCTTTACTTTGGATATGGAAATTTTTTCACCTGAGTTTGAGCGTGCGGATTTTTTACACGGAGACGATCAAAGAACACCACCGGTCAGCACCGTTTATATTTGTCTCGACGATGACTCCAGGGCACTGCAAATCAGCCTGACCCTGCTGCGCCAGACACATGGAAGCGTGCCGATCGTGATGCGTATGGCCGAAAATCACGGATTAGCCAGCTTATTAAATCACAACCCTATTACTGAGAATGCTTACCAAAGCCTGCATGCTTTTGGCTTGCTGGACAGTGTCTGTACACCTGACTTGCTAACCAACACTCGCCGCGACCTGCTGGCCCAGGCGGCACACGAAGAATATATGCGAACCCAACCCAAAACTGGTACACCAGCTGCCAACCCTGCCATGCAGCCATGGAAGTCACTGGACGTCAAATACCGCCAGGCAAATTATGATTATGTTGATCATATCCAGCGTTTGCTCGAGGCCTCAGGCTATTCCATCGCCCCTCTCTCTGACTGGGATGCGCCTTCACGCCGCTTCCCAGATGAAATCATAGAACATATGGCAAAAATGGAACACGATTTTTGGATGAAAGATCGCCTCGGACAAGGCTGGCGCTATGCTCATGGCGCTAAAAATTTAGAAGCACGCACAAACCCTACGCTGGTGGACTGGAATATATTATCCGAAGATGAACGCGAGAAGGATCGCGTCCTGGTAAAAGGCATTCCAGCTTTCTTAGGTCGGGTAGGGCTACAGATAAAAAAGGCTTAATCAGAGAAGTTGTGCTCTACCAGGATCACAGATATACCACTCCTAAACCGTGATTACCTTTCAGGGGTTTTCCAAACTGCGTTTGCCTGGGATTTCATCATTTTCAGGAGCCACTCCGGCCCAGATGGCCCGGAGGTTGGAAGAAGGAAAGCGACTCCTTTTCATTCCAATCTAGCGAAGATGATTCTCGAACTATCCCAGAAATTGTATCCATCAAATCCACTGCTTTCTCAAATCGCCACGCCGCGCAGGAATGAAAATCCAGTATTGTGATGTTAAATTGCGCCCCCTTTACCACCAGACTTAACCATGGTTCAACCCTGGCATTTCCGTCTCCCACAGCCAGAAAACATATTTCTAATCAAGTTCAGCTGGAACGATGAGCGGTAACCCCATTCATATAAATGTTGGCGATTTCTCGAATCGTTTCAGGCTTCAGCGGTGCGGATTCGGTATGACTTGGGTAGAAATACGGATACATGATTCCCAATAATGCCCAGGTAGCGATAACGGGATTAATGGGTCTAAACTCACCGTTCTCTACCCCGGCCTGAAAGATACCTTGAAGCTTTCCAGTAAATTGGTCGTGATAGGTTTTGTTAAAATTTTGGCGGGATGTCGCACTTAGTTGAACCATTTCCTGGGCACCCAAACGAATGATGGCCCGTTCTTCGGCCGGTTGGTTTAATACATATTCCACAAAAAGAACGACCTGCTCACTGCAGGAGATCTGCCGCGACCGAATTTCATCGATAGCGTTTTCGATCTCATTCAAATTGCTGCTCAGGATGGCGATAAAAAGTTCTTCCTTGTCCTTGAAGTGATAATACAGAGCAGCTTTGGAGACGCCGACTGCCTCCGAAATTTGGCGCATGGCCAGCCCGTGATAGCCGTGCTGAATAAACAGGCTTTTTGCCGTATCCAAAATTGTTTCGCGTAAACCAGGTTCGGGAGTAGTCATAATTATATTGTAACCTCTCTGGCTTTTTTGAAGATAAAGCCAGAGAGGTTGTTTATTATTTCTTAGTCGGTTGCCGGAACAAGCTGAGCATTCTTCTCAACCGTACTCTTTTCCTGCTGGCGATTTT
Organism: uncultured Anaerolinea sp.; assembly: GCA_964462245.1. GTDB lineage: Bacteria > Chloroflexota > Anaerolineae > Anaerolineales > Villigracilaceae > UBA5195. The sequence goes on from CAYWXS010000006.1 coordinate 44,863, forward strand.
TCAATCCCAAAGTCAAAACCACCATGATGCCCGCTACAATACCGATTACCAGGTATGCTGTGCCGTAGCCTTTCACGCCGCCGCCCATCGAGGCAGCCACTGCGCCCACCAGCGCGCTGCTGGTCAATTGACCGACGCTGGTGGAAAGCGAGATCAGGCCCTGGGCTGACGTGCGGTCAGCCGCCGAAGCTTCGTTGAGCATAATGTAGCGCATGGGCGCGCCCAGCAAAGAAGCGAGACCCAACCCGATCACTGCCGCAGAAACAATGAAACCCCATAACATCGAGATCAAGGTGGCGTTGCTCAACATCAACATGCCAATCGCCAGCAAAAGGGTGCCGCCAAATACCATTACTTTGGAACCGAACTTATCCAACAGACGGCCTACCAGGGGTGAACCAACTGCCATGGCAAGCACAACAGGCATGAGCAGATAACTGGCATTATGCGTATTGATGACTGCTGGCAGGGCAGCAACAGCCAGCGCCGGGATGAAGACCATGCCCGATTCACCCAACCCAGCCCCAGCGGATAACAGACTGGCAAGGACCGTCTGGCGACTCTCGAACAGGCGTAGATTCAGGATCGGATCAACTGCTTTCTTTTCCACACGCGGGAAGACAAACAGCAGGATGAAGCCGGTCAGCAGGAACGGCCATACATTCAACGAAGTCAGGCTGGTGAAGAAATTCTGTGTATCAATTTGATTAAGACCGAAAGCCAGGCACGCCAGCATGACACTCAGGATCAGCATACCAGCCCAGTCGAAGCTACGGCTGGTTGCAGGACGCTTGGTAGGCAGCAAACGCCAGCCCATGATCACAACTACCAGCGCAATGGGCAGGTTGATGATGAACAGCCATTCCCAACCCGTAATCGTCAAAATGATACCGCCCAGGATGGGTCCGACCAGGAAAGCCAGACCAAAAACCGCACCAATCAACCCCAAAGCACCACCACGTTTTTCAGGTGGAAAAGTGTCACCGATCACCGCACTGGCTACCGGGAAAATACCCCCAGCGCCGAAGCCCTGCAGCGCGCGCCCAAATAACAACATGCCAAACAAGTTTGCGGGCGAAAGCGCCACGATCAGCGACCCTAAAGCAAACAAGGCAACATCCAGTGTATAGATGGTACGTCGCCCAAATGTATCCGATAGTTTTGCCATCAACGGGGTACTGATTAAGTTGAAGAGCACATAAATCGTGAAGGTCCATGCCAGAATGCGATCACCGACCTTGAAGAAATCTTGAATAGCCGGAAGCGCAGGGGCAACAATGGCAATATCCAGCGCGCCCATCAAAACACCTAGAAAAAGAACTAATAGTAACTTGTTACGAGTTTTATCATCAATGTTGCTCATTACAAATCTCCTCGATAGTATTAACTTACCGACCGGTAAGTAAGTTCATGATATCAAAACCTGACGAACCTGTCAAGTTCAGGATTGTAAGAAGTGTGTATGAAGAAAAAGTGATACAGCAGACGTTAACCACAAACAGCCTCTCGGAGGAGGGGCTGTTTGTGGTTGAAAATTCATGACAGTCTTATTCGATCACTTCGACTGCCAATGCAAGCGAGCGGGCAAGACCGGGGGTCAGTTAGCCTTCGGTTCTGCGGCAGGCTGCGCAACCTGGACGATTACCGGGCCGACTTCGCCCTCGCACTTGGCGTGCGAAAGGTCACAGATCGGGAATTTTTCAGACTTGTAGCAACGGCAGAGCATGATCTTTTCATCGGGTTCGATGGTGACGGTGTGGCGAATGTGTCCGTTCTTTTCAGCAGAGGTTATTTCGGGCATAGGGTACTCCTTGGTGTGGGTGTTGCCGGATATTTGCAAAAATGAATTATATATCGCATAGCTGCAAAACTGGTGGTCCAGTTTTGCAGCTATGCGGATGGGATTTTTCGATAGGGTGCCAGGTTCGGGTATCCGGTCTCGATCTTGCCAACTATAAAGGTTTTTACCCATGTTTATTATATGACAAGCAACCCTTTGATTTGTTAATGGGAGAAGACTGCCCCTTTCGTGATTTTTTTAGCCTCACCTGCGACCAACATCTACTCTTCCTCCCAGCGGCACAACACCTCGCGCCGAGCGGCTCCAGAATCATTTTTTTTGGGCGGATTCTCCAGGCAAAGCACCAGCCGCCCGTGGTTCAACACCAGCGCCCGACCTGGGCATTGATCAGTTCGTGGAAGGTCTTGCCCCAGAAAGAAGGCCTGACAACCTTGAGATCGACCGGTACGTTCCTATCTTCCAAAACCTGAATGACCGTTTTCTACGCATGCCGAAAGTGGAAAGAGTAATACGCCGGCCAATCAATAGATTCCAGCGATCCAGTGAACGCCAAAAAATATACTTCACTGGCTTTTCATAGATTATTTTTCAAGAAGCAATTCCAACCAGGATAGGCCATATCGGACAAATCAAAAGAACATTTGCCCAAAAAGTGCCCAAAGACTGTGGTCTTACTGTTTTTCCAACTTCATTTTTTCGGGCGTTTGCGCACCCAGACCAGGGCCAGGGGCAGAGCTGGCAGTAGGGCGGTGGCACAGTTCTGTTTGAGCAGCGCGAGCATAGTTTCCTGCAACCAACGCGAGATTTGCACCGAAAGTTGCTGGAGCCAGACTTCGATCTGTTGCTGTAGTTCCTTGGTTAACTGCTGCTTGAGGTCTTCGACCCATGTTACTAACTGCTTCTGGATATCCTGCAACCAGCTGTTGAACCAGTTTGTGATGCTGTCCGGCAAATCACCAACCACGTTCCAATCAAAACCAGCCTGCGAGACAAGCTCCTGCCTCCGCTCGTAAGGGATAAAGCGCACAGCGTCAAAAACAACAGCGCTGGTACCGGGCGCTTCAAGGCTGGAATTGCCCAGACCAACGAATTCATCCGAGCCAGCATTAAATTCATACGTTCCCAGGTTAACCCATTTGCCAGCATTTTGCGAGGGAGACCTGGCCACAAGGGAGCTCGCATTGTTGTGGCGAATGGAGTACTCCACAGAGGCAGGGTAGGGTTTCCCGGTCTGGGCGATATTTTCCGGGATGTAGGCCATGACCACATACTGGCCCGGCCCATCCAGGCTGGCCTGCCACTTGCCTGAGACCTGTGGGCCATTCTGCATGTTTTCGGTCCAGGTCGCGCTGTTTTGGAAACCGCCAGAAAACTGCTGAACCGGCACTCCACTCAGCATGGCAAAGCCTGGGTCGCTGTCATCCACCGTCAGGCGGCGCAGCAGCAGGCGGTTGGCGGAGAGGCGCACCGCCTCACTAACGAATGAGGGCGCGCCCAATGTTTCCTGGGCCTTTGTTTCCACCTCCACGGCGATCTTGCGCAGCCCTTCGGCAGCCGTTTTGCGATCCTGACCCAGGAAAGTTTTGGAGATCCAGTCGATGATACCGGTCGCCAGCGTTTTATCTACCCCATCAGTGTAGTAGGTGATGGTGCGTGCCGAGCTGTAGGCTTCCAGCAGGTAGGCGGCGCGGTACTGCAGCGCGATTTCGGCATCGAAGTTCTCGACATCCTTTTCGAAATACTGGTTGTGCAGTGTTTCGCGCCAGGCTCGGAAATTTTTTACATAATCGAAGGTACGGACGCCGATGATGAAATTGGCATTTGCGCCGCTGACACCGAACAGCAGGTCACCGATCACGTAGCCCAGGTTGGCAGCGCCCATCAGGTTGCCCAGACCATAAAGAAACACGCGGCCGGCGCCTTTTTCGGCGGCAAGCTTGACGCCATATTCGTAGAACCAGGTCTGCACCGCTTTCGCAGCCGCTTTTTCGGCCAGTTTGAAACCAGCATCCGCCACAAATTTGAACAGGATGTTTCCGCGCTGATTCCATTCATTGTCAACTTCAGTGCCAGTCGTGTCTACCGCCAGGCGCATATCATTGCCGAGCTGCCCGGCTCCACCACCTTTTTCCAGGTAGGTCTGCACAAGTCCGTAGCGTTCGTGCTGCAGGTCGGCGACCCAGATCATGCGCACCATCAAATCGATCATGTCGGCAGCATTGTACAGGTCCAGCCTGGTTGTACTACCCTGATAAAAAATGCTGTATTTGTCACCCTGCCGCACCACCGGGCTATAGATATTGATCATGCGGTTCATCACACTGCGCGTGGCTTTGTCGTGCTGCAAAACTTTCGCGGTGGTATCGGCGGCCTGCGCAAAACTATCGGCTGTTTTAAGATTGGCGGCCGCTTCCTGCGAGGCCTGCTTGATGGTGTCGGGCGGCGCGAGCTGGCTTGACACAATTCCACGCAGCGCTTCGGCATATTCGAACTGCCGGGCACCGATCACATTTTGGAGGGAGCTACGGATGTTGTCTGGCAGGGGCAGCTGGCTAAAATTTTCCATCTCCTGCGCCATCGAATCCGGCCCGCCAAAATAGGGGTTGGAAGAGGCCACATCCCAGTACAGATAGTGCGCGGCGCGGTAAGCCAACAAAATTTCAGCCAGCAGGTCAGGGTCGCTGATGATCTGCTGGCCGGTTGTGACCAGCACCACGCTGACCTTATTGTTTTCAAAGGTTTTCTTGTCGGCAAAACCGATGAAGGAGCTACCCGTGTTGTTATTGTTTGAATCGGCCGTGAGGTAATGAATTTTGTAGACTTTACCACGATAGCTGAGGCCATGCGCCAGCGTTACAAGGTGCTCGCCAGGCATGACGTACTGCTGCAGCCAGCCCGCCTCGTTCTGAGCCTTGACCGACAGGGCCGGCAGCAGCAGTGCCATGATAATGATCCAATTGATAAAAAGCCGCAGTTTCATACTACCTCCTCCTTTACCTGCTTAATAATTTAGCCGCGAACCTCGAGATATCATCCACGGGGAAAATACCTTAAAGTAGCCCAAACTGTCCGACTCACCTGCTTTTTCGGTTTTTGTCCGGGAAAAGAATCGACCCAGAAATTTCGCACGGGAAAAAAGCCATTCAGCGTGGATTTTGGTGATAGATGGAGACAAGGATTAAATCCTGTTTGACATTTGTCTTTAATTTTGCTAAACTAATTCAGACGAGGTATCCCGGACTGTACGGGAACGATGGTTCGGTTGAAATGCCAGACGCCTGTTAGAAATTTCATACTTTTGACCCGCAGCGATAATCGCTGCGGGTCACTTTTTACGGTATCCTGGCTATTGATAATTTGAGGGCAAACATAGGCATAGACCGGTACAGTTCTGCGCTGCGCGTATATTGCTCCCGCTCGCCTTCGGTGGGGTGCGTCAGGATGCTTGGCAGGCTGCCGACGCGGTCACTTTTCCAACATACCGGGCAAACTGCTGCTTCGGGGATGAAAGTACTCAACCCGAGGTCATCTTTGATGGCATGCTGGGTGCCACAATAGGAACAGCGCAGGGCAAGCACGCCAATTTCCGCATTCAGCGTGCCGCCACAATTTGGACAGATCAGGCTGGTAAATTCGGTCATTTCAGCCCCAATAAAATATGCACCACACCGCAATAAGGACATTTGATCTTGGGCACACCTGCTTCAAAATCCATCGGGCCGCCGCACTGCGGACAGACCAGGCTGATGAAAGGATTCTTGCGTGCTTTGGGCATGGATTGAAAGATGCGAATATCCAAACATTCCCAGGGAGCATTATCCACCAGGGACAGATCAAAACGGGTGACTTCCGCACCAAGATACAGATCCTGGTCAGCCATGGCAGCCGGGATGTGGTTTTCACTGCGCGGAACAAAACCGATTTTGTCACCATTTTGGGTATAGATTGCCACCGCCTTGGAGTCATATTTATTTTCAGGTTCACGCACCAGGATTAATTCCGCGCCTGGGAAAAGCAAGACCCGCACCTTGGGGTCTTTGCCCTGGTGATGTTGGAAACCGGCGACACGGGTTTCAAAAAGATAGACACGCTTGAGATGATGATGGCTCTTGGAATATTTCCCCAGGAGCTTGCCAGCACTGCCTTCTTTGATTATTTGATGAAACTCAGCGGTTGAAAACATCCCAACTCCAGTAATACCAAATACGCATTGATGTCAATTCTTTTGGGTGAAGGACGATTTGCCCATGAATATCCGAAAATAACTACACATCCGCCACAACAACATAAGAACGACAGCGCACAGTGACAATCTGACTCTGTTTTGGATCGGTGACCGTTAGTATTAATGTCATATTTATTACCCCAGGTTCGGCAGTTTCACGATGAAATCGTGCATTAAGTATAATGGACAAGTCCGAACAATAACTGTGAAAAAAGTCATCATATTACCCTTCCCAATCACGAAAAAAATTGAGCGAGGCACTACTCATGCTAATCATAACAGGGGAGGGTAGCCCCATATAAGTGCTAACCTCCCCTGTTAGTGTTCGGGAAACCGGCCAGGTTTTGGCACAGCTATGCTTGAACTGAAAACCTATAAATTAATTCCTTGCCTTTTTTCCCCGAACAAATATAATGGGCGCAATTAAACCAGTTCAGCTGCCTGGTAGGAAAGATCTATATTTTTATTGTTGAACCTTTCCCCTTTGAAGTCATAAAATTTCATAATTCACAAAATAGGTACCGGCAAAGAAACGTGCTGCCGAGGTACAACCATTTTAAATGAAAAGGTTTCTTTTCGAATGGCAGGGGCAGTCAGACCCAACATGCTATTAACGATACCTTTTACATATTTATTCATGAAAGACAGATACCCGGATCAAACAGGAAGGTTGGGTTGGGGGCTGTCTCCCATGACCTGCATGACGCCCGGAAAGAAAAGATGTTGAAAATTACGTGCCATTTCGTGTGGGCTCAAGGGCTCTGGCTGTTCCAGCCACCAGTTGAGACTGCTCATCAGTGCCCCGCTAAAGTAAGCCGCCAGCATCCCGATCGGGACATCTGGCGATCTGGCGGGCAATTCTGCCTGCTGGCGGGTGCGCACAATTTCATCGATGGCCTGGACAATGATCTCACGGATTTGCTCAATGATCCGCTGTGAGCTTTGGCCGCGCAGCAAAATCCGGTAAAGATCCGCGTTTTGGGAAGCGTGTTCAAAAACCATCTGCAGCGGCATGATGGGAGCGTGGTTGTCCACCAGCTCAATCTGACCCTGGTTGGATTTCCAGAGCAGGACCGGGATTTCTGATAGGACCTGCACCCGATTGCTGGCAATCTCGCGGAATTCCTCCAACAGCAGGTCTTCCTTGTCCTTATAGTGCAGGTAAAAGGTGGCCCTGCCCAGGTTGGCGCGTTCGGTGATTTCTTCAACCGAGATGGCATCGAAACCTTTTTCCTTGATCAAGCCCAACAGGGCTGCACGCAACGCCTGACGAGTACGCTGAATGCGCCTGTCCACCTTGGGCTTGTCCATAATTTTCACATCCGGGCTGGTTGTCATCGCGGTCTCGCTTTCTCATCAGGCTTGACAAGAACCTATCCTTAGTTATAATAGTCATAGTCTATTAGTGACCATTATACAATAACATTCGCTGTTTATTTATTCCTAGTTTTACTACATTTTCTGTAAAAATGGAAGTCGTTGTACCGAAATGAACTTTTTGAATACCAGTCCCATTGCTTCAAAAACAGAAAATCCTGCCAACGCGCTGATTGAACTGCGCGATGTGTCCAAGGTGTATGCAAGCGCAGCCGGGCAGTTTACTGCGCTGCGCGGTATTAATGTAAAAATTTACCCGGGGGAATTCCTGGGAGTGATAGGCAAATCCGGCGCGGGGAAATCTACCCTGTTAAACATGATTACCGGTGTGGATGCCCTGAGCGAGGGCGAGGTGCTGGTGCGAACAGGTGGAAACCCGGTTTCCATTCACAATTTAAGTGAAAATAATCTGGCGTCATGGCGCGGTCACAACCTGGGCGTGGTTTTCCAATCCTTCCAATTGCTGCCAATGCTGACGCTGCTCGATAATGTAATCCTGCCCATGGATTTATGCGGTGAATACAGCCCACGCGCCAGCCGGCAGCGTGCAATGGAACTGCTCGAACTGGTGGAAATTGGCGAGCATGCCAACAAACTCCCGGCGTTTATCTCCGGAGGGCAGCAGCAGCGCGTGGCAATTGCACGCGCGCTGGCAAATGACCCGCCTATTCTGGTAGCCGATGAGCCAACCGGATCACTGGATTCGGTCACAGCCGATCATATTTTCGATGTTTTTGAGCACCTGGTGGAACGTGGCAAGACCATCATCATGGTCACGCATGACATGGGACTGCAGCCGCGCTTCAGCCGCCATTTGCTGATCGCAGATGGGGAAATCATCCCGGAAGCAGCCCCGGATTCCAGCAGCGCTCCGACTCACGACGTTACCCAGGTTCATTAACATGGGCTCAGTTTTTCGTCGTCTTTCCGCCAACAGCTCGACAGCCCGGCTCAATTCCAGACCAACGGAACTGGGTCAGGGCAATTCCATGATCGACATCCGCGATGTGGTCAAGATTTTCAAAAACGCCGCGGGTGAATTCACGGTCCTCAAGGGTATCAACCTGGGTATTGAACGCGGACAGTTCGTCTCGATCGTGGGCAAATCCGGCAGTGGGAAATCCACACTCTTGAACATGATCACCGGCATCGATCACCCCAGCCGCGGGCAGGTGGTCATCAACGGCACCGATTTATACACCGGTAAAAACGAATCAGATCGCTCGCGCTGGCGCGGGCGCAACCTGGGGATCGTCTTCCAGTTTTTTCAACTGCTGCCGATGCTCAGCCTGCTGGAAAACGTGATGTTACCGATGGATTACGCTGACCTGTATGATTTTGACGAGCGCCCCAAACGCGCATTGCAGCTTTTAGCGTTGGTAGGGTTGGAAGATCAGGCACGCAAACTGCCCCTGGCTGTTTCCACAGGCCAGCAGCAGCTCGCAGCGATTGCGCGCGCATTGGCCGCCGACCCGCCACTGCTGGTGGCAGATGAGCCGACCGGAAATCTGGATTCGCGCTCATCGGACCACGTCATCCGGCTCTTTGATCAACTGGTCAGTGAGGGAAAAACAGTGGTGATGGTCACTCACGACAGTTCTGTGACTGCGCGCACAACCCGCAATATCATCATCTCGGACGGCGAATTGATCGATGAAACGGTGGCGCAGACCCTGCCACTGCTCAAACATCGTCAGATGCTGGCGGTCACCAAAATGGCTCAACCGCTTATTTTCCAACCCGGACAAACCATCCTGCGGCGCGATATCCACGTTGATTCATTTTTCATGATCGCCCGTGGCGAAGTGGAAATTGTCCTGCAAGGGCAAAAAAATGAAGATGTGATGATCACGCGCCTGACACCCGGTCAGTATTTTGGCGAGCTGGAACTACTGCGCGGTGGCAAAACGATCGCCAACGTGCGCGCGGCAGCCGGACAAGCGGTGGAACTGCTGGCACTGCAGCGCGATGACTTTTTCAAGCTATTAAAAGAATCCCCTCTGACCGAAGAATCCCTCGGGCGGATTGCCCAGCTCCGTCTGGAAGAAAACAAATCCATGGACGCTTTGGTTAACAAAGCGCGCGGGTAGCTCCTGACCGTTTGGAAGATAATAATGAGACCTCGTTGGCGTAAAGTATTTTCCGATTTAACCGATAACTGGCTGCGCACCGCACTGGTCGTCTTTTCGATCGCAGTCGGGGTGATCTCGATTGGCGTGATCACGGGCGCGTATGTCATCATTGCGAATGACATGAGTGCCAGTTATGCGGCCAATCACCCAAAGAACGTAGAACTGCGCATGAACAAATCCTTCAGCAGCGATCTGCTGACCACGGTAAAAAATGTACGTGGTGTGGCGGATGCCGAAGGCCGGCGCATTTTCGCCATCCGGGCACGCGTGCCTGGCAGCACGCAATGGAACACACTCGACCTGGTAGCCATCGATAATTTCAAAAAGATCAATATCAATCTGCTCAAGCCAATTTCTGGAATAACTAACCCCGGCAAGAAACAGGTGCTGCTCGAAAAGAAAGCCCTGAATACCTTCAAGGTGCAAACCGGCTCCATGCTGGAGTTTGAAATGCCGGATGGGTCGGTCAAGAGCATGGCTGTGGTGGGCGTGGTGCAGGATCAGACCACCGGCGCCGGGGATTTTCTCGCGCCACCCTTTGCTTATATCAGCACGGATACGTTGACCTTTTTGGGGCAGGACAGCGGATTCAACCGGCTGTTTGCAACAGTCAGCGAAGGCCAAAATGATAAAGAACACTTGCGCCAGATGGCTGCCGCCATCAAGGACAAGGTGGAGAAATCAAACATCCCGGTCGGCCTTTCGCGCTCCACAAAAACCAACGAGCACCCAATGGCATCCACCGTGCAGGCCATTTTGGGTATCTTATTGGCGTTGGGTGTCCTGATCCTATTTCTGTCCAGTTCGCTGATCGCCAACACCTTGAGTGCGCTGCTCAACCAGCATTTAAGGCATATTGGCGTGATGAAATTGATCGGTGGACGGCGTAACCAGATTTTGGGGATGTACATCGCCCTGATCGTGGGCTTTGGGGTGATCGCGCTGCTGATCGCGGTTCCGATTGGTGGGCAGGGCGCGTATGCACTGGCATCTTTTATAGCCAATACATTAAATTTCAGCCTGCTGGGATATCGCATCGTACCGTTATCCTTTGCAATCCAGATTCTGGTCGGCCTGGCGGTTCCGCTGCTGGCCGGGTTGCTGCCAGTCATAAACGGTTCGCGCATCACCGTGCTGCGTGCCATCAGCGGCGAAACTTCCCGCGAAGCGGAAGGCAGCCCGGCAGGAGCGCCCCGACAGGAGACCGCCTGGGAACGTTTCCAAACCGAGACCGCGCACGCCCTCTCGCACAGAGGTTTTCACATTCCACGGCCTTTGCTGATTTCGCTGCGCAATACCTTTCGCCGGCGTGGACGCCTTATGCTGACACTTTTTACATTGACGATGGGTGGGGCTATTTTCATTGCGGTCTTTAACGTGCGCGTAACCCTGTTCGACTACATCGATTCGATCGGTAAATATTTTAAGGCAGATGTAACGGTCAGTTTTGACCGCCCCTACCGTTTGGATAAGATTAAAACGGCCGGATTGCAATACCCAGGTGTGACCCTGGTAGAGGGCTGGGCGTTTGCCAACGCAGAAGTGTATTTCCCAGACATGACCGTGGCCGATAACCTGTTAATTATGGCACCACCAGTGGATAGCAAGATGGTCGAACCAATGCTGGTTGCTGGACGCTGGCTGCAAGCCGGCGATGAGAAGGTCATCACCGTCAGCGAAAGTCTTAAAAACCAATTCCCCAATCTGAAACCAGGTCAGACCCTGCGCATGAAAGTCAATGGCAAAGAAGATGATTGGAAAGTGGTGGGTATTTTTTCGTTCGTCAGCCAACAAGGTACAATTGCCTACGGCACGTACGACTATATTTCACGCTATATCAACCTGGTGGATCGTTCAGTTTCCTTCCGTTTTGTGGGTAAAAACCTGGATAACGCCGGCCAACAACGGTTGGCAGAGGGGCTGGATCGATATTTTAGAGCCAGGGGTTTTCACGTGACTGAGTCCCGCACTGGAAATTCCACGCTCTCGACTGCATCCGAAAGCCTGAATATTCTGGTGTCCTTTCTGCTGGTAATGGCCCTGCTGACAGCCTCGGTCGGGTCGATGGGGCTGGCTGGTACGATGGGCATGAACGTGCTGGAACGCACGCGCGAAATTGGCATCATGCGCTCGATTGGTGCTGTGGATAGCGAGATCATGCGCACTGTCATCGTGGAGGGAGTCATCATCGGCAGCATCTCATGGCTGCTGGGTGCGCTGCTATCCTTTCCATTTACTTACATGCTATCAACCATCGTCAGTCTGGCGATATTTAATTCCCCGATTGCTGTGCATTTCACCTGGATAGGATTCGTGACCTGGCTGGCGGTGGTGCTGGTGCTTTCGGCTTTGGCCAGCGTTCTGCCAGCCCGCAATGCCGCAAGCCTGACCATTCGGGAAGTACTGGCATACGAATAATTTTGAAAATATTTTGGAAAGAGGCGCTGAGTCGCTGCATGGGTCGGGATAATCTCCCGCTTTTCCCATGAAACCATTAAGGAGAACCACTATGAAAAAGAACACCTTTCTTATCCTGATAAGCAACCTGCTTGCGCTCGCAATCCTTTCCAGCGCCTGCTCTGCCTTAACCGGTGCGCCCACCCCACTGCCCGAAGCCATCAGCACCGAGAGCCCCTCGGGCATGGTGACCGCCGAGGGCAAACTGCTGCCGTCTTCCGCCGTAAAGCTGGCCTTTGCCCAGGGTGGTGTGATCGATGAGGTGCTGGTGAAACAGGGCGATACCGTCGCCGCCGGTTCCGTGCTGGCCCGCCTGATGGGCGTTAAAACCGCGCAGGCCGATCTGGCCGCAGCCCAGGCACAGTACGACCTGGCCTATAATGCGGCCATGACGCAGGATCGAAGCAACCGTAGTGCGGATCTATACAAGACCCAGACCGGTGACTTTACCCTGCCAATGTGGTATTACAACCAGCAGGAGCAGCTCACAGCCGCCCAATCGGCCGTGGACCTGGCTCAGGTCGGGTTGACCAAGGCTCAGGAGCGACTCACCAACAAGATGCAGACCTCCGGCGCCGAATTTATCAAGACCGAGACTGATCTGGCTGCGGCCCAGGCAGATTATGATGTGGCCAAGAACCTGAAGGATCGCATAAAGACCGGCAAACAACTCGAAGACCTGACCCGCCGAGAATTGTATAAAGTAAAAATTGATACGTATTTAAAATCCAAGGATGTCAACCCGAAATACGATATCAACATTTCCAATATGAGTCAGGACCTGAGTGACGAAGCGCAGAAGATCTTCGATGATGCCACATCCGCCCTGGACGATGCGCAGACAGCTTTTGACGATGCCTCAACGACCGATGGCGCCCAGGAAATCCAAAAAGCACGCGCCCAGATGAGCATTGCACAGGAACGTTATTACACTGCGTTGGACTATTTGCGCTCGTTGAAAACCGGTCCAGAATCAGAGTCGCTGATCCCGGCCCAAACTGCTCTAAATAAGGCCAAGGCTGCGCTTGAACTGTTCGAACTGCGCGCACCGATTGGCGGAACCATCCTCAACTTTGATCCTGCGGTCGGTGAGGTAGCCTCACCTGGGGTGCCGGTCGCATTCCTGGCAGACATCTCGCGCTGGACAGTTGAAACCAAAGACCTGGCGGAAATCGACATCGCCCAGGTAGCGATTGGGCAGAGTGTGACCGTTAAGCTGGATGCCCTGCCCGGTGAGGAATTCCAGGGCAGAGTGACCGACATCAACCCGGTCGGCCAGGAGTACCTGGGCGATATGACTTACAAGGTTACGATCACGCTTGAGCAAGCCGACCCGCGCTTCCTATGGAATATGACCGCAAATGTGGATATCAAGACGAAATAAGTAGAATACTCGATCCGGGAGTACGCGCAATCCAGCGTATGACAGCATAAGGTTACAAATATCATTGTTAATAATGTGAGAGGCTGGTTTTGACCAGCCTCTCACGATTCATTTCAGACCTAACCACACAAGGCGCAGAGATAAGTATGCCGTGTCTAGATCTGACAATCTAGGCAACGGCCACAAATTCAGGGGACGCAACCGGGCTAAGATTGCCAATGGCACGCGGCAAAGCCTCGAGAAAAATATCCGCTTCTTGTTCCGTGCTAAAACGACCCAGCGTAATTCGCAATGAACCACGCGCCTGTTCCGTATCCATGCCCATGGCCATCAGGATATAAGAAGGCTGCCCGGCGTGATGCGAACTGCAGGCGCTTCCGGTTGAGATGGAAATACCGTCTTCATTCAGCAAGAGCATCAGCAGAATGGCGTCACTTTCATGGCCGGCAACACCCAGGCAAATGTGGCCAGGTAACCGTTTAATAGGATGGCCAATTAGATACGCATTGGGTACTTGTTCAGCAATGCTGGTCAGAATCCGATCCCTGATTTTTACCAATCGCCTGGTCTCCGCGTTCATTTCCGCATTCGCAAGCTCTGCTGCCTTGCCCAAACCAACAATGCCCGCAACATTTTCCGTTGCAGAACGAATACCGCGCTCCTGCCCGCCACCGTGAATAAGTGGTTCGATTGTCACGCCCTGCCGAATATACAACGCACCAATCCCCTTCGGCCCATGCAGTTTGTGCGCGGAAAGCGATAGCATATCAATTGGGGTGGTATCCATATGCAACGGAATTTTTCCAACAGCCTGGACTGCATCGGTATGGAATAATGCGCCGTGCTCTTTGGTAATTCTCGCTAATGCATCAATCGGTTGAAGCGTGCCAACCACATTATTGGCAGCCATGATAGATACCAATCTTGTATTTGGCCGCTGAGCCTGAATCAACGATTCTGGCTCAACAATTCCATCGGAATTTATCGGCAAATAAGAGACGGCGTAGCCCTGCCTTTCAAGATATTTACAGGTTTCAAGAATGGCAGGATGTTCAAATACAGAGGTGATGAGATGACAATCCTGTGGTTTGTATTGTGCAGCCACTCCAATCAGCGCCATGTTATCTGCTTCTGTACCGCTGGCAGTAAAGATAATTTCGTCCGGACTGGCGTGAAGCAGGTCCGCAACCTGTTGCCGCCCGAGATCGATCGCCTCTTTGGCTTCCTGTCCATCTGAATGAATACTGGATGGATTACCAAAACTCGCTCCATAAAAGGGCAACATAGATTCAACCACGCGTGGGTCAAGTGGGGTAGTAGCCGAATGATCGAAATAGATTTTTCCCATTATTTTCCTCGTCTTTTAAAAAGAATTTTTCACACTGAAGCGTCAGGGAGAAATGCCGAGAATCCAACCTCTTTCCTTCGCATCCCTTTTTGGCAAAGCTGTTTTACCTCACCTCATACAATCTCTACATCTTCAATGTTTCAGCAGCAGTTATTCTACTAAGTCAATGGGAATTATATCAATAATCGTATTTAAGTCAATATTCAATCACTGAATTATGATATTCGCAATGAAACAAACTGTGGAGTAATTTAAATCAGCCTGGCGCTTTTGGGAACGCCAGGCTGATTTGTTGCAATTAAATGTCTTCATTAATTGCGTCGGCCAGGGTTGAAGTCTCCAATTTATTGGAAATATAATCCCGGATATCTTTGAAAATAAGTACAAGGTTCTTTTCTTTTTCAATCGGGGTCGGCTCATAGAAATTTTTGCTGACCGATTCGGTCGGCGCCAGGGCTCCATCAAACAAGCGAATAATTTCAGCCAGACTGATTTGATGGGGAGCCTTGGCAAGCCTATAACCACCATGCTGCCCCTTCGAACTATGCAAAATATGTGCCCGTTTTAAGGTCAGCATAAGCTGTTCAAGAAATCTTGGTGGGATTCCCTGAGCACTTGCGATAGCATCAACAGATATATAGCTATCCTGTGGACAGCGCGCCAGGTAAGCAAGAGCAAGAAGGGCATATTCACTGCGGGTTGTTAGTTTCATAATTCCTAGTATTATAATCTATCATATAGGAATAATATAATAAAAAATTATAGTTTTGTCAAATTACAAAAACAATCTCATCCCTTAACCAGGAAATAAATAATCCCCTGAGATCAAACAGCAAATAACTGGAAATTTAACGAGGCGGCTGCACGCAAGTTGCGAGAACCAGCCTGCAAGTCGTTTTTCGTCACGCGCCCAAGCATACGAACACGGAAAAGCAATAAAATACCATGAGAGAAGCTGCTGAGCGCTAAAGCTCAAAGTCTGGAATCAGTAAAGGTTACATATTTATTCATCGGCAAGCGGAATAAAACCCCGCCCAAGTATTTCTTGCGCTGGCGAAACGATCACAAAAGCCAGTGGGTCTTCTTTGGCAACAATGGCTTTCAAATTGTGCACTTCGGTAACCGTCAGCGCGCAGAGCAGAATGGAGCGTTCCTTGCCGGTGTACATGCCCTTGCCTTGCATGGCCGTCACGCCACGTTTCAGATCGGTCAGGATGTGCGCTGAGACAGTCTCAGGCTTATCCGTGATGATTTGAGCCAGCAATTGAGTGCGACGGTGAGAAGGCGCCAGACGCGAGATGGCTGACTTAATCGCCCCCGATTTCGTACGATTATCTTGTTCGTTAACCGAGCCAAAGCGTGAGAGGATTTCGCCAGTTGCCTCTGTCATCCCCAATGTTCCAATCGCAACCAGCATCATAAAGCAATAATACACAATCCCAAGACCAATCACAATATTACCGGGAATAGGTCCGACTGCGCACCTGGTGATAAACTCCGCTACGCTGGTCACCGGGTTGGGAAAAAGATAACTTTTCCCGACCCAGGAAGCGCCCAGGATGATCAAAATCCAAAGATAGTTGCGCCGCAAACGACGGCCAAAGGCTTCCCACATCGAGATGGGAAAACTGGGGGAAAGCAAGCTCTCTGCCAGGCTCTCCGCCCATTCCGGAGAAGGCTGAAATGGCGGCACAAGCATGGCGGCGTAAAAATCCGTCTCCATCAGGCGGATGCGATAACTCCACAATTCATAGTAACGATAGCGGCGCGCTTCGATGAAGAGAAACCAGGTAACCAGCAGCGTATTGAGAATGATGACACCGTGATGCACATTCGGCTGACTGAAGGCAATCGACAAGGCCGCACCGGTGGCAATTACGGCCCAGTTGGTGGTGGTATCCAGGCGCTGACGCCAGACATTGGCACGCTGGATTTCGGCTCGAAACAAATGCACCATGGCGGTCACAAATTCACCCGTTTTAAGGTGGTAGCCACGATACGTCCAGGCCGCTTCATCCACTGGCCTTTCCTGTCCAAAAGTCGCTTGAGACTCTGATGACTTATCAGCCATTTTGCTTCGCTTTCATTGGTGCGGAATCATTTCCACATACCCGTGCCCGGTTACTTCGGCAATTTAAAGGCCTCTTTGGTTGGCCGGAGTGGGCGATTCAACCAAAGGGGACGTCGATTTCCATCCGGACTGACTTGTTCCGCAGGACGAGCCAGCGCAACCCATTCCCGATATTTTTCCATCGACTTGTTTGTATCTACGAATACATCCCCAGCCTTCTCGTCGGCATTAGCCTTGCGGACACCAGTAGCTTTTTGGAGCCAGCAATGAGCGCCGCTGACGGGATCCGGGTGAACCGCGTGAGTCAGGTTCTGTGAGACACCGACTTCACTCCACCAGATACGCTTGGTGTCGGGATCGCTGGATTCCCAGGCTTGCGCTCCATGAATGACGCGCAGCAGGAAGCCGCCTTTCCCATCATCGTTCAACTCGACCAGATTTGACGCACCTCGGCTGACTCCCAAGGTTTCCTGGAAGCGGAAACGACCCAGATGATGACTGACCGCAATCACACCCGGTTTAATGCCTTCGGTAACCCAAACCGCATCGATGAAATAGCCAATCTCAGTATCCACGCGGGCCAGGTCACCGGTAATCAGGCCAAGACGCCTGGCATCATCCGGGCTGATCCAAATCGGGTTTTTATGGCTGATTTCGTACAACCACTTTGCATTTGCGCTGCGAGTGTGGATCAAAGTTGGCAGGCGGAAATTGGGCAGCAAAATCATCTCACCTTTTGCGCGATTAATGTTTTCCGGATCAACATGGCTTTTCAGTATCCATGGAATGACATGCTCTTTTTCAGACCAGCCCCACTGCGAAAGTGTATCACTAAAGAATTCCAGCTTGCGGCTGGGCGTATCGAAACCCGCCTTAAACTGGTCATCCACTTTGAGTCCAACCACTGCCCCAGTCGAATCATGAACGCGATCCTGCGCATCCGTGCTCAGACCAGCCGCAGGTGTGGAAGCAATCAGCTTCTCGTATGGAATATAATTTCCCTTCTTGACCTCAAATGCGCCGTACTTGCGCATGTACGCCAGGGGCGCCAAACCTTCTTTTGCAGCAGCTTCGGGAAGACCGGGCACGGAATTTTCAAAAATCCATTGATAATACTCGTCCACACTGATAATTTCGCCAGGGCGGTACGGGCTCTCAAAATATTGTCTGATGCCGAGCGAACCATCCGGATCCATACGCGCGGAAAGCTGGATCCAGAATTCGTTTTCCTCCCAGACTTCACCGGGATTGGCCTGATAGGTGAAATCAACCTTTAGCCCGGCACGCTCCATTGCCACACGCCGAACAGGCTGGCGGAATGCAATCCACTGGCTCGAATGTGTTTCCTGGCTCATCAAATCATGCCGTTCGGATGCATGCCCGGTTGGCAGGACGTAATCGGCATACCAGGCGGTCTCGTTCCAGGTGGGCGTCAGCGCCACATAACATTTTATTTTCGATTCATCCTTGAGTGCTTTGAGCCACATAAAGCCGTCCGGATTGATCCAGAGCGGGTTGTAGACCCGCGTGAAATAAACATCCAGATCACCCCGGCCTTCTTCAAGCATGTGTGGAAGCAGGAAAGACATTTCATAATGGGCGAGCGGCCATTCATTCGGAAAGTGCAGCTCGTTCCAGGCATTGTTGGCGGGCGCAGATTTGAAGGGCTTCGGAACAAATTTATTCCAGTTGTTGAGCGAGGTACCGCCTTCATTGGCAACACTGCCGGTTAAGACATTCAGGAAAAAGATGCAGCGTGCCACCTGCCAGCCACCCAGGTTGCCAATGCTGGCACTGCGCCAGACATGCGCGGCAAGTTTGCCATCACAATTGGCAATATACTTCGCAGATTCTTCGATCCGCTCGACCGGCACATCCGATTCCTTTGCAGCCCGTTCAAAGGTATATTCAGCATAGAGTACTTTGAGAACTTGATCAAAAGTGTCGAAATCAGGCGCAGCGGGAATTAAGGAGCGGATCGAATCCCACTCGGTTGATGTTGATGTTTTTACATGCTGCAGGAATTCTTTCCAGTTTGTCCATTTGCGGACGAATTCTTTGTTGTATTTGCCGTTTTGGATGAGATAGTTAGCAATAGACAGCAAAATCGTGCTCTCACTGCCGGGCCAGGTGGGCAACCAGACATCACTCATGCTGGCGGTATTTGAAAGACGAGGGTCAAAGGTTATCAGTTTTGCACCGGCGCTCTTGGCTTCGATAATGCGCTGTGCGTGCGGATTGAAATAATGGCCCGTTTCAAGATGACTTGAAATCAAAAGGATGACGCGCGCATTGGCATAATCTGGGCTGGGGCGATCTTGCCCTGTCCAGAAGGTATAACCGGCACGGGCAGATGCTGAACAAATGTTGGTATGGCTGTTGTGACCATCCACGCCCCAGGCCTGGATGACGCGTGTGGCATACCCATCTTCGCCTGGGCGCCCAACGTGATACACAATTCCATCACGGCGTTTCTGGCGGCTCTCACGCATTTTCTCCGCAATTTCGGAGAGGGCCTGCTCCCAAGAGATGCGCTCCCAGTTGCCTTCGCCACGTTTGCCAACCCGCTTCAGTGGATAAAGAATTCGCTCAGGGTCATAGATCTGATTATGTGTGGCCGGACCCTTGGCGCAGTTCCGTCCGCGGCTGCCGGGATGGGCGGGATTACCTTCAAACTTACGGACTTCGTAGGTGTCTTTATCCACATAAGCCAACAGACCGCAGGCCGCTTCGCAATTAAAACAGACAGTTGGTACTAGCGTATAACGGCGGGCCACACGTTTGGGCCATTCTTTACCGTCCCACTCGACCCAATCGTCCCAGGCTTCGGCAGGCGGGTACTGACTGATGCGCCCATCAGACTGGACAACCTCGGTCAATTTGACAGGCTTGCGGTCAGATGCTGTGAACTGCGGTACAGCAGTACCGGCAGATGTTTTTGGAATAGAATTTTGTTTTGTCATGGTTGCTCGATTTACGAATTTGGAATGCGCTGTGGCGCCATTACGAAGGCGTATTCATACAAGAAAAGACCGGCGATGCTTACCAGCGCTATGGGCAGGTAAGCCCAGGTTCCAGCAGGGGCAATACAGAACAACACCAGTGGAACGACATGCCCCAGCCCCAGGCCACCCCACCAGAAATGGTTGCGATAGCGTCCGTGCGTCATCTCACGCGAACCAAGCAGGGCGACTTCGGTTGCAAATGGCATGATTTTGCCTGCCAATGTCAGAAAAAAATTAATGGCCAGACCGGCAAGGAAGACAACACGCAGAAAATCCATCAAACCAGCGGGAAAGCGGATAACAGCACCCAGGGCAGCAAAGACAGCGCTACCCACCAGAATGGATTGAGAAAACAACTGAAACGGAAGCAGGCTGTTCTGCCACATATCGCGTCCTTCAGCCTGAGCAAACAGAAAAGCAGTGTAGACAACGATACCCAGCGCAAATGGAAAAGTAATCCATGCAGTGATGGGACGCATAGTTAAAATAAATTCGCCAGGCAATAAACCCAAATAGGCAGCACCTTCCAGCAACCACCATAATCCAGCCAATGCTGTGAAGACAACCATAATGTATGCGCCGCGTGCCACCCAGGATTTCCATTGTGGATGTTGCAAAATGCTCAAGAACCGGCGAGGTTGAGACAGATCCTGGATCAGCAGGATAACCGTCAAAAGCACAAAGACCATCGACGTGAAGCCTGCGACCAGGAAGGTAAGGGGGTCAAATGAAAATAATCCAAGTCCAGCACCCAGACTGAGCAGCATGAATAAGCCACCGGCAATGCTCTTTGTAACCAGATAGGTCGGCAATTGCCAGTGCCATTGGATTTTATGCTGCGCATTATAGCCAGTCTGAACCATTTGTTCGGAAATACGACCGCCCACTTGAATAGGACCGTTTGGTGGAAAGCCCTGTTCCTGGGGAGTACGGATCTGAGTGCCAGATTTTGACCGCAAAACGGGCAGGTCCAACGCAGCGCGCTCATAGCCCGAAACATTCTGTTCGGTGATTTTATCGGCCCACATGAAAGTATCCGAGACAGATGAAGCCGTAGGATGCAGGCTCCAGTCGTTTCCATTGATGTAAAAGAGTTTTGGACCTGTGCCCTGCTCCGGCTTGAGCACGGTCACCTGGGAAGTTGCCAGTTTATGGCTCAGCTCCGAGGCAGGGTCTTCCATGTCTCCGGCCAGGATTGCATGTTCGGGACAAACCACCACGCAGGCAGGTTCGAGACCTACTTCAATGCGGTGCGCGCAAAAGGTGCATTTAGCGGCGGCATCGGTTTCGGGATCAAGATAAACCGCATCGTAAGGGCAGGCCTGTATACAGGATTTGCAACCGATACAAATGGACGGGTCAAACTCGACGATACCATCGCTGCGCTGGTACATAGCAGTAACAGGGCATATACGCACACACGACGGGTTGGCGCAGTGATTACAGCGTGTCACCTGAAAATGGCGGCGCACATCCGGGTATGTACCGACTTCAACATACTTGACCCAAGTACGGTACACGCCCAGCGGAACCTGGTTCTCAGATTTACAGGCAGTGCTGCAGGCATGACAGCCGATGCACTTGCTTTGATCAATTAGAAATCCGTAATTTGCCATAAGGCTAGAAACCTCTACCCCCTTAGTCGGGGTACTTTCATTAAGCTGATTGCGCAGGTGAGACTGCGTTCATGATAGCTGTTGTGAAATCAGAAGACGTGACACCCGGCGATTGAATACTCAAACGGTAATACACCTCTTCAATTTTGGACTTTAATGTTTCAGGGATTGCCCGCGTACCGCGCAGGGCTTGCTCCAAAGCACCCAATGCAAACGAAGGAAATAAAGTGAAGTCGCCCGAGATCGAAACATCATCAATACGACCTTCGCGCAAGCGTGCAATCACCCGGATCAGACCGCCCTGGGCTTTGAAAGCCGCTTCGACGATATGAACATCCTGGTGAATCTTTATACCCTGTTGTTGTAAACGTCCCTTTTGATACAACCATTCATCGGACACAAAGCGTTCGTCGATTTCCTGTGCCATGGCATCTTCTTCGGCTGTCCACTCACCTTCGTACACTTCCGCGCCCAGTGCTTCGGAGGCTTTCTTCATATATAAATCCTTAACCAGCGTGCGGTCGGGGGTGGAACCGAGCTGCTCGGTCATGGTGGTCATATAGGCTTCCAGGGATTCGAATACCTTGTCACGCATTTTCTCAGATGGGACTTTCAAAACTTTTGACATGGCCTGCTTGTCAAATGTATACATCAAGCTGCCAACCACCACTTCCGCAATTCCGATCTGGGCGGCACCTGTGCCACCGATTTTCTTGCCGTTGACCAGCACGTCATTAACTGGACGATGGACAGCATTAATTCCCAGGGCCTGATAGGTTTGCACAAGCGGGTCAATATATAATTTAAAGCGTTCGTCCAGCGAAGATGGCAAATCATTCTTATGGAAAATCCACTGCGAAAATAGCTGACCATTGTCCAGAAACACCGCACCCCCACCCACTTCGCGGCGCAGGACAGTCAAACCATGGGCCTGAACATATTCCAGGTCTACTTCCTTTTGCAGGTCCTGATGATAGCCAACACAAACATAGGGGGCGTTTGGTGAGACCATGATGATGGTATTGGGTGAATCTTCTTTCATGGCATAGGCGACCGCGTGGTAAACAGTCTGTGAGCGCAGAGGGGAGACCCCTTCCATATAAAGCAAGCGAATTTTTTTGGACATAAGTAACCTCTATAAATTTGATTTCATTGCAAACAAGAATTAATCAATACACCGTAAACAATTAACCTTTAATTCCTGTATTCTCGCCTTGTACTTCTCAACTGCCTCTGGTCCTGTCACCAGGTGACCACGTTCATTTTCCAAATCCATTGGACGTACCCTGACCAGCCAACCGGCGCTGTAGGGTTCCTTGTTGGCCAATAAAATATTTTTTGCAAAGCCAGCTTCATTCGTTTCGGCAATCTCGCACGAAAACGGGGCGGGGAAAGCGCCGACCCATTTTGCGCTTTCAACCGTGACCAATGCCTTGCCTTGCATCACTCTTTTGCCAACATCTCGGAAACTGAGCGCTGCAAATTTTCCGCAGCGCGTTTGGGCAACATCCGTCATACCAAGAATCGCATATTCACCATCAAAGCGGATCCAGACATCACGTTCAACGTCATAATACAAATCTTCGGGAATATCACAGGCATGGTAAATCATCAACACTCCAATAAACGTTGAACGTAAAGCCTTCAACGAATTTATTCAAACGAAATATTCTGCGCTTCCATAAACTTCTGATAGGCGACTACAGCCGCATCACCGGGAACCAACACCACACTTTCACCAGCCCAATCGAGTGGTTTGATGCGCACAAACCAACCTGCGCTGTAGGGATCAGAATTGATCAGGGACGGCTTGCTTTTCATCTCTTCGTTCACAGCCACAATCTCACCAGTAATGGGTGAGGTAACCGGACCTACCCATTTTCCGCTTTCAAGGGTGCCCGCCGATTTCCCTTTCTGGACAGTACGGCCGATATCTTTGGGGGTTGCATTGACAATCCCTTTGGCCAGCTTCTGAGCAACATCGGTAATCCCGATGGTGACCGTGCCATCCTCTTCCAAACGAGCCCAGGTGTGCTTTTCCACCCAGTAATACCGGTCTTCCAGAATTTCACAACCGCGAACTTTCGCCATACTTCATCTCCAATAACGCCAAACCAAATGCCCGTGAACAGATCCAAAATAATTATCTGGTCATGTTGTTTGACCGATTAAACCTACGCTATCAGTAACGACCCCTCTTATGGAACCTCCAACTCAATCGCTTCAGCCACCAATTGGGCCAGATCACGAACTTCGACCCATTTTTCATTGTGCGAAGTCTTCACAGCATCTGAAAACATGATGAAATCCTTGGGGCAGGTGACGACCAATAAGTGCTTTTCATGTTTATGGGCTTCACCCAAAGTCTTTCTGGCTTCCCGGACCCGAACCTCCCCGGGACGTACACCAGGGTTGTTGTTGCCCATCCACAGGTGACCACCTCCGGCACCACAGCAAAAGGAGTTCTCACAATTACGAGGCATCTCTACAAAATCCACCCCCAGTAATTTTAACAATTTCCGCGGGGCAGCGAAACCACCATTATACCGGCCCAGGTAACAGGGATCATGGAAGGTCACCCGATAATGGGGCAATGGTTGCTTGATTTTCAATTGGCCTTCCTGAAACATTTTAACAAGTAGGGTAGTGTAGTGTTCGACATCATATTTTACGCCATAAAGGGGATATTCATTTTTTAAGGTATTAAAGGAATGGGGATCCGTTGTGACGATCCTCTTGAAATTAGCCTTGCTCAGAGATGTAATGTTCTGCTCAACCAGTTGTTCAAACAAACCCTCTTCGCCAACCCGGCGAGCTTCATTTCCGGCGTTAAACTCATTCTGATAAAGGATACCAAAATCCAAACCGGCAGAATCGAATATCCGGGCAACAGTCTTGGTGATCGGGACAATCCGGTCATCAAAAGAAGCTGTATCTCCCACAAACCAGAGAGTGTCTACCTGTTCATCCATCACATTCTTAACAGGCTTTTCCAATTCCCTGGCCCATCTACCGCGTAATCGTTTGCCCTTACCAAGGGAGTTACCATTGGTAGCCAATGATTGCAATGCAGTCTGGATACCTGAATCAATTTCGCCCTTGAGAAGACGGTGTCTGCGGATATCAATGATATCCTCCATCGGTTCGTTGGCCACCGGACAGATGTTTATGCAAGCTCCGCAGGTGGTACAAGACCAGATGGCTTTGGTTGTAATAAAATGGTTCATGGTGATGTTTGTGTCACCACCAAGGTTGAAGTGATAACGCTTGTTGATCTCATAAGCTGCCGGAGAAAGTGGCTTTCCACTATTATAAGCCGGGCAAACCTCCTGGCAGCGGAAACACATGATGCAGGCAAAACTATCCATGATCTGTTCCCAACCCAGATCTTTTAGCTTTTCAGCCCCCAGGCTACCGGGCCTGACCTGACCGATCGAAGCCCGTTCCGGCTTGAGAGCATGATTCAACGGGGCAAAAAATAGATGGATGTGTTTGGAATACGGAAAATAAGGTAAAAAGGCGAGCAGAGAGCCCATCGAGATCCAAAAAGCGATATGCTCAGCAGTTAACAATATCGACGGATTCAACGTACTCCACAGCATTCCAAACAGCGAAATGGTGGGTTGCCATGGATCCGCTTTCCCAGCCAGGGCAACCGCAATAGACTCCTCCACGAAACGCAGAAAATTATGAGTAAAAATAAAAGTCAAAACAATCGCAGAATCGCGCGGAATCCAATACCGAACCTGCTGAACGAGCTTTATATGGGGTCGGGTGGTGAGATTCTTGGGGCGGAAAACAAAACGGCGGATCCCCATAAATACTGCGCCAAAGATCAAACCAATATTCAGGATATCTGCCAGTAAACGATAGAATCCCCCAAACCATCCCAGGTGGTCCAGTATCCTGAAGCCCGTATAAGCTTTGATAAAATCGCTAGCCAGAATAACCACAAAAGCGATGAAGCCCCAGCCGATGATGGCGTGAACGATGCTAGGGATCAACCGTCTTCGCATTCGAAATAATGGCTGGAATAACCCAATTTTGATGATCAGATTATCCAAGCGCTTGATTGCCAGGGACCAATCCACTTTCCCCTCTCCGCTGGAAATCTCAGCAACAATGCGCTTTACCCCAACGTAGGTGAAATAGATCGAGAGAATTCCTGCCAGGGTAAATACAATTTTTTCTGGTAAAGATAGCATATGCTTTTTTCCAATACACCAATTATTTTTTACGTCATCAGGTTCAATTTCAAAGTGAAAACTGGTAGGCTACTCTTTTTAATAATCTGATGCTGATTAGAGCAGTTCAAGCATTGCCTCGACCACTTCGAAGAGATCCACGGTCGCGCCATAATGGGCATAATTGAAGATCGGGGCTTTCTTGTCGATGTTGATGGCAACGATCAATTCGGCACTTTTCATTCCTTCCAGATGCTCTGGAGCCCCGGAGATTCCTAAAGCCAAATAAAGTTTTGGTTTGACTTTCCGACCAGATTTACCCACTTGACGAGAGGTTGGAAGCCAACGAGCATCGATCACCGGGCGTGAGGCAGATACTACCGCGCCAAGGGCTTTGGCTAAATCTTCTGCAAGTTCAACATTAGCTTTGCCGCCAATTCCGCGCCCAACCGAAACGAGTTTTGTCTGGGCCGTAATATCCACATCCCCAACGGCAGGTTTGACAGATTCTAAAAATTTTATTCTTAGTCCATCCAGCGCAACCGGAGATGAAATCACCTCTGCCTGGGTCGCACCTTCGCCCGCTTCAAACGGGAAAGCTCCCGCCAACACAGCCAGGATTGCCTTCCCACCTTCCGGAGATAAATCTGCTACCAGCCTGCCATTATAGGCCTGACTGGTGATCACCAATTCGCCAGCCTGTTGACTCACGCCGCGAACATATGCCACACAGGCATAACCTGTTTTTGTGGAAAGCCAGGCGGCAAGGTCCATACCAAAAGCGGTCCAGCCAAACATGACCAGACGCGGAGATTTTTCTCTCACCAGCGCTTCAAGCACCCGGCCGTGGGCTTCTGGGTTAAAGTGTGCCAGGGCCAGATCATCCACAAGAAGCGTCGTATCCGATGCGAAGCCATTGGCTGCCAAACCACTCCCCAGCGCAACCGCAATAACCTTCCCACCCAATTCGCCCGCTAATTCTTTTGCTTTCCCAACCATCTCAAATGATACATCGGAAAAAACTCCATCCAGATGTTCAACGATTACAAAAATATCGTTAGCCATGATTTCTCCTGTGTAAGCCCGGTCTCAGCACGGGCTGTGTAAGCCCGGTCTCAGCACGGGCTGTGTAAGCCCGGTTCGATTTACCTGGCATATCGCGGTCTACGCCAATCCCTTGCTCTTCAACAAATCCACAATCTGCGCGGCAACTTCCTTTGAAGAACCCGTGAACATCTGCGCATGCCCTGTCATGACCGGCGCTGCCATTTTCATATATGTCAGACCCGCACCGGCTTCTCCAGAAGCCGCAAGCTTTTCAATCTTGACCGTCTGCGCAATTTGCCGGACCTTACTGATCGGCGCGTAGCGCGGCGGCTTACTGGAGGCTTGCACCCCAACCACCACCGGCAGGCTGAGCGCATACTTTGCCCCAACTCCACCAGAAAATTCTTTATTTACAATTACAGTAGCGCCAGAAACTTCCACCGAACTAACACCACCAATGTAGGGCATATCCAGATGCGCAGCCAGCATGGGACCAATCTGACCATCCAGATCGTTAGATGCCTGCACACCAGTAAAAATAATATCAGGCGACAAACCTGTGATCCCTTCTGCCAACCATTTGGCCTGCCGGTGCGAATCCGAGTCCGGTTCATCTGCGCTGATCTTTAGCGCTTTATCTGCACCCTTAGCCAGTGCCAGATGCAGCACACCATCCAGTTCCCCAATCAGATCCACGCCGATAACGGTCACCGTTCCACCAACGGCTTCCTTTATCAGTACCGCTTGCTCAAGCGACTGTTCGTCAAATTCATTCAATACAAAATCCACCGAGTCAAAATCGATGTTGTTCCCTTTAACAGGCAGATCATCGGCAGTACTTGGAATATGTTTGATTGCAACCACAATGTTCATAAGAATCTCTCTCCTTTGTTACGCGCTTCTTGACTCAAACCGAATCAAACTTCCCCACGCATTGACCGGTCCAGCAGCTCCAAAATATCCAGCACACCGACATGCTCATTGCCGGTCGCCTTGACCGCATCTTCAAAGCGTGAGATTTCAAACGGACAGGCCACTGCAAGAGCATTCGCGCCGGTGGAAGCAGCTTCCATGGCACGTTTTTCCGAAAGGCGCATTTTAATATGTGGATCGCTGAATGAATCCAGCCACATGCCACCGCCACCGCCGCCACAGCAATAGCCGTTTTCGCGGTTACGTCCCATTTCGACCAGTTCCACACCCGGGATGGCCTCCAGCAGTTTGCGCGGGGCTTCGTATTCGCCATTGTGCCGGCCAAGATAGCATGGATCGTGATAGGTCACTTTGAGATTGACCTCATGCCTGAGAAGCGGCTTAAGATGGTCAAGATAGCGGGCAAGAAAAGTGGTGTAATGCAGAACGGGCCGGTCAAAACCATATTTGGGATATACATTCTTGAAGGCATTCAGTTCATGCGGACCGGTGACAACCATTTCCTTCCACTCGTATTTATTAAAAACCTGGATGTTGTACTCGGACATCATCTCGAAGAGACCTTTTTCGCCTGCCAGACGTTGAGTATCGGCGTCATCTTTTTCTTCTTTGCCAAGAATGGCAAAGTCAATCCCGAGCGCAGTAAAGATACGCGCCGCGGCGGCAGCCACTTCAATACTGCGTGGATGATAGGAAGGATACGAGCCAACATACCAGAGCACGTCCACCGGGCGCGCCAGGTCCTTGATGACTGGCACAGCCACACCTGCCTTTTGGATCCAGGCATCGCGTTTACGCTGCGGTTGCCCAAGCGGATTACCAGATTTGGCTGTATTCTCAAAGGCATCCTGTAATTCCTGCGGGACAAGGTTCCCATCCAAAATTGCCTTTTCACGGGCAGCAGGCATAATTTTGATCATATTCACTTCTTTGGGACAAACCCGCAGGCAGTTGGAGCAGGTTGTACAAAGCCATAATTCAGGCGATTGGGTCAAGTCCTTGCCAGTTTGAGCATATTTATAAAGTTTGCGTGGGCCATAATCACCAACAATGTCCACCGGGCAAACCGCAACACACTTCGCGCACTGGTAGCAGTTTGCGAATGATTCAGCATCCGGCAAATCTGTAATCTTCTCAATCAGTTCAGGCGTGTACTCGAAAATAACACGCTGTTCGAACATACGGCTCCAGTGACCGGAAATATCCACACCATCAATAACGGCATGCTCTACTTCTATTGGGGTTGATTTTTTATATTTGACGGCCATGCAGGTTGGTCTCCTTGATTTGATCGAGAGGCGTCGCGCTCCCCGTTTTCTTCAGCCCGAGCAGTCTGCGCGCCATACCCGGCAAGGTGGGCAATAACCGGTTGAATTCGCGGCTCAATCTCCAGCTGGTAGTTCCATACAAATACACGCTGTAAACACAAGCCAGAAAAGCGCTGTTGGCGAACAAAGCGCGTTTCTCATCACATAACAACTCAGGTGTGAACAGGCCGGTAACCTCACCGAACTTTATACTCATGGCCGTGACTGCTCCAACACGAATATATCCATCTGCAAGACTGTTGGCAAGCGGGTAAGTCCCACTTCCTGTACGGGCAAGGTTATAAGTGCTGCCAGCCAACAAAGGTAGAGCGCCAGTACCTGACGTAGGGTCCCATAACCAGCGCGTCCATAACCAGTGTTGCTGGGGATCTGTATTATTCAGGAGTCCAGTAGCAAGTTCCAACGCAAGCCGGGGTTCAAGCGCACCCAATTTTTCGACAAACACAGCAATTCGCTCAGCGGCATGCGCTTCGCCATTAAGTAACGCGTCGAAAACCTTGCCCACTGCAGATCGTGCCAGGTCGCTGTCAGAGAAATAGCTCAACAGGATACGGGCATTCGCTTTGGAATGCGTGACGGCTGAAAAAACATCAGTGCTGGGAACGCCCGATTCGGCCAGATCGTTTTTGAGATTGACAAAAAGGCGGGTCTGACGTTCCACCAACTCATCCGCAATTTCAATCACATCCATTGGCAAGACCTGCCCCAGTGCATCCTGTAAAGTCGTTTGAAACTCAGGATCATCAGGCCCAGTCATCTGCTTAACAATGTGACTCTTCCAAAGCGGTTGCATCAGGCTAAGACCTTACGAACAGAGGCTACAGCGCGTGCGGCAGCAAGACCTGCCTGTGCGAAGGAGTCATCGAGATCAGATGGGCCTGATGCTGCCCCTGCGACAAAGATGCCTGAGGTAGACGTGCCGGCGGGATCGATCCCCGTTACGCCGCCCGCTTCGACAAAACCATATTTGTTCTGTTGGATGCCGAGCAGGTGTGACACGGCACGCGTGCCCACGCTCGGTTCCATACCCACCGATAGCACAACCAGATCCATCGTTACTTCCATCGGGCGGCTCATGGTAGTGTCTTCGCCACGGATCAAAAGCTGATTGCCCTTTGGCAGTACTTCACTGATCACGCCTTTCACGTAATTGACTTTGTATTTTTCCTGCGCTGGCCAATAAATTTCCGGCTCCCAATACCCATACATACGCATATCAATGTAAAAAATAAAAACCTTCGAGTCGGTTATTTGCTCACGCAGTTCGATAGCCTGCTTGCTCGCCACACCACAGCAAACTTTGGAACAATACTCGTTACCAATCTGCCTATCGCGTGAACCTACACATTGGATGAATGCAATCTTCTTCGGTGTTTCGCCATTGGAAGGACGCACAACATTCTTTTCTTTCAACATCTTTTCGAGGTCAGTAATCGTGATGACATCCGGAAAGGAATAATAGTTATAGTACTGCGTGGCACGACCTGGATCGAAGTGCTGGAAGCCGGTGGCGACAATCACGGCACCAACGTTGATAGACTCAGCCTTGCCACCCACTTCAATTTCGACAGTGAAATCGCCAGCGTTCCCGGAGAATCGCTTAACTTCGGCCTGAACCTTCACTTCCACGTTCGCATTACTCGTAACCGCCAAAGCAAGCTCAGCCATCGCTTCGGATGCATCACGCCAATGATGTGTGAGTTTGGCGTATCCTTCACGATCGGGTGTGCCGCCCAATCGTCCGCGCTTTTCGATCAGGATGGCTTTCCCACCAAGCTCCGCTACACACCGCGCGGCTTCCAATCCCGCAGGACCCGCGCCAATGATAAGAATTTTCCCAGATGTCATTTGTTCCTCCGAGTATTACTTGCTAAGTAAAGTACCCCTGGTCTGCAGGGAGTTGTCAGGTAGATTACGGAACTCGTATTGCTCCATTTTCGTGCCTGCTTATTTACAAGTTCATTTTTTCGCGTAGACTACAGGCTGATCTGCATCTTCCCAGGTCACACCGGCTTTCGTTCCAGCGCGAATCGCATCCAGATCACCCTGGAATTCATCCCAGTATTTCTGCCAATCGATACCGAGCTTATCGAGGAAAGGTCGCCAGTCCGTGGAATGCCAGTGAAATTGCACCACACGAAACGGGTGAGCTCCCATGGCAAGAGCGGCAACTTGCGCATCAGACAGCACCGGAATGCCCACATTACGACCATGTGCTTTCCCAGAAAATTGACTCTTATCGAGTGTAGTCACGCAACCCGTATCATGGGTAACCACCAGGTCGGGGTTAACCTCATTCTTCATCGTCTCTATCTTGCGCTGTACGGCATACGAACGGGTGAAATCACGCTCAACTAAAATATGCCGGAAACCAAATCCACAGCAATCAAACCAGGTGGAGTAATCCGCAACATCCATGCCAAGCGCTTTCAGCGTAGCGGTGACTGTCGCCATACGCTGCCCACCATAGATATCGGGATCATAGATCGCATCTTCAGCCACTACCTTGTAATAGTGGCAGGAAGGGTGAACAGTAGCCGTGATGGCACTCAAATCCAACACCTGTCGCCCGGAGAATCTGTCACGCATGATGTGAACCCACTCGCTGTAATGCACAATTTCTTCCGGAATCACCAGCGGCTTGCCGAGCTTATCCATCACACGCCGAACCTCGTCACGCAGGTCCTGGTTATGTACCAGTTGCTCACGGACTTCCTTGTAATGGCCGAAGGATGTACCACAGTGGATCAGGGGGAAATAGCCAGCTTCGTAAGCAGTCGCAAAATTACGGCTCATTACCGCAGCTTGCGCAGCCATGTTGGATGTGGCCGAAGCATAGTAATTCCAGCCTGTACAGGATGTCTGATCCGTGGGGTCAAGATAGTCCAACCCAAATTGGCGGTGAAGCCAAAAGATGGAAGATGTATAGCCAGGAATATGCCCACACTGCCCACAGGATTTATGATGCCAGGTATGCTCAACCGGGATTTTCTTGGTGCGTCCATATTTTGTGGTGACTTCTACAAAAGGCTCCGGAACACGTTGGAGAATGATCTCGCCTTTGGCTTCGAGTTCCAATAATGCTTCATGCATATCGTGCGTATGCGCCAGGTTTGGATCGCGCCGCACAGAATGTGATTTTCTTTCAAGAATTTCTTCGATAGTCGTAAGTTGGGTCATAGCAGGTCTTCCTTATCCTTCTTCCAGTTCTTCCTGCATAATATCAACCAGGAGATCATGCAAGCCTTCATCAACTTCCTTGATGATTTCCATACTGCCCGTCTCGAACCAGATCGTATAAAGTTCGAGTAATGTCTTCCGATCAATTTTCCAGGCAGCATCTGTTACACCACGGATTGAATCTACGGGAATGGCTTTTTTCCAGATGGGCATATTGGCCGAAAAATTCTGGACCCAGGGTCCCCAATCAGCAAACAGATCCGGCTGGAGCATATCCGGCGAAACCTGGTTACCTTTGAGCATAACCTTGTAGATGACACGGCTGTATCCTTGCAAGACGTCTTTTGTTTCCTGCAGACCGCTCCTGACCGCGACTTCGCGCATGAGCGTGACAAGCCCTCCCGGATTATTCTGTCGTGGGCAGCGCACACATGAGAAGCACTGCGCGCAATTCCAAATATCCTCGGCAATCACGTCATAAATGCGCTCCACATCTTCGCGTGCCATCGCCTGTGCAATTACACGCGGACTAAAATCGTAAAAACGCGCTGTGGGGCAAGCCGAAACACATATGCCGCATTCATAACATCCGTAAAGAAATTCGTGATAACGCGGATCATTTTTGGTTTCAAGGAAAAGCCGTTCCTTTACTTCGTACGCCACCTCAGGGTGACGATTTTCAGCCTTGCCTGGATTCCAATTTTCTACAGTAGTTGGCATGATGACTCCTGAAAATACCTGTAGCGTGACAAAATCTCACTGGTCTACTTTATTAAAAAGAAATTACCGCATCTGCACGCACAGCCATATCGTTGAATGCTGCGCCGCCGATCATCTCAACACCTTCGATCAAGTCACCCAGAACGTAGCCGTGTAAATCCAGAGAAGGCTGGCATACCAAAAGGCGCACACCCATATCCAGAGATTGATCGATGAAATACTTTATTTCTTTTCCATTCCCACCTTTACGTGGAATGACGATCCTGTCAGCATTGGCTTTCGCCAGGCATTGCGGCCCATTCATGGTAAAGTAGATGCAGACTTCGTTATCCATTGCAGCACCCGCCGCAGCCAGAAAGAATGGAGTTGCTGTGCGTTCCGGATCTTTTTCACCATGCGTTTGAACGTAGAGAATTTTCTTTATATCGGGATCTTCGGTTTTCCACATAAGTACAATCCTCAAAAACTTTATATAATGGCAAGAAAATAGTAACGACTTCAGCAGGGTTCCTTATTATTTGCTAAAGTCGTTTTCTTATTTTGAACTAAATGAAGAGTTGAACATCTGCTTCTGAAGCATATTCAAGGAAAGTTGCAGCACCACCAATTTCACATTCCTTGATAAAATGCTCACGCTTGAACCCAAAGACATCCATTGTCATTTGACAACCAATCAGACGCACGTCCATATCCAGACATGCCTGGCGCAATTCTTCAATGGAAGCCACACCTTTGTTTTCAAAGGTCTGCTTCATGAGAGTAGTTGCCAACGCATTAAAACCAGGAACATTGGACATGATCAACTGGGGAATAGGCCAATTAATATTCTGGAAACTCTCGGAACCAAAAGGCATCTTCATCGGCATGGCAGGATTACCAACAGGTGTAACTTCAGCCGAGAGCTGCGGCTTGAGCAAAGTCAGACCATAGAAAGTAAAGAAAATAGCCACTTCCCAACCCATCGCAGCTGCTGCGCTGGCAAGGATGAAGGGCGGGTAAGCCCAATCCAGCGTTCCTTTGCTGGCAATCAAGGCTAATCTCTTTGGGGCATCTGGGTTGGATTTTGACATATTATTCGTCCTCAGTTTCTTTCACGAAGTAATTATTTTTATTTTTTTCTGAACAAGAAAATAAACTTGTTATCTTCTGTCGTTGAACGCAGTAATTCATTTCCGGTCTGCCTGCTCCAGGCCTCCATATCGGGCGGCGCACCTGGATCTGTCGCAATCAATTTCAATACCTGCTCAGACTCCAATACTTTCATCGTCTTGGAGACCTTTATTACCGGAAGTGGGCAGAGCATGCCCGAACAATCCAGTACCTGATCAATTTTGATTACATCTACCATGCATGCCTCCGCTAAAACCATAAAAAAATCAGTGTCAATTTCGCTCGTCCAAACCTGTTCAGAAAATAACCGTATCGCATTTTTAGAACCAGGACAGCTACCCTTTACGTCTATAAGTCCTATTGATAAAGTATGAATTCGTGTTAAAAAAATTCTTTTCAGAAGGCACTCGAATTCCATTTATCTAGTAGGGCTATGCTTATCGAAGTAATGCGACTTATATAATAGGGATTATATCCAATAATGCTAATTTGTCAATATTCAGTCGCTGAATATTGAAACGGAGACCCTGATCACCGACCAGAATATTATTAGGTCTATCAGCAGACCTGCACCTTAACCAGGAGACAGGCTTGCAAACTGGAAAAAATACCCCCATCCATTGTGATTATCGAAGACTTGACCAATTATGCAAAAAAAAGGACTGCACGGTCTTTTGTACAGTCCCTGCCCACTAACGATATATCGCCTTCCAAGCTTTGATCACCCTATCCGAGTACAACCCATTTCCTGCCCAAACTTTAAGCGAATCTTTGATCTTACTCCATTTAGGTGCCTCGAGCCCCATCATTTTACGAATGGTCTGGTAATACTTCCCAGTGCCATTGGCTGTGTAATTTAGCGTATCTGCTGTAGCCTGAACGCCGGTTTCGAAATCCGGGTAGTTTTGAATCCCCCGGGAATTAAAGGTAGTGCTTCCCGGTTTCCGCAACGAAGTTGCCAGTGGGTTCCAGCAGGCGGCCGTATTGACCTTTGGTTCCCAAACCAAAAAAGCCTTAATTGCTTTGGCCATGCCTCTGGTCGGAACGGTCGGATTGATCAGCTTCCGGGCCACGGCTTCAAAGAAAGCCTGCTTATCCACCTGGTTGCCAGGTGTACAGCCACCGCTTTTCATCCACAACAGCCTGGTTTTGGCTGCGCCCTGTCCCTCAAAATACTCGACCCGCACTGAGTGGGCACCGCTGTTCAGGGATACATCCTTTGTATATTCAGTGTAGCCCTGCAAGTACCATTTGTTGATGATCAGGATGTCGTCCACCCACAAGCGAACTCCATCAGCAGCACCCAGCATAAACCTGTAAGTTCCCTTATCAAAGTTGATAGAACCCTGCCAACGGACAGAGAAATTATCGTTACCAACCCCGTTCCCCGGCCCACCCAGCCCCCAGTCATAATCAATCCAGCTCATATTTTGAGAAAAAGTTGGATTGCCGCTCAGGGCTGAATTATTGTAAAACTCCCCACAAAACTGCCCGTTGGGAAGGCTGCAATGAGAACCTGCTGAAAAAGAATTATTCGTCTCTAAAAAATTGGCGATTCCATTGGCAACACCCATGGCCGCCAATTGAGGGCGGTTAATCAGCAAATCCAATTCAGGATTCTGCATCCAACCCATTTCAATGATTGCAGCCGGGGTGGAAGCCGATACGCCATAGGTGGGACCCAACCCGAAATAGTATCTGAACGCCAGGGTATAGTGCCCGGTAATGGGATCCGGCTTCAACCCCGTCGCTTCCGCATAACTGCCCCAAACGGCCTGTACCAACCTGTCAGAGACATCATCACTACCGCTCAAGCCTGTTAATGGGTTCCCGACGTACCTGCCTACTTTGAAACCCGATGCGGGTCGGGTGCCCATACATGAATCCACGTGCAGAGCGATAAAGGCAGCGTAGGTCTGACCAGTAAAAGCAGACTTGTCGTCGCGATACACCACCACCTGGTAACCTCTCGCCCGCAGCATATCCGCTGCCAGGTTGGCAACATTGATATTAATATCGGTTTCTTTATACACATTATCGCAAGACGCGGCACCATATGAATTGGAGGTGTGACCAGCCTCAATTGCAATCAGCTTGGATGCAGTTTGTGCGTGTTGTTGAGATATTGGCAAACTGGAAGAACTTGCTTGCGCATCGGAAGGCAGCGCCCCCACCACACTTGCCAGGAGCATGACCGTCAGTATAAAGTGGATCAAATTTTTATTCATGACTTTCTCCTAATCCGAATACGCTCTTGATTACAAACCTGACCTCAAATTCATGTCGAAATTAAAATTGATTATATAGGACCGTACTGGAAAGCCCCCTTACAAATAGCTAACAAAACACCCTGGCAAGCCCCAGGTCATCGATCGACAAATTACACGAGAATTCTATTCTGGTATCAAAAGGGGGAATGCTGGGAAATGCACGAATAGCAAAATTCGCACAAAATTTCATTGTTTTATTTGACACCCATACCTGTACTAGTTCGTTATGACTAGTCCTTTTTGACCATCCCTTGTCCCTCCAAATCACTAGAAAGATGGGCTGTGAAAAAATATATAATTAAAATACTTCGGGAAAAACGACCTGCCTGGCAATTTGGGGTTATGCCCTTCTGTGCTGCTGTACCGCCGGGGTCCTCGTTGTGAAGCATGTCAGCGGCATTTATTTTTTAAGGTTCATCAAAAAGCGTCACTCTTATTAATCCTGGAAAGGAGAAAACCACCTTAAGCTAGACCAATTCTGTGTCAAAAAACTTTGACCACTTAATTGCATCACAGGACACAAAAAATATTTCCCATCAAAACCAACCGCAGCCATAAAGGAGATCATCATGGTACGTCTGCTTATATTGTACGGCCACCCGACTGACCCAGAAGCCTTCATCAAATATTACAATGAGGTTCATATCCCCATCGCAAAAAAAATGCAGGGTTTGCAAAAATGGACGATTGGCAAGGCCCTGGGAACTCCAGATAACCAGCCCTCCCCATACTTCTACATCGCCGACCTGGTTGCAGAAAGCCGGGCCGCCATCGAAGCTATCCTGGATTCACCCGAAGGAAAAGCTGCTGTCGCAGATGTACCGAACTTCGCCTCGGGCGGTGTGACCTTCATTTACACCGATTTTGAGACTGTGATTTAACCGGCCGCTGGATAGCCAGGTTCAAGAACAAGGCGGCGCATTCGCGCCGCCTTGTAGTTAATAAGCCCGGTCAGACTTCTTCAACCAAACCATGGTTTTCGGGCAAGATCTGTCCGGCCAACTTATTTTAGGCATAATTTACTCCGCCAAACCCACACAATAGCGGTCCTCATTGAACTGCTCCCAGCATCCGTCACATATACTGTGTCGCAAAATTTGAAACTTAAAAATTGATTTCTGAGGCATGGATAGGTATCTATCCCAGTATTTCCATACATTATGCAGTGCTGTATCTGCGCATATCCCAACATATCGCATTATCTCATCAATCACAAGTGAAGGATTTGAAGTGTCTGTCAAGAGTGCCGGAATGAAAATAATGGGGAAGTGTTCGCAGATTAGGTTCACGTTTTGTTATTCCAAAGAATTGGTTCGGGCCACATGAACGCTGGCAGAAGTATTCTTTGGCCACAAGACTAATCGGATAATATCTCCTTTACCCTCCAAAGATTTGCGCGATTGTCACATCCTGGTCACGGCTGCGCCATTTGGAAAACAAGACCCAAACCTGAAATAAATACTCCGGCTGCGGTTGGCCAGGTGATTTATAATCCTATTCTACGCATTTTGAAAGCCAGTGAATTAATCGAGATGGTGGCCGAACTCGATCCCATGCAAAGACTGGGACCATCCCATGCAAAGATTGGGACCATCCCATGCAAAGACTGGGACCATCCCGGCCAGATATCGGGACCGTAGCATTTTTGCTGGTTTGGACGAGAATTTAATGCAGATGTCCTACGCACTAAACGCTTGGATGGCAGAACTGCAGCTCTGCATATGATGAGGATCTACTATGAATTCCTGGTTTATGGGCATTGATATCGGTACGGGCAGCTGCAAGTGTGTGGTTGTGGATGACCTGGCCCACCCGCTTGGCTTTGGCGCAGCTGATTACGGTGAAGCGGAAAATCCAAAGAATAAGTGGAGTGAACAAGATCCCGCTGCCATTCTAAAAGCCATGTTTACGTCAGCCGTAAGCGCGATTCAATCTGCCAAAGTCTCACCATCCGGCTGCCTGGCCATCAGCGTTGGCAGCGCGCTGCACAGTTTGATGGCGCTGGATGCAGATGGAACCCCACTTACAGGAGTCATCACCTGGGCTGACCTACGCGCAACCCCCCAGGCCCAGGCAGTACGTGATCAATCACTGGCAAACCTGCTCTATACCCAAACTGGTTGCCCGGCGCATGCCATGTATCCACTCTATAAAATACTTTGGTTACGTCAGGAAAGACCAGAAGTGTTCGCCCTGGCAGCTCGTTTTGTTTCGATCAAAGAATATGCCCTGCAGCATTTAACGGGTCAATGGCGGGTGGATTTTAATGTAGCGGCCGGAAGCGGATTGCTTAATGCGCATACGCTGGAATGGAATCCAGATTCTTTGGCTCTGGCCGGCATTTCTGCCGATCAACTTTCACCGATCTGCGCTCCTCTCGAAACTATCCCTGGTTTGCGGCCCGAAGCAGCCGAACGTTTGGGTTTGCCATGCGATACGCCGGTCGTAGTAGGGTCATCCGATGCGGTCAATTCCAGCCTGGGCGCAGGGGCAACCCAAATCGACAGGCAAGCGACCTGTATGATAGGCACCAGCGGCGCTCTGCGACGGATGTCGGCTAAACCAGTATTGGATAAAGATGCGCGCACCTGGTGCTATGCCATAGATACCGAACATTACCTGGTGGGTGGTTCCATCAATAACGGTGGGTTGGCACTCTCATGGTTAAAAGATGTGTACAACCAGGTGATTGGTCTCTCGGGAGATGGAAAAGACCTGAGTTTCGAAGCACTGCTGAATTTGGCCCAGGAAGTTCCACCCGGTGCAGATGGCGTGCTATGCCTGCCTTTTTTTGCAGGCGAACGCAGCCCAAACTGGAACATGAACGCCAAAGCTGTATTTTATGGGTTGACCCTGGAACATGATGCCCGCCACCTTGCTCGAGCTGTTGTAGAGGGCGTGGCTTTCCGCTTGCGCAGCATTTATGATGTACTTCAATCACAAGGGACTTCGATTGAAGAAATCCGCGCCTCCGGCGGTTTTACCAATTCGCCGCTCTGGATCCAAACCGTTGCCAGCGTCCTCGGACACGAATTGATCACGACTGTCTGGGGCGAAACATCCTGCCTGGGCGCAGCTTTGTGGGCCTTATATGGCAGCGGGGTGATCCATTCAATCGAAGAAATGGGGCAGCTTGTTCAAGTTCAGGAAATCATTCCTGGCGATCCTCAAACGGAACAGGTTTACCAGAAACAATATCGCCTGTACCAGGATTTGTATAATGCTCTGCAAGGCTTGTTTCGAAGGTAACGACACTCTACCCGGGAAATTCGTCTGAAATTCAATTCAATCACGACCATCCTAAAAAAGCAAAAAAGATTTTTTTGTGGTGTTTTGGAGCGCGTTCCGCGTTCCAAAACACCACCTGCGGAGCAAACCATCGATTCATGTTCACCAACGCGGCAAAATCAAGCTGGTTTGATCTCGAAGTGAATATCCGGTGAGTAAATACAATTACACACGCAGTGCCTTCTGGTTTGGCAGCTAAACCTGCGGGGTCAGCGCATGTGGACCAGGCAGACGGATGACCTGCTTGATCACAAATGGCCAGGCCAGCAGGCTTACAGCAGCGGTACTGAATGTCATAATGCCGAGCGCCATGATCATGTTGCCCCACGGCAACGCAATCAACTGCATCCCCAGGCTGCCCATTAACAGACCGATACTACCCATCAGGGAAGATACTGCACCACTATCCCCTTTCTGCTGCTCCAGCATCATATTAGCGGCTGGTGGTCGCAAACAGCTACCGGCGGCAGAAGCCGGCAGGATGCATAGTGCAAAGACCCAGGGCTGCAGGTTTCCCAGGAAACATACCAGCAGTCCACTGGCAGCGATGATTAAATAGCAAGCCCGGATGATATGCTCCGCATGGAAGCGCTGTGCCATCCATAAATAAATCATCGGTCCAGCGATCATCCCGAGTGCGTTGAACGCAAAATAATAACTGTACATCTGCCCGCTCAGATGAAAGCTGTCCTGGTAAATATAGGTGGAAGATGCAATGAAGGCCAGGCTGGAGACACTCCCGAGCGAGAAAAGGACCAACAAGAGTGCGAATCCACGATTCTGCAGCACCCGGCCAAGTCGTCCCAAACTTTGGAGCAGCACCCCGGACGAGCGCTCCGCAATAGATTCCTCAAATAACAGGCTGCCTACCAAAGCCAGCACACCCACACCGGTCAATGTCCAGAAGACACCCCGCCACGACATCACTTTCAGTAAAATGGCACCTAAAACTGGCGCTAGCGCGGGCGAGATCAATACCATAGATTGCACAATTGCCAGGACCGATATGCGCTGTTTGCCAGTGTAAGTATCCTTCACAATTGCGGTTGCAACTGCCCCAGCCGCACTGCCGCCAATCGCCTGGAAAATGCGACACAGAATCAGACCATCAACACTCCACGTAAACGCACAAAAAGCACTGGCAATCACATACAGGCTCAATCCAGAAACCAGGATTGGCTTGCGCCCATAATGATCACTGAGCGGCCCCCAGACCAGCGTTCCAATGGCGTAGAAAATGAAGAAAGCCGTCAGAGTCAAGTTAATCCGGTCTGCGCTCACCCCAAAATAAGCACTCATGCCGGGCAATGCCGGCAAATACAGATCAGTAGAGAGCGGTACAAAGGCACTCAGCAGTGCAATCAGAATAACCAGGCCCTTTACCCCTAGAATTTTTTGTTTCGTGTGATCCATGTTAATAAATTCCTTCTTCATATAATAAGGTTCAATCGGGGTTGCTCACAGGCCAGGCTACAGCCGGGCTTTGGTAAATTCGGCTGGCATATCCACCACAATGGCGCGCAGCTGGCTGACCAAAGCGTCTACCAGACCGGCGATATCATCGGTCTCGTGATCGTACCAGGCGTTAATCACTGTATCATGCAGGGCGCGCGTAACAAAAGCCAGGAGCATTGGCGTATTGTCACTGCTTTCAGAGCCCAGCCGTTGGGCCATCAATGCGGCAATACGCTCCTCCAGCCGGTTGCGATGCTCCATCAAAGCGCGCCGCAGGACACTCGTCTTACGTAAGAGCCCGATGATTTGACGAACGAGATCACGCTCCACCAGACTGGACTCAACCGCCGGTATGAG
Source organism: uncultured Anaerolinea sp. (assembly GCA_964462245.1). Classification (GTDB taxonomy): domain Bacteria; phylum Chloroflexota; class Anaerolineae; order Anaerolineales; family Villigracilaceae; genus UBA5195. Next base: position 86,151 of record CAYWXS010000006.1, read on the forward strand.
CGCATTGCGAATCGCGAGCAAGGGCGGCTCGTCCAACGGACGTGAGGCCAGCTCAACCAGCAGTTGTTCCCCAAACCGGTCGGAGCGCTCAACCATGACCTCTTCCTTTGAATCAAAGTAGCGGAAGAATGTCCGGCGCGAGACACCCGCCGCCAAGGCAATCTCTTCGACCGTGACCGCCTCAAAACCGCGCAGCAAAAAGAGTTCCTCGGCCGACTTACTCAGGGCATCCCGTACTACCTGCTGCTTACGCAGTTTGAGACTGAGCGGGTTGGACGGGATGGCCTCGGCAAACGGCCTGGCTTTTTGCTCCAGATTTTTCGGGTAGGCAGGGTTCATGCCCAAATTCTAGCACAAAGTGTTGACAATGTCACTGAGTGCCATTATGATTCAATTTATAGCTGACGCCAGCCGGGTAAAGGGATAAGCGCCTCGTGTGGGGCAAGCCCGCCCTCGGGATCGTGACCCGGCGTCAGAGGAGATGTTATGGATACCACAACCAATCCAATACCAACGGCTCCCTCAGAAGCCGAGGTCGCAGCACGAGTTGAAATTTTATTGGGACAAATGAACCTGGAAGAGAAGGTCGGACAGCTCACCCAACTGGGGGCCTTACCGGGTTTCCCGGGACCCAAACCCGAGGAAGTCATCCGCAAAGGCGGAGCTGGCTCGGTCCTCTGGCTGGCCGACCGGTTCCAGTTTAATGTACTCCAGAAGATCGCCGTCGAAGAAAGCCCATCAAAGATCCCGCTGCTCTTCGCCCTGGATGTGATTCACGGCTATGTGACCATCTTCCCGGTACCGCTGGCCATGGCCGCCTCGTGGGATCCGATGGTTGCCGAACAAGCCCAGGCCGTGGCCGCCAGAGAAGCGCGCGCCTTTGGCCTGCACTGGACCTTCGGCCCGATGGTCGACATCGCCCGCGATGCCCGTTGGGGTCGGATTGTTGAAGGTGCTGGCGAAGATCCATTCCTGGGTGCCGCCATGGCTGCCGCCCAGGTACGCGGTTTTCAGGGACCGTTTATCGGAGCACCCGAGCATGTCATAGCCTGTGCCAAACACTTCGCAGGCTACGGGGCAAGTGACGGCGGGCGCGATTATGATCCGGTCTACCTGTCCGAGAGCCAGTTGCGTAACATTTACCTGCCACCTTTCGAAGCCGCCGTCAAAGCGGGTGTTGGGACGTTCATGAGCGCGTACATGGACCTGAACGATGTGCCCGCCACCGGGAACCGCTTCCTGCTGCGGGATGTCCTGCGCTCAGAATGGGACTTTAAAGGCTTTGTAGTCAGCGATGCGTTTGCGGTTGGCAACCTCTTAATCCAGGGCTTCGCGCGTGATGGGCGCGATGCGGCCTTCAAAGCCTTGAGCGCCGGGCTGGATATGGATATGGCCAGCAACACCTATATGCAGCACCTGGCCGGGCTGATCGAGGATGGCACGCTTCCAATGGAAATCCTGGACGCATCCGTACGGGCTATTCTCGGAATCAAGGTTCGCATGGGTCTATTCGAACAACCCTACACCGACGAGTCGAAACTTGAGCAGATTCTGGCCCTGCCAGAGCATCGCCAAACAGCCCGGATGGCCGCCCAGCGCTCGATGGTTTTGCTGAAGAACGAGGGTGGGCTGCTGCCGCTGGCCAAGAACCAGAAGAACCTGGCCGTCATCGGCTGCCTGGCCGACTCAATGGAAGCCACTGAAGGTTCGTGGATGGTATTTCACCACGTTCCGGCGGCCGTCACCGTTCTGGAAGGCATCCGTGCCAAACTGCCAGGCATGAAAATTGAATACGCCCCCGGTCCCGATATCAAGCGTGACATCCCCTCCTGGTTCGATAACAGCATGATAACCGGCATCAAGAAAGTCCAACAGACGCCCGAGGAAGCAGAAGCTGCCTTCCAAACGGCCGTAGCTGTAGCCCGCAACGCGGATCTGATCGTGATGGTGCTGGGCGAGAACGCTGATATGGCCGGGGAAGCCGCTTCGCGCGCCTCACTCGACCTGCCTGGGCGCCAGGAAGAACTGCTCAAGACCGTCGTCGCACTCGGCAAACCCGTGGTGCTGGTCCTATTAAATGGCCGCCCGCTGAGCATCAATTGGGCAGCCGAAAACGTCCCTGCCATCCTTGAAGCCTGGGAACCGGGCACAGAAGGTGGGCACGCTGTAGCCGACATCCTGTTTGGCGATTTCAACCCGGGTGGCAAGCTGCCCGTCAGCTTCCCGCGCAAGGCCAGTCATGCCCCGCTCTACTATGCACGCAACCTGACGCATTCACCCGAGGGCAGCCCGATGTACAACCCACGTTACTGGGATGGTCTGCCCACTCCGCTCTATGCCTTTGGCTTTGGCCTCAGTTACACCAGCTTCTCCATCACGAACCTGAACGTTTCGGCGCCGCAGGTAAAGGTGGGGAGCGCAGTAGACGTGAGCGTCGATGTCACCAACACAGGATCGCTAATGGGTGACGAAGTTGTGCAGCTCTATATTCATCAGAAAGCCGGCAGCGACTCGCGCCCGATGCGCGAATTGAAAGGCTTCGAGCGCCTGACGCTTAATCCCGGTCAGACCCAGACGGTCACATTCCAGCTCGGTCCAGATGAGCTCAAGCACTGGAGCACAAACGCTGGTAAGTGGCTGCAGGACACAGAAGCCTTTGACATCTGGGTCGGCAGCGATTCGTCCGCAGCACTGCATGCGGACCTGACAGTGATTGAGTAAGCAACACCCGAAAAAATCGGTTATGGATTGAAGCTGAATGAATTTTTAAAATCAAAAACAGACGAGACATTGATTGTCTCGCCTGTTTTTTTGTTTCGGTTGGGTCAAAACCCAATATTCCTGTTCTGGAAATGCTGCAATCCGTGTATGATTAACACAATGGCTACCCTCCGGAAAATGACCTGCTTATACCTGTAAATTTTTAGCGCTGACCGAAATCTGGGCAGACCCGTGAAATAATCGCTGGTCTGCCCCGCAAGTGCAGATCAAATCTGGGAAAGTAGCCCGGCCATACCGGTAAGCTGGGCTGATAGGCAGGAAATTTTTCCGAATAAAAACTGGAATGCAGAATAAGGGCGAAATACCATGAGCAATGACACACCCCAAAACATCGACGAGCACAGCGCTGACCTGACCCGCCTGGAGCATCTGCTGCAGCGAATTATTACACTCTTGGGCTCGCCAGTCACCAGCATCCAGGTAGGTGGCGACGCCCACGACTCGGTACTGGTGGTGGGTGACAACAACACCATCATCCAGGTCTCCCGGGATGAGATTGAACTCCTGGATAGTCTGCAGGCCAACGCCAACAGCGCCCAGCGCGAACAAATTTACCTGGCGCGTGTGGTACTGAGTGAGATTTGTGCGCCCTGGGAACGGCTCTACGTACCCTTATCCGGCCGGATGGATATTCGTCAGGCCCTGGAAGGACTCCCATCCGTTTTTTTCGAATTTGTTGCACCGCTGGAAGGCCAGCCGGCCCAAACAACGATGAAACCGCTCAAAGATATTACCGAAGCCATCCAGAATCACCCGGCCTTTATCATTTTAGGTGCACCCGGCTCTGGCAAATCCACCACACAACTGAAAATCGCTTATGACGCCGCCCGCAGCATTCAAACCGGGCCGGCTGGCGCAACCCGTATTCCCATCTTTGTGCGCCTGAGCGATCAACGCGACCAGGATCCCTATACTTTCCTGAAAACTGAATGGGAACGGCGCGTTGGCACGTCCTTTGACACCGCACTCAAGGCGGGCCGCATCCTTCTGCTGGCCGACGGCGTCAACGAGATTCCGCGCCAGGATCGCGCCGGACGCTTCAAAGCCTGGCGAAATTTCATCAGCGATTATCGCGGCAGCAACCGCCTGATTTTTAGCGGACGTTTTCTGGATTATGCGGGTGAATTGGAACTACCGCGCGTGTTGGTGGAACCGCTCGACAAAGACAGGATTGGCGATTTTCTAAAGCGGCATCAGGCTGAGGGTCTGGCGAAACTGCTGGAAAGCCCACACAGCAAGCTGCTGGCCCTGGCCGATAACCCGCTCAACCTGCTGATTCTAACCGTCGTTTATCGTCAAAACCCCAACCAGAGTTTTGAAAATCGCGGCAAGCTCTTTTGTGCTTTCACCGACTCACTCCTATACATGGAAAACAGAGATCACCCGACCCAACTTCCTACGCAAGCAGTCCGGCAAGCCCTGGCGCAGCTGGCTTTTTCGATGCAGGAGCAAGGCGAAGGCCTCACCTTTGCGCTCGATACGGCACGCAAAGCCTTGCCCGCCAAACTGGAGCTGGACGACGAAACCGTCGAGATCGATTCCAGGAGTCTCTTCGATTTTGGGCGCGGCGCCACCCTGCTTGACCCTGAAAGAAAGCCCGAGGTGCGCTTTCGTCATCATGTTTTGCAGGAATATTTTGCCGCTCTGGATTTACAACGCCGCTTTGATCTGGGTCAGGATTTGAGCCGCCTGTGGCGCGTCAAACGCAGCCAGGCCGAAATGCCCCCGACTGCCAAAGGCGACTGGGACCCACTGCCCGAGCCACCCTCCAGCGGCTGGGAAGTGACCACCATCCTGGCCTGCGGCCTGAGCCAGGCTCCCGAGAAGTTGATCGAAGCCGTGCGCCAGACCAACCCGGCCCTGGCCGCGCGCTGCCTGGATGAAGCCGGGATAGAGAAACCCACGGCAGTCACCGCCAGCACGCGTGCCGACCTGCTGACCGACCTGACCAACCCGCTCATGCACCTGCGCACCCGCCTGCAAGCCGGAACGCTGCTCGGGAAAATTGGCGACCCACGCTTCGAGAAGCAATCCATTGGAAGTGTGCAGCTCATCCTGCCTGAAATGCTGCCTGTGCCCGCCGGGGAATACCTGATGGGCAGCCAGCAGGATGAAAAAGATACCTACGAGGATGAATACCCCCGGCACACAGTAACCGTGCCCGCTTTCGCGCTGGGCAAATGGCCGGTCACAAATGCCGAATATGCCTGCTTCATGGCCGCCGGTGGCTACCAGAACGAGGCTCTTTGGGAAGGCGAACTGTCCAAACGCTGGCTGAAAGGCGAGGAGGTGGCAGGCGGGCAGTTCAAAAGCTGGCTGGATGTTTGGAAAATTCTCAAAACCTGGGATAACGTGCGCGAAAATCTTGAGCAAAGGGGCACTTTTACACCTGCGCAAGTGGATTCGTATGTATATGTTGCCAGCTTAACCGAAGAAAAACTGAAAGAAGTGGTTTCCAGGCAGTTATCCCAAAAATCGCGCACCCAGCCTGCCAACTGGCACGACCCGCTCTACAATAACCCATCCCAGCCCGTAGTCGGCATTACCTGGTTCGAGGCGCGCGCCTACTGCGCCTGGCTCACGGCTGTCACTGGCAAGCCCTACCGCCTGCCGACGGAAGCCGAATGGGAAGCCGCCGCGCGTGGTTTGCCCGCATCTCCTGACAGGAGCGGGGCCGGGGGTGAGGTCCGCACTTACCCCTGGGGCAATGACTGGGATAAAGAAAAAGCCAATACCATCGAAGGCCGCGTCATGAAACCCGCGCCGGTTGGCGCATATGCCTGCGCGGGTGCCGTTGGCCCGTTTGGGGCCGAAGACCAGTCCGGAAACGTCTATAATTGGACCAGCAGCCTCTACCTGCCCTATCCTTATGATCCGGCCAAAAGTGAACTAACCGAAGATCAAGGCCAACGTACACTTCGGGGCGGCTCGTGGTACGACCTTAGTAGGAACGCGCGCTGTGCTTACCGTGACAGGTACTTCCCAGACTTCTTCAACCTCAGTATCGGTTTTCGTTGTGTGGTTTCCCTGGCGATTCCTGAATTCTGAGCTTCTGAATCCTGGTTTTGCTGGGGTTCTGCTTTACTGAACTGGGGGCGTGGGGGGCGTAGCGTCCCCACAGGTTAAACGAATTTTTTTTGGTTTTGTAAGTCGATTTTTTTATCGTCTGAGAGGAACAGCAGCATGGCAGTTGCATATCGCAATCTTTACGAAAAAATCTACACCTACGAAAACCTGTTCCTGGCTTTCAAGAAGGCCGCGCGTGGCAAACGCGGTCTGCCCTCGGTGGCCAAATTCGCCTTCGACGAAGATGACAACCTCTTCCAGTTACAAGAAGAGCTGCAGACCAAAACCTACCAGCCGGGGCCCTACCACTCGTTTTACATTCGCGACCCCAAGCGCCGCCTGGTTTCGGCTGCGCCTTTTCGAGATCGCGTGGTACACCATGCCCTCTGCAACATCATCGAACCCATCTTTGAGCGCACTTTTATCGGAGACAGCTACGCCAACCGCATCGGCAAGGGCACGCACGCCGCGCTCGACCGGGCCCAGGGCTTCTCCAAAACCTACGCCTATGTTTTACAATGTGATCTGCGCCAATGTTTCCCATCCATTGACCACCAGCTTATGCACAGCATCCTGGCCCGCAAAATCCACGATGAGGATGCGCTCTGGCTCTGCGCTCAGATTCTTACAAGCGGCGAGCGCGTGCTGGAAGCTGAATACGAAATGGTCTATTTTGCCGGAGATGATCTCTTTTCAGCCAACCGCCCCAGGGGCTTGCCAATCGGCAATCTAACCTCGCAATTCTGGGCGAATTGTTATCTTAATGATCTCGACCAGTTCATCAAACGCAGGCTGCATGTCCGCGCTTACCTGCGCTACGTGGATGATTTTCTGCTCTTTTCAAACAACAAGCGCGAATTGTGGAATTGGAAATGCGCCATTGTGGACTTTCTAGCCAGCCAGCGCCTGACCCTGCACCAAAAGGAAAGCACGGTCTACCCCAGCGCCAGTGGGATTCCGTTCCTGGGTTTTCGCCTGTACCCCGATCATCGCCTGCTCAAACATAAAAATGGCGCCGCCTTTGCGCGGCGTCTGTGGTTGTGGCGCAAACAGGTGGCGAACGGCCAGTTGCCTATCAGCAAACTTCACGAACACGTGCAGGGCTGGGTGGCGCATGCCCGCCACGCGGATAGCTGGGGTTTGCGCCGCTCGCTGTTCAAGGCTCCCCTCCCAGCCTCTCCCGAATTCCCAATGACGGAATTCAGGGGAAGGGCAAGGTGAAAGAATCCCCCATTTTTACCCGCTCATACGAACTGCTGCAGTGGCTCATCCCGGCGACGGTAAAATTTCCACGCCAGCAGCGCTTTGTCCTGGCGGCTGCCATTCAAAAAACCGCGCTCGAACTGCACGAAAAGCTGATCGAAGCCGCCAAAGCGGACGCTCCTTTGCCCTTTTTGCGCCAGTCTGATGTATTATTAACCAAACTGCGTTTTTACCTGCGCCTGTGCCGCGACCTGGAACTGTTCAATCTTGGACAATATGAACATGCCAGCCGCATCCTCAGCGAAATCGGCAAGCTGTTGGGCGGTTGGATTAAGAAACTCGGCGCGTCAACTCAGACAATCCAGAGTGTTTCCCGATAAAAGTGTAATGGTCAGCAATAGCTTGGACAGAATCACCGCCAGATTAAGCATTTTGCTGGCAGGATTTCGGTGGGCTGACCCATAGGGCGCCCAGATCGCGAGCCGACTCAGTCGGCAGCCCGGAGGGCTTTCACGTACTGAGCAGGGGCTTGAGCCCCGCAAATCATTCAGCGATGTCCGCCGATGTAAAAGATGGAATTGCTCAACCTTTACCTGACTATTACAATTTCCCGATAACAGCCTGCGAGACTCTGTCGCCGCGCAGTCGGTATTTTGCCCACGGGCTGAGTCTCTCCGTTCCCCTTCCTTTGGAAGGGAAGAAAGATGTTTTTTTGTGGTGTTATGAGTGTGTGACCACACTCATAACACCACTTGCAGCGGTAAACAACGGGCAGACAGCGTCTTCAAAGAGCGCACCCATGCACAGCGTTAATGATCGAGTGCAACAAAATCTAAAAAGGCCGGGCTGCCACACTTCGGGGCGGCTCGTGGAACAACAATAGTAGGAACGCGCGCTGTGCTTACCGTAACAGGAACAACCCAGACAACTTCAACAACAATATCGGTTTTCGTTGTGTGGTTTCCATAGCGATTCAAAGATGTACCCAGTAGATAGCGATTCGAAAGCGTACCCTATGGGTAGCGATTCAAAGGTGTACCCAGTAGATAGCGATTCGAAAGCGTACCCTATGGGTAGCGATTCAAAGGT
>CAYWXS010000006.1:94389-110778 GCA_964462245.1 uncultured Anaerolinea sp.
GTACCCAATAGATAACGATTCGAAAGCGTACCCTATGGGTAGCGATTCAAAGGTCAACATTTTTCGCTCTTTTGCCGGTAAATCCCGGCCTGCAAGGCAGGCGGGACGGAGCCTATTTAGAATCGCCAGCCCAGCCCGGTCTTGGTCGCGTCGCGACCCTGCTCTTCTCCCTCTCCTTTTAGGAGAGGGCCGGGGAGAGGTCACCCGGCCGAATATCGAACCGTCCCCGCGTCCTGTTGATCTGGTCACGCGGCGCGTGGACAAAACCTTGCAGGTCAGATTTTCAATCCAACTTTTTGGAGCATATCCATGAATAAAAAGCGGGGCTTTTTCATTACAGCAGTCATCCTGGCTTTCCTGACGGTTCTGATCTGGTTTGCCTGGAATCCCCTGCTGAATTTCCTAAACATGCAAGGTGCTCTGGTGCAGGGCGCAGATTCGCTCCTGTCCATTCTGACCGCACTCGGTTCGTTGGCTTCGGGAATTTTCTGGTTTTTTGCCCAGGATAAAAAACCTGTGTCCCCACCACCCGCGCCAGCGCCAACTCCCCACCTCGACACAGGTGGAGGCGCATACGTAGGTGGCAGCGTTGATACCGGCGGCGGTGACTTCGTTGGGCGCGATCAAAACATAGAAAATGTAAATTCTTCCCGGATCGTGACAGGATCGGGCAACGTGCTCCACGACTATGATATCTATATCGACAACTCAACAAATGTAACCCTGGCTGTGGAGCGCTATTTAACTTCGATGAGCACTACACCGCCGTCCGATGACTTGCGAGCCGCCACACAAAAATATTTTGATTACCTGATCACACGCTATCGTTATCTGGAGACCAAGGGGTTTGCTGTCCACGATCGCATGGCGCTGCAACTGCCCTTGTTAAACCTGTATGTACCGCTTTCTGCACGCATCGAAGCTTTGCGCGGGGAACGCTTCGACCGGGAAACCATGCTGGCCGGTCGCAATCTCAAAGAAGGCGATGATGACGCGCCAGCGCTGGGTGGGCTGCAACCGGTACTGGAACTGCTCAAGAAGCATGCCGGGCTGATCGTACTGGGCGACCCTGGTTCAGGCAAGACCACCTTCTTGAAATACCTCGCGCTCAGGCTGGCGTCCGGCACCGGTCAGGCTCTGGAACTCGGTGACCGCCTGCCGATCCTTGTACCGATCTCTGCCTATGCCAATGCGTTGGATAAGAATCGCAATATCCGCCTGGATGATTTTATCGTGGAGTATCTGCACGCTAACGGTTCGAATTTACCGGTTGCCGAGATGCTCAAGCAGGCCTTCCAGCGCGGCACGGCATTGATTTTGCTGGATGGTCTCGATGAGGTCGCCAAACTTTCCCAGCGCACCCAGGTGGTCAGTCGTATCGTTGATTTTTATGCTTTCCATAAGCCAGCCGGTAACAAGTTTGTCATCACCAGCCGCATCGTTGGGTACCGTGAGGTGCGCCCGGCGGTTGAGGATTTGGTGGAAGGCACTCTGGCTGATTTCGACGATGATCAGATTCAGCTATTCCTGGAACATTGGTCATTAACGCTTGAAAAGCAGGTTTATGGCGATACCGATTTGGCTCGCATGAATGCGCAGCGCGAAAAGTTCGTACTTTGGACTGCTATACAACGCAACGCTGGTGTGCGGGCATTGGCCTCCAACCCACTGCTGCTGACCATTCTGGCATTGATTAAACGCCAAGGTGTGACCCTGCCCGAACGCCGGGTGGAGTTGTATGATCTTTCATTGCGAACTCTGCTTTCCACCTGGAACCGTGCCAGGAATATAGGCGGGCTGTCACCGGGCCGTGACGTGGATGAGCGCCAGACCATTCAGGTTCTGGCCCCCCTGGCATTGTGGATGCACCAGACCAATATCGGCGTTGGGTTGGTGCGACGGCGCGACCTGGAGCGCCAGTTGCAGTCGTTATTTGAAAAGCGCGGGGATGACCCCCAGCATGCGTCAGAATTGTTTATGCAAGACGTACATGACTTTACTGGCGTACTGCTTGAGCGTGGGCCGGATGAATACGGCTTTATCCATCTGACTTTCGAAGAATACCTATCTGCCATTGCCATCGCGCAGAAAGGACAGTTGGATTGGAAGGTCATTTACGATACGCTCAGTAAAAAAATCGGCGATCCTGCCTGGCATGAAATTTCCATGTTGACCATTGGCTATGTTGGCTTGATAAAGGGCGATGATCAGGTAGTCGGTCATATCATTGATGCGCTGCTAATTGAACAGCCCGGCGAACCCGGGCAGGCAGTTCTATTTGCCGGAGAAGCAGTTCTTGACACTCAACCACGCGGTGTGCCGCCAAAGATCCGCCAGACTGTGGTGGATGCATTGGTTAGCACCATGCAAAACTCGAATGTCAAGCCTGTTTTTCGGCGACAAGCTGGATTGATACTGGGTGAACTGGGTTGGACGCCAGACGATCTGGATACTTTTGTGGAAATCGCGCCGGGAAAGTTCCTTATGGGCAGCAATAAAGATGACCCGCAGGCTTATGACGATGAAAAACCCCAGCGCGAAGTGGCTATTAAACAGCGCTACTGGATCGCAAAATACCCGGTCAGCAACCTGCAATATGCGCGTTTTATAAAGGCAGGTGGTTACGAAAATAATGACTGGTGGAGCAAAGCAGGCTGGGACTGGCGGGCGGGCAAGGGACGTTTGCAACCAGACTATTGGGATGATCGCGAATTTGCCAACCCACTCTTCCCTGTGGTGGGTGTGACCTGGTTTGAGGCGCAGGCCTACTGTGCCTGGAGTAACACACAATCCAGTGATTTCGTAATCCCGGGAGGTTACTGTGTGCGCCTGCCAACTGAAGCAGAGTGGGAACGTGCCGCACGTTTTTCGGATGGGCGCGAATATCCCTGGAACGCAGCTTTTGACCCAAAATTCACCAACACCGTTGAAAGTGATCTAAAAGCCACAACGGCCGTTTGCACTTATCCGCTCGGCAAAAGCCAGGAAAACGTTTGGGATCTGAGCGGCAATGTGTGGGAATGGTCGGCAGATTGGTTTGAAAAGGGCAAGTACCGTAGCCTTCGGGGCGGCTCGTGGTTCAGCTATTGTTGGTACGCGCGCTGTGCTTACCGTCTCAGGAACTTCCCAGACTACTTCGACGACTTTATCGGTTTTCGTTGTGTGGTTTCCCTGGCGATTCCTGAATCCTGAGCTTCTGAATCCTGGTTTGCTGGGGTTCTGCTTTACTGAACTGGGGGTGTGGGGGGCGTAGCGTCCCCACAGGTTAAACGAATTTTTTGGGTTTTGCCGGGCAAGCAAGACCCGCCCTATTTTTGTTACAATAGTGCGGAATAAAAGTTAACCGAGTTGACATGAGAACTAAAATAAAACAGGAGCTGAAATATGACCACAAAAAAACAGCAGAAGGCAGAGCAAGTCAACACTGAAGGCGGCGCGTATGTACATGGCAACGTCAACACTGGCGGCGGTGACTTCGTTGGGCGCGATAAAAAAGTCAGCGGCGGCGAACGCAGTGTGGTCATTGGTGGGAATGCCACGGGCAGCCCAATTGTCGTTGGGGATCATAATACTGTCACCAACACCAACACGCACAATAATATTTTTGCCCCGGTCTACCGCGCCATCCAGCAGGCCGCGCTGCCCACGCAGGTCAAGGCTGACCTGCAGGCAGAAGTCAAAGAAATTGAAGCCGAAGTAGTCAAAGGCGAACTGCTGGATGAATCTTTTCTCGCACGCCGCCTGCGCAACCTGAAGCGCATGGCTCCCGAAATCGCAGAAGTGGCCTTTGCCGCCCTGGCCGGTCCTGGCGCTGTGGTAGCAGCCATTGTCAAACAGGTGGCCGGGAAGGTAAAAGCAGAAGTCTAAAACGGACGGTGCTTTGCTGAGGAGATTACACTCGCGCTTAAGTTTTTAACTAAACTGCCGATATCAACTTATGGCAATCAATGGTGTTAACGCAATGGCAAATTCCCTGGCAAGCATGGCAACCAGCATGCAGGGCGGGCGTGTGCAGCAGCAGCTTGGTATGACCGTTTTGAAACAGGCCCTGGACAATCAGGAAATGCTGGCCCAGGCGCTGATTCAAATGGTGAGCAGCGGACCCACGCCTACCATGGATGGCACAGGTCAGATTGTCAATATCGGTGCCTGATAACCAATTGTAGAAGCAGGCAGGGGCAGACGGAAATCAATTTTAATCGCATGCAACAATTTGTATTATTTTATTACTCAGAAACAGACTGAAACCAGCCCCCCACTCAATCAAACTTGACATAGCTATCCAGGTAAACAATATAACTGCCAGATTTAATCTTGACAATTAGACTATTGCACTGCATAATAACGACCATAAAAGTCGTATATAAGTACAGTCTAAAAGCAAGACATTCAAACCAAAATGCAACCCTGAATTGACAGAGCAAGCCGCAAAAACTTTTGGAGCACACTATGAGTATAATCATCCCAGCGCATCTGCTGGCTAAAATCCATGCCCATGGAGAACGAGCCTTTCCAGATGAAGGCGCCGGGTTTCTCTTCGGCACAGATAAGCAACAGCGTATTGTGGTCGCCATCTATGAATTGCCCAACGCACGCGAAGACGCTGCCCGCCATAACCGCTACCTGATCACCCCACAGGATTATCTAAAGGGTGAGTTGGAGGCCGAGCGCCAGGGCCTGGATCTGATTGGCGTGTTCCATTCACATCCCGATTCGCCCAACCTCGCCTCAGAATACGATCGGGATTGGGCCCAACCCTATTTTTCGTATATCATCACCAGCGTCTACGCCGCCAAAGCCATCGAAAGCCGGTCATGGCGGCTGAGCGAAGATCGCTCAGAATTTATCGAAGAAAATATCATCTGAGAAGGAGAGCAATTTCATGACCACCATCCGCATCCCCACCCCGCTGCGGGCCTACACCGGCGGACAAAGCGAAGTACCCGTCAATGGATCGACTGTTAATGAAGCGATCACCGATCTGACCAGGCTTCATCCCTCCCTCAAACCACATATCCTGCAGGATGACGGAGAACTGCGTCCATTTGTCAACCTGTTCAAAGGCGAAGAAAACATCAACAACCTGCAAGGCCTGGATACCACACTGGGTGAAGGCGACCGGCTATTACTGATCCCCAGCATTGCAGGAGGTTGAGATGTCTACAGAACTTTCCCACGAAGAAATCCTGCGTTATTCGCGTCATCTGCTGATCCCCGAAGTGGGACTGGAAGGGCAGAAAAAGCTCAAGGCCTCCTCTGCGCTGGTGATTGGCACCGGCGGTTTGGGGTCTCCGGTTGCGCTGTATCTGGCGGCGGCGGGCATCGGTCGCCTGGGGCTGGTTGATTTTGACGTGGTCGATTCCAGCAACCTGCAGCGCCAGGTCATTCACGGCACAGCCACCATCGGCAAATTGAAAGTTGAAAGCGCTCGTGATCGCCTGCAGGACCTCAACCCGGATATCCAGGTCGAAATCTACAACGAGCCCTTCACCTCTGAAAACGCGCTGCGCATCGCCAGTCAATACGATATCCTGATCGATGGCACCGACAATTTTGCCACACGTTATTTAACCAACGATATTTGTGTTTTCCTGGGTAAGCCGAATGTGTATGGCTCAATCTTCCGTTTTGATGGACAAGCCAGTGTCTTTGATTCGCGCAGCGGGCCATGCTACCGCTGCCTGTTCCCCGAGCCACCCCCGCCCGGGCTGGTACCCTCCTGCGCCGAAGGTGGTGTGCTGGGTGTCTTACCCGGCACGATAGGCACCATCCAGGCTACCGAAGCGCTCAAGGTACTGCTGGGTATTGGTTCACCCTTGATCGGCAAGTTACTGCTGTACAACGCGCTGGATATGTCCTTTGATTTCGTCAATCTGCGCAAGAATCCAAAATGCCGGGTCTGCGGTCCGAATGCCGATATCAAGGAACTGATCGATTACGAGGAATTTTGCGGCGTGCCCGGGCGCGACCATGACGAAGGCTCAGCTGGCGCAGGCTGGGATATCGATGCCGCCCAGCTCGCCACCCGCCTGGCTCAGCCGGATCTGCCGCTGCTGCTGGATGTGCGCGAACCGCACGAGCTGGCAATTTCCTGGCTGCCAAATGCAGTCAACATTCCGCTCGGCTCATTAGCTGCGCGCCTCTCCGAGCTGGATAGCGCGCGCGAGATGGTGGTCTTCTGCAAGGGCGGCACACGTTCAGCGCGCGCACTGGAGCTGTTGGTCAGCGCCGGGTTCAAGAAGGTCAAGAACCTGCACGGCGGGATCAATGCGTGGGCCAAAACAGTCGATACCAGCCTACCTTTGTACTAAGTAACGCCAATAATGGATAAGAATGAGGCGCGCCAAAAACAGGATATTTTTTTATAGTGTTTTGCGGATGAGTTCATCCGCAAAACACTACTTGCGGGGCAAACCATGGTCCCGATCTCTGCACGGGATTGACGATTTACCTTGATAGCTGTGGTTCATACTAAATGTCTGAGCCTGATCCATGATTCAGGTTAAGTAATGAAAATATTTCTCTTGACAGGTCACCCAAAATCCATATAATATCGGCTAATATAGTCGTAATTTTACGCTCACAATTGAATATGTAATTTGCTCTTATCCAGAGAGGCGGAGGGAACGACCCGATGATGCCTCGGCAACCGGTCAGATCAAACTGATACGGTGCCAATTTCGACAGATGTTTTCTGGAAGATGAGAGGCAATCTCCTGATTTTTGTGTGTTTGCCTCTTTCTTTTAGGAAGAGGCTTTTTTTACACCCCAGGAGAAAATATGACCACCAAACGTTCCAATAATGCCGATTGTTTGCCACACATAGCGACCCGCTCTGTACATGCCGGGGAAAAGCGAGTCAAACCGCTGAATTCCCTGATTGATCCTGTTTTTTTAACATCCAGCTACACCTTCGAAAACATGGCAGCCGTGGTTGCCTACCAGGAAGCTCATAACAAGGGTCACGTGGATGACTCTTATGAGTACGGGCGCTATGGCAACCCAACCATCACGGCTGCCGAAGAGCGGATTGCTGCGCTTGAACATGCCGAAACCGCCATCCTGGTGGCATCCGGTATGGCCGCATTGGCTTTTACCTTTCTGCAATACCTACCCAGTGGCAGCCACATTATCATAACGGATGACAGCTACCGCCGCACACGCCAGCTGGTCGAGGATCACCTGAAGAAATTCAATGTGACCTGCAGCGTTGTGCCCCTCGGAGATTTCACCGCACTGGAAGCCGCCATTCGCCCCGAAACCCGCATCCTGTTTTCCGAGACACCTTCCAACCCCTATCTGCGCGTGCTTGATGTGGAGCGTTTCGCCCAGATCGGTCGCAGTCATGGGCTGATTACCGTATTGGACTGCACCTTCTCCACACCCATCAACCTGACCGCGCTGGATTATGGCATTGATGTAGTCATCCATTCGGCCACCAAATACCTGGGCGGGCATAATGACTTGCTGGCCGGGGTGATTGCCGGAAGCCACGAAGTCGTAGACTACATCCGCGGCTATATCGGCATCCTGGGTGGTATCTCTGACCCCAACACGGCCTATCTGCTCGTACGTGGGCTTAAAACGCTCAGCCTGCGCGTTCAACAGCAGAACCAGACAACCCAACGGATGGCGGAGTTCCTTTCGACACACCCTGCCGTGGAGCAGGTCTGGTATCCGGGCTTAAAAAACCATCCCGGGCATGAAATTGCGGTCAAACAAATGCAAGGCTTTGGCGGGGTGCTATCTTTCACAGTTAAGGGCGGTCGTCAGGAGTCGTTCCAATTCATCGACGCGCTAAAAATCCCCTTTATCTCTGCCTCCCTGGGCGGTACCGAAAGCCTGGTGCTGCACGTGGCGGCCCAGGCCTATTCTGATCTGAATCCGGCACAATGTCTAAAAGAAGGCATCCCACAAAACCTGGTGCGCCTGGCAGTGGGCATCGAGGATGCCGATGATCTGATCGCCGATCTCGACCAGGCGCTGCGCTCAGTTTCAAATTAACCAGCAGCCCCTGCTCTCAATTTATGCGGAGTATTTTTTCCAGGTGTAAGGGCGGATGGTATCCGCCCCCGCCCCTGCGCAGATCACAGCAGCGATCAACACTACTCCGCATAAATCATTTTTTCGTTCAATGCTAACGCCAGCGGGAAATACGCGTTGGTATCTGTTCATCCCCCAAACTGTGACATATTTCCTTTAACTCCGCATGCGCACCCTGCCACGCGAGGTCTGCCAGGTCCTCCGAAATTGGAACGTCCTGGCGCAGTGTCGCCAGTTGGCGATAAAGCAAAACAGCCTGCCTGCCCTGAGCCAGACTCTCGGCCAGGCGTGCAGCCCGTGCGGCGCTCAGACCCCAGCCCTGCGAATCCTCCGGAATGGATTCCAGATGTCCATAGCGGGCCAGCACGCTGGCTGCAGATTTTGCGCCCCAACCAGGCAGGCCGGGATAGCCATCCGCGGCATCTCCCACCAGCGCCAGCCAATCCGGGATGGATTTCGGACCCACGCCAAACTTTTCCCAGACACCCGGCTCATCCAACACAATTGCTCGCCGGCGATCCCAGCACACAATCCTGCTGCCTGAAACCAACTGCGCCAAATCCTTGTCCGGGGAACAAATGACAATTTGCTCCAGCGCAGTTTCATGCTCGAACTTCAGGCTGGCACTGGCCAGGGCGTCGTCGGCTTCAAATTCCAGCATTGGCCAGACAGCCAGACCCAGCGCAGAAACTGCCGCTTCTGCCAGCGGAAACTGGGCCATCAGGGCGGGGTCAACGCCTGCACCGGTTTTGTACCCGCTGAAAAGATCATTACGAAAAGACTCGATCACGTGATCGAAGGCGACCGCGACATGTGTCACATCCGGCTGCGCTAAAAGTGCAATCAGGCTTTTCACAAGACCCAGCGTTGCCCCAACCTCCTGCCCTACCGCTGATTTTCTGGGCGGCGCACCAAAATGATGACGAAACAACTCGTAGGTACCATCGACCAGGTGAATTTTCATCGGAGACATATCCTTTTTTTGTTGAAACCGGTTCTGAAATAATGCCGGGCCTGCCAGTCCTTTATTCTACCGCTTTTACCAGGCTGCCTCCCGTCTCACCTTGATTTCGATATGGGGAGTTAACTATAGTGAAGACAAAGGTTGGATTGCCATCCAACTATTTTCTAAAAACCTGTTATTTGAATGAAAAGGTTTGGTAAGATATGGCTTTACAGAAGCATGCTCGAGCATGCCGGAAATATCCCAACCAGACATTTAATAAAAATACCACTCTCGGCCAAACGCAAGGAGGCAGGATGAATCAAGATTATCTACATAAACAGCAGGCAGAAGCAATGCAATTTGCTGCACGCGCAGCAGATTGGCGAAATGGTGCGATCATCTATCAAGTCATCGTAGACCGTTTCGCAGAATCGGCAAACCTGAACGAAAAAATGCATTACTACACTCACCCCAGGCAATTGCGTAAATGGTCGGAAACACCCACCCCTGGAAATTTTTTACCAGAGGAGCATGTCTGGTCGCATGAAATCGATTTTTGGGGCGGTGATCTTAAAAGTCTTGGCTCCAGAATGGATTACCTGAAGGACCTGGAAGTCGATGTTTTATATCTAAATCCCATCCATGCCGCAGCCACCAACCACAAGTATGATGCCTCTGATTACATGCAAATCTCTCCAGAATATGGAACCAGAGCAGACCTGATTGATTTAATCAACACTGCACACAAATCAAATCTGAAAATCGTTCTGGATGGCGTCTTTAACCATATGGGACGTCAGTCTGATATTTTTCAGCAAGCCTCTGCCAGCCTGGATAACCCCTATCGCGACTGGTTTTATTTTGGCGATCAATTTTCGCAGGGTGTGCGTCTTTGGTCAAATGCAGAGAGCCTGCCAGAACTGAATTATGAAAACGCGGCTGTCCGAAAGTATATCTACGAAGATGAAAACTCCGTCATTCGCAGCTACCTGCGCGATGGAATCGATGGGTGGCGGCTGGATACTGCCTTCGAATTAGGTTATCAGTATTTATTCGAACTGACCAACACTGCGCACCACGAAAAGCCCGGCTCGCTGGTAGTCGGTGAAATCTGGAATTACCCCAAGGATTGGTTCCCCGCCCTGGACAGCGTCATGAATTTTACACTGCGCCAGATAATCCTGGACACGGTCAATGCGAAAATAGCACCCAAACTGGCCAGCGATATGATCGCAAAAATGATCGAGGATACCGGGATTGAGGAAATGTTAAAATCGTGGGTCTTATTGGACAATCATGACGTCAAGCGCATCTCTGCCAGTCTGCCAGATCGTGCAGATCAGAAAATAGCCCAGGTCTTGCAATTCACCCTGCCCGGGTCACCAAATTTATATTACGGCAGCGAGCTTGGAATGCAGGGGGCGGACGATCCTTGCAACCGGGCACCCATGCGCTGGGATTTATTAAATGAACAGAACGAAGTATATCGCTGGACAAAAAAGTTGATCCACCTGAGAAAAGAATCGCGCGCCCTTAAAATTGGCGATTATCGCAAGATCCTTTCGGATAAGTTGATTGCCTTTGAACGCTGCACGGAAAAAATTGACGAGACCCTGCTTATCATCGTCAACCCCTCAGACCAGGTGATTAAGGAAATGATCCTCGTGCCCGATTCAAAATTGATGAATGCTACAAAACTGGTTGACCTGCTGGGCAGTCAAAAGCTGCAAACCATCCACTCCGGTCTGGTGGAAATCGAGATAGCGCCAAAGTCTGCCCTGGTGTTGAAACCCCAAACTGCTCCAGAGGATGGTTATAGTCCATTTAAAAGAATAGCCTGATCCTGATGCCTGAAAGTTTGGTAAGATTGAATCACCATGACCAAAATAGACCTGACCCACATCAGCAAAGACGCTTTGAATAACCTGCTTCTGACCCAGGTGCAGCAGGTGACGAAATTGCAACTTGAAACTGATGACCTGAAGCTGAAACTGGACAAGGGCCAGAATCTTCCGGTCATTTCTGCAAACTTACCTCAGACTTCATCAAATAAACAAAAAGGGAGCCCAATTGATAAACGGAGCGGAAATAACAACCTTCCTCTGATCAATACAATCCCACTGGCAGCGCTGCCGGACCGCATAATCAAGATCAAGCCCAAATGGCAAACGAAAAACAGATTACAAAACTGCCATAAACCAAAACCGAAATGATCCAGGCACGACCATAGGACCCTATGATCAATCCACCCATTATTCGACCCTTTGCGCCACTTGAGTGGCCGATATATAAAAATTTGCGCTTGCGCTCCTTAGCCGATACCCCGGATGCCCTTGGCAGTACCTTGGAAAGAGAACAAAGCTTATCAGACAGCAATTGGGCTTCGCGCCTGATGACACACGAGAATAGTTGGGATTTGCCCCTGGTAGCGGAAATAGATGCAGAACCCGTCGGCCTGGCATGGGGTCGGATCGAAAAATCAAATCCGACTCAGGCAAACTTGTATCAGATGTGGGTTGCTCCGAACCAGCGACATCTGGGGCTCGGGAAAATGTTACTGGATGCGGTCATCGCCTGGGCCAGAGAGAAAAATGCCAGCTTCTTGGAGCTGGGTGTTACCAGCGGTAACAGTCCAGCCATACGTCTCTATACCCAGGCCGGTTTTGAGACAATTGGGCAGCCAGAACCACTGAGACCCAGTTCGGATTTGTTATGCCAGCCCATGCGGCTCAAGCTAAGCCGCCCTGCCACCGGTAAAGCCGGATAAATTTCCGTATCAGGAATTGGGTCAAAGTATAGCTTTTCAGATAATGATTTTGAATCGTAGTTGCGGCTTCAGCCGCTTCACCCCACCAAACGCAGAAATCTTGGCTGCATCCCCAAAACCTTTTTCTGAATATCTATAGAAGAAATTTTGCACTCCCAATGACAGCCTGACCAGGCGCAAATTGTGCAAATCCTGGTAAAACGCAAAGAGGAACTGGCAGTCAATCGCCAGTTCCTCTTTGCGTTAAAGAATTTTGCCCAGATTACGGAGTGTTTGCAGGCAGTTGGTTCAAACCAGCCTGACCTCCGCCGCCACGCATACCACCACGATTGCCGCCGCGCATCCCCGTCCCATTTTGCAGTGGGGTACCGCTGAAACTATTGGTGCTCATATTTTGCAACATCAAGTCAGCCTGCGCCTGTGTTAGGATACCAGCGCTGACAGCCTGGGCAAATGCAGCCTGGTGAACTCCAGAGAGCAGAGCTGTTACGTCGGCGGGCAGGATGCCCTTGTCGATGGCGATCTGGTACAGGCTTTTGCCCGCAGCTTGTTGCGCTTCAACATCCGCTTTAGTCAGACCCAATTTATCGGCAAGTGCCTGCTCAACATAATCCATCACCTGGCCCTGGCTGCCCGACCCACCCGACATCCCGCCGCCCATACCACCCATGCTGCCCGGACCGTAACCCACCGGCAGACCTGCTGCACTGACGACATTCGATTGCGCAAATACAAAACCAGCTCCAAAAATTACAGCCGCGATTACTACAGCAGAAACAATACTCAGAATTTTTTTCATTTTAGATTTTCTCCTTGAATGGATGACCCGGTATTTTTTTCCAACCAGGTTACTGTATATAGGATATCCTACCAATATAAAGGTGGTGTAAAGGCAGGTTAAACCTTTCAAAAAGATAGGTTTTTTACCAATACAGATGAAAAGAATCCTTGTACCTGGGCATCCCACCGCTTAAGGCCCCCAGCGCGGCTGCCAGTCACAATAAGCGTTATTCGTTAATCGCTTGAGATTGTCCCCGGTGATTTTCATGATATAGATCTCGCATCCGTTGTTTTTTCCGATCGAATCGTAATATGCAGTAAAAGCAACCCACTGCCCATCGGGAGAAAAACTTGGGCCCTGGCTATTCCCACCAGGGGGCGTGATTTGGTGCAGGTTGGAACCGTCAGCATTGAGCATATAGAGCTCACGCGCCCAGGATTTACCGGCATAGGTAACAATATGCATGCCATCTGCAGACCAATCACTGCGCCCACGCAACTCAGGGATGTTGGTTATTGCTTTAAAATCAGTTCCATCCAGCTTGATGGATGCCAATTGAGGCTGATCATCAATATGTGTGGCAAATAACACCCGGGTGCCATCCGGTGACCAGGTCGGATCCCACGCATCGCTATACAATAGGCGCAGATTCGAACCAACCCTATCCATAACCCAGATCATTTCTTTCTGCCCGTCACTATTTGTAAAAACAACCAGTTTGTTATCCGGTGAAACCTCGGGAGCATAACCCACGGTATCCCCCAGTGGGGATACCAATCCCACCAGACTTATCTCAAAGAGTTTAAAGTTACCCGCACTGTTGGATGAAAAAACAACACTATTCCCATCCGGCGTAATGGAAGGATAAAAACTTCGGACTTTATCGTTCTCTGTTAATCGACGCCACCCGCTTCCATCAGCGTTAATAATACAGATCTGATCCTGGGCCTGTGTTTTGAAAATTTGACAAACAAAAGCAATTTTCCCCATCGGACCAGATTTTGACGGTACCGTTGGAGTTTCATGCAAGGGAACAACACCTGGTACGAGGTTGGATACTTCGGTTGGGCTGCGGGTTGGGAATATTTATGGGGGCGCAGTTGGTCTTGAGTTGGCAAAGGACCTGTTAAAAATCAACAATCCCAGCCCGGCGACAATACAAAAGAATACCAGTAATATTCCAAACAATAATATTAGCATTTTACGAGAGATGGTCATTTATAGGTTTGCCTATGCTTTACTTGATTGATAATCGTACGACGACTAAATTCAACGGCGAATGTAAAGATTATAAATCGTATTCGAGCAGGTCCTGGCAAACCCTATCCTCGCTTTTGGTTTCTCCTGGTTTCCACAACACATCGACCACCTGGTAACGGGATATAATTAAAGTTATATGTCGAAAACTACTGTTTCAGCCCAGGAATACTTGCTTTTTCTCCGCCGCTATTTGAAAGGTCGTTCATTATGGATGACCGGTCTCAGTCTTATCCTATTAGCCAGCATCGCCTTACAGATCCTCAATCCCCAGGTTCTGCGAACCTTTCTAGATCGCGCGCTGGCTGGTGATGCTTTGCAAACACTGCAAAGATTGGGGTTATTATTCATCGGCATTGCCGTTGGCCAACAACTACTGGGCGTGCTGGCAACTTATCTAACCGAGCTTCTCGGATGGGCAGCTACCAACCAGGTGCGCCTCGACCTGGCACGCTACACCCTAGGCCTGGATATGTCCTTCCATACCGCACACACCCCCGGCGAGATGATTGAGCGCATTGATGGCGATGTAAACGCACTCTCCAATTTCTTTTCCCAGTTCATTTTACAAGTTGTCGCCAATGTCATTATGATCTTTGGCGTGCTGATCGTCCTATTGCGGGAAGACTGGCGTGTCAGCCTGGCACTGGGTTTCTTTGTCGGCCTGACCCTCATCATTTTGCTGCGCATGGTAAACATCGCCGTGCCAAGCTGGGAGAAGGAACGTCAGGCCAGTGCCGACATGTATGGCTTTATCGAAGAACGACTGAATGGCACAGAAGACATTCGCTCCAACGATGGCGTACCCTATGTATTGCAGCGTTTTTACCGTCTGACGCGTAACCTGATGCACATCACCATCGCAGCCAGTTTTCGCTGGGCAGTCGTGATGAATACCACCTGGGTCCTCTTTGCACTGGGCAACGCTTTGGCCCTGCTGGTAAGCGCCTATCTTCATCGTTCAGGGGTCATCAGCATAGGTTCGGTATATATGATCATCTATTACACCAACATGATCAGTTGGCCGCTGGAGCGCATCACCCAACAATTCCAGGACTTGCAAAAAGCCGGAGCCAGCCTGGTGCGTATTATGAGCATCCAGAATCTGCACGGGAAAATTGCCGGGGAAGGCGACTTCAATACGCCAGCCACGACAGCCCTGACCCCGGGCCCACTGGCAGTTCATTTTAAGCAAGTCTCATTCAGCTATGACGATGCCCAGACTGCAACCCTTCCGGAACCGCTTACTCAGGCAGAGACGGAACAGGATCTGGTCTTACATGATATTGAATTCCAACTTGCTCCCGGGCGTGTCCTCGGTCTGCTTGGACGAACCGGGTCCGGAAAAACCACGCTGACACGCCTGCTTTTCCGGCTCTATGACCCCACCCAGGGTGAAATCCTGCTGGGTGGAGAAGCCGTACTCAGCCTGTCCATTCAGGAATTGCGCGGCCGCGTGGGTATGGTGACCCAAAATATCCAGCTTTTCCACGCTACCGTAAGAGAGAACCTGACCTTTTTCGACCCCTCCATCCCGGACCAGGCAGTGCTCCAGGCGCTGCGCGATTTGGGTCTGTGGAACTGGTATGACTCACTCCCCCAGGGTTTGGATACCGAACTGGAATCGGGTGGCGGTGGATTGTCCGCCGGTGAAGCCCAGCTGCTGGCCTTCACACGCATTTTTCTGCGTGACCCTGGCCTGGTGATCCTGGATGAGGCCACCTCGCGCCTGGACCCCGCCACAGAACACCTGATTGAGCAAGCCGTCGATAAGCTCTTGCAAAACCGGACCGCCATCATCGTCGCGCACCGCCTGAGCACGGTGGAACGTGCCGATGATATCCTGATACTGGAAAACGGACAGGTATTCGAATACGGACAACGCCAAACACTGGCTTCCGACCCAAACACCCGTTTTTACCACCTGTTACAAACCGGCATGGAAGAGGTGCTGGCATGAGCGAAGTTAATCCAACCCCAAAAGATACACAAGAAAATCCCCCGACTGGTTCATGGCGCTATTTCTGGTCCATCATCCGCTATTCCGGCTGGGTGTACAGCAGCATAGTTGTGATGCGCGTCTTCATTTTTGCTGTCGCGCCCCAGCTTACCGGGCTGGTGATGCGCGAATTCTTCAATACCCTCAGCGGCAGCGGTACCTGGAACTGGGGTGTCGAGTCATTTGCGGCACTGGTGGTAGGGTTGGCTCTGGCCCGGGCCGTGATCATCCTGGCAGATATGTATGCCCATAATCTATACACCTTCCGCTCGGGTGCTTTACTGCGTAAAAATCTACTCACGCGCATCCTGGAACGCCCCGGTGCACGCGCTGTGCCGCAATCTGCAGGCGAGGCAATCAGCCGCTTCCGTGATGACGTTGACCGCACCACCCAGTTTACTGCTCAACTGCCCTTCATCGTCGGGCAGGCACTATTCGCCGTCATGGCACTGACAACCATGCTGCGCATCAGCCCAACGGTCACCCTGATCGCTTATGTACCATTCGTGCTGCTGATCCTGGTCGGCAATTGGGCCATGAAAAATGTGGAAAAATTCAGCCAGACCAACCGTAAAGCCGCTGGCAAAGTTACCGAC
>CAYWXS010000007.1:0-104103 GCA_964462245.1 uncultured Anaerolinea sp.
ACCAGTTCAGGATGGCTGGTAATTTAGAAAACGAACTGCCGGTTACGCCCGCTTTAAAAAATTCCCACTGATCGTGCCTGGCCCAATACGTCCCATCGAAGTTGTGTTGAACATAAAATAACCAGACACCTGCGGATGTTGCTATTAACAGGATGGGTATTTCCACCAGTAATAAGGTTTGCCAGCCGACCGTATTACAAAGAATGACTATTACCGCAACCAATGCCGCATTCGTCCACCAAACGCTGGTTCTTTCACGTTTCCCGGCGCTGGCTGTGGGAAATCTTTGCAAAATGACAAAGTCGATAAACGAACCCACCGTAAACAAGATCATCGGATTGCGCAGAATTCGGTAACCGAATTTCTTATACCAGGGCAAAGCCATATACTCTGTAACGGTCAAGGTCAGGACATCACCTGTTCCGCGCCGGTCAAGATCACCGGCGGTGGCGTGGTGGATGGCATGATCACGTTTCCACTGGTAAAAGGGGGTCCAGACCAGCAGTCCAAGCATGTTGCCAACGATTTCGTTGGCGCGATGATCCTTGAAAAAAGATCCATGACAGCAGTCATGGAAAACAATAAACATTCGCACCATAAAACCTGCTGTGGGAATGGCCAGTAACAACGTCAACCAGTAACCAATACGCAAGCTGTAGGCCATCAGTATCCACATCAGGAAAAATGGGACAGCGGAATTTAATATCTGCCATATACTGTGCCAGGTGTCTGGCGTTGCATACTTACTAACAATCGCTTGCCAACGTTCCTGGGAATTATTTTTTAACATGGGAATCTCCTTGCGATAATCAACTATCGCTATATCCATTTTACATCAGACGGGAGGAGAAATATCTTATAGTTTTCTGAGTAAATCATCCACGGAAAATTCAGATAACGAGCGCAAGCGTAGCGTACTTTTGCCGAAATCCAGGTGATCAGTTACCAAATTCGGGATCGCGACAACCCGGATACCTGCTTTTTGGGCAGCAATAACCCCGTTAAGTGAATCTTCAAAAATAACAGCTTCTTCCGGAAGCACATTTAACTCGTAAATGGCTGCCAAAAATAAATCCGGCTCTGGTTTAATATTAATAACGTCATCTTTGCACTTAATGGTATCAAAGTAGGTATACAGGTTATAACGTTTCAGGTGTTTATCCACCCAGCTATGAGGCGAACTGGAAGCAATGGCCAGTTTTAACCCTCGCCGTTTGCCTTCCTTGATCAGGATTTCAACGCCGGGTAGAATAGGGTTTTGTTCAATTATTTCCAACCTTCGCCGCTTTACCCTTTCCCAAAAAACATCTTCATCCAATGTTTTGCCCGTCAGCGTTTGCAGGTGGCGGATCGGGTTATAATCGTGATTATATTGTGAGCCAACCACAATTCCATAGGTTGCGATTGGTAAGTCATGCCCATACTCGGCATAAACTTCGTTCAGGGCATAGTATTCTGGGGTTTCGGTGTCCAGTATCAAACCATCAAAATCAAATATCAGCGCTTTTAACATAATAACTAATTTTACCAAGATATTAGTCATTCCCCGGAAATAAGCTATTCCAGACGCCTTACAAATCTGATTGTGTACAATTAAAATATCAGGCATAATTGAGATATCAACTTCCTGCTTGAATTCATTTGTTTTCACCAATATGCAAAGACAAAAAGTGACCCAATGAAAATTATCAGCAATCGACTTGTGCTCGAAAATGAACTGCCTGCAAAATTTGAGAGTTCCCCCAACCATGGTGGCCCTTTAACTGAGAAGGCATTTATTGTGTTGCATTACACCAGTGAAACTGATATCTCGACCACCGTCAGTCGTTTCATGGATGCCAGGAGCCAGGTTTCTGCACATATTCTAATTGGTCGGGCTGGTGAAGTAATTCAATTTGTTCCCTTTAATATTGCAGCCTGGCATGCTGGCATTAGTACCTGGGGATCCTACAATAATTTAAATGCATATTCGATTGGGATAGAGCTGGAAAATGTTGGGTTGCTGCAGCGTTCTGGCGATAAGTGGGTTTCATCTCAAGGGTTGATATATCCGGATTCAGAAGTTCTGGCTGCCCCACATAAATCCTTGCCAAAGGTGATTTACGGCTGGCAAAAATATACGGATATTCAGATAAAAACCGCAACCGAAGTTGTGACTCAGTTATTGCATGTTTATGGATTTCATGAAATTATTGGGCATGATGATATTGCTCCCAAGCGTAAGTGGGACCCGGGTCCGGCGTTTCCCATGGATCAATTTCGTTCGGATGTCGCTGCTGCTTTTGGCAAATCCACCCCCGATCCTATGCCCGCTCCGCAGCCCGTTCCAGACCCTGCGCCAGCCCCTATCCCAGATTCCTCTTCTACCGCTAAACTTGTGCAGTACAAGGTTGAAAATCTGGATACTGGTAAGGTTGTAGAATATGCTTTGGGCACAGTGCTGAAACCGGTTGTCCTCCTACCTGTTCCATACGTCTCGCAGCTTGGCACTGGAGCCGATCAGCATAATAATGATTGTGGCGCGACTTCGGCCATTATGCTGATGAAGGCCTATTTCAACCTCCAGATGACCTCCGATGAGTTTTATTTGAAGTTTAACATCCCAGGGGATGTCTATTTGAGTGTAGTTCAATTACGGAATGCCATGGGAAGCCTGGGACTACTTACAGATTTTCGTGTTGATCTGACAGTACCGGATCTATTCGGTCTGTTAGCCGCAGGCAAGCCTCCGATTGTGTTATTGCGTTACAAAGTTCTTTCGGATGCCGGTTTGACCGAGAAAAAATTTGGGGGACCCCATTTTGCGGTTGTGGTAGGCCTGGATATTAAGAATATTTACATCCACGATCCTCTCTACACCAATCCTGAGGATGGTAATGCCCATGCTTATCCATTGGATATATTTTGGAAGGCCTGGAAGGATGTTGCCCTGGATACCAGCTTTCCAAACCCCGAGCGCTCTGCGCTGGTTCCCACGGCAGGTATTGGATTTAAGCTGAACCGGAAGGTAAAGGTAAATCAACGTTCCTTAAACATTCGTTCCGGTCCAGGTCCGAATTATCAAGTTGTAGGTGCGGCAAAAATTGGTGAAGTTTATGAAGTCTCACGCGAGATGAGTGGTTGGGGTGAAATCGGCGAAAATCGTTGGTTTGTCCTGGCTTATACCCTCCCAGTTTAGAAAAGCAAGGATGTAAATAGAAGGACCTCGATGACTATCATCGAGGTCCTTCTATTTATTGCGGAAAACCGCATTTATTTTTTACTGGGGATCAAAATAATTTCATTACAGCTTCTGAGGCCCATGCAAACAGAGTTTGGGGGACAAAGCTGATGACAACTGTTAATACGGCTGAGGTACCGATGGCAAATTCAAGCCAGGTTTCGCGCGTTACGGTTGGGTTGCCATTTTTCATATACATGACCACGATAACCCGTAAGTAGTAGTAGGCGGAGATCAGCGAGGTGATTACGCCAATCAAAGCCAGCCAATAGACACCACCCTCGATCACGGCTCTGAAAAGATAAAGTTTGCCAATCAGACCAAGCGTAGGGGGTAAACCGGTTAGCGATAGCATAAATACTGCCATGGCTGCAGCCAGCATGGGTTGTTTCTTGCCCAGCCCGGCATAATCTTCAATGGCAAGTCCTTTTCCTTCAGCCTGTTCCAGTACGATCACTACACCCCACGAACCAAAGCTGGTGATGGTGTAAGCGACCAGGTAGAACAAACCGGCTGCAACCGATACCAGGCGCACTTTTGGATCCGCAAATGGCACAAATGCCATCAGTATGTATCCAGCCTGAGCAATGCTTGAATAAGCCAGCATGCGCTTGATATCTGTTTGGGCGATGGCAATGACATTACCCACGATCATTGAAAGAGCAGATAATACTGCCAGGACTGGCATCAGGTCGGCTGCCAGGGATGGAAAAACGGTAGCAAATATGCGCAGGATTGCAGCAAAACCGGCTGCTTTGGCTCCCGCTGCCATAAATGCTGTAACGGAAGTTGGTGAGCCCTGGTAGACATCGGGTGTCCACATATGAAAGGGAACAGTTGCGATTTTGAAGCCGAAACCGACCAAAATCAAGGCCGCACCAATCAGAAGCAATGTGGGCGAGGCAGTTCCGGCAGTAATGGCCGCTACGATACCAGCAAATGCGGTTGTGCCGGTTGCACCGAAGGTCAGTGCGATACCGTAGACCACAAAACCAGTGGCATAAGACCCCAGCAGGAAGTACTTGATACCTGCTTCTTCTGAGGAGATGCGTGCACGGGCGAAAGCTGCCAACACGTACAGGGGGATCGAGAGTAATTCCAGGGCCAGGAAGGTGATGATCAGGTCTGTTGCCTGCGACATTAGCATCATGCCAGAAACACTGAACAGCATGAGAACGTAATATTCACCACCTTCAATGTGCATACGCTGTAGATAACCGTATGCCACTGCCACGCTGAGTAAGCCAGTCAACAGGAATAGGATGTTCAGGAAGTTTGAAAAGCCATCCAGCACAACCATCGCGTTGAACCCGGAGAAGTTGCTTCCCAACTGGGTCAGGCTGAGGCCCATCGTCAACGCCAGACCAACGGCAGCCAGCAGCGCCGTCAGGCCTTTTCGCTCCTTGGAGATAAAGACATCCACCAAAAGGAGCACACAGGCCCAGATGATCAGCACGCTGACCGGGAGGATGGTATAGAAATCAGTTTGGGTCATATCCACTCCCACTATCACCCCCGTCCCATCCCTGAAAATTGGAAGAGATGGATACGGGGCTGAAAGTTAAAATACCTAGCCGCCAAGTATGGCTTTGAACGGAATAAGCAATTTATCGACCGCCGGAGCCATTAAGTTGAAGAATGGCGCGGGGTAAAGACCAATCCAGAAAATGAAGACCAGGAGGGGCAGCAGGGTCACAATTTCGCGCAGGTTCAAATCACGCAGCGCATGTCCGTGGTGTTTTACTTCTTCCACGATGGAGCCGACTGGTCCGAGGAACATTTTTTGGAACATGTAAAGAATATAGATAGCTGCCAGGATTACACCGGCTGAGGAGAGAATGGCGTAGATCGGGGTTCCAAAGGCCTTGGAACCGAAGGCGCCCAGCAGGATGGTGAATTCGCCCACAAACCCGTTCAGACCGGGCAAACCCATGGAGGACAGCGAAACGATCAGCATCAGTGAACCGAAGATCGGGGTAATTTTCCACAAGCCACCGTACACCGCAATTTCACGGGTATGGGTCTGTTCGTAGATCATGCCGACCAGCAAGAACAATGCTCCGGTGCTCAGACCGTGGTTGATCATCTGTAAAATTCCACCTTCGATGCCTTGTGCGTTCAGGGCAAACATACCCAGCATCACAAAACCCAGGTGGCTGACCGATGAGTACGCGACCAGTTTTTTGACATCTTTTTGGGAATAAGAAACTGCCGCGCCGTATAAAATACCGATGACTGCCAGGACTGCAATAGTGGGTGCGGCTCTAACTGCGGCTTCGGGGAAAAGTTGCAGGTTGAAGCGCAGGAAACCATAGGTACCCATTTTCAGCAAGACACCGGCCAGGATGACGGAACCGGCAGTTGGCGCTTCGACGTGTGCATCCGGCAGCCAGGAGTGCAGCGGCCACATCGGAACTTTGATGGCAAAAGCTGCAGCAAAGGCTACGAACAGCCACATCTGGATTCCGGCTGGTATACCGCCTTTGGCAACCAGTTCCGGCACAGAGAATGTGCCCTGATAGACACCCAGCCATAAAATGGCGAGCAGCATCAAGATTGAACCGGCCATCGTGTATAAAAAGAACTTGACGGCTGCGTACAGGCGATTGGGACCACCCCAGATGCCGATCAGGAAATACATCGGGATCAGGGTAAATTCCCAGAAAATGTAGAACAGGAACAGATCCTGTGCCAGGAAAACACCCAGCATACCCACTTCCAGCAAGAGGAAGAAAATCATGAAATCCTTGACACGATCTTCAACTGCTGTCCAGGTGGAAAGGATGGCAATCGGGGTCAGGAAGGTGGTCAATAACACCAATAGTATGCTCAGACCGTCAACGGCCAGATAATATTGGATGTTCCACCCGGCAACCTGTATCCAGCTGTGTTGTGAAGCCAGTTGCAGGTTTGGATCGGTGGAGTTAAACATCGACAACGCTAATAACGAGATCAGAAAAGAAATCAGCGCAGTGCCCAGTGCCGTCCAGCGGATGGCGGTTTTGGCTTCAGATTTGATGAAAAGAAGCACAAGTACGCCAACGAGCGGGAAAAACGTCACCAGATTGAGGGGTTCAAACAAAAAATTCATAGTGCGTCCTCTCAGCCTTTATTTAAAGAGTAGGTAGCCGAGAATGGCCACCACGCCCAGCATTACCGACAGGGCATAACTGCGCACGAAACCATTCTGGGTTTTGCGCAAAGAATTAGCGGATGATTGTATGAAATCAGCAAGTACTTGAGATACTTTATTGACAACACCCAGGTCAACCGGATCAGCCAGGAAACGGGTCAAACCAACGAAGCCCTTGGCAATCACAGAGTTATGGAACCACTCATGCCAAAAGTCCCAGTCCACTGTTTGGGCCAGGAAATGGGCCAGATCAACATAGCGATCTACAAAAACGAACCAGTAGGCTTCGTCAACAAACCATTTATTTTCCATACCGGTGAAGATTGGCCCGAGCATTTTCTTCAACGGGTCTGGTTGACCGGCTTCGAGCGGTTTGCGCAGGTAGAGCCACCAGGACAGGAAAATTGCGAGACCCGCCAGCGCGGTTGAGATCAAGGCGACGCTCATATTGAATTCGCCCGGTACGATCTCCACTGTATGTTCCAGCCAGAGGGTCAGTGTGTGAATGCCAGGCAGGTTGAGCAAGCCGCCAAAAACTGACAGAGCCGCTAGAACCATCAACGGAGCCGTCATGATCAAGGGACTTTCTTCGGCGTGTTTGGCTACTTCGTGGCGTGGTTTGCCAAAGAAAACCATCCATACCTGGCGTCCCATATAGAACGCGGTCAGGAAAGCCGCAATAGATAATAGCCAGTAAACATGCGGGAATTCTTTAAAGGCGTCGGCCAGGATTTCGTCTTTGGACCAGAAACCAGCAAAGGGGAATATACCCGCCAGCGCCACGGTTCCGATCATGTAAAGCCAAAAAGTGACGGGCATTTGCTTGCGCAGACCGCCCATATTGCGCATATCACCGGGGTCAAAGACTTCTTCCTCATGGTGTGCTTCTTTGCCGTGATGAGCATGCGCCAGGTGATGATGCCCACGTTCCATCCCTAAGATGACTGAACCGGCAGAAAGGAACAGGAGAGCCTTGAAGAAGGCATGCGTGATGAGATGAAACATACCCGCAGCGAAAGCGCCCATACCAACGGCTGCCACCATGAAGCCCAGTTGGCTGATGGTGGAATAGGCCAGCACTTTTTTGATATCGTACTGTCCAACCGCAATAGTGGCGGCAAATAGCGCGGTAACTGCACCGATTGTGGCGACAATATACTGCGCATCGTGGCTGAGCATATAAATGGGGGCAGAGCGGGTGACCAGGTAGACACCAGCTGTCACCATGGTAGCCGCATGGATCAGGGCGGAAACCGGGGTGGGACCTGCCATGGCGTCCGGCAGCCAGATGTAGAGCGGGATCTGAGCTGATTTACCAGCCACACCTACCAGCAGGAAAACGGTAATCCACAGGATGACCGAAGGTTCGGCAGACCCAACTGCTGCAAATACATGCTCAAAGTCTGTTGAGCCAAATTTCCAAAACATCATGAAAGCAGCCAGCAAAAAGCCAAGGTCGCCAACGCGGTTGGTAATAAAGGCTTTTTTAGCTGCGTCTGAGTTTGCGAAGGAGGGGCGTCCAAGCGTGTCCATGTCATACCAGAAGCCAATTAGCAGGAAGGAGCATAAACCTACGCCTTCCCAGCCAACAAAGAGCATCATGTATGAATTGCCACTTACCAACACCATCATCGCGGCGATGAACAGGTTCAGGAAGACAAAGAAACGTCGGTACCGTCCAACATCATTTTTAAAACGCACGTCTTCGTGCATATAACCGATTGCGTAGATGTGGATCAGCGTGCCTACGCCCGAGACGACCATCATCATCGTGACCGAGAGGGTATCGACGCGGAAGGTCCAATCGATGGCCAGGTTGCCGACATGGATCCAATCTGCCACCCTGACTGCGGCACCATGTGGCTCAATACCGAGCGAATAGGCTTGCAGAACGGCCACTACAAAAGCCAAACCGGAGGCTGAGGCAGCAATGGTGCCCACGCCTTTTTCTCCGAGTTTTGAGCCAATAGTCAGGTTGAGCAGCATCCCGATGATCGGCAGATAGACAATCCAGGGTACAAGAAAAAAGAACAGGCCAGAGGTATTTTCCATAATTTTCTATCCCTTCAGACTGTTCAACTGGTCAATATCAATGCTTTGCCGGCTGCGGAAGATGGCCACGATCAAGGCCAGGCCAACTGCCACTTCTGCGGCAGCTACAGTCATAACAAAAAAGACAAAGATTTGCCCATTGAAAATCGATGTGCCGTTTGCAGAATACATGCGTGCAAAGGTTACAAAGGTCAGGTTGGCAGCATTAAGCATTAACTCAACCGACATGAATACCACCAGGGCATTGCGACGGATTAAAACACCCAACGCGCCCATCGTGAATAGAATTGCGGCTAGTGCGAGGTAATAATTGACTGGGACCATGTTTATCCCCGCGCTCCTTTCTTGTCTGCTTGCGTCCCGGCAATTTTGGTGCTGGGTTGCTTGGTCAGAATAATTGCACCTACCATCGCCACCAACAGCAGGATGGAGGTAATTTCAAAGGGCAGCAGATAAACCGTAAAAAGCTTGGATGCCAGTTGGGATGGTTCCGCATCGGCTACGCTGGTGCTTGTTTGCAGTATGGCGCTGCTCTGAGATACAAGGTACAAAGCCTGACCAACCAGGGCCAAACCCAGCAGAACTGCCGGCCAAACATTTTTCCATTGCAATTCAGCCGGGATTTGTTCAGAACCAAGCAGCATGATGACAAACAGGAACAAAACCATGATGGCGCCACCATAGACTGTAACCTGTGAGAGCGCAATGAAGGGCGAACCCAACAACAGGTAGAAAATGGCAACTGTGCCAAAATTTAGCACCAGGTACAGGGCTGCATAAACCGCATGACGGCTGAGCAGCATGCCCGCCGCCGAAGCAATGGCGGTCAGGGCCAGGATAAAAAACACGATTATTTCACCGGACATTGGTCACCTTCGCGTTAGCCGCTAATCTTGCGGATCTTTCATTTCAGGAACAGATCGAGTAAACATACCAGGTTCGGTCACTTGCGGTGTAGGGGCGCCGCCATGCGGTACGGGAACAATCAGCATGTCCTTGGTGTAAATGGCATCCCGCCTGTTGAGGAAGGTTAATTCGTAATTGTCGCCCAGGACCACTGCTTCGGTTGGGCAGGCATCTTCACAAAAACCGCAGTAAATACAGCGCAGCATATTTATTTCATAAGTGCTGGCGTAGCGTTCACCGGGCGAAAAGCGATTTTCATCAGTATTTTCTGAAGATTCGACAAAGATGGCATCTGCAGGGCAGGCTGCTGCACACAGAGCACAGCCAATGCATTTTTCCAGTCCGTTATCATAGCGTTTAAGTTCATGTCTGCCGCGATAACGTTTGGATACCTGGCGTTTTTCTTCCGGGTATTGCATTGTGACAGGTTTTACAAACATAAACTTCAGCGTGGTTCTTAAGCCACCAATCATTTCAAGGAAAGGTTCAACGAGTCGCATAAACTTTCCTCCTTAAAGAACTATCTACCAGACCAATTGTGAGAAAACCGAGAAATACCGAAACTACCGGTGTGAATAATTTGAAAAGGGGATGTATTTCCGAAAGCACAATACCGATGGCTGAAACCAACACAATTGCAATCGAGAGTGGCAGCATGGCCTTCCAGCCGAAAGACATCAAACGGTCATAACGAATGCGGGGCAGTGTAGCGCGGGCCCAGATCATTCCAAATAACAGAACGATGATTTTTAGGAACATATAAATTGGGCCAAGCAAAGCAAAACGGTCCACACTCAGGAAAGTATCTTTGAGGAACCAGAATTCACGATACCCACCAAAGAAGATCGTGGCGGCGATGGCTGAAATTGTAATCATCTTGGAGTATTCAGCCATAAAGAACAGAGCAAACTTCATGCCCGAGTATTCGACATGATAGCCAGCGGTAAGTTCCTGTTCGGCTTCAGGCATATCGAAGGGTGCGCGGTTTAATTCAGCCAGGGTGGCGATCAGGAAAATGACGGCGCCCGTTGGTTGAATGACAGCAAACCACAAGCTTTTTTGGGCTTCCACGATGGTAAGCATATTCATGGAGCCAGCCATCAGGATAACTGTCGTAAACGACAGGCCTAATGCCAGTTCGTAACTTACCATCTGGGCTGTTGAGCGTAAACCACCCAGCATGGCATATTTGTTATTGCTTGACCATCCCGCCAGGACGATACCGTAAACAGCAATGGATGCAATGGCGGTAACGTATAGAATGCCTACATCTACGTTGGCAATGTACATGTTGATGGTGCGTCCGAATAACTGGAAACTGGGACCCCACGGTACCGTTGCCGTAATGACTATAGCAGGCACGACAGTCAAAATTGGCGCAAGAATAAATAATATTTTCTCGGCCTGGTCAGGGATCAGTTCTTCTTTGAAGATCAACTTGACTGCATCCGCGATGGGTTGAAGTAAACCAAATTTACCGGCGCGGTTTGGTCCATAACGTACTTGCATACGCGATAGCGCTTTGCGTTCATACCAGGTCAGGTATGCAAAACCGGTTAACAGCACCATGACCAGAATGAACGACTTGATTACCAATTCAAGGACTAAAGCCCAATCCATTAGCTGCCTCCTCAGGCCTTCACGTCGTCTGAATTTGTCTTGCCTGGCAGAAGTTCCACTGTGCCCGGCACATCGATGGGCAGACCAAAACTTCGGTAGACCAGCACAACACTGCCGGAAATTGACTCGTCAAAGCGAACTTTGACTGCTGCTTCCAGCCCATTCAGTTTGAGAACAGCCGTGCCAGCGTTGGTAAGCCCCAGCTTGGCGGCAGTCGCAGGATTAACCGAGACACTCGCTTCACCAATATGGCTTTTTAGCATGACGGACGGGCTGACTGTGGTGCCCATATCATAGAGTTTGGAAACCGGCACAGCGATCAGTGTCTCCTCGCTTGGGCGAACCCGGGTTGCCTTGTTTCCACTTACAGAAATGCCTGGAACGCTTGCCAGTGCAAGGTGGGCGCCCAGTCCCTGGGTATTTTCATAGGACGTACCGCCGTAATACATCTCGCCGCGACCAACTGCGGGCCATTGTTCAGATACTTCAGCCAACAGATTGTAAGTCACACCCGCAAAGGAATTTTCAGCGGCTGCAATCTTATTCATGACCAGTAACGCTGAACGGCCTTCGAGCGCCAGGCCACAGGCCTGGGCAATTGCGGCTGTAATGCTGAAATCAGCCTTTGTGCCTGTTTTAGCAGGCAGAGCCGGATAAAAACGTTGAACTCGGCGTTCAGCGGAGGTGGTTGAGCCGTCCCGCTCGGTATAAGCCGCAGCAGGCAGCACAATTCCGGCCAGTTTTGTGGTTTCGGTCGGCAAAATATCTTGAACAATCACCGCTTTTGCAGATTTGAGTGCTTCAGCCAGCCGTGGGTCATCCCCGGCTGGGTCGGCAGCGACAATGTAAACAGTTTTTCCATTCAATTCAGAAGCCAGATCGGCCGAGGGTCGTAGACCCAGTTCCCAGGCGCCCTGTGCATTTGCAGCGGGCCAGACGCCGACCAGACCGTTGTTCACTTTACCCGCACGCTCTTTAACCAATTCAGCGCATGCGGCAGCCAGATCAGAACTTCCCTGCAGGCCCAATCCATCCGAGCCAAAGAAAACTACCAGGTTGGCAGCCTGACTGAGGGCTTGTCCAATTTTTTCCTTCTGATCAAGACCTTTAACCGTCTCAATTTCATCGCCATAAGCATAGCGGACGACAAATGTAGCAAATTCATCCAGCTTGGTAGCATGCGCAGCCGCCACTATGACAGTTGCGCCCCGGCTTGCAGCGGCTTTTAAGCGTAAATGCCAGATTGGGGCTTCATTATATAGATCTGAAGCCACCACCAGGACGGTATCCCCGCTTTTCAGATCACCCAGGTTTGAGCCTGCGCTCAGA
Source organism: uncultured Anaerolinea sp. (assembly GCA_964462245.1). Classification (GTDB taxonomy): domain Bacteria; phylum Chloroflexota; class Anaerolineae; order Anaerolineales; family Villigracilaceae; genus UBA5195. The sequence continues at coordinate 12,261 of CAYWXS010000007.1, forward strand.
CCATAGGCAGTCGTGTATTCGCCGCCGCCCATCGGGCTGTAAAAGTGAATTTTAGCGCCCAGTCCGCTGGCTAATTGTCTGAGATTGTAAAGATCCTCATTCGCCAGGCGTCCACCCACCAGGATGACTGCATCCGTTTTGGCCGCAGCCAGTAAACTGCCTGCTTGCTTGATATTTTCTTCAAATTTGGTGGCTTCCAACGTCAGCCGCGTGTTCGATTCGGCGTAGTGATAGCTGGCAAAGCGACCCTTGTCGCATAACCAGATTTCGTTTACCTGCTCGTTCTGACGTGGCAGCGCGCGCTTGATGACATACCCACCACCAGATTTGACTTCGCGGCGCACATTGAAGGTCAAATTGCAACCCACAGGGCACTGCGAGCAAACCGATGCGGCGTTTTTAAGTTCCCACGGACGGGCACCGAAACGGAAGTCAACCGTTGTCAGAGCGCCAACCGGGCAAATGTCGGTCGTATTGCCAGAAAAGACCGAGTCAAAACCGGGCTCGGAGAATGTAACAATATCTGTGGAGCGGCCGCGGCTGTAAAAACCCAGCACTGGCTCACCCGCAATTTTGTCCTGAAAGCGAATACAGCGTGCGCACTGCACACAGCGTTCACGATCCAGGTAGATCAAGTCACCCAGTGCGACATGCTTTGGCTGGCGCTGCTTTTCATCGAAGATGAAGCGACTCTGGGTCGAGCCGTGTGCCATCGTCAAGTTTTGCAACGGACACTCGCCGCCCTTGTCACAGATCGGGCAATCCAGCGGGTGATTGGTGAGTAACAGTTCCAGGATTTCTTTCTGCCCGGCTTTGGCTTTCTCTGTCTCAGTCAGCACGACCATGCCTTCTGAAACGGGATTGGTACACGCCGTTTCCAGTTTGGGCATGAACTGCATTTTGGGAGAGCCATCTGCTTCCTGGACTGGTTGGCCGTTTGCACGATCAATCATCGGGCGCCCAATTTCCACCAGGCACTGACGACACATACCAACCGGTTCCATCTTGGGGTGATAGCAGAAAACAGGGATGTCGATGCCCGCTTTTTTGGCAGCATCAACCACCAGGGTTCCTTCTGGAACGCTAACTTTTATATTATCAATGGTCAGGGTTACTGTTTTTGCCATAGCTCTACGCCTTCACCTTTTCCGCGAAATCCTCAGGGAAGCGCTCGAGCGCAGAGGTTACGGCCATGGTTGAGAAGTCACCCAGAGCGCACAGGCACTTTCCGTTGACCTGGGTTGCTACATTCTTTAGCAGCTGCAGGTCTGCGTTTGTGCCATTGCCATGCTGGATGCGTTCAACAATGTGCAGCATCCAGTAGTTTCCATCGCGGCAGGGGGTGCACTTGCCGCAGGATTCATGTTTAAAGAAGTGAACGGTCTTGTCGATGACCCAGTCCATGTTATGAGTGTCATCGATGATGATCACTGAAGCCGAACCAAGCAATGAACCCACGCTCTGGACACTTTCGTAATCCAGTTTGGTGTCCATGACCTTATCAAAGCTGCTGTCATCCACGCGAATAATCGAAGACGAAGCCCCGGCAGGCATGATGCCCTTGACCTTGCGGCCATCCGGGATGCCACCGCCATGGGTAAAGATGAGCTCTCTGAAAGTAGTGCCGAGGGGTAATTCGTAATTGCCGGGTTTGTTGATATTGCCGGAAAGCGAGAAAATCTTAACTCCGGAGCTTTTTTCTGTACCCAGAGTCTTGTACCAGGCCGCGCCTTTTTCCAGAATTGGAGGCAGGTTGGTCAGCGTTTCGACGTTGTTGATGACAGTTGGTTTGCCGTATAAGCCGACTACCGCCGGGAAGGGGGGACGTACGCGCGGTTGTCCACGTTTGCCTTCGATCGATTCGAGCAGCGCTGTTTCTTCACCGCAAATATAAGCACCCGCACCCAGATGGGTTTTGAGTCTTAATGAATAATTGGTTCCGAACAGGTTGTCACCCAGCACACCAGCTTTTTCCATTTCCTGGATACATTCATCCAGAAATAACTGTACTTGCTGGAATTCACCGCGCAGGTAAACATAGCCTTCATTGGCACCCACCGCATAACAGGCAATGGCAACGCCTTCCAAAAATTGGAAGGGATTGCTTTCCATAATTTCGCGGTCTTTAAAGGTTCCAGGTTCCGATTCATCTGCGTTGCAAACTACAAAATGTGGCCAGATGTTATTGGGCAGGAATGACCACTTCACGCCGGTTGGAAAGCCTGCGCCGCCGCGCCCACGCAGCCCCGAGGCTTTTACCTCATCGACTACTTGCTGGGGTTGCATCGAACTGACTACTTTTTTCAGGCTTTCAAAACCACCAACTTTACGGTAGGTTTCAATATTTTTGATATCCGGGATTTCACGATGCCGAAGCAGGAAGTATGCCATTATTTCAACTCCTTGCCGACAGTTTTGAGGGCTTCCACCAGTTCCAGGCTGCGATCCACGGTCATATTTTCATAATAGGTGATCTTATCGCCATCCTGAAGTTGGAACATGGGGGCTTTGTCACAGGCTGCCAGGCACATAACTGCTTCAACCGTGACCAGGCCGTCCGGGGTGGTTTCACCCACCTTGATCCCCAGGTTTTGACAAAGAGCTTCCAAGAATTTATCGGCACCACGCAAGGCGCAGGGCAAGTCATTGCAGACCTGCATACGGTATTTCCCGGCTTTTTCGTCGTGGTAGAGCGTGTAAAAACCAACGATTGAGGCGACTTCTGTTGCATCCAGATCCAGCATTTTGGCAATTTCGGCCATGCTTTCCTTGGTGATATAGCCGCCTTCACGTTGAGCCAGATACAACAAAGGCATTACCGCCGAACGTTTGACGGGATATTTTACAAAAATTGCTTTTACTTCTTCAGAGTATTTTTCCGCGAGACTCATCTGTCAATATCTCCCAGGACAATGTCAACAGAACCAATGATCGCCACCAGATCAGCGACGAGATGACCTTTTGCCAATTTCGGTAAAACTTGCAGGTTATCAAATGAAGGGGCTCGGAAATGAACCCGGTATGGTTTTGGTCCGCCATCGCTTTCCAGATAGACGCCCAATTCACCGCGTGGGGATTCAATCGCCGAATAAACAGAGCCCCGGGGTGCATTGAAGCCTTCGGTCCATAATTTAAAATGATGGATCAATGCTTCCATGCTTGTACCAATTTCTGAGCGTGGCGGCGGTACGAACTTGTAATTGCTTGACCGGACCGGGCCCATCGGAAGTTTATCCAGCGCCTGCAGGGCGATGCGCACGGATTGGCGCATTTCCAGCATACGCACGATGTAGCGCGCACGCACATCTCCATCGGTACCTAAAGGTACTTCGAAATCATATTGTTCGTAGCCCGAGTAAGGGGCGAATTTCCGTATGTCGTAATTGACGCCTGAGCCGCGCAGTGTGGCGCCGGTCAAACCCCAGTTGACCGCTTCTTCGGCAGAAATTTTGCCGATACCAGCAGTTCTATCAATGAAGAGAGGGTTCTTGGTCAGCAGAGATTCGTATTCATCAATGCGCGCGGGCATGATTTTCAACAGGTTGCGTACCGCGCTTTCGAATTCAACCGGTACATCGCGCCAGACACCGCCGGGACGAATATAGGTTGTCATCATGCGTTGGCCAGAAACCAGTTCCAGGATGTCCAGGATCATTTCGCGTTCCCGGAAGGCGTACATGTAGTTTGACATGGCTGCCAGATCCAGCGCGGAGGTTCCCAACCAAACCAGGTGAGATGCAATCCGCTGGAGTTCGGCCAGGATAACACGCAGCGCCTGGGCGCGTACCGGCACATCCAATCCAACCAGTTTTTCTACTGCCAGGCAGTAAGCCAGGTTATTACCGACCGTATCAAGGTAATCCATCCGGTCAGTCATCACTTCAGCTTTTTGGTATGTCTTGGCTTCCATGTTTTTTTCGATGCCGGTGTGTAAAAATCCGATATCCGGGATCGAGTTAATAATCGTTTCGCCATCCAATTCCAACAGCACGCGCAAAACGCCATGGGTGGATGGATGTTGCGGGCCCATGTTTAAGAGCATCGTTTCGCCCTGCAGAGCGCGCTCTGAGACGAGGTGTGACATTCCGTCAAGCGTTACTTCTTCAATTTGTGCCATGTCTAATCTCCGCCTTTGTTCTGACCGTACGGTTTGCGGACACTAATTTCGTCATAGTTAAAGGAGAACTGGGGTTCTTCATAGCCTAACGGATAATCCTTGCGAAGTGGGTGACCTTCCCAATCGGCAGGCATCATAATGCGCCGAAGATCAGAATGACCTTCAAATTTAATGCCAAAAAGATCGAAGATTTCGCGTTCCTGCCAGTTGGCGTTCCTGTAAATATTTTCCAGAGTCGGAGCTTTTGGCGAAATTCCGGGTACGGGTACGCGGACATTTAACCCCTGTTTGTTGGGGATGGATGTAAACCGGTAGCAAAGATGAAAACGCGGATTTTCTTCGGGCCAATAATCTACAGCCGTTACAGAAGACAACAAGTCAAAACCAAATTCATCATGAATCGCCCGGGCTGCATCCAAAATTTTGTCTTTGGCCAGCATCAGGCTGGTTTCACCGGCGAATTCGGTTGTCTGTCCATCAAAACGCTTAACCAGTTTTTCAATGATAGTGGAAAGATGTTCGCCCATACTAAGCCCAATCCTTCATCTTTTCGCGGCGCACTTTTTCATGCAGGGTAATCACGCCATGGATCAAAGCCTCAGGTCGCGGTGGGCAGCCGGCGATGTACACATCCACCGGTACCACTTCGTCCACGCCCTGGACGACAGCATAATTATTAAAGACGCCACCACAGGATGCACAGTCACCCATGGCAATCACCCACTTGGGTTCGGGCATCTGGTCGTAAAGGCGTCGCAAGACAGGCGCCATTTTGCGCGAAACGCGTCCAGCTACGATCATTAAATCGCTTTGGCGTGGGCTTGGGCGCATTAATTCCATACCGAAGCGGCTCATATCGTAATTTGCGGCCTGGGCGGACATCATTTCGATCGCGCAGCAAGCCAGCCCAAACAACATTGGCCACATTGCATTCGTACGGCTCCAGTTCACAAGGTCTTCGAGGCGTGTAGTTACCACGCCCATATTTCCAAGCTTTTGCTCTAATCCCATTCCAGCGCTCCTTTTTTCCAGGCATAGGCATAGCCTACCAGTAAGATGGTGATAAACACCAGCATCTCGCCCAGCATAAAAAGCCCCAGGCCGGCTTTAACAAAATTGTTAAAAACCAGTGCCCAGGGGATAAAAAACACCACTTCTATGTCGAACAGGATGAATAGAACGGCGATGAGGTAGAAACGTACAGGAACCCGTCGTATACCCGGTCCTATTGGGTTCATACCCGATTCGTACGGCATGGATTTCTTGCCGGCAGGGCGCTTGGGTCCAAAAATTGTACCCAGCACGATTGCTATGACACTGACAAGTGTCGTCATGGCTATAAAAACTGCGATAGCTATATATTCGAGCAACATAAATACGACTCCCAGGGTGGGGTTGATACAGAATGGGCGAAGTATAACATAGGATAATGACAGTGGTAATTTTCACAAAGGAAATGTTATGATAGAAAATAAACGAGTTTTGCCGGTGAATTTTTCACTCTTCCAACCAGCCAATCCGGATTCGCAAACCTGAACCTTGCATTACTGTAGAGCATTTTGGATTGCATTATTTACATTAGAATCGCAGTTTCTAACGCTTCAATTATTCTTTTATGGTATTATTTTCTCAACTAATAGGAAAACTCATGGAAGATAAAATTACAATTATTGAAGGTCCGACCCCCGTTTTTGAACCGGTTCAGGATGGCTGGGCGCTGGGTTTAAATGAAACACGAAAGTTCTCCATCACAGCGCTTACCCGTTTGCGTACATTTAATGGTCCTGCCCTGGTTCAGCGCTGTTACCAGATGTGGAGTCAGCGCCAACCCATCAAGCTGCACTATCGTGATGAATCTGGTTTGGAAGCAACCGCTCCAATTCTGGCTGCCCGCTCCGTTGAAACGGATGATGGTCAGGTGCTGCTGTTGTGGTTGCATATTGAGCGCGAGAATATTGAATTGGAAATCAATTTAGACGATGACGATACCCTGGATGATGACGATTTAGATATTTTGTAAATCAAATAAGCGCTGCAAGCAGGGTTTGTTGCAGCGCTTATTAAGATTATTTGCGTACCCCATTTCCATTTCCCTTTGGCTTGGCGGAAACGATGAAATTTCTGCGTTCCGAGCTTAATCAAAACGTCCTCATATTAACCATTGACCGCCCTAAAGCCAATGCATTCAATCTGGAACTGATCGGCGAGCTGCAGGCAGCTTTTAAACAAGCCGCAAAAGACTCACAGACACGGGTTGTGCTGCTTACCGGAGCGGGCCGGGTCTTTGGTGCGGGGCAGGATATTGACGAGATCCGGGCTGGTGGGGATGGGCTTTCTTTTCGTGCCCATTTACTCGCCACCTACAACCCCCTGATATTGCAGATCAGACAAATTGAGAAGCCAGTCATCGCGGTTGTGAATGGTCCTTGTGCCGGGGCATCCCTGGGTGTGGCGTTGGCGTGCGATCTGCGGCTTGCAGCCGATACCGCACGCTTTGTGGTCGGGTTTAGCGGGATTGGTCTTGCACCAGATTCCGGCGTATCGCTTTTATTGCCAGCCTTGATTGGTCTTGGGCGCGCACTTGAATACACCTTTAGCAACCAGCCTATCTCGGTTGAGCAAGCCCTGGCCTGGGGGCTGGTCAATCGGGTGCTACCGGCAGAAGAGTTGATGTCGGTTGCACTTTCCACGGCATTTGAACTTTCAAAAGGTGCTGCCGGGGCGTTTGGCCTGGCAAAACGAGTTTACAACCAGGCGGTTCTACCCAATTTGCAGCAAGCACTGGAGTACGAGAGTTATATTCAAGAAATAGCTGGTCAGCATGCAGAATATAAAGAGGGTGTTGCAGCTTTTTTAGAAAAAAGACAGGCAAAATTTCACTAAAAAAATTTAATTCGTTGAGGGCAGCCAGCCTGCCCCGGCAGACTGGAACCATGCAATGCCCAGTACCAAGTATGAACCTGTGATAGGTCTCGAAGTTCATGTTGAAATGTTAACGCAGTCCAAGATGTTTTGCTCCTGCCCGGTGGTGGATTCCACTTTTGCAGAGCCAAACACGGCTGTCTGTCCCATCTGCGCCGGTCATCCGGGGACTTTGCCTGTATTAAATGGACAGGCGGTTGAATATGGCTTGCGCGTGGCGGCTGCTTTGGAGTGTGAACTGGCTCCCATCAGCATTTTTTCACGTAAAAACTATTTTTACCCTGATCTTCCCAAAGGCTATCAGATCACCCAATACGAAGAACCGCTGGCGATTAATGGCCGTATCACCCTGGTTACCCCCAGGGGTGAGAAGGTTATCCGTATACATCGGGTGCATCTGGAAGAAGATACGGGCAAACTGACGCATGTTGAAGATACAAAACCATATTCATTGGTCGATCTAAATCGGGCCGGGGTACCCTTGCTCGAGATTGTGACTGAACCGGATTTCCACTCGGGCGATGAAGTTCGAGCATACGCCGAATCGCTGCGGGCCCTGGTGCGTTACCTGGGTGTCAACAGCGGTGACCTCGAAAAGGGCGTCATGCGGATTGAACCAAATATTTCAGTTCGTCCGGTCGGTCAGGAAAAACTGGGAACCAAGGTTGAAATCAAGAACTTGAATTCATTCCGCGCCCTGGAGCGCGGTGTGGCCTATGAGATCAATCGCCAGATTGAGCTGATTGAATCGGGTGGCAAGGTCAAGCAGGAAACAGTTGGTTGGGATGAGGCCAAACAAGCCACCTACAGCCAGCGTTCAAAAGAAGATGCGCATGATTACCGCTACCTGCCTGAGCCAGATCTGCCGCCACTTTTGGTCAGCAAACATTGGATGGACGATGTGTTTTTAGCGCTTCCAGAATTACCCTGGGATCGCAGCCGGCGCTTTCGTCAGGATTACGGTCTGAGCATCGCCGAATCCTGGCAGTTGGCGGCCGAAAAAGCGCTTGGAGATTATTTTGAAGCGGTCCTGAAGGTGGGTTCGGGTGCGGCAGTTCGCACAGTTTACGCCTGGGTTACCGGTGAAATTCTTTCATTAATGAATTCTTCCAGCACAGGCTTCGATTCCTTGAAGGTTTCTCCACAGGACCTGGCAGCTTTACTGGCGCTGATTACATCCGGGAAAATCAATCAGAATACCGGTAAGTCTGTATTGGCGGATATGTTTGTTTCCGGTCAGCCGGCTGCGGAGATTGTGACAGCCAAAGGCCTGGCCCAGGTTTCGGATCTAGACTTTATTGCCAAACTGGTGAAGGATATTTTGGTTGAGTATGCCGGCGAGGTGGATAGCTATCGGGCTGGAAAAATAAGTGTGGCCAATTTCCTGTTTGGGCAGGTTATGCGCAAAGCAGGTGGCAAGGCCAACCCTCAGGTGCTGAGGGCTGAATTGGAAAAACAATTGAATGAGGTGAATTCATGACGGACGCTACACAACATATTTTGATGATTTTTGAGCAAATTTCTTCCATTCCGCGCGGCAGTGGTCGTGAAGCCGCGCTTTCCAGTTGGCTGCAAGGGTTGGCTGCTGAGCGTGGATTTGCCTGCCAGGTGGATGATATCGGCCACCTGATCATTCGTGTCCCCGCCACACCCGGTATGGAGTCTGCGCCGACGATTGTGTTGCAGGGCCACATGGATATGGTCTGTGAGAAAACACCAGATTCCTCGCATAACTTTTTGGAAGATCCCATTCGGTGTATCGTGCAGGGAGATTGGATGCATGCTGACCACACCACCCTGGGCGCCGATAATGGGATCGCCATCGCGCTGGCCATGGCCCTGGTCGAAGATGCCTCGCTTGTGCATCCTTCGCTTGAGTTACTCTTTACCGTACTTGAAGAAGCCGGGGGTGGAGCCAACTTTCTGAAGCCTGGTTTTGTACAGGGCAAGGTTCTGGTTAACCTGGATTCGGAAGATGAAGGCACCTTTGTTATCGGTTGCGCCGGTGGACAAACTACCACTATGCATCTGCCTCTGGAATTTCAAACGGCAACCCAAATCGCCGCTTTTCATCTTCTGGTTACCGGTTTACACGGTGGGCATTCCGGCCTGGATATCGATAAACATTTTGCCAGTGCCAATAAGCTAATTGCCCGGGTATTAAACCAAATTCAGAAGATCGCCCCTCTATCATTGATGAGTATCAATGGTGGGACGGCGCATAACGCCATCTCGCGTGAAGCCCAGGCCGTTTTTGTATATCCATCTGAGTACAGCGCTGCCATCCAGCAAGTAGTCAATGAAATTGCTGTGATTCTGAATCAAGAGTATTCCCCGGTTGAAAGTCAGATAAAACTTATCCTGGCCGAAGTGGAACCAGGCCCGGCAGTCAGCCAGGCGGATTCCGCCAAAGTTTTGCAGATATTGCAAGCCATGCCGCATGGGGTGGCCGAAATGTCCGCCACGGTCAATGGCTTTGTAGAAACATCCAACAACCTGGCACGCGTGGAACTGGATTCAAACGGATTGCGGGTTATAACCAGCCAGCGTAGTACCGTAATGACGCGCTTACAAGAACTTACCGCGCGCATCACGGCTGTTGCCCAGTTGGCTGGGGCAGAGGTCAGCAGCAGCCCGGCTCACCCAAGTTGGCAGCCGGATATTAAATCAGCCCTGCTAACGCGCAGTGTTGAGACTTACCAGAATCTCTTTGGTCATGCGCCGATTGTTCGCAGCCTGCACGCCGGGGTGGAATGTGGCACGATTGGCTCAATTTATTCTGGCATGGATATGATCTCAATGGGTGTGACCATCGAGAATCCGCACTCGCCGGCTGAAAGAATGTACATCCCTTCGATTGAAAAAGTCTGGAAATACCTGGTGTCGTTTTTGCAATCCTATAAATAAAGCATAGCTAATCGATTAAAGATTTTTTATCCGGTAGCCGACCCCTGGTTCAGTCAGAATGTATTGGGGGCGGCTGGCGTCTTCTTCGATCTTCCGGCGCAGATTACTGACATTCACACGCAGTAAATGTATTTCGTTCTCATACGCTTCGCCCCAAACCTGCCGCAAGAGTTGGTGATGGGTTAGTACGCGCCCCGAATTTTGCACCAGGGTGCGCAAGATTTCGTATTCAGTGGGGGTTAAGGTGATTATTTCTCCGCGTACGCTCACACTGCGGCGCGCCATATCTAAAATAAGTTCATTCAATTGAAAAATCGGGTTATTCTCGGGTTGTACCGAGCGGCGCATGGCAGCCCGAATGCGTGCCATTAACTCCCCAATTCCAAATGGTTTGGTCAGGTAGTCATCGGCTCCAGCATCCAGCGCTGCGATTTTTTCATCTTCTCTTTCCCGTACAGAAATGATGATGATCGGGATTTTTGTCCATTCACGCAGGCGGCGGGTTACTTCCGCGCCATCCATATCGGGTAAACCCAAATCCAGTATGACCAGGTCCGGATGCTCCATTACTGCGGCTTGCAAGGCTTCTTCACCATTGGAAGCTTCAAAAATGGTATGCTGACTTCCCAGCGAAACTGTTAAAAATCGCCGGATGGAGCGTTCATCGTCCACAATTAGAATACGTAGGTTCGGTTCAGTCATTCTTTGATCCCCAAAGGCAAGCCAAATGTAATGATTGTGCCGCCGCCTTCAGGTGCTTCTGCCCAAATATGTCCTCCATGTGCTTCGATGATGCCTTTACTAATCGCCAGGCCCAGGCCTGTGCCGGTCACCTGTTCGGGGCGTTGGACACGGTAAAACTTATCAAAAATCCGGCTTAAGTCTTCTTCCGGAACGCCCAGTCCATGATCCGAGATACCGATTTGAACTTCGTTGTCTTTTTGATAAGCCTGAATTTCCAAAGGTGAGTTTGCGGGGGAATATTTCAAGGCATTATCCAGTAAATTTGTTAATACATGTACGATCAAAACAAAATCCATCGGGATGAGTGGCATGTCTGGTGCGATAACCACACTGATTTTTCTTTCACCCAGTTGTCCTTCCATTTGCCCCAGGGCAGTCCCAATTAAATCCTGGGCATCGCAGATCTCACTTTTTACATGCAGCGCCCCGGATTCCAACCTGGTCATATCCAGCAGGTTACCGACCAACCTGTTCAACCGGTCTGCTTCTTCGCGCGCAGTTTCCACCAGGCTCCGGCGGGCAGTTTCATCCATCTGTGTTTCTTGTTCCAGCGCGGTCAGTGCTCCGGTGATCGAAACCAGTGGGGTGCGCAGATCGTGTGAGATGGAGTTCAACAGCGCATTCTGCAGCTTTTCGGCAGCCTGTAATAATTTGATTTGCCGGGCTTGCTCGGCCAACTGGACACGTTCCAAAGCTTGTGCAAATTGACTGGCGAAGGCTTCCAACAGGCGGCGCTCAGCCTGAGTTAAAACATCTGACTCCCGGGGTTGGACTCCCAGGACACCGATTGTGCCGCGCGCGGTTTTGAGGGGAACATAATGATAGCGGGCAGCTGGGATGGTATGGGTTCCCCGTCCGGCAGATTCTCCATTTTTGAAAGCCCAATAGGCGACTGCGAGCTCCGTTTCATCCGGGTCCGAATTGGATGAAATTGCATTCTTGGGATTCATTTCACCGGCATTGGCCAGGTGTATGACAACCTCCCGCCCAAAACCTTGTTCAATATGGATTTGAATTGCCTGGATAACTGCTTCAAAGCCATCCGAAATGGCCAGATCGCGGCTGAGCGCATACAGCATGGCGGTATCCGCCTCGCGCTGTTGAGCGGATTCAGCTTGTTCTTTGGCGCGGCTGGTCAAATAGCTGATTACCCACCCGACAATCAGCAAACCGCCAAACGTGAGCAGGTATTCGGTATCTGCGACTGAAAAAGAAAAGCGGGGCGAGACAAAAAAATAGTCGAAAGCGAGCACGCTGACCAGTGAAGTCAGAACAGCAGGACCGCGGCCCAAATAGACAGCCGCTAAAACGACCGCCAACAAATACACCATCACCAGGTTGGCCGGTGATATTTTACGACCAAATAATTCACTGATCAGGGTGGCAGCAAGTACCAGTAAAAGCCCTCCAACATAGCGCAGCCACGGACGATGCGGTGCCCAGGCGATCATCGCTGGTCGAGCTTTTTTATTCAGGCTGCCGGAAATGACAAAAATATCGATATTCCCACTCTGCCGAATCAATTGTTCCACGACTGAGCGATGCAGTAATTCCTGCCAGAATGGACGGATGGATTTCCCCGCAATTATTTTTGTGATGTTGTGTTTGCGGGCATACTCGCAGACCGTACCAGCAATGGTTGGGTTATTGGGGTTAATTGCTAAAATTTTTGTCCGGGCGCCGAGTTCTTTTGCAAGGCGCAAGCTATTTTCCAAAGTGTGCTGTTGGGATAGCGAAAGCGGTTCTTTTATGGGATTTTCGACATAGACAGCAAACCACTCGGCATTGAGCTCATCTGCCAGCCGGCGTGTCGATCTGAGGATGTGTTCCCCCAACTCATTGGGGGCAATACATGCAATCAAGCGTTCCGATGCATGCCAGGGACCCGGGATTGCGCTGGTCTGCATGTAAGCCCGCATCTGATTGTCGATTTGTTCGGCGGCCCGGCGCAGACAGATTTCCCGCAAGGCTGTTAAATTCCCCTTTCGAAAAAACTCAGCCCTGGAATTTGCAGCCTGTTCAGAAATATGAACTTTTCCCTGACGGAGCCGGAGCAGCAATTCTTCGGGCGGCAAGTCAACCAACTGGATTTCGGTTGCCGGTTCCAGAAGGCTGTCAGGTATAGTCTCCAGTATATGCACGCCTGTAATCTGGGCGACGATGTCGTTCAGACTCTCGAGATTCTGAATATTGAGGGTGGTGTAAATATCAATCCCTGTGCTGAGCAGCTCCTCAATATCCTGATAGCGTTTGGGGTGGCGCGCGCTGGTTGTGTTGGTGTGAGATAACTCATCGATCAGAACCAATTGCGGTTTGCGGACCAGGATTGCCTCAATATCTATCTCCGGTAGTTCCACTGCGCGACTCGCAACCATTTTTACGGGAATTTTTTCAAACTTTTCTGCCAGCAAATCCATTTCTGGGGAATTGTGAGTGTCAACATAACCGATAACGATATCCCTGCCTTCAGGAATCTGTTTTTGGGCAGATTCAAGCATGGCATAGGTTTTACCGACTCCGGCTGCATACCCGAGAAAAATCTTTAACAGGCCCTTTCGTTGGGATTTTTCCCTGGAAAACGTTGCTGAGTTTTGGTGAGTATCGGATTGCATAAGTTTATTGTATACCATCGCGGGCAGTTGTTTTGTTTTTAGTTTGTGAAATCTTGACACATTCTTGACGTCGAATACGCTGGTCTTTATTTGTCCTTAACTCCAGAATTGTAAAATTTTACTGTAATCAAAACTAAATTTTGCAGGTAATTAAAATGTCTCAACTTCCAACCAAAAAACAGTCCACAAAAATACAACTCATTCTTAAATGGCTTATCACGGGTTTGCCCCTGGGTGGCATCGTTTGGGTTTCATTTTACCCTTTACCGGCCTGGATTCAGCAAGCCCTGGTTCTGGTTACGCTTATCTGGTTTTATGTCTTCTTTTTACTGGACACTTTTTTTCTGGGTGGATAAGGCTGTTTTAAGTGTACTTGGAGTGAAACAAAGAAAATGATAAAAAATGATTCGAACCAAAATTCAGGCAGCTATCTGCGGCTTGAATATGTACGTCATCAGGTGCTTTTCAGTGCACAGCCAGTAATTATTCAGCGATTTCTGGAAAAACAAGCGGCGCATCTGGCGCAGGCTGTAATTAACGATGATCTTCAGGTGCATTTTTCGCTGCCCGACCGGGTGGTGGGGAAGCCGCCGAGCAATGCTGAAATGGCAGCCATGCTCGTACCGGGTGAAATCCGCTCACAAACAGTTGGCGGTTGGCTGCGATATTTCCAAAAGCATGACTTGGGCGAAGAATTACGTACACGGCTGTACAGCCTGGAGCAATCGCCCGATCAGGCTATTAATACCAGTGCTTCCTTGCTGCGCTATGCCATCGCCACTCACATGATCCACAATATGCTTCCATCCGGGCGTTCCATTAGCTATCGCGCGAATGGGGATGATCAAATTCCAACCATCCCTGTTGAAACTCGAGGTGCTTCAGGATCGGCAATCACTGCAAGCCAGGATGCAATTGTAGAACAGAACCTGCCCGAGACTGGGCGGGGAACATTGCAGGTGCCCTTTGTCCCGGCTGCGCAGCGCTTTTTTCTGCCACAATGGGTGGCTTTTGGCGCAGATGGATCATTGTTGGTTAACTCGCTTTCAGAAGCTGAGTCATCCCTGCTTTCAATGCGCCGCTATGTTTCCATTTTGCATAAAGCCTCGTCCCTGGCGCCGTATATACTGGCAGATGAGGAATATCAGCTCAAACGCTATGGAATAATCGGGCAGATCATCAATCAGGGCCGGGCCCTGGCGCATTATAAGACAATCCAAATTATCAAGAAGATTCGGGTGCGCGTTATGCAAGGTACGCTTAACCGAGGCTTGAGTATTAGCCTGCCTTACTTTAATGACCAGGAGCTGGCTATGGCCGAAACAAAATTGGATGTCATTCCTGCAGGACGGATTAAATTCAATACAGTTTTCCTGATTCGTTCAGTTCGCCTGCATATTGCCAAGGTGACACAAGACACCCGCCTGAATTCATCCACACGAAAATATCTACTTCAGGATTTGGGACTGCTGGAACAGTCATTTATGAAATTTCCACTCCCCCAAATGCTAAAACGATCTGAAAAAAAATTGGTTATAAGGTAAAAGTATGATTTTCTCTATTGGAATATTGATCGTTATTATCTTCATCGCATTCCGGATTTCGCCGGTTGAAAAAGACGACAATGCCAGTGTGCATGGTGCCGGGCAGATTGGTTTATTAGCCGCCATGGCCTTATTTGGTGTGGATTATTTCACATCCTATTTCTATGCTACCGGTGAGCTGATGAGCGCCTTGCATCCATACGGCTTGCAGCAATACGCCTGGATTGCGGTACTTGTGATTGCGTTTGCGAACGCAGTGTTTGGTATTCTTTACATGTACTCATTGGGCGTCTTTAATGAAGGCGGTGGGTCTTATACCGCTTCGATGCGCTATCTCTCCCCTGGGCTGAGCCTGGTGGTGGCGGTGGTTTTGCTTCAGGATTATATTTTTACAATCGTCGTTTCCAGTCTTTCGGGCGTAGACCAGTTGCTCTCCATTTTCAGCCTTTATCATATCGATTGGCTGATCCGGGTTGGGCTGGGAATATTCTTGATGGGCATAACCTGGTATCTTACCATCCGAGGCCGGGGTGAATCTGCACGCGTTGTCTTTACCATGTTGGGGATATTTGTTTTTATGACTATCATCATGGCGGTCGGTTTGATTATCGCGAAGACGCATGGTGTTCCAGCCATTGTCTATAAAGAATCTGTGCAACCGGCCTCTTTTTGGCAGGCGGCTTTTCATATGTTGACGGCTTCGATGAAAGGCCTGGTAGCGCTTTCCGGATTGGAAGCCATGTCCAATGGTATTCAGTTCGTGATTGATGACGATGCGGAAATAATCAAGTGGGGTAAGAAACAACTGCCCAAATTGAAGGGTGTTTGGGAATTTTATAGTGGTAAAGCCGGTATTGGTCGCATGGTTCAGACCTCATTCCTCTTTTACGGTGGCGCCACCACTTCTTTCCTGGCTTATTTTGCCTTTCATTTCAACGTGTTTGATGGCACGCTTGGGCGTTCCCTGGTCGCGAATCTGGCGTTGATTGGCTTTGATCAAATTCCAGGCGGAATCATTCTTTATTGGGCTTATCAAATTCTGGCGGTTGGGCTGCTTGCCGCCGCTTCCATGACTGCTTTTCAAGATTTGCAGGCCACCGAATGGCGGGATGTTGCCATGGGCGAAATTCCCGAGGTAATCGTGTACCGCGACCCGCGTGGAACCTTTACGCGCTCTGTCACAATCGCTTTTGTCGTGACCATCATCATTACATTCTTGATCAAAGGCGAAACTTCTGCTGGCGTTCCCTATTATGGCATTGGTGTTTTCATGCCGATTATGATGATGGGCTTTGCCATTCGGAAACATATCCTGGCTACGTTTAGTGGAAAATCGCGCCTGTGGGGCAGCCGTGTTGCCGGCTTTGCTGCCGTACTTTCGGGGTTTGTTTTTGTGGGTCAGATTGTTGGCAAGTGGCAGGAAGGTGGCTGGGTGGTATTAATTTCATTCAGCATCCTCGTTATTGTTGCCAACCTGGTTCTAATTTCACCGACTGGGGCGCGTGATCCGGTCACCATTCATCGGATTGTGCGTGAGAAAGCACGCGTGCAGGGTGCGATGGCCTCCATTGTGGAGTGGCAGTCGATGCGTATGCAAGAATATCGTTATGCGGTTTTGTTGGTGATTGCCCGTTTCTTTGAAATATTCGGCATTCGTCGCCCGCATCGAATTGCCCCGGCTGTAGCCGGAGACTACAACCACGCGCTGCACGTCGATCATCCCGAAGCGCCCTCCTTGTTGGAACAGTATCTTGTCAAACCTGATGAAAAACCAGATGCAAAACCGGATGAATCGTAACGAATAGCAAATTTTGACGCACGCAGTGCCACACAAACCGGCACCTATGATTAAGAATCTGTGACACTCGTCACTTAAAATCTGTAAATCAAAGGTTTTACAATCAAAATAGAATCTTCTTTTCTGTAATTTAACCCTTGCTTGCAACCCCTTCCCCTATTTTCGTACTTTGAAAATGGGGGAAGGTTGGGAAGGGGGTCGTTTTTCGTACTGTTCGCTCTATAATCGATGAATATCGAGTAATCGGGATCGCTTCGAAAGCGCATTCTGTTACCCAGCGGGATGCAAAACAGACTGTGACGATCAAGTTAAAAAGATCATGGGCACCAAGCGCACCACGAAATTCTAAAGTGTCACTTTACTTTTACATGGTTAATCATGGAAGACTCACGTTCTTCATAGATCTCAGCTCGATTCCAGCGGTAAGGTTCAGCCTGTCCAGAATATCTGTTTTGCGATCTGCCATGTAGGCTTCTATTTTTTCAAATGCCGCGCTTGAATCAAGGGTAGCCAACCCAAATTCACGTTCTAAAGCCTGGCGGATTACGGCCGACTCGTTCACCCCTCGCTGCCTTGCCACTTGCTTCAGGAGCAAATCTTGCTTCTGCGATATATTGACATTAGTCATATGACATTAGTCACAATAGTTATATTACAGCTGAAATGCTACTATATTTAATAGTTCTGGTTAACCCTATAGAAAATTTACGTTTTTTTTTGGTATCATTAGTCATCCGCGATATTCAATGGAACGTCGGGGGCGACCGTAATCGTATAGGAGAAGAAAATGTCGAAGCGAAGTAGTTTCAAGCTGGTTATAACCATTCTCATGATATCGATCATGATCTTCATACCATCTTTTTCAGCTTCTGCCAGTTTTACTCATGAGTTCTTACCCGGTCCCAATTACACTCAAACTGATATCCAGGTGACATTGCACACATTCAATTATAGTGGAGCGCCTTACCCGGTCAGAGTGGATTGGATTGACCCTAGCGGGGCAACTGCTAATTATTGCAAAACCGGGGGTTGTGGCGTATCTTACGACCAAGAAGTTGCGGATAACGGCAGCTTGGTATGGAGAAATTTTTATTTTTATATATCCGAACAACAACGCACTGCAGGAACCTATACTGCGATTGCTTACTACTACCAGGATTATATTTACAAAGAACTATTTAGGCAAAGTTTTTATATAAGTGGTACACCTCCACCTCCTCCCAATCCGCGCCGATGTTACGTGAATGCCGCCGCCACCGGCGGCGCTAATAACGGCGGTAATTGGGCAAATGCTTATACCAATCTGCAATCTGCCTTGGGCGCATCTTCTTGCACCGAGGTGTGGGTGAAGAGTGGAACATATAAGCCCGCTACTGCTGACCGCAGCGCAACCTTCCAACTCAAAAACGGTGTGGCCCTCTACGGTGGTTTCGCCGGGACAGAGACGACACGTGACCAGCGCAACCCGACGGTCAATGTCACCATCTTGAGCGGCGACTTAAATGGAGACGATGTGGGTTTCACCAACAATGCTGAAAACGTCTACCATGTCGTCACTGGCGCAACCGGCGCAATCATCGATGGCTTCACAATCAAGGCGGGCAATGCCAATAGTGGAAAGCACTCTAATGGCAGTTCAGATCCCCAATACATTGATTCTGGCGGCGGGATGTACAACCGATTAAGCAGTCCGACGTTGACGAATGTCATCTTCAGTGGCAACAAGGCATACTCTTGGGGCGGCGGGATGATTAACTTCGGCAGCAGTCCGATCATGGAACACGTCATTTTCAGCAGTAACTCGGCGGGCTTCGGCGGGGGGATGTTAAACAATTCCAGCAATCCAATTTTGACGGATGTCACCTTCAGCGGAAACATTGCAGACTTTGATGGTTACCGTAGCGTCGGTAGCCTGGGTGGTAGCGGCGGCGGAATGGAAAACCGATCCAGCAGCAGTCCGACGTTGACGAATGTAACCTTCATCAGCAACCAAGCAGCCTGCTATGGTGGCTGCTACGGTTATGGCGGCGGAATGGAAAACGACAGCAGCAGCCCGACGTTGACAAATGTCACCTTCAAAGGCAACTCGGCATACGAAGGTGGCGGGATGGACAACTATTCAAGCAACCCGCAAATTCGCAACACGATTTTCTGGGGAAATACAGCTGACGTCGGAGCACAGATATATGATAATAGTAGTGGTCCCAGCGTAAGTTACAGTGTTGTGCAGGGTGGGTATGCGGGCGGCACAAATATCATCACTGCTGATCCCCTGCTCGGTACACTGGGTAAATATGGCGGCTTCACCCAAACCATCCCGCTATTGGCTGGTTCATCCGCCATCGACACGGGCAACGATGCTGTGTGTCCGCCGGTTGACCAGCGCAGTGTGAAGCGCCCACAGAATAAGCATTGCGACATCGGCGCGTATGAATTGGACGGCGTCCCGCCAACTGTCAGCTCCATTACGCGGACCGGCAGCAATCCTACCAGCCAACCATTTGCCCATTATTCGGTGACATTCTCCGAAACTGTCACAGGCGTGGGAGTGGCTGACTTCAAAATTACCAAAACTGGAATTACAGGCACACCTGCGGTCACAGCCGTCACGGGTAGTGGCAGAGTTTATGACGTCACGATCAGTACCGGCGCGGGTTCGGGCACGCTGCGCCTGGACATTCCGGTCACGGCTGTGATCCAGGACCTGTATGGCAATCTACTTACTTCCCTGCCCTACGTCACTGGCCCGGTCTATACGTTGGATAGGACGGTTCCAACCGTCTCCTCCATCACCTTACTGGATCCAAACCCCAATACCGCCGCCAGGCTGCGTTACCGGGTCACCTTCTCTGAGAACGTCAAGGGGGTGGATGCCACTGATTTTGTCCTGACTGCCAGCGGGTTGAGCGGGGTATCGATTGCGAGTGTGACCGGCAGCGGGCGCGTGTATGACGTCAGCGCCAATAGCGGGTCGGGCTTTGGCACCTTGCGCCTGGACGTGCGAGATAACGATACGATCCGGGATGCGCTTGGCAACCGCCTGGGCGGAACTGGCTTGGGGAACGGGAATTACACTGCCGGGCCCAAATATACACTGGTGCGCAAAATAATAACCTTCACTTCGCTTCCATTGGTGGATGGCTGGGTGTTGGAAAGCACAGAGAGCAGCGATGTTGGCGGCTCGGCAGTGGCAAACACGGTCCTGCAGGTGGGCGATGACGCGGCTAACAAGCAGTACCGCTCACTGTTGTACTTCAATACCAGCGGGCTGCCGGATAACGCAAACATCGTCAGAGTGACGCTCAAAATCCTCAGCGCGGGAGTGGTTGGGACCGATCCTTTCGGCACGCATGGCTCACTGCTGGCGGATATTCGCAAGGGTTATTTTGGGACAGCGTCCAACTTGCAGGCATTGGACTTCCAGGCCGATCCCTCAGCGGCAGCCATTGGTAAGTTTGTCGCGCTGAGCGGTGCGCCGGGCTGGTATCAGTTGACGCTTTCAGCGGCACAATACGCATACATCAATAAAGCCGGGCCGACACAGTTCCGTCTGCGCTTCCAGCTGGACGAAAACAACGACCGGGGCGTGGATCTGATCAAGTTTTATTCTGGAGAAGCCCCGGCTGCCAACCGGCCAACGCTGGTAGTTGAGTATAAGATTCCATAAAGAGTCGTGGTATAAAAACAGGCTGCCCGAAAAGGCAGCCTGTTTTTATACCACGCGCATGCAACGACAGGGTTTTCCATTAAACAAAACTATTCTTCCAGCGTCACCTTGCCGATGTTACGGAATTTGCCAGGTTCAATTCCCTGTCGCTGCGACATGACCAGGGTCAACATTTGCAAGGGCAGGATTTCCACCAGGGGACGCGCGATTTCATCCACTTCTGGCAGCAGCAGCCCGGGTAAATCCGGGTCTGGTTTGGTAGAGAGCCATAAAACTTTTCCGCCGCAGCTGATCACTTCCCGCGCCAGTTCGCGGTTGATGCGGCGGGTTTGCGGCGCACCTTCCATCATTAAGAGAGTCAGACGCGCGCTGGCTAATTCCAGAGGACCGTGCCGGAAGTCAGCTACGTTCATGCCTTCAAAAGTACACTTTGACGCTTCTTTACTGATCAGGGCTCCATTCCAGACCGCGCCCATCGAAGCGCCGCGGCCCACAATCAGCAGCTGGTCCACCTCTCCCAGTTTTGTATCCAGTTCATTGACCTTATCCGGCCATTCAGCCAGGTAAGCTTGCATGGCATCTGCGGCCTGCAGCATAGATTGTAAAGCGGTCTGCCAATCTCCGCCCGTTAATTGGATCGAGGACAGGTACAGTATCGTGAGCATATTGATAAAAGTCTTGGAGCTGACGGTGGCTTCGTCGCCGGCATGAATCGGCACAGCCAGATCTGCAGGCTGAGCCATGGGGCTTTCCAGATAATTGCTCATGCTCAGTTGGAAAGCCGGGCGTCGATCTTTCAGGTTGTCCAGCAGGCGCACAATTTCGATACTTCGCCCGGATTGTGAATTGATCCATAAGAGGGTCTTCGCATCAATCATTTCCTGTCCATAATGCAACAACTCGGCCGTATTGACATGGATGATGGGTGTGGAGCCGGAGAGCATTTTGAGCCAGGCGGGGTAGGCGGCATTGTAAGATGAGCCCATACCGGTTAATACAATCCTGTTGAATTTACCCTGCTGTAACAGATCACGTACTTGTTCAATCTGTGCGGCTGGATAGTTTTCGAGGGCTTTGCGCAGTGCGGCGGGTTGGGACAGAATATCTGTGATATATGGATTAATGGAGAGCATGATAAAACCTCTATGAGTGGGATGAAACGTGGATTTGATAGTGCTGGTTTAGATGAGCATGGCCGCACGGGCGGCACCGTAAATTCCGGCCTGCTGCCCAAGTTGAGCCATTCTTAATGGAATCTGGTCAAGCGGGCTGACGATTGCATGTTGTTTAATAACTTTATGCAGGAACGGTTCAAAAAGAGCATAGGAATGCATGACCCCACCGGTGAAAATCACACAATCCGGCAGAAAAATATGCAGTAAATTAACCAGGCCCAATCCAAGATAAGTCCCGGTTCGCTCCACAATCTGGATTGCCAGCGGGTCGCCCTCGAGCGCTGCTGCGCTGACCATGGCAGCGGTTATCCTGGCAGAGATATTGTCCGCTTTTTTTAGCAGGCTGGATGGATGTCTGGCGATTACCATTTCTCGCGCATAACGCTCAATGGCTGGACCGCTCGCCAGGCTTTCCCAACAGCCCTTGGCACCGCAGTAGCACAGCGGTCCGGCTGGATCGAGCGGGATATGCCCACCTTCCGGGTGTGAATCACCTGTACCGCGATAAATTTTTCCGTCCAGGATAAAGCCCATACCGATTCCGGTTCCGACGGTTACCATCAACATTCTGGCGCTTTGTTTCGAAAATTCACCTGCACCGGAGCCGACCCAGGCTTCTCCGAGCGCGGCTGCATCTGCGTCATTTTCCAGAGTGACCGGGCAGCCAAAATGTTTGCTGAGCGGGCTGACGATATCCACATCCTCCCAGGTTGGCAGGGTGTATGGGTTTAGTATGGCACCGCGTTGGCGGTCAATCGGACCGCTGGCGCCAATTCCAATCGCAGCGGGTTGAATATTTGCATCCGTGCTGACTTGTTCGATCAGGCCAATGATGCGCTTCAGTCCTGCTTCCGGCCCCTGCTGGGCTTCAATCGGCATATCCCGCCACTGCTTCAGTTCTCCACTGGCAGTTACTGCTCCAGCACGGACGTTTGTGCCACCCAGGTCGATCCCAATAAAAGCGGACTGTCTCATCCTTTAACTGCTCCTGCCGAAAGCCCGCTGACGATATAACGCTGAAAGATCAGGGCCAGAATGACTGGAGGAAGCGCTGCCAATACCCCGCCCGCCATCATGGCGGTAATGTCCACGGCATAGCGCCCAGTGAATTCTGCAATCGCCACGGGCACTGTTTTGGATGCGACGGTACTGGTAAAAATCAGGGCAAAGAAAAATTCGTCCCAGGCCAGCAGGAATATGAAGAGCGCTGTTGAAACAATTCCGGGTGCGGCCAGCGGCAAAATGATTTTGAAAAGCGTGTTCAACCGCGAAGATCCGTCAATTAAGGCGGCGTCTTCCAGTTCGACCGGGATGGTTTCAAAAAAAGTGGTCAGCATCCAGGTCGCAAAAGGCAGGGCAAAGCTCAAATAAGTGACGATCAAGACAATTGGCTTGTCCAGCCAGCCCAGGCGCGCTGCCATGATAAAGAGTGGAATCACCAACGATATTTCGGGGATCATGCGCACGCTCAGAATTCCGATAATGAAATGGTCCTTATAACGCAAGCGCAGCCGGGCCAGGGCATAGGCTGCCAGGCATGCCAGCAGCAGGCAGATAGCCGTAGTTGAGATTGAGACAATCAGCGAATTGACCAGGGTGGCTTTAAAGGTGCGGGCTACATCCGAGACGCCCTTGCCGGGCATCAGAATGTCGGTGTAATTTTTAAGGGTCGGGTGGGCCGGGAATAAACGTGCAGGTACTGCCAGAAGGTCGGCGCGGGTGGAAATGGAGGAACTTGCCAGCCAGACCAGGGGTCCATAGATAAAAAATAGGATCGGAATCATGGCCAGTACCAGCCAGAGGTTTGTGAAAAACTTTCGTCTGGATCTCATCGCAGGGCCTCCGGACGGTATAGAAAGCGAATGTAGATCAAGGCCATGACCAGGGTAAAAGCGGAGATGAGGAAGGAAAGCGCAGCGCCTGAACCCAGGTGACCATAGGTGAATGATTCAAGGTAAGTCAGGTAAGAAATGGTTACCGTTCCAAAGGCCGGACCACCCTGTGTGATGACGTAGAGAATATCAAAAACACGAAAAGCCTCGACAGTACGCACGACGAGTGCCACCAGGATGGCCGGACGCAGCATGGGCAATCGAATTCTTGTAAAGCGCTGCCAGGCACTCGCGCCGTCTACCATCGCAGCTTCTTCCATTTCGGCCGGGATGGTGGCCAGGGCTGCCTGCAGGATCAGGGCGATGAAGGGCACGCTGTGCCAGATATCGGCCACGATCACCAGGTTCATGGCCAGGAAAGGTTTTGTCAGCCAGACCTGGTATTTTTGAATGATTCCAAGTGAGAATAAGATCACATTTAAGGCGCCAAAATCGGCGTTGTAAATCCAGCGCCAGATGGCGCCATTCACGATGGTGGGTACTGCCCAGGGAATGATCAGGCTGGCGCGTAAAAATTGCCAGCCCCAGGGTTTCGCATGGATGATCAGTGCAATGCCCAGCCCCAATAATAACTCCAGCCCGACAGATACGAGCGTAAAGTACAAAGTACGTCCGATCGAGTTCCAAAAATCGGCGCTTTTCAGGAAGTGCAGGTAATTATCCACGCCAATAAAGTTTTGTGGGGTGGGATTGGAAATTGGGGTATCGGTCAGGCTTAAGATGAAGGTAAACAGGACTGGCAGCAATGAAATCACCGCGATTACGGCTATAGCCGGGAGCAGCATCAGTAGTCCGTCACGAGCTTCCTGCTGGAGAAGTGTTTTTGGTTTTCGCATGTTCAGGCGATTATTTTCCTGGCTTCTTGATAAAAAGTGGTTTAAATTATGATGAAGGGATTGGGCAGTTTTCTGCCCAATCCCTGGATTTCAAAGCTTACTTGCCGAGTTCGACCCACTTGGCAGCCGCGTCATCCAATGCCTGCTGCGGGGTTTTACCCTTTGTCAGCGCTTCTTGAATTGCCAGTTGCAGCGCTTTTGAGCCTTCAGAGTAGTATGGTACCTTCGGGCGCACATGCGAGTAGGGGAACTGGGTCTTGAACATGGGCACCGTCACAGGGGTGGAGGCATTCAGCTTCTGCAAAGCTGTCAGTGCTTCCCCTTCGTAGTTCCCGCTGTAAATCGGCAGCAGGTGAGCTGAGTATTCCTTCTGAATTGATTCACTCGTCAGGAATTGCACATATTTCCAGGCAGCCTCACGGCTGGGCGATTTATCAATGACCGAGAAACCCATGGAACCATTGATGCTGGAGCTGGGAGCAGTGTTGCCAGCAAAAACAGGGATCAGGCTCATTTTAACGTTGCCAACAATGGTGGACTCTTTCTCGTTGAGCGCAGCCATGTCGTACATGTAGAGCCAGTTGATTGCAAAAGCTGCTTTGCCCTGCGAGAAAGTATTGCGGACATCTTCTTCAACGTAGGAAATTGAAGCGGGGTTGGAAATTCCGGCGTCGATCGAGTCCACCATCCATTGCAGGGTCTTGACACCCTGGGCATTGTTGAAGGCGGGTTTTCCGGCAGCGTCCATAAAGCTGCCGCCATTGCCGTATAGCAATGTAACAAAATCACAGATTGCAGCTTCAGCCTGGCCCCAGGACCAGACAATCGGGTACTCAGCCAGTCCCTTGTCCTTGATGATCTTGGATTGGGCCATCAATTCTTCCCAGGTGGTGGGTGGGGCAGATATGCCTGCTTCGGCCAGCATTTTCTCGTTATAGTAGAAATATTTTTCATCCAATAACCAGGGCATGCCGTAGATTTTTCCACCCACGCTGGTGATGTCCCAGGCGGCTGAAAAGACTGCAGACTTGGTTTTTGCATCCACCTGGCTGGTGACGTCCCACAGGTAACCGCTTTTCGCAAACTCGGCATACCAGATATCATCCACTAAAACGACATCATAGGCGGGAGGAGTGGTTGCCATGGCGGTTGCAATTTTGTCATGCAGCGCATCATACGAGACGTATTCGATCTCAACTTTAATGTTGGGATTCGCCCCGTTGAACTTGGCAACGATGGCATTCATTTCATCGGGGGTTGGGCCGGCCTGTTGCATGGTCAAGACCTTGACAGTCTTGGGGCCAGTGTCGGCTGCCGGGCTGCAGCCAACCAGGCTTGCGGCCAGTGCCAGCAGAACCACCAGCAGGGTAAATCGGTAAAGCTTTGCCATTATATTCTCCTTATACAACCAAAATCTGAGTCGGTTTAGGCTATGGACTGACGTCCAGTATAGAATGTAAAGCGGTTGCCGCAATAAACGGAAACCACATACTCCACGATGTCAAATGTTTCTGTATAGGAAAGCCGGTGAGCCACCAGAACGGGTTCGCCAGTTCGCATTTTTAATGCCTGGGCAATTTCAGGCGATGCGCTGGTGGATTGAATTTCAGCATCTGCCCAGGCTGGATGGACGTTATATTGCTGGTCCAGTACTTCATATAGCGATTGGCTTAAATCAAAATGATTAAGATTTGGGAAAAGGTTGCCCGATAAGTAGGCTGTTTCAACTGCCACGGGTTGATCATCCGCCAGGCGGATTCGTTTTAGCAAAAAAACGGGGTCCCCGATTATGATTTTCAGGTGGACTGCCAGGTCTTCATCGGCTGGAATCTGTTCAGAGCGGATGACCTGTGAGCTTGGCTGCAATCCTTTGGCCAGAATATCCTTGCTAAAACTGCGGAAACCGGAAATTTCTCGAATGGGTCCCTGAGCTGCAAAGGTACCCTTTCCTTGCAGGCTGTATAAAATCCCTTGTTGGATCAGTTCCTTCAAGGCTCGCCGTATGGTGATCCGGCTGACATTGTATTGTGCTGATAGTTGAAATTCCGAAGGCAGCCTGTCACCGGGTTTAAGCTTGCCATCATACAGCTGATTTTGTAATTGCAGTTTTACCTTATGATACAAAGGCGTAAAGTCATTGTTGTCATGCATTTCTCAAACCTCTACTTGTAATACATATTATATTATTATAACAAGTTCGAGTCAATACGTGTAGTAATGACTGGATGGAAGCCAGCTCTTGATTTGAGATGCTGTAAATATTGTCAGGCTGGGTATAATTAATTAACCTGAAAAGTGGCCAAGATTTTGAGCATTATTTGGGTTTTCTGATGGTCACCAGACCAAATTATCCATGCTTTGCCCGGCAAGCGGTGTTGTGCGGATGAAAACATCCACAAAACACCACAATAAAATCTACCTGGTCTGGGGTCCCGTAAATTTCCTGTACGATTGGAGGGTTGAGATATGTCATGGCAAAATCAACTCAAGGGTGACTCCCTCACCTGGCTGTTGGAATCCGAAACTCCGGAAGTAAGATACCTGGCGCTGCGTGATTTGTTGGACCTGCCCGCCTCTGATGCTGATCTTCAAACTGCCAGCAGCGCCGCCCATAAAAATGGACCGATCGCAATGATTCTGAACGAAATGGATCCAGACGGTTATTGGGTCCAACCTGGTCCGGGGTATAACCCAAAATACCGCTCAAGTGTTTGGTCCGTGATTCTGCTGGCGCAGTTGGGTGCTTCGGTACACGCAGATAAGCGCATTCCGCAAGCCTGCAAGTACCTCCTGGATCATGCGCTGACCGACGGGGGTCAATTTTCCGCATCGGGGTCACCTTCTGGTACGGCGGATTGTCTTCAGGGCAACTTATTGTGGGCATTACCTGAGCTGGGATTTGAAGATTCTCGGTTGGAAAAGGCCATTGAATGGATGGCTCGCACGGTAACGGGTGAAGGGCTTGCCCCGCTTGAGGAGCGTCACGCTCCGCTGCGTTACTATGCTGGCAAGTGTGGGCCCAACTTTGCCTGTGGCTCAAATAACAAGCTGCCCTGTGCCTGGGGTGGGGTAAAGGTATTACTGGGATTAGGGAAACTGCCCCGCGATAATTCTTCGCCCTTGATTGAAAATGCTATTTTAACGGCTGCCAATTTTTTCCTGGGAACTGATCCTGCTGGTGCTGCTTATCCGTGTGGCTTTAGTGAAAAACCCAGCCAGAACTGGTGGAAATTTGGTTTCCCAGTATTTTACGTCACCGATATTCTTCAGATTGTCCAGGCACTGCTGGCAGTTGGATACGGCAGTGATCCGCGCCTGAAAGATTCGCTGGAATTGATTCGGGATAAGCAGGATGAAAATGGGCGCTGGCTCCTGGAATATGAATATACAGGTAAAACCTGGGTCAACTTTGGGGTAAAAAAACAGCCCAATAAATGGGTTACGCTGCGTGCTTTGCGTGTTATAAAGGCCTTTGATCGTGAAGTCGCCCGGTAAGAAAAGCTAATTGGACTTTGTCCATTGCAGACTGCCTCACAATCGCATCGGAGATTTTGCAAAAGCCGGTGCCGTAAGTGCAATGGCAAAAGCTGATAAACCCGATATAATTATTTTTACTGACGGATGGGGTTGGCGAAGGTGTTTCTATGTTTGTTTGGGGTTTTGAGACTCATACCTTGTCACATGCCTTTTATGTCCCCTTTTTGGACAAAGTCCAGTTGTATATGGATCTTAAAAAAACAATTTGAATAATCCAGATGGAATCCTTGGAGCCGAATAATATTTTTAATCAAATTTGAGCAATTTTGATAATCATAAAAAGGGTAGGTACACCATGATCCAAACATCCAATTTCCTCAATAAACTTGCCAACGCGCTGCTGCTGGCGTCGCTGGCTTTCAGCAACCTCGGCGCGAACGCCTCCGCTAAGGTCATCAGTTCCCTGCCAGTGGATGCGGCTCAAACCCAACCTGCGCTGGAATTTGTCCCCGGTGTGGTGCTGGTTGGGCTGAAGCCGGGGGTTAGCCTGGCCATGGGCGGCGTTGTTGTTTCAGACAGGCATATCCTGACCAACTCCAGCAAGCTGGGGGTTATGTTGAAAGCCCAGCAGATTCTGGATCTGCAGCCTGCCTTTCCCGATGCGCAGATGACCGTGCTGGGTGCAAAAAACGCGCAGGGCGGGGCGGCTTCTGGATTGGCGCAAATCTATCGCTTGAGCTTGCCCGCCTCCGCGGATGTGAAGGTCGCGGTGAAATCCCTGGCAAGCAATCCGGACTTGCTCTTTGCCGAGCCGGATTACATTGCCCGCGCGGCTGAAGGCGAGACTGACACTCCGACGCCGACAGAAACTGTGCCAGTTACTCTGACTGAAACTCTGACCTCAACAGAAACAGAGACAGCTACTCCGACTGAAACCCCGACCCCAGCAGAAACCGCGACTGTGACTGCAACTGTTACAGAAACCACCACGCCAACCGAAACACCCGTCACTGCCGCGACCATAACAGAGATGATTAGGCTAACCGAAACCCCGGCTCTCCAAGCAACCCCCACTGTTACAGCCACCGGGACAACAACCCGCACCGCTACTGCAACAGTCATGCTTCCGCTCAATGCGATCCCCTATGTTAACGATCCTCTCTTCAGCCAGCAGTGGGGCCTGTCCAAAATTAACGTGGATGGCGCGTGGGAAACCGCCATCGGATCGTCCACCACGATTATCGCGATTATTGATTCGGGCATTGACCTCAACCACACGGATCTGGTGACGAAAATCTGGACTAATCCAGGCGAGATCCCGGGCAATGGCATTGACGATGATAACAACGGTTACAAAGACGATGTCCATGGTTGGAACTTTGTGGCTAGTAATAACATTGTCGAGGATGATAATGGTCACGGTTCGCTGGTGGCCGGGATCGCCGCGGCAGTTGGGAATAACGGGCAGGGTATCATCGGCGTCTGCCCGCAGTGCCAGCTCATGCCGGTTAAGGTCATGAATTCCGCTGGGACGGCCAACTACTCGGCCATTGCCGCCGGTGTGCTCTACGCCGCCCAAAAAGGCGCGCAAGTCATTAACCTCTCGGTGGGCGGTTATGCAGATTCAAACATCCTGCGGACGGCGATTGAAACGGCTGCAAACACCTATGGCGTTGTGATTGTGGCTGGCGCGGGCAACGATAACCAGGATGTGCCTTTCTACCCGGCCGCTTATGACAGTGTCCTGGCCGTGGCAGGTACACAAACCGATGACACAAAAGTCGGAACTTCGAACTACGCTGCCTGGGTGGACGTCTCCGCACCGGGTGCGGATATCCTCAGCACGGCGCTGGGCAGCGGCTGGCTTTCCAACTCAGGCACATCTTTTGCCGCGCCTTTTGCCTCTGGGCTGGCGGGGTTGCTGGTCAGCCAGCGTCCGACCTGGAAACAGGCCACCATCCGTTCCCAGATTGTATATACCGCTATAGATATTGACGCCCTCAACCCCGCAACCGCCGGTTTGCTCGGCAGCGGACGGCTGGACGCTGGGGCTGCCGTGCTCACGCCGCACCCGTTGATTTCTATCTCCGCTTATAACGTGAATGGACTGGCCAATGGCACACCCCCCCTGAACGTCACATCCCAGATGACCATCACGCTCAGCAACGATTGGTGGGATGCCCTGGGTGTGATCGCTACACTCTCCACCACCGATACGAATGTCACCATGCTTAATGCCAGCGCAAGTTATGGCGATATCCTGGCGGCAACCACCGAAATCAGTCCCACTCCCTTTAAGTTTTCGGTGAAGAGCGCTGCCGGGTATAACCATCCCATCCCATTCAAGCTGGTGGTACAGGATACGACTGGTTATGTAAAAACAATAAATTTCACAGTGTTGACTGCTTCTGGCGTAGTGTCGAAGTCTGGCCGAATCTCGTCTAATGATACCTGGACGAACAATAATACCTACCTGGTGACTGGAACTGTGATCTTGGATCCTGGTGTCACCCTGACGATCCAGCCCGGTACGACGGTCAAGTTCAACGGCGGTTTTGGCCTGACGGTGGGTGGAACGCTGGTAGCGGATGGTACAGCCGACCAGCCGATCGAGTTCAAATCAAATACTGCGGCTGCCTGGGGATCCATCCAGTTTGGTAATCCCAGCACCGATGCGCTCGCGGATGGGAGCGGCCATTATCTCTCCGGTTCGATCTTGCGTCATGTTAATATCACCGGTACCAGCAGCGGTATCGGATGCCTGACCGCTACGCCGTATTTAGTCCACCTCAATTTTTCGGGCAGTATCGCCTGCACTCTGGGTGCCACACCCATCTGGTTCCTGGATAATATCATCACTGGCAGTGCCAGTTTCACCGGTCCAGGCGCTGCCCTGCGTAACGTTGTTTCCAGCGGGCTGAGCATTTCCGGGGCTGGCCTGGCCGAAGACAATATAGTTACAGACACACTCTCTCTTGGCAGCGGCAGCGCAAGGCGCAACATAGCTGGTGGGCTGACGATCGGCGGCAGCGGCGGCAGCCTGGAGGACAACACTGTCTTCAGTAATGTCAACCTGGGCACAAGCTACACTGTGACAGGCAACACCATTAAGGGCAGCCTGGTAGCCGGAGATGGAGCTACGCTCGACCACAATACAGTTACAAAAGGCATCACGGTTGGCTCTTCATCATCTGTGACCTGGAACAATGTCGAGAATAACAGCACGACCGGATTATCAGCCGGAACGAATGTGACCGCGAAGTATAACCGCCTGATCGGTGGTACCACTGGCATGACGGCTACCACGGGCTTGATCGAGCATAATATCATTGCCAATAACAGCGGCGTGGGACTGCAGGTAGGCGCGGCAACCGTGCGCTATAACACTTTTACTGGGAATAAAGGCAACACCATTCAGGTGCAAGGCGGCAACCCACTGGCCATTGAATACAATAATCTGGAAGGAAACAAAGGTACGTATGATCTTTACGCGAACATCGCCAGCGGTGTAACCGTCCCAGCTCAAAATAACTGGTGGGGCACTACGGATACCGCCGTGATTGATGCACACATTTATGATTATTGGGATAGCAACTTCACCAAAGCTGAGGTGAGCTTTTCGCTGTTGCTCAGCGCTCCCAACCAGACCGCCCCGGGTTACGTACGCAGCATTTCGGTTCTGCCCGATCCCACCCTGGGCATCGAGACAGGGACATTTAATGTTCAATTCAGCCGGGCGATGGATACAACGAACTACCTTCAGATGTCGTTCGCCAAGGCAGCGGGAATCTCCTGGGCAACACGCGCCAGCATGCCCACAGCTCGCTATGGTTTGGGTGTTGTTGCGGCCAAAAATGGCAGGATTTACGCTATTGGAGGAGCAGACAATGTCGGTAACCTTTTTTCCACTGTTGAAGAGTATGACCCGGCAACGAATACCTGGGCAACACGCGCTAGTATGCCTACTGCGCGTAATTCCCTAGGCGTAGTAGCTGCCAGCAACGGTAAAATCTATGCGATCGGAGGATTGGACACTACTGGTGGCCAGACTATTTCCACAGTGGAGGAATATGACCCAGCCACCAACACCTGGGCAACACGCAAAAATATTCCAACAGCCCGCGCTTATTTTGGTGTGGTAGCCGCCAGCAATGGCAAGATTTATGCCATCGGGGGATTGGATAACATTTTTATGGTTTGCGCAACTGTTGAAGAGTATGACCCGGCCACGAATACCTGGGCAACACGCGCCAGCATGCCCACTGCAATCGATAGCTTAGGTGCCGTAACAGCCAGTAATGGCAAGGTGTACGCGATCGGGGGGGAAGGCATATACGAGTATGACACGGCGACAAACACATGGGCAACACTTGCCAGCATGCCCACTCTTCATTATGGTTTGGGTGTTGCCGCCGCCAGCAACGGGAAAATTTACGCTATCGGAGGAACTAATGGGCAAGGCTTAATGGCTTCCACGGTGGATGAATATGATCCAGCGAGAGATACCTGGGTGACCCTTGCTGGCATGCCTACCGCACGCCTTTCTTTTGGAGTGGCAGCTACCAGCAATGGCAAGATTTATGCCATCGGAGGGGTAGGTGGTTTATCAACAGTGGAGGAAGCTACGGTCCCAATAGTTACCTCCGGGTTTTATAATCCTTTCTGGGCATCCGGCAGCGTGTATCGAGCTTATTTAGATGTTACCTCGCTCATTTTGAATGATACCTACAATGTTAACGTAACTGACGCCTTCGACTCGGATGGCATGCGCATGGCGCCATTTTCCAAGAGCACTTTTACTGTGGACTACGCCGGTGCCATCACGGATAAAACACCGCCGCTCAAACCGGTTGTGACCGCTAGCGGAAACGGCTCGCTGACGACCCTCTCAGCTAACTGGAGCAGTAGTGATCCTGAATCGGCTATCACCGGTTACCGCTACGCCATCGGTACCTCCCCTGGCACGCGCGATGTAGCTGCCTGGAGGTATCTTCCCAGCAGCACCACCTCTGTCGCCCGCACGGGCTTGAAACTGACTGCAGGGCGCACCTATTACGTTTCGGTTGGCGCGCGCAATGTGGGCGGTCTTTGGAGCGCGGACGGCATCAGCAACGGTGTCAAAGCCGGGGTAGCCGCGCCAGGCGCTTTCAACAAGAGCGTGCCCGCCGTGTACAGCCTCACAAAAACCAATCCCACGCTCACCTGGGGCGCTAGCAGCGGTGCGGCAACATATGAATACTGTACCAGCAAAGTCAGTGCGGCCGCCTGCACCACATGGACTGCGAACGGCTCTGCCCTCAGCAAGGCGTTTAGCGGGCTGACGCCTGGTACAACCTACTACTGGCATGTGCGTGCCCGCAACCTCGGCGGCCTGACCTATGCAAGTGGCTCGCCTTCCGCCTTCTGGTCGTTTACGACTGAGTCCCTGCCGGGCACTTTTGCCAAGATCAACCCGCCCAATGGAGTTACCAGCAAGCCCCTCACCACTCTTTCGTGGGCCGCCAGCCCAGGCGCGGCGACATATGAAGTCTGTTACAGCAAGATCAACGCGGCCGCTTGCACCGTCTGGTCTTTGAACGGCGCGGCTACCAGCAAGGTGCTGAGTGGCTTGACGCCTGGCGCACGTTACTATTGGCAGGTGCGTGCCAGGAATGGGGCGGGTGTCACCTACGCCAATGGGCTTTCGACCGCCTTTTGGTCGTTCGTCGTCAATGCCAGCGCGCCGCCGCGGGTCGTCTCGATCAACCGGGCGGACGCCAATCCAAGCACGGCTGCCAGCACGCGCTTCACCGTCACCTTCTCGGAGGCAGTCACCGGTGTGGACACGGCGGATTTCAGCCTGACGACGACCGGTCTGACCGGCGTGGGCGTCACGCTGGTGGCTGGCAGTGGAGCCACACGTACCGTCACAGTCAAAACCGGGACGGGCAGTGGCACGCTGCGCCTGAACGTCATTGATAACGACACCATCCGTAACACGGCTCTGGTTCGGCTGGGCGGTACTGGGGCAGGTAACGGCACATTCCTGCTTGGGCAGAAGTACACGCTCGACCGCAACAACACGTTTATGTCAATCGCCTCCCAGGATGGCTGGGCGCTCGAAACCGCCAAAGCCAGCGGGTTGGGCGGCACACTGGGCCAGGGCGGCACCCTGTTTGTAGGGGATGATGCCGCCAATAAACAGTATCGCTCGATCCTGTCGTTCGACACCAGCCTACTGCCGGATAACGCCACGATTGTCAAAGTCACCCTAAAAATCATGAAAGCAGGCCTGGTGGGTGTCGATCCCTTTACCACACATGGCTCTCTGCTGGCCGACCTGCAGAAAGGTTTCTTCGGCACCTCCGTCCTACAGCCCACCGATTTCCAGGCAATTGCTACTCGCGCTTCTGTGGGTGCATTCGCGCCAGTGGCAGGCACGCCGGGTTGGTATCAGATGGCGATGAGCAAGGCGCATTTCCCGGCCATCAATCTGACTGGCGCGACCCAGTTCCGCCTGCGTTTTTCGGCCAGTAACAACAACGATAACAACGTGGACTACCTGACCTTCTATGCCGGAGAGGCTGGTTCAACCTCTTTAAGGCCGGTACTGGTAGTGGAGTACACACTGCCATAATGATCCTGCCAGGATAAATGAAAAGCATCATCCTGTAGACAAGGGTGATGCTTTTTGTTCCCATGTCATAGTGCTTTCTTTTGAGTTACACGAAAGTGCGGATGGTTACAAAACAGGTTGTCTCATGGATGCTTGTTTGTGGTAAAGTATCAAAGAGTATTACGATAAATCGGCTTAACTTATATCAGAAAGCATATATGTGATTATGAACCATAGACCCCTTGTCGAAATTAATCAATAGGCTATCCACCTGTTATATAAATAGTTGGGCGTTGTTGACGCAGTTCGTTTTCTAAAACAATTCACCCAGAGTTATGGAAATTACACTGAAGAAAGGATGCTCTCTTTCAAGGCAAATCCCTTGACGAAATTGTTGGCGAAATCGAAAAAAATCGCAA
This sequence comes from uncultured Anaerolinea sp., assembly GCA_964462245.1. Taxonomy (GTDB): domain Bacteria; phylum Chloroflexota; class Anaerolineae; order Anaerolineales; family Villigracilaceae; genus UBA5195. Next base: position 46,966 of record CAYWXS010000007.1, read on the forward strand.
AAACGTCCCATAGTTCCATTATTTGAAACCATCGACACAAACGAGCATGCAATCAGATACGGGCTCGGTTGTGTATAGAAATTCAGACGAGCAACTTGACGAATAGGATAACAGCAGTCAGGAACGGGTGATTTGTCATAAATGGGCATAATCAGCTTCTTAATACAAAACACCCGTGCTGAAAGGCATGGGTGTTTTGTAAATTATTTTGATAGATTAAAACTGGGCTATGCCAGCGTCTCTTTGATCATCGTCCGTGTTATGTAAGCTCGCTTGGTGCCAATTTATTTACCCAACCTGCCTTGGTCACGACTTCTGCTGCAAGGGCGATCTGGCGCGGAGTAAACTGTCGCTTGCGCTCATTCCAGGCATAGGTATGTTTGACCAGATCACTTATTGTATTGACAGGTTCATTTTTCATTATCCAATGCACCGTGGACAAGAGCTCCAAGCCAAATGGTGACTCGAAACCATCCACTAATTCCGCTACCTTATCAAAACGAGTTCGAGTATCCGGGTATTGTTGCAAATAAGCTGCGGCTTCCTCGGATGCCCCTGGCACCAACTTGAGCTGCTTATTGGGTGCATCGCCGCCATCGGCGTAGCCGGAAACAAGATGCCCTTCTATAGCATGTAGTACATGGCGAAGATTTTCGGCGTAGGGACCATAAGGACCTTTCTGGTAGCGGAGATGTAGCGGTTCACCGGCCTCCTGCATAAAATACATCAGCTTGTGAACTTCCAGTAGCGTTACAAATGGATCGAGCAAACCGGCTAAGTAACGTCTCATCAGTTCAACGAGCGCCGCTCGTCCCACTGTCATCATCGGTACTTCACGGTTATGAATCATTTTCTCTGGTTCCGGTGCTCCTTGGGGTTCATAAATGAAAACTTGGACATCCGTTAGCGGTTGTAAGCTCGCCTTAATGCGTGGTTTGACATCTGACCAATCCAACCCACCCAGTCCGCTGCCTAGAGGTGGGATGGCGATGGAGTGAATGTTGTATTGTTGTATCGTATCGACAAGCGCTTTAAGCCCGGAATCAATATCTTCAATCCGGCTTTTACCACGCCAATGCCGTTTTGTGGGGAAATTAATGATGTAACGCGGGTTGGTCAGTTGTCCAATTTCGAATACGAGCATCCGTCCGGGTTGTACTTCTTTGTTCTTGCAAGCCACTTCATAGGTTTTGAAATTCTCTGGATAAGCATCCTTGAACTGAAGCGCAATACCGCGCCCCATCACGCCGACGCAGTTCACAGTATTGACAAGGGCCTCGGCGTCTTCTCTTAAAATATCGCCACGCCTGTATTCAATCATCTTTACTGTCTCCTTTTCAATAGTACCATTCTGGTTTTATCTCAACCTGCGGACGATGAGCGCTAGATGGCAACGCATTAACCACTTGTTGGTAGATTCCTGGTGAATGCACACCGATTCGCTTTACCAAATGCCAGGGGAATTGGTATTCCATCAAAAACTCCGCCTGTTTGCCTTCCTTGACTGAAGGCGCAACACCAGATCCACCCCATATATCGGCTTTTACTGCATTCCAATTGATTTCATGCAGTTGCGCGTAATCGCAACGGTCCTCGAAATAATAGGCCCCAGCATTTGAAAGGGTAAAAGCCCAACGTTTTCTGTTTTGTTTCGCCCAAGCAACTGAAGCAGAAAGATCGGCTTCCAAATGCATGATTGGCCCTTGCCCACCGCGATAGGTCAAGTCTTCGTGATTAGCTTGATGAATCAGGTATAACATGACAGATCGTGGACAGAAATAGAATGGTACACAGTTGCCTACATGCAAATCTGGATAACTGGCCAAAGTCAACTTGTTGAGCCGCCGCTCTTTGATGCCGTTCATACCAATGGTGGTTCCTGGCGGTGTGCGCCTTACGATTTCCGAATCGCACCAAAGACAGTCATCAGCGATAATCGATGGCAGACGATCCACGTGCACAATATGGTAGATTTTCGGTTGCGCAGGAGCAGTCATTCCACGGTACTCAATATTTCTTTGGTGATCAGGTTAATTACGAAAAGGCTTCAGGGCTAGCAATCTTTGATAACTCTATTTTACTGGACTTTGGCCATTTTAGACTGCCAAGCATTAATCTCGGAGATTTTGCAAAAGCCGGTGCCGTAAGTGCAATGGCATAAGCTTATAAAACCGATAAGTTTTTTAATGGATGAGGTTGATGTAAGTGCATTGCACCAGTGCTGCTCCCCTCCCATGTTATACTTACATCGTAAGCACAGGAGACCGTATGCTAAGGAAAATTTTCAGAACAGGCAACAGCACAGTTGTGTCCATCCCGCGTGAGATGCTTGAGAAACTGGGAGTGAAAGACGGGTCAGAGGTATCGGTTGAATTGGATGCGGTCACCCACCAGATTGTCATCCGCCCGGTGGAGCGATCAATCGCTGGCGTGGATGAAGCTTTCGCCCGCCAGGTGGCCGATTTTATTGATGAATACCGCCCTGCCCTTGAAGCCCTGGCACGTTGATGAAATATCTTTCGCCCCAGCAGGTGCTCTTCATCCACGCCCGTTTAATTACGGAAACAGGTGGAGCAAGCGGGCTGCTTGATCTGGCATTAATCGAGTCCGCGGTTGCCTGCCCGCGTGCTTCATACGCTGGTGAAGAGTTGTATCCAGGGGTATTCGAAAAAGCGGCCGCCCTGCTCGACTCGCTGGTCAATAATCATCCCTTTGTGGATGGAAACAAACGCGCCGGGATAACTTCGGCAGCCATGTTCTTACGGATCAATGCGGTACGCCTGGCATGTTCGCAGGAAGAATTGGAAGTATTTACCATGCAAGTTGCCACAACACACCCTCCCATAGAAATGTTGGCGAACTGGATGAAGGAACACAGCCAGTCGATCTAATCAACCGGGCTTTTATACAGTTTTAGTTTTTATTTTTATTTTCAGTGTAAAATAATTATTAACTTATCGTTTTTGTTACCTGCATGGATTGACCAATAATTTTATTTACGGATGATCATGCGGGTAGGTGCGAAGGTTAGTTTGTTTTTGGTTTGTTTTTTTTGAGTTATGCGTTGTTTTTAGCCGGAATTTGTAAAAAATCAGGTAAATAACATTTACCTATAAGGTAGGGAGTAGTATGAAATCAATTCACTTTGGTCGTGGTATTTGTGGTGAGCTTTCCATATCAGAATCGATGGAATGGCTGGTGACAAACGGAATTGGCGGTTATGCTTCAGGCACCGTCGCCAATCTTTTAACACGCCGCTATCATGGTCTGCTGGTGGCAGCTTTGCAACCTCCATTGGGCCGGACCCTTCTGGTTAGTAAGCTGGACGACACGGTTGATTATGATGGCAAGACTTATCCCATTTATACCAATCGCTGGGCGGATGTCCTGGTGGAACCGCATGGGTATCGCCACATTGACCGTTTTCACTTGGAGGGTACCACCCCGGTTTGGACTTTTTCATTTGGTGGTGCGCAACTGGAAAAAAGTATCTGGATGCAGCCCGGCGCTAATACGACTTATGTTTATTATCGTTTGGTGCGTGCTACTGCCCCCATCTCGCTTGTCTCGCGGGTCATGGTCAATTACCGCGATTTTTACCGTGAAACCCACGCAGGCGATTGGCAAATGCAGGTCAGACGTGTTCCACAGGGGCTTCGGGTTGGCGCGTTTGAAGAAGCTGTGCCCTTCCAGGTTCTGAGTGATCGCGCCTCCATCAATCAGGAGCATCACTGGTATCGAAATTTCTCGCTAAAGATGGAACCCTTTGGGGGCTCTGCCGTCATGGAAGATCATCTGAATGTAGGGGAATTTAGTGTCACGTTGAACCCGGAAGAAACGGTCACCTTTGTCATCAGTACCGAAACATCACCCAACCTGGATGGAGCTTCTGCTCTGCGTGAACGCCAGGATTACGAAAACAACCTGGTATCCATGGCACCAGATTTACCAGCCCGGCTGGTCGTGGCAGCCGATCAGTTCATTGTAAAGCGTAAGGAACTGGTTAAAAAAGAAGCCGAACCTGACCTGGAAGATGAAGGTTATTCCATCATCGCGGGCTATCATTGGCTGCGGGATTGGGGACGTGATACCCTCATCAGCCTGCCCGGGTTGTTATTGGCAACTGGCAGGTACGATGCGGCGCGCAGTATTCTGAAATCATTTTCACATTATGTCAGCGAGGGCATGTTGCCCAGCCATCTGCCCCTCGGAGAAGGTGTCCCGGAATATATCGCGGCAGATGTAACGCTCTGGTATTTTGAAGCGATCCGCGCCTATTACAAAGCCACCGCTGATATCGAATTGTTGAAACAATTATTTCCTATTCTTGTGGATATTATCGACTGGCATGAACGCGGCACCCGCTTCCATATCAAGGTCGATCCTCTGGACGGCTTGCTCTATGCTGGCGAGCCAGGTGTCCCACTGACCTGGATGGACGCCAAGGCTGGGGATTGGGGTATTACCCCGCGTACTGGCAAACCAGTCGAGATCAATGCACTCTGGTACAACGCTCTCCTGGGCATGCAAGGATTTGCAAAAGTTCTAAACCAGCCGTCCGAGCGTTTTAAGTTGATGGCTGATAAAACTTATTCCAGTTTTTCAAGGTTCTGGAATGAAAAATTGGGTTTTTGTTATGATGTGATTGATACACCTGCCGGTGACGACCCAGCCCTGCGTCCGACGCAGTTGTTGGCGGTTTCGTTACTTCAGAGCCCATTAACCCGGGCTCAGCAGAAGTCCATAGTGGATATCTGTTTCAGCAAACTTTTGACCCCCCTCGGCTTACGCAGTCTTTCGCCGGAAGAACCCGGTTACATCGGACACTACAGTGGCGATTATGACTACAACGACAGCGCCTATCATCAGGGTACGGTTTGGGGTTGGTTGATTGGTCCATTCGTCAGCGCGCATTTACGGGTTTATCAAGATCCACAAGCCGCACTTTCATTCCTGGAGCCTTTTATTGACCATCTTTCTGTGCGTGGAATTGGCAGCATTAGTGAGATATTTGATGGCGATGCTCCATTTACTCCGCGCGGTTGTATCGCCCAGGCCTGGAGTGTGGCGGAACTGCTGCGCGTCTGGCGTGAAATTGAGTTAAAAAAAGCGGAACTGTCCCAGAAAGAAAATTCCTGAATCAATTCAGCCCCGTCACATTTTGTGCCTGTGTTGGTTATTTTTTGCGTCTGACCACCAGCATGGTGATATCGTCAAATTGTTTTTCCCCTGCGGTAGCTAAGTCCATTTGTGCCTGAAATTGGACCAGCAGATCTGCCAGTGGTTGTTCGCCGCACAGATCAGGAATTAACCCTTCCACACTGAAGGACGGAAGGTTTACATTGAAAGTATCTGTCAGCCCATCCGTATAGGCGAATAAGGTATCATCTTCTTCCAGTTGCACTTCGTTGACTTGATAATTTGTGTCAGGCACTGCTCCAACAGCCGGTCCTGATATGGTAAGTGTTTTTTTTAGGCCTTGTTTATTGACTAATAAAGGTGGTAAGTGACCTCCATTGACGTAGGTCAACCTGCCGCTTTTTGGATTAAGAATTCCAAAAAAGATGGTGGCAAACATCCCGGTCTCACCGTGGGTTTCAACAATGTAATTATTGGTCAAAGAGATTGCGTTTTTTACGCGGGCGGCAGATGTATTCAGGTTTCCCTGATCTGTACGTGCAAAGAAATTAATATTCGAGATGGCACGCAGCAGGCTGCGGAAGAGGGTCATAAACAGGGCCGCACCCAGGCCTTTATCACATACATCGGCGATAACCAATCCGATGGTCCCGTCATCAAGTTCGAAAATATCGTAAAAATCGCCTGCTACTTCACGTGCTGACTTTAATGAAGCTGCAATTTCCCATCCCACAGGCTGGGGTAATGTATTTGGAAGAAATCCGGCCTGGATTTCCCTGCCGATTTCAAACTCACGTTCCATTGCCTTAAGATACAGTTTTTGCTGTTCCCATAAACCTGCGTTTTCCAGAGCCATGCTCATGGCATTGGCAAGCGTCTCCAGCAAATGAATATCAGAATTTGAAAAAGTATTTTCCTGGCTGGTATTGAAAACTCCTAAAACACCGTAAATATCCAAACCCGCCTTCAAGGGCACAAAGATGGCACAATGGATGTAGCCAACCCCCATAGTTTGCAGTTCGTCCGGGTCATTCAGGACAGTTGTCCGGTGGATTTCGATCATCCTTTTAATTTCTGACATGTCGGGTTTCCAGCTATTTGTCCCCGAACCTTTTTCATTCTGATGTACGTAGGGGAAATCCAGCTTATCCTGGCGTTCGTCATAAAAAGCAAAAAAAATGGTCTGAGTTTTATCTACGGAAATATTCACATGACCAACTGGCACAGCCGTGCTTATTTTTTTTCCTATCAGTTCGAAAATGGATTGTGAATCCAGCTTTTGTGCAAGTTCTGCCTGAATACTATTGATAATGAGTAGTTCAGCGGCGCGTTGTTCGGTCTCTTTCAACAAGCGCTGTGTTTCAGCAAACAGCCTGGCATTCTCGAGGGCCACACTCATTGAACCGGTTATGGTCTGCAGCAGTCGTACATGCGATTCGTTGAAAGCATTTTCCTCATCGACATTTTGCAGGCTGAGAATACCGGTTACCTGACCGCGCACAAGCATGGGCACACCCAACCAGGATTTGGGCGTTTTTGTTCCGGGCAGCGTCGGTTGTCCCAGGCGCGCTGCTTCTTCGGCCACATTCGTATTTACCAGTATTGTTTGCCCTGTTTGGATAATTTTGGAACGGAAACCTCCAGGAGGATGTGATCCGATCGAGTAAACTCTTTCCCCTCGTTCGATGGCGTAGCGGTGTTCAACTGTATTGGTTTGTCTGTCGTAGGGTGAGATCATTACCACTTGAGCGTTGAAGATGTCGCGAATTTTGTCCCCCACCAAATCATAGATGGCCTGAACCTCAAGGTGCTCCGCCAGCCCGGACTGTACGCTGTTAATAATAGCCAGCTCCGCCTCTCTTTGTGCAAGCTCTTGTTTTAGATTCGCAATCCTGTTTTTTGGAACGCTTGTTTGTGGATTCATAGGTTTTGCCTGTGATCGTCCGCTTGTTATCAGGTTTGAGACCTTTATTTAAGAAGCATTGCTCCTTTCAAGAGAAGAGCAAAGGGTTTCAACCCTGAATTGAGTGCCCGTTTGACTTCCTGAACGGAACGGTACTTTTATTGTACATCAGTCTGTTTCCCACCAACCTATTTTTTGTCGTGACTACAAGTTTTGTTTCAACCCAGTATCAGGTTAGTTTTGGGGTGTGTAAACGATGTAATTTCCAAAAATCTTTTTCTTGTATTCACCATTGACTGGTATTTTTTCTTTTTCGAAAAGGATATAGCTCAAGCCAGGAGCAGGATTGCAATTTTGTGTGCCAAATGTGTAACGTCCCATCGAACGAACTTCCCGCAGTGGTTCATTGGGGTCAACATAGGTTACCTGCTTCAGGTATTCCAATGGCGGCGTTTGCTCTGAGAAGAGCACAAAGATATACGGCATATAAATTTTTTGATTGGTCACACAAATCGGTCCGCTGGATTTACGGGCAAAATCGATGGCTGGCACCAATCCTGCATAAAATTCTTTGTCAATATCCTGACGATAGATTGGCCCGTGATAATCCCTTGTAAAGAGGGAAAATCCGATCAGTAATGCAATCACAGCCAGCGGGAGCGCAATCTGAAAATGGCCGTGCAGCCAATAGATAAAATAGGCTGCACAAAAAATAATTGGAATAAAAATCAAATTGATCCGATTAATAATGACCGGCTGCAGCATGCCCAGGATAAGGCTGGTCAGGAACCAGGCTAATAAGAAAAGTTTTTGTTCCCTGTTTTTATTAAGTGATCTGAATAAGAAAATAATACCCGCCAGGGAGAGTTGAAATGCAAAAGGATAAAAATATCCATAGGGCGGTAGAGAATTACGGCTCCTTAAATCATCCTGGGTGATCAATAAATTAAAGAAAGCCAGCGCATAGTTTCTTAAAGTGGATAAAAAGCTGTTGCCACTAAACATTGCGCCCAGTCCCTCGAAGCGCGACAAAACCGGCAGACGTGGTATCGAAACCAACCCAAAATGAAGCGTTTCCAGCTTGAGTAAATTAATAATGACAAACAGGAAAATTGGAAAACCCATCAGAACTAAAATGCCAAATCCGGCGCCTAATTTTTTCCAGGAAAGCCATTTGAACTTGATGATAATGAAGATTGAAAATGCAAAAAAAATAGGGATAGCTGCGTAGGCTGTTCCGTAGGCATACAGCGAGATTGCAAAAAAAATGTTTGCTGCAATAAACCAGCCCAAATGATCCCGCGATTTCAAAAGACAATAGAATCCAACACTGAAGAAAAACGGCAGGATGTTCGATTCGAGCCCCCAGCGGGATAAGAGGATATGCCAGGGGCTGATTGCTACGCAAAACATAAAAAATAAACCAAATTTTTTATCAACAATCTGTTTGCCAATTAAGTAGATAACTGGCAGGGTCAGGATCCCCAAAATTAGGTTGGGCAATCGAATGACAACCGCTTTTAATCCAAATAATGCCAGAAAAGGCATGAGCAGATAAGCATAAAGCGCATTCTGACCACTTCCCCACGCAACCAGGTGCACCGGATATGAAAAGCCATTGCGGTCCAGCCCATATTTCAATAAATAATAAGCATCCATCCCAATCGAGGCTTCATCCTGATGCAAACCAGAAGGCAGGAAACGTATTTCCCAGACGCGCGCAAATATGCCCAGGCACAGAATTAAAAAAAACCAGACGAACTGGCTGTGCCGTTGAACAAAATCCCGGACGCGCTGCCCGGAATTACGCAAATAAGGGGGTATGCTCACCTGTTGAACTTTCCTATCAGGTTACCAGGAGATTATCAGCACCGGATTGATTTTGCTTGTCGCCCAAGCCATCCTGAATCTCCAGGAGGATTAACGGTATCAGTGGCACCACCCACGAGGGATACTGGCTATATAAAACCGAATTGAAATCCAAAAAAACGGATAGGATCAGAAAAGACGCAAAAAATATCCGTCCCTTGCCTTGAAATACAAAATAATACAGCATGGCCACCAAAGCCAGCATTCCCAACCGGGCTGTTAACCCTTCCAGGTTGGCGATGACATCCATGGACGGTATTCCAAATTGATTGGAAGCATTGCGCGTTGCCGAAAACATGACTGACAGGATGAAGCCCTTCGCATTCCAGACCAGGAACGGCAGTGCAGAAATTAATGGCACACTGGCAATGACAAGACCTGCGAAAAAAGTGGTTCTCAAGCGGTTTTGAAGGGTTTCGCGCCAGACCCAGATTAAATAGATGGGGACCAGGAAAATTGCAACTTGCTTAAAACCTAAAGACAGGCTGAAGAAGAAGAGTCCCCACCACTTATTTTTGGAAAACAGTGCTAATGATAGAACCAGAAAGAAAATGGGAATAAAATCCAGGTTGCCCATCTCTACAACTTTTAAGGTCCAGCGGTTGAACATCCAGAACGCCGCCGCAAAAACGCCAATCCATTCCAATTTATTCCGGGCCAGCAGTAAATAAAGCAGCAGCCCAATCCCGAATTCAAAGGCCATGAAAACAGTTTTCCAGAACATCATCCATTGTGAAGCTGAATGCAGCCCCATTTTCTGACTTAAGAATGAAAGTTCGTAAAAAACCGGGAAGTAGGTGGCATACTTTTGATTATCGCGCATATTCCCATCTAAAATCCGCGCGTATGGGTTTTTTCCATCCACCAGGCGTTTGCCTTCAACGTACGAATAGTAAATATCCTGATTTTCCAAAACGGGTGTGGGAATCAACAGGTTAATTTCTCTGGCAAAATATATCAGCATTAACACAGCAAAAAAAGATGCCGCTAAAGAAACCCTACGAAACATACACAACTCCGTTTTAAATTCAGCGCGATTTGTAAAAAAAAATTGCATTGAAGGGGATTTTTGTTGATAATTATTTGATTATAGCGTATCATCTCAAAAATTAGTGATCAGGCCGGCTGACATGAGCTGCTCAGATTGAGTGCATTGGCTGGTTTTTGGATCAATTGGGCAAGTGGAGAAATTATATTATTTTCGATAGTCTCTTACTCAAACGTAAATTCTTTGCCGACTATGAAACCTGCGCATAAATATTTAAACCTCTTCCAGTTGCTGTCCCCTGAAGGATTTGCGGTTAGAATCCATGGATTGTTATTTCATATCGTCATCCACCCAGAATATCTGTTCCATAGTGAGCCCCTCTTATGCCCTTTGCCAGCCAACCCCGCCCTGAAACTTTAAAATCCATTAAAAATGCTGAACCTCTGCCTTTCTGGCTGGATGACCCATCTCGCCCTGAGGCCGTTGAACAACTCACAGCAGCAACAACGGCTGATTTACTGATTATCGGGGCAGGTTTCACCGGGTTGTGGGCAGCCTTACAGGCCAAGGAAGCCAATCCAGCACGCGATATTGTACTGATTGAAGCGGGTGAAGCCGGCAGTGCTGCCAGTGGTCGCAACGGCGGTTTTATGGAAGCATCCATTACGCACGGCTTCGAGAATGGCCGTGAACGTTGGCCGGCTGAAATTGCGACTCTGCTGCGCATGGGTCATGAAAACCTGGCAGAAATAGAATCCACAATATCCCGCTTGAAAATTGATTGTGATTTTCTACGCTCAGGGGATCTGGTGGTGGCTACCGAGCCATACCAGCTGCAGGAAATGCAGGCATCACTGAAGGAAAGGCTGGCTTATGGTGAAAATGTAAGCTGGTTGGAACGTGATCGGGTCCAGCAACATGTCAATTCGCCCACCTATCTGGGTGCCATCCAGAATATGAACGTGGCTATGCTTAACCCGGCGCGCCTGGCCTGGGGTTTACGTAAAGCCTGTCTGAACCTGGGTGTGCGCTTATATGAGCACACGCAAGCCACACAAATTGTGGAGGAAGGCAACGTGATCTGCGTGCAAACGCCGCTGGCTCAAATCCGTGCGGCACGGGTTGCCCTGGCAACGAATGCATTTCCGCCGCTGCTCAAACGTCTTTCATATTATGTTGTTCCAGTCTATGATTATGTGCTGGTCACCGAACCGCTCTCTGCTGCTCAACGGGATGAAATTCGCTGGCACAATCGTCAGGGTATCTCAGATGCAGGCAACCAGTTTCATTATTATCGTACCACGGCTGATGGACGCATTCTGTGGGGTGGTTATGATGCGGTTTATTACCCGAATAATGGTATGGGTTCACACCTGGAACATAACCAGGCATCTTTTGGGCGTCTGGCTGAACACTTTTTCCAGACCTTTCCGCAATTGGGCGGTTTGCGTTTTACGCATGCGTGGGGGGGAGCCATCGACACCTGTTCCCGTTTCAGCGCTTTTTGGGGCAGCGCGCAAAATGGACGCACTGCTTACGCACTGGGTTACACCGGGTTGGGCGTTGGCGCGTCGCGTTTTGGCGCTCGTGTTATGCTTGATATGCTGGATGGACAGTCCAATGAGCGCATAAAGCTGGAAATGGTCAGGCAAAAACCCGTGCCGTTTCCACCCGAACCGCTGCGTTCACCCATCATAAACCTGACCCGCTACTCGCTGGATCAGGCAGATCGTAACCAGGGCCGCCGCAACCTGTGGCTGCGTACGCTTGACGCGCTGGGACTTGGTTTTGATTCCTGATTGAAAATTTCGCAGACCTTTCCCTAACAACTGAACGAATGGACGAATTGCCATTATTGTTATCAGTCATATTACGGTTGCGCTTGAAATGCTCCAGGTGTCGCGGATGGTTCCAGAAATTTTCTAGCCTGAGTTCAGCCAATTCCGCAATGTGACGAGCTGGTTGATGTGCGTGACAGAGGCTTGCGTTTTTGAGCCACCGCGCAATCGCCGCCAGAACGCCGCGCCTTGTCGCCCCAGCACATCCTTTAGCCGCACCGGATAGTACAAATAAATTTTCCATGAGTCGACAGCGACGGGATACTGGCGTGCCAGGAGCGCTCGCGCTGGTAAAAGCCGCTCTCGAATCAATGCCAGTTTACTGCCCAACTTTTTCCCCCAGAATAACTGTAAGAGGTTAAGAGATCCCAACTCAGTGTGATTCATGGAGCGGCGGTCGCCAAGGATTTGTTCCCGCGCCAGGTCGAGATACGTTTCGCAGAAACTTTCCGGGCGGATAGCAGCCAGCCAATCTTCGGGAGCAATTTTTCCGAACAGTTCTTCTGTCAAGCGTAAAACCAGATAGATGGTTCGGATTGCGTCCCATTCGCGGGCGCGTATCTCGATTTTGTTCCAGTTTAACTCTGGTTTCGCGTGTCTCACCAGCTCGACAATATCGCACAACATCCGCAGGCCAAATTCAAAAGTATGCTTGGCTATATGCAAACAAAGATAGAGGAATAAGTCTTCAGGTGCCAACGCCAGCCCGGAAGCCTGCGCCAGGGTGACAGGCTGAGCCCGGTCCCATAAACTCTCCATTTCCACATTGAAGGGAAAATCAGAGTCGTAAATCGTCCAGTGAATTTCCAACAGGACGGCTGTATTGGGCAGGGAGTAGCAGAAATCGTGGCTATCTGCAGAAATCACACGACTAAATTCCTTGGGAAGATACCCCAGGGTCAGTAGTACCTTTTCAACGCGCAACAGGTCAGTTTCTTTCACCAATAGATCGATATCGCCCATCATCCGCACTGCAATGTTCTGATAGACGGCTTCGGCCAGGTACGCGCCTTTGAGAACGATGACGGAGATTTTATTTTCCTGCAGCCGTCTGAGTAATTGGCCCAATGCTTGATACAGGCTCATGTTCCGCGCCATGTTTTGCAGATATTCCTGTTTCAATGTCTCGGCCACCTCATTGGGCGGCGTCACTTTCATCTGCTGCAGACGGTGATACAGAAGCGGGGCAACACCTTGCTGCTCTGCCAGGTTGTTCACCCTGCGCCAGTCTTCAATAGATAGGCTGGCAAGCTGCGGAGTCTGCAGAGTTTTGGTAAGGCCTGCCAGTAATATTTGGTTTGCGTCCTGGTCCATACTCACTCATTGCTCCTGATAATGTTGCGCCTGAGTCTGATAGAGCTGAGCATAGAGCCCCGCCTGTGACACTAACGCCGTGTGTGTGCCCGATTCCACAATGCGACCCTGGTCCAGCACATAGATGCGATCTGCCATTTGCACAGTCGAAAAACGGTGGCTAATCAAGATGGCGCTGCGGCCATCCAACAGGGCTCGGAATTCGCGGAAGAGTTCTGCTTCGGCCAATGGGTCGAGTGAACTGGTCGGCTCATCCAGGACCAACACACTCGCCTCTCGCCAAAAGGTACGCGCCAGGGCGATCTTCTGCCATTCGCCCCCGCTCAACTCCTGTCCCTTCTGAAACCAGTGACCAAGCATGGTCTCATAAGTCTGCGGCAGGCGCCGGATAAACTCATCCGCGCCGGAACGCTGGGCAGCCTGGGCAATTCGCTCCGGGTCAGGTTGGCTCTCCAGATTGCCGAGCCAGATGTTCTCGCGCACCGTCATGGCATAATGGGCGTAATCCTGAAAAGTTACACCGAGTTGTCGGCGCCATTGGATTGGGTCGAGTGTGCGTAAATCCAGCCCATCAACGGTGATAGCGCCCTGGGTCGGGTCATACAGGCGGCACAGCAGCTTAATCAGCGTGGTCTTGCCCGAACCGTTTGCGCCAATCAGGGCAATGACCTCTCCCGGTGCAATCGTCAGGTTGATGTTCTTGAGCGCAGCCTGTTCGCGACTGGGATAGGTAAAACTAACGCCCTCAAAGCTGATTCCGCGCTGCATGGGCTCTGGAACCGGATGAGGTTGGGGCGGGGCCACAATCTTGGGGGTCAGATCCAAGAACTGGTACAGGTTGGTCAGAAATAGGTTATCTTCATACAACCCGGCCAGCCCTTTCAGGGTCATTTGCAGGAAGCTCAACCCGCTCTGGAAACCGAGATAATAGACCATCAAATCACCCAGTGTGACCGAGCCAAGCAGAGTTTGGCGCACGATCCAGGCCAGGGAGCCAAACAGGGCAAGCGTGGTCAAGATTTGGGTGGCTAAATCGGCGCGCACACGACGACCTGCCAAAGTCAGTTTGCCCGCGCGAATTTTCTCGCGCAGTTCCCGGTAGCGGTTTTTGAAAAGCGCTCCGAGATTATAGAGGCGGATTTCCTTGGCGTAAGGCACATCGGTCAGGATGTTGTGATAAGCCCAGGCGCGGCGCTCTTTTTCGGTTTCAGAGCGTTCAAAGCCATACAAGCGCTGCGAATACCACAGGCGCACCAATGCTCCTGGCAGCGAAGCCAGTACCAGCAGGACAGCCAGCCAACCGTTAAAAGAAACCAATAAGCCCAGTATCCCCAGCAGGGAAAGTCCACTTTGCGCAACCTGGATCAAACCGTTAACGATACGTGTCGGGCGGTAAATGGCTTCTTTTTGGGCGCGGTGCAGGGTGTCGTAATAGCCGGGGTCCTCGTAGTACTCCAGATCAACAGCAATCGATTTGGCATGCAGGATATCGGCAATCGCATCGGTGACTTGCTGGGCCTGGGCTTCAGCGGAGTATTCCCCCACTGAGCGTGCCAACGCAGTCAGCAGGGCCACCCCGGCCGCCAGTAAAATCCATAACCCGGCGTTCTGGTAGGCAGATTCGGGGTGCGAGGCCGCCAATCCAGTTGTAACAGCATCCAACAAGCGTTTGACCAGGTAAAGCCCTGCCAGCGGCAGGAAACCCTGAATAACAATCATCAACCCGTTCAGCAAAGTCCAGGTGGGCGCAGTTTGCCAGACCAGCCGCACGGCGCGTAAAGTGGATGGCAGTTGTGTAAATGCCCGGCTGATTTTCTTGGAAAAAGTGCGGGGTGAAGGGTGCATTGTTTAAGCTTTCGCAGTCCTAAAAACTGCAATGACCTGAAAGCGCTCGTGTCCGCTCGCCCCAGTCAGGATGGCATCTCCACAGCGCAGCCAGGCGTGGGCGGCATAGCCGCCTTTGGATGAAGCATCTTTGGCAAGGCCCAGGTAAACCAGGCCAGGAATATGCCAGCCTCTGAGCAAAATCGCGCACGCCAGGGCTTGCGCCAGGCAGGTGCTGATCCAGGGCGTGCGCCGGGCGCTGGCGCTGATGGCCCAGGCTATTTGTTTGCTGACTGGGAATTGCCCTCCCACCGGGGCCGGGGGCGAGGTTGAAACGTCAGTTTTCAATCCGATCCAGCGGGCGATGTCTTGAAAATGGAAAAAGGCGATCCCAAGTTGCATGACCAGCAGCCAAAAAAATGCCTGACTGAACAGGAAAAGTTCCAATAGGGAGCGACTGCTGAGTTTGCGAAAGTCAGCCAGTAACAACATTCACCAGCGTTTCGGTTTGCAATTCGTTCAGAAAGCCCAGTACATCGGCTTCAATCTGGTTGGGCTGGGCCTGAAATTCGCCAGCGAGCTGTACGCACAGGTCGCTGACCAGCAGGGGTACTTCAATCAAATCCCAAATGCGGCTCCCGATCTCGTCCAGCGCAATATAATTATTGGTTTGCATATTGAGAATCATCAGGTCGTTGTCGATGCTGGCAGAGAGCAACCCGTTAGTGCGGATTACGCGGTCGCTTGAGGTAATGGGCATAAAATTCTCCTGTGGAAAAATGAAATCGTTAAATGGGCAGCTTGTCTTCGTTTAAGTATCCGAAGCGGTACATGGTATCACCGAACGCGGCGATCATCCGCTTGACTTGCTCTGGGCTGAGTTCTTCGCGCCAGCCTCCAACTTTGCCCTGCCGGAAAAATCCGCCGTTGGCTTTGGCGGGGCGCTCGCGGAAACCTTTTTCGCGTTCCTGTTTTTGGAGTTCGCTAAAGCTGGAGAATTCCACCGCCTTTTTTATCCGCGCTGAATCGATTGGAAGTTCACAAAAGCGCAGTGTCTCACTGAAAACGCTTTCAGGGTCGTGGCGCAGATCTTCGTAGCGGATGATATGCACAGGTAAGCCAGAGTCATCCACCCAACTGTGGATGTGGCTGCTCCAACTGCCCATATACTGGCGCAACTGGTCCGCGAGACCGTCGAGCGTACGCGCCAACTCAAATTTTGGGTCGCACAAATTCTGTACTGATTTCTCAGCGTCAATGCCGTTATGGTTGGCCCACGACATGCTTACATCCAGCGGGTTGCGCAGGATGTAGACCACGCCCGCCGTCACGTCGGGCGGGAAAAGTGGCTCGTCGCGGTCGGTGCGCTTCCAGGCATCGTGGGTTTTCATATATAACGTTTGCGGGTTCTCGCGCACCATACAGCGATACACCTCCGGGCGCAGCCGCTCGATGACGGCATCCGACAAAAGCGAGGCTTCGACCCCGGTCCATTCGTCAAACCACAAGCGTGCGCTGGCAATTGGCCCACCCTCGAGCGCGTTGATATCGGCCGGGGCGTCGGCGTCGCGCAGGTAGTTGGTCAGCAGGGTGCGCAGCCAGGTGTTGCCAGATTTGGGGTAGGAGGCGAGCCAGGTAATCATCAGTGCTCAGCAGGCAGTCAACGGTAATCAGTGCGCAGGAGAATCTCGGTTATGTCAGAGACGCTCCAGTGTTGGTTGGGACGGGTCAGGCGCACGACGGGGACCTGGGCCAGCAGACCTGTAAACAATGGGAAAAGACCGGAGTGTTCTGCCGGGAGCATGGGTCCGAAGATGCAGCTTTGGGCGGCTGAAAATTTTTCCATGCCCTGCAATGGCTGCACCTGCACGCTTTCAACTTCGCCCTTTTCCAGCAGGTAGAGCGCCGAGAGCGGTACGGGGTGTGGGACCATTTTTTCATGCATGGGCACGATGGCTTTTCTTGACTGCCATTGATGTCGCGGAAAGGAGCGAATATCATAGTTCAAGCCCTCGGCGGCGTCATCCAGCAGGTTCATCTGTGGTACGCCGGGCAGGACTTCCACTTGACCCTGGTCATTGTACTGTAAAACAGTGGTGTCATCCGCCAGCATGGAACAACCGCGTTGCAGCAGGGCAGTCAGCGTAGTGGACTTGCCCGCACCCGAAATGCCACTGATGGCAAGTGCGCCAACCGGAGTCAGGGCGGTATTGGCGTGCAGCAGCAGTTTTCCGCGCTGACGCAGGACGGCAGCGATAACCGAACTGAGAAATGCCAGGGCCAGCAGGTCATCCCGGGCAGATTGGCTGCGCTGCAGGGTTACACGCTGCCCGTCTTCGACTAAAAAACGCCCGACGCGCAGTCCACCGCGCAGCAAAAATCGTCCTGGTGCGGCTTCCCAGTTTTCATCCTGGGCCTGAGGTGCTTCAAGGTGCAGGGGAACAGCGCCTTCCACTACCACCAGCTCGGGCAGAATCTCCGGCGCTGCCGGGGGAAGCACGGCGCACGGGAAGGGAGTGGAGAGGGTTATTCCGTAAATGGTGTAGATAAAGGGCATTTATAAATTTCCAGGTATTAACAAAAAGGCCCCAGGTCTTTGGGGGTTTGCTTGGGGTTACAGCCCTTGCGTCGTTAAATCAAGAATTTTGGCTTCCAACCCGGCTACACTCCATGCCCCCCGCGGACGCGAAAGGCGCTGGATGGAGATGGTTTGCGTCAGGGCAGAGGCTAGATGAAAGTGATCGCGCCGGTCGAGCAGGGCATCGGCGATGTGGCTATTATACAGCAGCGTGTTGATAGCCTGAAAAAATTTTTGCCCGCGCAGCGACTCGATCTGTATGGTTGGTTCGCTGTGAACCCTGAGCCAGGCGATGGTATGCAGGGGTACCGGCTGGCTGGCAAACTGCTGAGTAGCAGAAAAGGCACGTTTGCCGTTTTCCAGTGTCTCGATTTCCGGAAAAGGGTTAAGCCCCAGGTTTTTGAGCGCATCCCCCCACAGCAGGATTTCGGAGTGGACAGGGTAGATCACCGGCTGGTTATTTTCGTCCAGGCCAACGGCGGCCAGATCATCGGAAAGCATGCTCCAGCCGCGTTGCAAAAGAGACGCAAGCAGGCTGGATTTGCCTGCGCCCGAGTCTCCAGCCAGCAGCAGCCCAATCTGATTGGGAGGATTGTCGCCGCGAGCTTTGTACAAACCACCGGGAGCGGTACTCTCTGAGGAGTTGACACTCCTCTTGTCATTGCGAATGCGGTGCTCTTCCGCAATGAAGCAATCTTCCCTCGTGTCGGTATGACCAATTATGTTATGAGTAGCTTCGTACAATCCGCCGGGGAGGTTACTGGCTGCCGTCATTTTGGATGGCACCGCTACTGCTGCTGCGTGAAATGCCAACAGCCCACGCTGATAGAGCAGGGCAGCCAGGGGCACTGTCCGCGCCAGGCGCGCAACTTCGCTTTCGGAGGCAGTCGGTGCCGGCTCAATGGTCAGTCGCTGGCCATCTTCAGCCAGGTAACGCGCTACGCCGGGAACATCCAGTAAGAAGCGCCCCGGCGCAGCTTGCCACAAGACGCCGCTCGCACTGGTTTTCTCCAGCCCGCGCGGGACGGAGCCGAATTCAACTTGCAGGTTTGTCAGCCAGTCTGGGAACATATCACCGATTATATAATGCCCGCGGGTAAAAAGTGTACTTTCCTGCTTGTGCAAAAGGTGCAATACTCACCCATGACGCGCATAAAACTCATTCACCCACAGCCCGGCCATGATGCCGCGTGTCAGGGTGGTGACAGATTTCAGAAAAGCCAGCTTGCTATCCTGGGTTTGAACCATCTGCCATATCTGGCGCATTTGGACGCTATCCAGGTACTGGCTGGCGGGGCCGCTTTCGATTTCGGCCAGCGCGCTTTCCACCTCGTCGGCAGAATTGCGTAAGCGCGGCACGAGATCGCCTGCCTGCCGCCCACGCCGCCGGTTTAGACGTACCTCGTCTGCCAGGCGGTCCTGCATTGCCTCACGTACCAGCCAACGGTCCATGCCAGTCTTGGGGTCGCTGAAAATATCATCCGGCACGGAGAGTGTGAAAGCTACCAGGCGCGCATCACCGCTTGGGTCGCGGATTTCCAGACCGTGTGCCGCGCCCATTTGGGCGTGCAGTGCCCCCAAAAAAGTTTTGCCTGGTTTGAGAATGTTCATGCGCATCTCGAGCGGGGTAAAGGGTAATTCGCCGGGGTCACTCAGGCGCAGTTCCAGCAGGTTAAGACGTTTGGCAAACTCGGGCTGAATGGCGGAGCCACGGAACCAATCCTGTGGGGTGTGCCAGCGCTGCCAGGCTTTCAGGATTTCAAAGGGCAGGGCCTGTTTGAGCTTATTCTTTGTCCACTCCCGTGGATTGCTTTGAAACAGCCCGGCGGATGGATCGCCCGTCCAGGAGATGCTGGCATTGCCCAACTGACCAGTCAGTAAAACGCGGAAGCCTTGCGCGGCGACGGTGCGTTCCATATCGTACAACCAGAATAAATTTCCGGCAGCATGAGAGGGTTCGTCATGGATCGCTAAAACATGCCGGATGGCCTGAATGGGCGTGATGTTTTCGGCAGTGATGGGAACCAGATCGACATTGCCTGCAAACTGGGCTGCAGCCTGCGCGAAGGAGAACTCGTCGCCAAAGTGGTTTTCATCCACATATGGGCGCGTGTCGAAGAGCGGAACGGATGTGAAGGCCGCCAGACGTTTGCCCTCGCGGCGCAGCAAGGCAGCGGCTGTGACAGTTACGGAGCCAGAGTCAAGACCGCCGCTCAGGGTGGTTGCAACGCCCCCCACAGATCTCAACCGGGCACGAACAGCCTGATCGAATTTCTCGCGGAAAGCTTCCACATAGTCCTGGCGTTTCGCCAGGCGTAAAATGGGGGTATCTTCCATCCGCCAATACTGCCGGACGTTGTTTTTTTCAGGTGTAACTTTGAGTGTATGGGCTGGCGGCAGGCGTTGGATTTGCTGGTATATGCTGCGCTCACCGTGATACGCCGGCCATGAAATCAGGATCTGAGCCAGGTAGAGTTCGTCCATTTCCAGCGGCGCGAGCTTGAGCGCCAACAATGCCTTGCGCTCCGAGGCAAAGGCACACATCTGCGCATCGAGGTAATAATACAGCGCAGTGTTACCGAAGTGGTCGCGCGCCAGGTATAAGCTGCGTTCCTTCGGGTTCCATACTGCAAAAGCCCAATCACCATAGATGTGCTGAACGCAGTCTTCACCCCATTTGAGATAGGCTCGATAAATCAGGTCGCTATCCGGGACTTGCGACTGGTCACTGCTGACTGAAAACTGATGAATCAGTTCTTCCCGGTTGTCCAGGCGTGCAGCAACGGTAAAGGCCAACCCACGCCCGGCATCCCAAAGTGGTAATTTCTCATAGACTGCTTCCGGGGTGCTGAAAGTTCTGGCCTGTCCCAGCCCGGCGCAGCCCTCCTGCCAAAGCCCGTCACCATCCCTGCCCCAATGAGTCGAAGCAGTTTGCATAGCTGCCAGCGTGCTGGTGTCAATGGGCCGGCCGTCGCGATAAAAAATTCCAAAGATAGCGCTCATCTCAAATTCCTGAAACAATCATGCAAAACGACCGTCGCTTGAAAAGTGACGGTCGTTATCGTTGGAAAATACCATACCTTATATTTGATTTTAGGCGTTTGACCCACGACTTCGCTCCGCCCCTGGAACTAACCGGAGATGATGGTATGAGAACTTCCATCAATAAACGAACCGGTCTTTAACATTGTTCGTTTGATGTCAATCCGGGTGATGACCGGCGTGCGCCATTCGGGCTTGACGGTTTCGTTAGCTGCTTCAACTTCCAGTGGTTCGGGAATGGAAAAAGTATTCATCGAGTTTCTCCTGATGGTAATCGCGTTGGTGAATAATAATTTCAATAATAACAGGTCTTCTTAACTTTGATAAGGGCTTTTTTCGAATAGGCTCTTGCATGGCCGACCTTGGCATAGTCCTTTTGCTCCCGTCCAAAGAGCCGTCTTTTCATCGCCCTCGCACCTTTTATACTGGAACCATAGGACCTACCTCTCGCCGGACTGGAGATTGCGACCCATCTCGCCTTACCAATGTTTCCCGATCATGTTGATGCGCGTGGACTATCCATCCAAAACCTCAACGCTTCTGCGCACGTATCAGAGCCATGAAGAATTCGCGCAAATTGTGCCATTCGAAAAGTTCGTGCTAAAAATCGGCTTTTAGCGCTGGCGATCTGGCTTCCCCTCCAGCGCCAACCAGCTTCTGAGTCTCGTTTACGATTGATCGGCCTGCGCCCCAGTCAAAAGACCAGGAATTTCGTAGAGCATCCGCCACGGGGCGATCAATTTGCGAAAAAGTCCAGATCTACAAGAGGATTGGATGCAATTGCCCCGCCCTCACCCATAAATCGTCATGTCTGCCGGGATTTATGATAAAATAAAACTCATTTCACATTAAAAAATAGGAGCACTCCAATGACTTCAGCAACCCCACAACAGCCCGAATCAGCGCTGGTCGAAACGCAAAACGCAGCCGCCGAACAAACTACGCTGCCCGCCTGGCACCGACCTACCATCGCCCGGATTGATATCAAGCGCACGCTAGGTGGTAAAGGGTCAAATTTAGATGGATCTGGTCCAACAAGCAATATATAGACCAAAAACAAGGTAAGTATTTTCGAATATGGTCTTGCATGCCAAAAGGCGACTGCCTTTTGGCGTATTTTAATTATGGGAGGATAGTTATTCTGTGCCAAACTTCGGATGAAACCATAGAACAAAAAAGATACAAGCTCAGCCAATGCGCGGGATTTTCGAGTTAATTCAACGCGGCTGACTCGCTGGGACAGCGCCTGCCTTCGCTGCGGCGAAGCCATCCTGACCGGCGCAGGCGGGCACAAGCGCTTTCATGATCTTGCAATCTTCAGCAGAGCTGGGTAGAAGGTTTGGTTGTATTTCAGGCGTAATTGGAAAATCGCGCAGCTCAAAAGTCGTTTGCCCCTGGCCAGGAAGTGTGGTTGCGGAGAAATACCTCCCCATAAAATTGCGCCGGTATGGGATCAGGCTTTCTTATGTTGGTCGAAGTGCTTTCTGACGTACCAGTTGAACTTAACCCAGGCAAGAACCAGTTCTGGATGCGCCAGACGCTTTTCCTGGCTGTCAATCAGGCTATAAATATCATTCGTGGAAACTGAGAGTAAATCATTCCCAGCCAGCCTGCGCAATTCCTGCAATAAAACCCCCAAGCGTTCGATCATTTCTAGCGCGCTTTCAAGCGACAACTCAGCCGACAGGTATTTTTTTAGCAGATCGCAGCGATAAGTTCCACATACCTGGGGGCGCTGAAATTGATAAACCGTACAGCGCTTATCATCGAGCAGGGGACAGGGCAAACGAAATCGTACCCGACCAGCCTCTTCCGTGACAGACAGCCCCAAGGCTTCGGCGAAGGCGGATTCACCTGGCTCAAGGTTGGCAAAGGCATGCAAGACGCCGTTGCAGCAATGCCCACAGGCCAGGCACAAAGTTGAGCCCTGGATGGGAGTATTCATATTTTCTGTCCTGTTTTGAGCCAGGGGGATAAGTCCCACCCAGGCAGTTCCTGTAATTTCAAAATATCTTCTCGCTATTCTTGAGTTAACCCGTCCCTTGGCTTTCTGGAGCAGGCACGCGCTAATCTATATTATGTGATTTTAATCAGTAGAGTTGTTTTGCAATAGAATTATCAGATAGGCTTGGGTAAAAACCTGCCTGAAGTGAATACTGAAATGTAACTGGAATTTCGAGATGATCAACAGATGCGAGTATTGATGGGAGTACCGACTGAAAATTTGAAATTCTGTAAGTTGCGTTTGGGGAAGCGTTATCAGACGAAAAGAAAAGCATCTACCAAAAACAAGTTGTGCAGGGAAACGCCAGCAGAAGGCTGGCGGAAGTTAAAATGGCAGGTTGCTGATAGTGCTCGAAAAATTGACAATGGTGTAATAGTCAGGTAAAGGTTGAACAATTCCATCTTCCACATTGGCCGGAATCAGGTCAGCAAGCTAACCCAAAATAACGGAGATTCTGTTCAGGCTTTTTATGACTAATACGAAAAACTGATATTTGTATTGTATTACTGAAATAGTATAACAAACATTTGACGTGTTTGGTTCAGAATTCGGGAATGGCACCTTCCAAGGCTTACGAAAATCTTCATTTTTTTGTATCCAATTTTAGGCAAAGCGTAGGTAAACCTGGGAGTTTTTCCTCATCGGAAGTTTGAAACCGTTGAAGAATTTCGCACAGCCTGTCAAAACATTGAGACTTTGCTGATAGTGTCACTGATCGTCATCATCGTTGCCCCGCCGACAATCATAGACAGTAAGATTTAGAATACCGTTAACTCCTACCTACCTCGCAAACGCAATAACCACCTCTGCGGCTGCTTGCGGTGTTTCGATCGGGAAAAAATGCCCTGCATCCGGCAGAATCACTATCTTGCTGCCGTTTATCTGATGTGCCAGCAGTTCTGCATTGGCGGGCGGAACAACCTTGTCATGTGCGCCGAAGATGATCAGCGTCGGGCTTGAAACTTGATCCAGCTTTTGTTCAAACGCGGCATCTGGATTCAATAAGCCCAGACCAATCGCGAATTGAGCCTGGTAGCCGGCGGCATGCAGCGGGTTCGCCAGGCGCCACTCCTTCCATTCCTGGATAATTTCTGGATGGTTTTCAGCAAAACCGGGCGCGGTACTGATGATCAGTCCGTTTGTAAAGCGTGTCAAAGGCTCACTGCGGGTATCCGCAAGCACCTGCATGGCTTCGGCTGAAATGGGAACATGGTTTGGCCCGCCAAAATTGGTAGAACACAGAATTAATTTACTGACTCTTTGCGGGTATTCAAGTGCAAAGGCCTGGGCGATGAACCCACCCATCGAATGACCCATGATGATGGCTTTTTCCAGCCCAAGTTCATCCAGCAGACCGGCCAGATCAGCGGCCAGCAGCGCAGCAGTGTAAGGTCCGGCTGGCTTTTCAGTCAGGCCCACTCCGCGGTTATCGAATGTGATCACCATAAACTGCTCTGAGAGCAGCGGCACCATTTTGTGCCATTCCCAGGCCGGGTATCCCAGTCCGGCAATCAACACGAGCGGGCTGCCCGAGCCGTGAATTTCGTAATAAATCTCAATCCCGTTGGCTTTGCGTGAAGTACTTGGCATAAAAATCTCCAGGAATTACAGAGTTACAGGCGGACGCTTATTGCCATTGCTGTTTTAGTTCGGCTTTGATTATCTTGCCGTAAGCTGAATAAGGCAGAGAGGTGACAATCTCAACCCGCCGCGGAATCTTATATTTAGCCAGCCGGCCCTGGCAGAAAGCCAGCAGTTCTTCTGCTGTGGCAGGCTGCCCGGGTTTTAACATGACGATCATCAAACCCACTTCACCCCATTTAATATCTGCCAGGCCGATCAGGGCTGCATCTGCCACCGCGCCGTGCTCACGGAAAACACTTTCCACTTCGGCCGCGTAAATATTCTCACCCCCGCTGATGATCATATCTTTGAAGCGCCCGGCAATGGTAAAAAAGCCTTCCGCATCCTGCCGGGCCATATCACCGGTATGGAACCAGCCATTTTTCAGCGATTCTGTTGTCGCCTCTGGATTTTTCCAATAGCCACTGCAGACGTGCCCGCCAGCGATAACCAGTTCACCGGTTTCGCCACAGGCCACATCCTGTCCATTGCCATCCAGCAGGCGCATTTGGCTGTGAAAAATGGGTTTGCCCACCGATCCGGCCTTCACTAATGCCTCTGAATCCGTCATCGAAAAGCAGTTGACGCCAACTTCGGTCAAACCATACCCCTGGCGCAGGCTGATGCCCGTCGCCTGACTCCAACTATGGATTAACGCCGGTGGGCATGGGGCGCCGCCACTGATGAAGAAGCGCACTTTGCTGAAATCAGCCCGGGCAAAAGCCGGGGAGTTCATCCAGACCTGGAACAAGGTCGGAACCCCCAAAACGACGGTACAGCCTTCGTGGACAATCACATCCAGCGATGTATTAGGGTCAAAACTGCGGGCCAGGATGATTCGTCCGCCGGCATAAAACAAAGGCACCAAAAAAACAAATAATCCACCCGCATGAAACATGGGTGTCAGGATGGGCGAAACGTCTTTTTCACTTAATCCCCACGAGATAACCGTGTTGATCGCATTCCACAGTATCTGCCGGTGAGGCAGGATGGCTCCCTTTGGCCGACCGGTTGTTCCGGATGTATATAAAATGCAATAGGCATCCTCTTCATCCAGGGCCGGGCGGACCGGTTCGGTTGGCTCTGCCTGCGCCAGCAGATCCTCATATTTTCCGGCAGACTTGATCGGTGCGCCTTCCAGTGCAATATAGTGCGGCACATCTATCACCGTTTCCAGCGTTCCCTTTTCGCCGCGCATCTCGGATAACGTTTCGACAAACTCCGGTCCGACGATCAGAACCCTGGGTTGACAGTCATGGATGATGTACGCCAGCTCGCGGCTGGTCAATCGCCAGTTAAGCGGGGCAAATATCGCTCCAATTTTGCCCAACCCATACAAAAGATCAATGCTTGCAATCGAGTTATGTGCCAGGATCGAAACCCGATCGCCTTTTTGTACGCCCAACTGCTCGCGCAGAAAATTGGCAGCCTGATTGGCGCGCGCATTCAGCTCGGCATAAGTGTAATGCTTCCCGGTATGCAGGTCGTGCAGTGCTTCGCGCTCAGGGGTCAGGCGGGCACGATTGGTAAGCAGGTCAGCGGAGTGGCTCATAAGAGTTTCACTTTTTTAAAAGAATGAATTGGATAAACCAGCGGAATTTTTAGCAGGGATCGGATGAAAAACAGACCAGCGGCAGTCCGGCTGGCCCTGGGGCGGATCAGGTACCAACTACGATCCCGCCATCCACGCGCAATGTCTCACCTGTAATAAATGAGGCATCCTCAGACGCCAGGAAAAGGTAGGCATTGGCAATATCGCGTGGTTCTCCCAGCCGGCCGAGTGGGGTATGGGCTTTCATTCCATCCAGAACTTTTTCGGGCATGGCACTCACCATTTCAGTGGCGGTAAAGCCTGGTGCGACCGCATTGACGCGGATTCCATATTTGCCAAGCTCGCGTGCCCAGACTTTGGTCATGCCGATCACACCGGATTTGGCAGCCACATAATTGGTTTGTCCAAAATTACCATCCAGACCTACGATGGAGGTCGCATTCAGGATGACTCCGCCGCCTTGTTTGGCCATAACCGGGGCAACGGCCTGGGTACAGTTGAAGACGCCCTTCAGATTTACAGAAATGACTGCGTCAAAATCAGCCTCTGCCATTTGCCCGACCAGTTGACCTTCTTTGAACTTGATCAGTTGCCCATCGCGTAATATGCCCGCGTTATTGACGAGTACGTCAATCCGTCCGTACTTTGCGACGACCGCTTCGATCCAGGCCTGGACATCTGCTCGGCTAGTTACATTGACTTTGTAAAAGGAGGCATCCGCCCCCAATAATTGTGCGGTTTCCTGCCCAAGGCTTTCGTTTACATCGCAAATGACAACCTTCGCACCTTCTTCAGCGAAGCGCTCTGCAGTTGCTTTTCCAATCCCGGCCGCTCCGCCAGTTACGAGTACAACCTTATCTTTCATGCGCATGGGGACTCCTTGTGTGGATACGATATTTCATGTCTGCCAAATGGATAAAAATGGAGCCGAATAAGACGGACTATTTGCTTTGTAAGTTACCCGTGCACTGTGTCAACCGCTAAATACTGCGGAATGCCAGATAGGTCTTTTTTTTTTCTCATCCGCGCCAGGTTCAGCAAAATAGATTTGAAGCGCTGTGCCAATGTTGATCGACTCTGGTCGGGTGGCGTCCAAACCGGTTATGCCGGCGCGGATGGCGCTGCCTTCTTCCAGCATGACTATTCCGGAAATATAAGGCTGAGAATGGTCAAATCCCTGTTCCAGCATAAAAGCTGGGCCGCTGTAGATCACTGTAAAAGCTGCCAGTTTGCCTTTTCCACTGCTTTCGGCCCACTCAAGCTGATCTCCGTGGCATTGGGGACAAATTGCGCGGGGTGGAACGTACAGGCGGCTGCATTGTTTGCAGCGCGTGCCTATCAATCTGTGTTCATCTAAATATTGGTCAAAGGCGGCGGCTGAAGCCACAACTACGATTCAAAATCATTATCGGAAAAGCTATATAACGGGGAGTGAGAGGCTTTTTATTGCAGGCCTCTCACTCCCCACCCAATGATTAACCGCTGATGGTCTTGATGAAGGCAGCCAAGAACTCGGCTGGTTTTTCAACGTAGGGGGTGTGTCCGGTGTCGGCAATCACAACTTCTTCGAAGTTGCCATACTGCTCCAAAATGTGGCGCGTCTGGCTCACCATCGGTTGGGGAGGGTAGATTTCCACACCGGGCCAGCCTGGAACATAGCCCAATTGACCAAGTGTGCCGAGGTCAAAGAAGGATGTATCCGATACGATCATATCTGAATCGCCGCGGACCCACAGCATGGCAGGTTTGGGGCTGGCATTGATGAAATTTTTGACAGAATCACCCACGTATTTGGGCGAGAGCGCGTTGATCGGACCATAAATGCCAGGTCCAACATTCGGCCAGTTGCCGGATGGGACGAAATCGCCGGGGTATTTATCGCCACCCACTTTTTCGGTCAATAAGGAGGAGAGTAGATCTTCCTCGCGCGCTGCTACAAAGGGAGGTTTCCAGTAGAAGGAATTCATCACCACCCGTGGAGAGGCTTGCGGGTTGTCACTCGACCGGTCGCCAGCGGCCATCAGTTTGGGGAAATCCACGTTGACGACACCACCGCCTGAACCGGCGCAGTCATCATAACAGGGCTGCCCATCGACTCCCTTCGAGCCACCGAAGCCGTAGGGTGAACCGGGGTTGACGACTGTGCCACTCAAAACGCGATCTGGCGCAGCCGCGACAAGGTTGAAGACCAGGGTCCCACCCATTGAGTGCCCGGCGAAATGCGCTTTTTCGATTTTGAGTACATCCATCAACGCCAGGACGTCGTCCACCCAATCCATCGCACCACGGGTGGCGTCAATCAGTTTGTCTTCCGTATCGCCATAACCGCGCAGATCTGGAGCAATGCCGCGGAAACCGGCTGGGAGTGCCAGCATGATTTCTTCCCAATAGGTTGCTGAAGACGCATTTCCATGCAGGAATACGACTGGGGTGCCTGTTTCGGGACCGCTAAATAGAACGTGTGTCTGGATACGCGGAGTATCGATCATTTTGGAGCTAATGCCGGGCAAAGTTGGAACAGATGACATGGTTTTCTCCTTTTACTTGCTGAATTGTTCGCGTAATTCGCGCTTGAGAATTTTGCCTGCCGCTGAAATAGGCAGGGCTTCCATGAATGCAACGGACTTTGGAACTTTGAATTTCGCCAGACGGGCGGACATGAATTCGAGCAGTTCCGCTTCGCTAACGCTAAACCCTTGTTTGATAACTACGCAAGCCTTCCCGATTTCACCCCACTTAACATCAGGTAAACCAATCACCGCGCACATATGTACCGCCGGGTGTTGGTAAAGTGCCTTCTCAATTTCGGCCGGGTACACATTTTCACCGCCGCTGATGAACATATCTTTCTTGCGATCAACGATAAAAAAGTAGCCCTCGCTGTCAAAACGGGCCACGTCGCCTGTATGAAAAAAGCCGCGCTCATCAATGGCTGTGCTGCTTGCCACTGGATTGTTAAAATACCCGGAACAATAGGAAGGTCCCTTCAGGATCAGTTCGCCTTCCTGATCTGGGCCGAGAAAATTATTATTATCATCCACAATTTGAGCATCCACAAAGAAATTTGGTCGCCCAATCGAGCCTGCTTTGCGAATGGCATCCTCGGGGGCCAGTGCAAAAATACCCGGTCCGAATTCTGTCATACCAAAACCCTGCTTAAAACGGATACCCTTTTCGGCGGTATATTTTTCCACCAGTGGCACAGGCAGCGGCGCGCCACCGCTCGTGCAAAATCGCAGTGCTGAAAGATCAGTCTCCGCCCAATTGGAGGCGGTTGTCAGAATCTGGTACATGGTTGGGACAGCCGCGAAAATGGTTACTTTTTCGCGCTGCAGCAGGCTCAGCACCTGGGCTGGATCGAAATTTCGGATCAGAATGGTGGTCCCGCCAAATATCACCTGCGGCAGCGTATACACAAATAAACCCCCGGTGTGGAACATGGGGAATACATTCAGATAAACATCATTGTGGGTCACATCATGGATGACGGTGTTAAGCGTGTTCCATGCAATCATACGGTGTGAGACTTCCGCCGCTTTGGGCAATCCGGTTGTGCCGCCGGTGAAAATCAGCGCGGCAATGTCTTCTGCTTCCAGTGTTTCGCAGGTGACCGGAGTAGCGACTGCGGCATTGAGCGTGGATTCAAAATGCAGGCTGCCCGCAATCCCATTGCCCTCCAGATGCAGCGTGATCAGTCCACCCGTGCTTTGGAAATGCGTGCTTAATTCCGAAGCTGTATTTACAAAATCATCGGAGAAGATCAGTATTTTTGGCGTGGTAGTTTCGAAAATATCCAGCAGCTCATGCCAATTTAAACGCCAGTTTAGTGCGGTGTGGATCGCTCCAAGTTTGGAACAGGCGAAAAATGTATCCAGATGTTCATAACCATCCCGGGCCAGTATTGCCACTCGGTCACCTTTGCCAATTCCCTGCGCTCTTAGCCAGTTTGCCAGCTTATTGGCACGCTGATTGGCTTCTCGAAAGGTCAAGCGCCATTCCGGGCTTTTTCCCGCATCGATAAAGGCAGTTTTATTGGGTGAATAGAGTTCACGTCTTGCAAGGTAATCGCCGATATACATAAGATCTCCCGTCGAAATGGAATGTACGCCTGGCTTTAGCGGTTCCACTGCCAGATGGAGGCAGCCATGCTGATCCCGCCCCCACTGGCGCAAAACAGGATTTTCTCGCCCGGTTTGGGTCCTTTACCCTGTGTAATCGCGTCATCCAGGGCCATCACCACGCAAGGTGAGCCGGTGTAGCCCCACTTGTCCATGATCCAATGCGTTTTTGAAATGGGCTGTTTTAATAGATCCAGCATAAATTCAATGGTGCGCAGGTTGAGTTGGGTAAAGTAGTAATGGTCGATCTCGTCGAAGGTTAATCCAGCTTTGTCCAGCGCGCCCTGCATTAGTTTGGGCCAGTATTCGGTGTTGAATGTTTTTGGGAATTTTTTTACGAACTCAACCTTGGGGCTGCCAAAAGTTGAAAAGTTTTCGGGGGTTAGCGGGCGAGCGGTACCGCCGCTGTAAATCCCGAGTGCATCGTGGAATGAACCCACTGCCAGCAGGTTGCTGCTCAAAAACCCTTTTTCAGAGCCGGTGCCCAGAATCACGGCCCCCGCGCCGTCTGCAAATAGATTGGCGGTCTTTTTGTCGTTCAGGTCCAGGTAACGGCTCATGCCGTATCCGCCGGCAACCAGGATGTATTTGAATGACGGTTCGGTTAATAAATACTTCGCCCCCTGGTCCAGGGCGGTCACCCAGCCGGCACAGGCGGAATTGATATCATAACAGCCTGCTTTTTCTGCGCCCAGCTTGTACTGTACTACGACCGAAGTGGAGGGTGACAGGTAATCCGGTGTGTCGGTTGAGACGATGATCAGATCCAGATCGGCGGCCGTAATGCCAGCGCGTTCCAGGGCTTTCCGGGATGCCTGTACGATCAGGTCGGATGTAACCTGTTCGGGTGACATCCATCTACGCTCGCGAATACCCACATTGGCAAGCAGCCAATCGGAGGTGTCAGCACCCAGAAGGGCGTCTACCTCTGCATTGGTTACGATCCGTTCGGGTACATAACTTCCAGTAGCGATGATTTGCGGATTACGGGGCATTGTTTAATCCTATTGGAATAATCAGATATCTTTCCACATGAGTTTGCGCTTACCCTGCCAGGGTTGTCATCCAAACTTATGGGCTATTTTCGAGATTCAATCAGATAAGATTAGCACACACCAGTAACAGGTGAGTTACAAATATTATGACACTTCTGCCCCCATTTTTACCAATGGTTTCAGATGTTCATAATCAGTGTTTGATACAGCTTTTCGGTTTCCGGAGCAGGGCTCACATCCAATTCATCGCGCAAGGTCTGGACGCAGCGCTGATAAATTCGCCCCACCTGACCGTGGTCTCCCAGTTTGTCGTAAGCCAGCATCAAATGACGGTAAGCGCGTTCCCAGCAGTTATCCTGTATGAGGACGCGCTGGCTCAAATTGATGGCTTCAGCGTATTGACCTTCTGTCAGCAGCAGGCCCACCAATCGATCAGATATTTCCAGGAAATCTGCTGCAAATTTATCGCGTTTTTCAACCACCCAGGGGTCGTAAAGCACGTCTGGTAAATAATTCCCGCCATAAAGCCTGATGGTATTTTCCAACCTGGCAATTTCATCTCGTTGCGGATTGCTTTTATTGTTTTGCCGGGAGGTTCGCACTTCCCGTACACTTTTCATAAATTGCTCTGCATCCAACCATAAGTCCGCACCAGGTCGCAGGCTATAGGTCGAACCTTCACGCAAGATGAAAGCTGATTCTGCGCCGGGTTCGCGCTCTGGTTCCAATACCTGAAAAAGAGTGTTCAGTGTGGTTTTGAAGTTGCGCTGCGCAGTCACTGGGTCCGTTTCAGGCCACAAAAGCTCACAAATTTGCTCGCGCTCCAGGGCTGTTTGACGAAATGTCAATAATACTTGAAAGAGCTGGCGGGCTTTTTCACGGCGCCAACCGTTGGCAGGTATCAGATCAGAACCACGCCAAACCTGGAATTCACCGAAGGTCTGTACTTTCAATCGATATCCGGGATGGAGGTCCAGTTTGCTTAATCCCAGCCGGTCCAGCAGCTTGCCAACATAGGCGGTTTCCCAGTTATTTTGGCGGGCATATAACAGCAGCGGGACCAGTACGCGCTCATCGGGTGGACCGATAAAGGAAGGGCGTGTAAACAGGAAGTCATAGTCTTTGCTGCGGCAGGTTGCGAGTACCTCTGGCAAAACCTGGGCCAGACGCTCAAATTGTCGTTGTCTGAAATAGCCGACTGAGAGCCATAATCGGGCTGCGCTGCGTCCAAAAGGATCGCTGCATTCCTGAAAGCCTGCCACTGCGCGGTTAAGCCATTGCTCAGCTGCCTCGTACCGCGCCGCCAAGGATAGACTTGCGCCCATCGTCAGGCGCACCAGGGATGCGATCCATTCGTCTCCGGCCTGATTGGCGATCTCAATTGCTTCCTGTGCATGTTGTTGTGCTTTGGTCAGGTCACCCACATACCCGAAAGAACGGCATAAGCCCCAACCCGATTCAACCAGCAGGCGTGAAATGGATAACGTCCGGCTGATTTCAATGCTTTTTTCATACTGTTCCTGTGCTTTTATGTAATTTTCCGTGTCACCCTGCAGCATCAAGGCATGGCCCTGGCGGATGTGACCGACGGCTGTCACAAAGGGCGCTTTTAGATCTTCACCCCGTTGTTTGCCTTCCAGGGCTGTTTGGTAAGCCTGCTTTCCCAGGCCCATAAAGCTGTAGATGAGCGAAAGCAGCAGCATTGTTTCGCGATGCGCGCGCGGCGTTTGGACGGGTTGCTGTTTTTCAGCGCTGGCTCTTTTTTCCAAAGCCTCTCGGGCTTCAGCCAGGCGCCCGGTGCGCAGCCAGACCCGGAAAAGCAGCTGATCATCGGACGGACCTTCCAGGCGCAGGCTGTCCGCTCGTTGTTGCAGGTGTTCAGCCTCGGCTACATGTCCGGCGTTTAATTTATTTTCAGCCAATAGCTCAAACAAGCGCACCTGTGATTCAATGTCTTCGACCCCGTCGCTTAATCTGATGCTTTTTTCCAATAATTCTTCTGCTTTACTGGGGTTGACAGTATCAAGGTAGACGCGTGATTGTCCGCGCAGGGCGCGTGCTATGCCGTCTGGCTTACCCAGTGTGCGCCAGGCAGTTTCAGACTGGCTGTACCATCCCAGTGCTTCCTCGAACCGGCTGTGCTGGCGGGCTATTTCTCCCAATGCAAAAATAAGCCCTGGGTGCTGTTGTAGAATTTCTGGTGGCAGGCGGTTGATATACACTGTCAAAGCTTCAAGCCGTCCGCTGCCGGGCAGGCTAACAATATACTCATCCAGCGAATCTGCCATCATAGCCCATGCATTTGCGCGCATCAAATGAAACAGTGCTGTTTCAGGGTGGTTATGCTTTAAAAAATAACCTGCTGCCAGTTTGTTCCATGCCAACCTTTGTTCCAGGCTGGATTGCTGCCCTAAAAAGTGGTGAAAGATATGGTGGTAACGTAGTACGCTGCCCGCGCCTTCGACCACGAATAAATCCTGACGTTTCAGGTAAGACAGCATGGCAGCAGAATCTGATGAATTGCGGAGTGAGTCGCATGCTTCCGGGATCAGTTCACGCAGGGTGGCTGTCACCAATAAAAATTTACGTACATCCGTGGGCTGGCGTTCGAAAACTTCACGCGCCAGGATTTCAAAGAGTGTATCCAGCGCATCCGACCCGGAATTCCAACTGGCACCCAATTGTTCCGGGAGATTTTTATCGATTTGCAAATGCTTGGGGAA
The DNA here is from genome assembly GCA_964462245.1 of uncultured Anaerolinea sp. Taxonomy (GTDB): domain Bacteria; phylum Chloroflexota; class Anaerolineae; order Anaerolineales; family Villigracilaceae; genus UBA5195. The sequence goes on from CAYWXS010000007.1 coordinate 80,477, forward strand.
GTCCAGCGCTGATAATGATTGATTGCGGATGCTTTGCCAGGTGAGCTGCAGTGCAATCGCCCAGCCTTCGGTGTAGGCAATCAGCGCATCAACTTCTTCTGTACTCAGTTCGATCCCATATTGGGAAGCAAATAAGGCTGTAATTTCGGTACTATTAAATGAAAGCGTTGCCTGGTCCAGGCTGAGCACATCCCCCTGTGCCCGCAGGCGCGAAAGCGTCGGCAGCGTGATGGGCGGGCGCCCGGAGAGCAGGATATGTAATTTGGCGGGCGCCCTGCTGATCAGCCGGTCCAGAATATGGACCACTTCCCCGTTTTCTGTAACGAGATGGGCATCATCCAATATAAATAAGACGGGCTGCTCCAGGTTTGAACTCAGGCAGTTTATGAAATCATCGACCACTTCACGCCAGGCTAAAGGTCCCTGTGTCTCATCCCAGTCATCCAGACTTGCCAGTGGGATGCCGGAAATGTCGGGTAACGCCAGCAAAGTTGCGTGACACAGGTGCAGTAAAAACACGAGTGGATTGTTATCCTCTTCGTAAACCTGGTACCAGATTACCGGAGAAACTTCACGAACCAGGCTGCTCAGCGCTGTACTCTTGCCATAGCCTGCTCCAGTCTGAAGGATGGTCAGCCGGTATTCGAGTGCCTTTTTTAACAACTGCAATACGCGCGGTCGGGATAACGTGCGCGCATTGAGTGGGGGCGGTGTAATTTTGGTACGCAAGACTCGTGAATGCAGCATGGTCTGAGTATTTTAATCGATCTACTGCTGTCCCTGTACTTTAAATTGGCTCATATATAGCCGGTAATAAAAACCCTTTTGCATCAGCAGGCTGTCGTGGTTACCACGTTCGATGATTTCGCCATTGTTGATCACCAATACCTGATCGGCATCCCGGATGGTGGAAAGGCGGTGAGCAATCACGAAGCTTGTCCGGCCTTTCATCAGGCGCATCAGCGCTTCCTGTAAGTGCTTTTCGGTACGGGTATCCACATTACTGGTTGCTTCGTCCAGGATGAGAATATCCGGGTCAGCCAGAATGGCGCGTGCGATTGCAAGCAGCTGACGTTGTCCCTGGCTGAGATTGCTGCCGCGTTCGGTCAAAACTGTTTGGTAAGAGTGCGGTAGACGGTGGATGAAACCATCTGCGTTTGCCAGTCTGGCAGCCTCAATAACATCCGCATCGTTTGCGGTGGGTCGCCCGTAGCGGATATTGTCGCGGATACTGCCGCTGAAGAGCACCGTCTCCTGCAGTGCAACCCCTATCTGACTGCGCAGTACGCTCATTTCCACATCGCGCACATCCTGCCCGTCAATGCTGACCCGTCCGGAAGTGACATCATAAAAACGTGGGATTAAATGCACCAGGCTGGATTTTCCCGCGCCTGTCGTACCCAGCAAGGCTACGACTTGCCCTGGTTCGGCACTGAAGCTGACATCTTTCAGCACCGGGTTTCCATTGGTGCCTTCATAACAGAAAGATACATTTTCAAAGCTGACCCGACCTTTGGGGTGAAAATCTTTGATTGATTCTGGCTGATCCTGTACCAGGGGTTGGGTATCGAGCACTTCCTGGATGCGCTTGGCAGAGGCTTCGGCTCGCGCCAGTTGAATAATGAGCTGGCTGACCATCATCAATGAGAACAGGGTCATCGTCAGGTAATTGACAAAGGCAATGATCTGTCCCAATTGCATGTTCCCAGCTTTGAATTGAGCGCCGCCAAACCACAGAACACCCACCACACCCAGATTAAGGGTAAACATCATAAAAGCCGGCATGATTGCCACCACGCGTGCGGCGTTAATGGATTGGTTACTCAGGTTCTTGTTGGCCTGCCCAAAACGGGCTTCTTCATGTTCGGCACGCACGAAGGCTTTAACTACGCGTACCCCCGCCAGGTTTTCCTGCATGACTTCGTTGAGCACATCCAGCTTTTCCTGCACGATGCTATAGAGGGGGGTGGCTTTGTTGACAATCCAGATAACCGCCACCAGTTCAACCGGCATCAGCGCCAGTGGTAAAAATGCCAGTTGTGGGCTGGTGATGATAGCCATGATCAGGCTGCCGATCAACAACAGTGGAGCACGCACGAAAATCCGCAGGATCATCAAGAGCGCTTCCTGCACCTGGCTCACGTCGTTGGTCAGCCGTGTAACCAGTTGTCCGGTTTCCAATTTATCGAGATTTCCAAAAGAAAAGGTTTGAATTTAGCGATAGCGATCCGTGAGCTTAAATCGAGATTTTTCCACCGGTCACGCCCAGCAGGTTGTCGCGGATTCGGCGTAGAAACTGGCCCAACACAACCTGTTCTTGCGGGGTAAAACCAGAAAAATTTTCAGCATCCAGCTTATCCCACACATTCTGCAGTTCTACCCGGATGGCTTTCCCGGCTTCTGTAAGATAAACGCGTGAGATGCGTTGATCCTGTGCATCGGGTTGGCTTTTAATAAATCCGGATTTTTCCATGCGTTGGATCATTTTGGTAATGGTGGCAGGCGTAATTTGTAATCTTTTTGCCAGTTCGCTGTGACTCAGCCCTTCTTCTTCCCACAAGGCAAAGAGCACGGGGGGTTGACCTCGATACAGGCCCAGGTTATTAAATAATTCATGAGCGCGCTGATAGTGAAGGCGTGATATTTGCGCCAGTAGAAAATCCAGGGTTTCGACTTCAGGGGCATTCTGCATACAGTAATCCTTAGTTAGTTACTTAGCCGGCTAATAGTTAGCCGGCTAAGTATATGTTGCAGTGATTGACTCGTCAAGATCGGAATAGCCATGATATGGAATACTTTGCCCCACCAAAAAAGCCTGCTGCGATCTGAAAAAGTCGCAGCAGGCTTTTAATAAATCAGTATTTTGAATACTGGCTAGTTTTCTAATGCCAGATACTTTCGTAATTGCCCTGGATGAGTTTACCCTCTGCAAAGCGCTGCGGAGCCAGAACGGAGATATCCACTGTTTTGGACGCTCCATCCAGGATCAACTCAGACATGCACAGCCCAATTGCTGGCGCAGTTTTAAAACCGGTACCGCTGTGACCGCAATCCAGGTAATAGCCCTCGGGGCCCATTGCGCCAAGCAGCGCATGTTGATCGGGTGTAATCCCGTCATAGCCACCGTGTGCACTGTGCAGCGCACCCTTTTCCATTACTGGAATGCGTAGGCAGATTCGATCAATTGCGCGTTCCACAAAACCACTTTTGGGGTGGTCTGTGTCCGAGTCTGGTGATTCACCCAGTGGGTTACCGTCTTCCAGACCCACCAGGGTCAAGCCACCTTCCGGGCGGAAGTACATTTCATTTTCAAAGTCAATCACAGTTGGGTGGCTGGGGCCAATCTCTGCCGGGCGCACCACAAACATGGTGTCATGCCGCCAGGTGCTGTATGGCAGATCCAATCCAGCCAGGGAGTTGATTTTCCCGGCCCACGCCCCGGCAGCATTGACCACAACCGGCGCAGAGAAAACACCCTGTGAGGTTTCCACACCAGTGATCTTTCCACCTGCCACCGAAACCCCACTCACATCGCAGTTTTGCACCAGACGTGCGCCAAGGTTGCGTGCAGCTTGCATCAAGCAGCTGGCGGTGTCACTTGGCATGGCATATCCCGATTCTGGTTCATAGGCAGCCACTTCAATATTATCAGCCACAAAAAACGGTGCCAGGCGTCTGACATCATCCGCATTGATTAGGAAAGCAGGGATCCCAATCGCCTGGTGCATCTTTACATTTGCAATGAGCGCCTTTGAATACTTTTCCCCAACCACCTGAATGAAGCCTGTGCGGGTAAAGCCGCAATCGCCTCCCACCATTTCTTTCCAGTTTCGAAAATATTGGAAGGAGGTCCACGCCAGGCGTGAATCCACCTCTGTATCGTAATGCATGCGTACCAGTCCGCTTGAGCGTCCAGTTGCACCTGCTCCAATAAATTTCTTTTCAAGCACAATCACCTTTGTTCCGCGTTTGGCAAGGTGAAATGCCAGGCTTGCACCCTGCACACCCCCACCGATGACAATTACATCTGCTGGTTCAGACATCTTCAGTGCTCCTGAGTAAAAAAATGTGAGACTGTGTGACTTTAATTTGAATGGTCAATAATACTGGCAGAGATTTGCGGGCTTGCTCTTTGCCAAACCCATGTGATTAAATACCCTCGATGAACACTGGTTGGGAAATTGCCTGATAACGAAAATAATTTACTAATTTATATCGGAGGACGTTGCTGATAACTGTGCCATGCGCGACAATCATAATCCCGTTTTTATCCATAATGTCTCTGGAGATTACCATGCCAATTTTTAGATCATCAACAACTATTTCTTTCTCACCCCGCACAGACTTGGGTGATGGATGATTGTCATTGTTGATTACCTTCGCCCGGAAGACAGCCAAAATTTCGGGGTCATATTCCGCCTCGCGAATTATCATGGCGTGATAAGCAGCTATGGGACTATGAGCTTTCTCTGTCAGGCGCTCATAATCAATGATTATCTTTATGATACGTGCCAGTATGGGAATATTTTCGCCAGTGGGCACATCCGGGCTGATTTGACCATGATAGGTACAGTTTTGATACCCCACGGCTTCTGCTATATTTTCCATGCGCGGAATATTATTGATCAATATCTTACCCATGCGTGGAATGGAGCGGATGATTTTCGTTTCAGCATCATCCAAAAATTCATCATGTTTCCATTTTTCCAAGATGGTTTTAGGGATGGTAACCGCCCCTATCTGGCTTAACAGGGCCGCCAGTTCAATTTCCCAGGCCCGGTCGTGAAATTGTAGCTCGGCAGACAGTTCGCGTGCCAGGGTACGCAGCCGGCTTGCCTGTGAAAAAATCCCAGGACTGACCACTGCCAGGATATCGATCATAACCTTTATGCTGCCGTTCAACGTTTTGCTCAATAATTCATGTTCAGAATTGATTAATTCGTTTTGACGTAAGCCATCCTTTACGGCGCCCAGTAATATGTCCGTTGCACATGGTTTTAATAAAAACCTGAATATATTTCCTTTGTTGACCGCCTCCAATGCCATTCCCAGGTCTGCAGCACCGGTTAATAAAACGCGGGTTATATCGGGATGGCTTTCACGTACTTGTGAGAGTAATTCAATCCCATTCATTCCTGCCATATGGAAGTCAGAAATGATGAGCGCTAAATCAGGTGTGTTCTTGATAATTTCAAGCGCTTCCTGACCGCTCTGAGCAGTTTTTATATTTTCCAAGTTTTCTTCGGTCAGTAAACGGGTAAGCGAAGCAAGGACATTTACTTCATCATCAACAATCAGGATTGGCTTTGTGCTCATTTAGGACATCCTTCGATTATTTTTTAGATTGAATTATCAATTGGATTGTTTATCAAATTTCGTGCAAGTGAAGCCCATTCAACTAAAAAAGGTGTGATATGTAATTTTTCAATATATTCCATATCCAGGAACAGGTCAAACTTATTATCGTCTTCCATCTGACACATATTTACCAGTCCATTTGCCACGTTCAGAGCAGTCAAAAGCCCGGGTTTGGAAGCCACTTGTGCTCCTGGCATATGATGAAAAGTGACAGCTTCTACTATCGGATTGGGTAAACCCCATATCCCAAGTAAATAACCACCCATTTCTGCATGGGATGTACCGAGGAAGCTATATTCTGATCCGATATCGATCTGACCGTGTTGGTTAAAATGGACATTTTCAAAAAAATTGGGGATTTGAAAACTCAATAAAATACCAATATCATGCAAGATACCTGACACGCGTGCATCTTCACGCTCCTGGGAACTCAGGTTGAGCTGCCGGGCGATCTGAACTGCCAGACTGCTGACATGTAGACTGTGTTCCCAAACGACTTCGACGGATAAAGGTAGATTCTTTTTACCCAAATATTCTGAAAAGACCTGTATTCCCAGTACCAAGGATTTGATGGTATTGAACCCTAAAATGGTAACCGCTTTTTGTGGGCTGCTGATATTGTCTGCCAGGCCAAAGAAGGCAGAATTTACCAGCTGGAGAATCTTGGCTGTCATGGCAGCATCTTGAGCGATGATATTGCTAATATCTTGTGAACTGGTGTTTTCTGATTGAAGCTGTTCTACTAATTGTTTGTATAGCCTTGGCAGGCTTGGTAGCGATTTTATACTGTTAATCAGCTGCAGCAGTTGCGGTGCAGAAAGCATATCACGCAAACAGCAAGCCCGCTCAACAACATCGTAAATTTTTTCCATTTCGCAGGGCTTGGGAATCATCTGATGTACCAGATGTGTGGATTTTAAAATTTGGCCATCACTGGTATTCCCGGAAAGGACAAAGCGGATTACCCCTGGTGCAGTGTGACTGACTATTTCCAGCAGCTGAATCCCATCCATTCCGGGCATGTGCATATCGGTCACAATTGCATCAAATGGATATTTGGACAATTGCAGTGTGGCTTCTTTGCCAGAGCCTGCAAACTCTACTTCCCAATTTTCGCAGGTTTCATCCATGGTGCGCTGAAAGCCGCGGATGATCATGGGATCATCATCAACAAATAAAACTCTATGTTTTCGATCGTTCATTTTTCTCCCGCTTCAGAAGGGTCAATCGGTAGCTCGATCGTGAATATTGTTTCCTCGCCGGGTTCTGAATCCACATTGATCAGCCCATTATGTTTATTGACGATAATATTATGAGCCATGGATAATCCCTGCCCGGTACCCTTCCCAATGCCTTTGGTGGTAAAAAATGGGTCAAATATCCGTGCTCGAATTTCAGGTGGGATTCCAGAACCGGTATCTTGAATGCTAATATAGATTTTGTCACTCATTTTTTTTGTACTGATCAAGATTTTTCCCTTTTGGTCAGTTCCCTGGGCTATTTTTTCCTGTATAGCTTGGGCAGCATTGACGATCATGATCAGGATTACCTGGTTAATTTCATCGATTTGGCAAAAGACCAGGGGCAGATCCGGGTCCAACGCTGTCTCTAAATTGGCAATATATTTCCATTCATTGCGTGATATGACAATCGTGGTCTCGATGCCATGATTGATATCTGAAAATTTCTTCTCTTTTTCTGAAGGATGTGAAAACTCCCTCATCGCCAGGACAATTTTCCGGATTCGTTCCGTACCTTCCAGTGCTTCCTGAATTGCCTTGGGGATTTCGCTCCCATAATATTGAACTTTCTTTTGGCGTGCGACAGTAGCCAGTTGTTCCAGGTCATTCTGGGTAAAAATTTTCTCCTGATGTTCCTGAATTACTTGTTCGTAGACTGCCAACGTTTCTGAATATTTTGAAAATGCCTTACCGAGAAATTTAATGTTATCGCCAACGTATTGGGTGGGGGTATTGATCTCATGCGCAATTCCTGCCGCCAGCTGTCCGATGGCTTCCATTTTTTGGGAGAGTACTTTTTGCGCATCAGCTTTTTGCTTTTCATTGATATTTTGAAAAACAAGGACATATCCGGTTGTGAAATCAGCAGATGTTTTTAGGGGCGTGATACTGCCAGATAAAAGTATTTTTTCCCCTGTTTTTGTAATCGCCAATGGAGCTCGATATCCGCTTGTGTTTTGCTGGGCTTTTTCCAGTTCGAAAAGAAAATTGATCACATCATCCACTGGCTTGAGCGTGGTGGTGTTGTAAAACTTTAATATGTTGCCAACAGGTTGTTTCACAGTTTCCGCCTGTGTATAACCAGTGATCAACTCTGCTGAATGATTGGACAATAGAATGTAACCATCTTTGTCCGTCACAATAACACCATCTGCAATACTCATGAGCGTAGTGGATAATAATTCTTTTTCGGCAGCCAGCAACTCCTGAATAGAAACTTTTTGTTCTATCTCATTTTGTAGATCAAGGTTATACATTTTTACTTGATCATGTAATTGCGATCGGGAGATGGCAGTGGATGCCAGGCGTGAAATGATGGTCAACAGGCGTAACTTATTTTGCGATAGCAGCCTGGGTAGTTGAAACGAAATGATGAGAATACCGATTAAATCATTTTCAGCTCGAATTGAAAAAAAAGCTCCCTTTGATGAGGGTGGTTCGAAACCCAGGGTTTGAGGGGAAAATAATGGGTTGGTTTGTGTTTCAAAAACAACATAGGGTGCATTGCTTACCACCAGGTGTTGGATTACGTCGTTATTAATATCAATTGAAAAACCAACCAGGTTTTCGAACCAACCCCTTTTTTCCGTCAAATTTAAGCTGTTGGTTCCGGGTTCAAGCAGGAGGATGCAGGCATCGTTGGTGTCCATCGTTGTCAAGGTTTCTTGCAGTAATATTCGGACCAATTCTCCCAGATTCTTACCCATTCGCATCGAATTTGAGAGGTTATTGACTGTTTCAAGTTCCAACAATCTATGATGTAGTGATAATTCCATTTTCTTTCGATTCGTAATGTCTTTGGAGAAGATGGACACACCGATAATATTATCGGATTCTGTTGTTATGGGCGCATGCGAAATTTCAAAATACGACGGGTCCGGCGTTTCCACATCTGAATACACTTCCTCGACCAAATATTCTCCGGACATGGCTCGATCGACGTTTTGTTTCGCTGTTATTCGTTCGCTCTCAACCGTAATATAGTCCAGAAAATTTTTTCCTACCTGAATATCCTGGTTATAGCGCAGCTTTATATTTTGGGTATGGGCGTTATTAAAACTGGTATATAAACAGTCCCGATTTATGGAACAAATCATGGCGTCGGTACTCTCAAGAATATTATGCAATGTTGAATAATTTTCCTGCAAAGCAATTTCTGTTTTTTTGCGATCAGTAATATCCCTTATTACACAAAGGATACATTTTATTTCCTGCAGCTGAATAGTTTCTCCGGATATCCAACCGATAAAAGTCGTACCATCTTTTTTTTGGAAAATTGCCTCAAAGTTAAATATACGACCATCTTTATTCATACGGTCGAAAAAATTTTGGCGATCCGATTTATTAACCCAAAGATCGATCTCCGTTGTGGTTTTTTCATCAAGATCTGCCTTTGTAAATTGCGTAATATTTAAGAAGCCATCATTTGTATCAATAATTTTCCCGCTTACAAACGATACTATTAAAATTGCATCGGGAATATTCTGAAATATGATTGAGAATTTTTCCTCACTTTGTTTCAGTGCCTGTTCTGCTAATTCGCGTATATTAAAGTCCTGTTCGGTTTGCCTGACCAGGCGCTGATTGACCAGCAAAAACAGGGTAAAAGTCAGACTGATAAACAATATCTGAAAAGCCAGCATTACACCGGATTCAAAGTTACTGGATTGGAAAAAATCATTTCCTTTTGAAAAACCTAAAGTCGTAATGATACGAAAAATATTGACCAATCCGATGGCAATAAATATAAAACCAATCTTGTTCGTTTCCGCCCTAAGCCTGGCATCGATTCGATGGAATAAAAGCCATCCTACCTGGGTACAAATGATCAGTAATGTAATTGAAAAATTAATATTGCGTGCCAGTAAACTTGGCTGCGTATAGGTAAAGTACGCATGCGCCAACATAAAGACGACCAGCAGGCTGTAGTTAACCCAGCGTTGACTTCTTTTTATTACGAAAATTTCCAACCCCTGGTAAAACAAAATGATGCCCAGTACACTCAATGAGTTAGCGATAACAATAGAAAAAAAGTCTGGAATAAATCCGCGCAGCGTGACCATTACCACGGTAAAAAACTGCATGATGAAGTTGGCCAACCATAAGCTCAATACAGGCAATTGTTTACGGTTTTGCATCCATAAAAACAACATCACAACAGCACAAATTGCATTTGTGACTGAATAGCTCATCAGGATGGTTCTGAGATCGATCATATTTACCTGCTCTTAAAAAAAGGAAAAAACGATTTATTATCAGATCAACCAACCCAACACTGAAGTGTATCTGGATAGTAAAATTATGGCTGATCAGGGTAAAAAATTCCACTATGTTTTATTCTATGGAGCTTGCCGGTTTCGCCCGGTGGTCAACTTGTTAAAAATAATACTATCATATTATAAAAAAAAATAAATCCCCATAAACTTACGAAAACGTTTACTTTATTGGAAATATATATATTGAAGAAGGCCTGGCTGAAATATTGAAAATAGGAAGGGATTTTTAAGATGCAATCACAACCAGGTTTCGTTAAATGGGATAGTATCTTATCTCGGGAAGAATAAGGTATGACAAAACTAAAAATTACGCATATAAGTACTGCCACACTGCTGCTGGAAATCGGGTCGCTGCGTTTATTAACCGACCCGGTGTTTGATCCTTCTGGCGGGCGATATTCATTTGGATGGGGCACAGGTTCGACCAAGTTGACTTCTCCTCCAATTTCTCTGGATAGTCTGGGGAAAATTGATGCGGTCTTATTGAGCCATGATCAACATCAGGATAATCTTGACCGGGCCGGACGCGCTTTTTTGCCAAAAGCAGGACTTGTACTCACAACATTATCTGGCGGCAGGCGCCTGGGGCATAACGCTCAAGGTCTAAAAACCTGGCAGAGTACGCTGCTGGAATCTGGAAATACAAAAATCAAAGTGACAGCCACACCTGCGCAGCATGGGCCCTGGTTTGTGCGTCCATTTGCAGGTGAGACTACTGGTTTTGTGCTGGAGTGGGATGATCAAAAAGATGGCGCGTTATACATTACGGGAGATACGATTTATTATCGCGGGATTAATGAAGTTGCACAACGCTTCAAAGTTGGGTTGGCTATCTTTCATTTGGGACGCGCCAGCTTTCCAATTACAGGTCCTATTCGTTTCACAATGGATGGTAACGATGGTATCAAGGCCGCGCGTGCATTAAATCCTCAAACGGTCATTCCCATACATTATGAAGGTTGGAAGCACTTCAGTCAGGGTCGTGAAGTTATTGAAAAGATTTTTGCCGCTGCCGGTTTGAAGGATCAATTAACCTGGCTTAATTTTGGAGAAGCTCGCGATTTTGTGATATAAGTTTTGGATAAAAAAACGTATTTTATGATACTACTGTTGAAAAATGTACGTTAGTTATTTTCACAAAACTTGCTTTTCATTTCCGTTTATTTACAAGAAAATCAATGGTTTGCGCTGCATAAAACCTATCTGATGTTTTGATAGAACCTACCTGCCCAGGATAGGCTATAAGTGGGTATTTACGTACTCGTAAAAAATGGGAAAATCGACCCCGGTTATGGTAATCAAGATTTTTGTCAAATATAATGTGGGGTTTCGCAGTAACAGTTTCGAATTTTCGGAGGAGAAAATATGGTCCAACGTATCGCTCGTTTTGCAATGATTGTCAGTCTGCTGGTACTTTTGCTGTCAGCTTGCAGTCCCAAGCCTGTCGAACCAACTACGGTTCGCATAGGAACCCAGCCCTGGATCGGTTATGGTCCCTGGTGGATTGCCCGGGAAAAGGGTTTATTTGAGAAAAATGGTCTGAAGGCTGAGTTGGTTGATTTTGTGGAAGATAAGGAAGTTAACGCCGCCTTTGCTTCGGGCCAGATGGATGCCGCCAACCTGGCTACTCATACCGCCATCAAGTTGTTTTCTGCCGGCCTGGGTCTGAAGATCCTGATTTTGGAAGATGCTTCCTACAAAGCGGATGCCGTTATTGCCCCCTCCTCAGTCGCGTCGATCGCCGATCTTAAAGGCAAAAAAATCGCCTACGAAGAGGGTACAACCAGTGACTTGCTGATCAACTATGCTTTGCAGCAAAACGGCCTGAGCATTGCGGATATTACCCCGATTTTCATGCCTGCGTCTGATGCTGGCACAACCTTGATTGCTGGTTCTGTAGATGTGGCGGTTACCTACGAACCCTATATTACAGCCGCAATTGCAGAAAACCCCGACATGAAAATTTTGTATAGCGCGGCCGAACGTCCCGGCCTTATTTCAGATGTACTGGCTGTCCGCTCCGATCTTTCGCCCGAGATAAAAGCCAAACTACTCAAGGTTTGGGATGATGCCCTGGCTTTTTATAAGAGCAATCCAGAAGAAGCCAAGGCAATTATTGCCACCGCTGTTGGCAGCAAGCCCGAAGAACTGACAACAGCCTTTGATGGTATTCAGTTCTATAGCATATCTGAGAATAAAGCTGAATTCACCGGTGCACTTCCCAATACGCTCAAAGATGTTGCTGGTGTAGCCAAATCCATTGGCATGTTTGAAACCATTCCGGACCTTTCGAATATCCTGGATTTGAGCGCTTACAGTAAGTAGAAGAATTCAGCCTGGCAGGTGAGATACGAACCCCTGCCTGCCAGGAATTTGGAGGCACTATGCGGCCATCTCAACCGCCTCGACGCCAACCCTGGTTGGAATTACGCACGGATATTCCCGGCAGCCTTTACATTGGTAGTGGTGTCGCGCTGATCGTTGCTTTCTTGCTGGTCTGGTGGTTGATAACCGGGCTGGGTCTTGTTTCCCCGCTTTTCTTGCCCGCTCCTTCTGCGGTCATTACAGAGTTATTTCGACAGGTTTCAACCGGTATCCTCTGGCGCGATGTTCAGGCAAGCGTTTATCGCATCATGGTCGGATGGTTGATCTCCACCTTGCTTGCCCTGCCAATCGGGATTCTGATGGGCAACTTTCGCTTTTTTGAAGGACTGCTGGAGCCCTTCATTGACTTATTTCGTTATATGCCGGCAGTTGCTTTTGTTCCGCTCACCATCTTGTGGATGGGTGTGGGGGATAGTCAGAAGTTCACCATTCTGTTCATCGGTACTTTTTTTCAACAAGTCCTGATGATCATGGATAATGTCAAGAATGTTCAGTATGATCTGATCCAGATCAGTTACACTTTTGGGTTAAGTAAATGGGAAATACTGCGGCATGTCGTCTTACGCGCAGCCTTGCCCGGCATTTGGGATACCCTGCGTATAACACTGGGCTGGGCCTGGACTTATCTGGTCGTAGCCGAATTGGTGGCTGCCAATGTTGGGCTGGGGTATCGAATCATGCGTGCGCAGCGCTTTTTAGAGACAGGAACAATTATCCTGGGAATTATTATCATCGGTGTCCTGGGTTTGATCACTGATTATGCTTTTAAGATTTCCTACCGGCTGCTCTTTCCCTGGGTGGAAGGAAAGCGGGGTTAAAATGCTTGAACCAAAATTGGTAGCGAATAATGTTTGGAAGATCTTCAACCCCCGCAAAGGACAGGAAGTGGTTGCGATTGAAGATTTCAGTCTGACTGTGAATGAAAATGAATTTGTCAGTATCGTTGGACCATCGGGTTGTGGCAAGTCCACTTTCCTGGCAATCTCTGCCGGATTGGATTATGCCAGCGCTGGGTCCATCTGCGTAAATGGTCGTGAGATACAAGGCCCAGGCATAGATCGCGGCATGGTCTTTCAAAGCTACACCCTGTTCCCATGGCTAAACGTTGTCGATAACATTCGTTTTGCATTAAAAAAATGCAACTTGCCCGAAGCTGAACAAAAACGTCTTGTTCAGGAGCATGTTGAGCTGGTTGGTTTGCAGGGCTTTGAGAAATCGTACCCGGCCCAGCTATCAGGTGGCATGCGTCAGCGTGTGGCAATTGCAAGGGCGCTGGTTTACAAGCCGGATATGTTATTAATGGATGAGCCCTTTGGCGCATTGGATGCCCAAACCCGCATGCAGATGCAGGAACTGTTGCTTAACGTCTGGCAAAAACACCGCATTACCGTGCTGTTTATCACGCACGATGTGGATGAAGCCATCCTGCTTTCAGATCGGATTTATGTCATGACTCCCCGCCCCGGGAAGTTGAAGGCTGAGATACTGGTCGATATTCCTCGTCCCCGCAGTGCAGATATTGAGTTAAGTCAGCGCTTTACAGAATTGCGGCGTGAACTTCTTAGCTTGCTAAGAAAAAACTAACCGGGCAATTTTAAACAATTCAATCCAGACTGCTCAATTTTCAGTCAAAACGACTATTCATTACAGAAATTGAATAAATGCGTAGCTTTGCTTATTGATCGGGGTTTAATCCAAGTACGAGGGTGTAAGCTTCATTAATCTTTATTTGTATTGTTCCGAAGACTTTATCACATAAATTAGTGGTCAATTTCTAAACGATTGGCTTTCTGAAAATAAGACTTTTTCAAAATAGAGACAATTCAAGTACAAGATTGTCTTTTCTCATGTATAATTTTCGCGCCAATTCATTCTTTGTGCACCGCCAAAAGGAGAGAAGAAAATGAAAGTATTAAAGATTTTAAGTGGAATGTTGGTCATCGCATTCCTGGTTGCCGCATGCGCACCTGCAGGTGCACCTGCCACAACTGCGCCCGCTGCACCTGCCGCCAAGGCTCTGCCTGATTTGGGTGGCAAGAAAATTCTCGTTGCTGTTGAAAATGCCTACCCCCCTTTCAACTTCATTGATAAGGCAACCAATAAAGGCAATGGTTGGGATTACGATGCCTGGCAGCAGATCTGCAAGCTGCTGAACTGCACCCCTGTCATGACCGAAGCTGCTTGGGATGGCATCTTTGAAGCTGCCGCTGCTGGCCAATACGATGTCGTTGCCGACGGTATTACCATGACCGAAGAACGCAAGCAGAAGGTTGCTTTCTCTACTTCCTACATGCACTATGGTCAGGTTATCCTTGTGCGCGTTGACGAATCCCGTTTCACTGACTCAAAGTCCCTGGCTGCTCTGAAAGAAGCTCAGCTTGCTTCACAGTTAGGTACAACCAATGAAAAGAAAGCCATCGAAATTGTTGGCGATACCCGCGTTAAATCTTTCGATACATTCGACGCCTCCGTTCTGGCTCTTTTGAGCAAGGATGTTGATGGTGTTGTCATTGATCAACCCGCCGCTTTGGGTTTCATGGCTGCCAATAAGGGCAAAATGAAATTCCTGGATGAACTGCTGACCAGTGAAGACCTGGGCTTTATTTACAAGCAGGGTAGCGATTTGGTTGGACCTGTCGATGCTGCGCTTGCTGCCATGAAGGCCAGCGGAGATTTGGACAAACTGTACCAGAAGTGGTTCATCGATTACGTCCCAGCCAACTAAGCGCTGAAAAGTTAACGGAAATAATGGGGCCTGTCACCTGTGCAGGTGATAGGTCCCCCTCTGATTGGAGGCAAACATTGACCACATCAACCGAAAAAGCTGGTGAAGGACGAATATTTCCGGCAGCTGGTAACCTGGCAAAATTGCCCTGGTGGGGTCTGGCAATTGCCCTGGCTGCAGTTTTCATTGTTTTTAGCATTATCGCAACCCCGGTCTACAAGGATGCCTTCCTTTTCATCAGCGAAGGCATTTTTACTACCATCCGGGTTACGTTAACCGCTTATGTGATCGCGATTGTTGGTGGTCTGTTTTTGGGCCTGGGTCGCGTCTCCAAGAATGTGTTTTATTACAACTTTGCCACGCTCTATGTAGAGTTGATGCGTGGGATTCCTATGCTGGTGATCATCCTCTACGGTGCATTTGTGGTCGTCCCGCTCGGCCTGAGCATCATCAATGGCTTGGGTAGCTGGTTAACGGCCATTGGCTTGTCCGGTATTGGTCTCACGCTGCAGCAGGTAAATATCCAGCAGGTGGATATGAGTGGTCGTGCCATTGCTGGTCTGGCAATGGGTTATGCGGCTTTTGAAGCCGAAGTTTTTCGGGCAGGTATTCAATCTATCGAGCGCGGTCAAATGGAAGCCGCCCGTTCGTTGGGCATGAATTATGTCCAGGCCATGCGCTATATCATTTTGCCTCAGGCCTTCCGACGGGTTTTGCCACCACTCGGGAATGACTTTATCGCAATTCTGAAAGATTCATCCTTGATCTCAGTTCTGGCCGTGCGTGATATCACCCAACTCGGCAAACTCTATCGGGCCCGTTCGTTTAGCTCCTTCGAAGCCTATAACACCATGGCATTTTTATATTTGAGCATGACGCTCTCATTGTCCATGCTTGTAAAATTCATCGAGAGGAGGTCACGGAATGGCCGCTAAACCTGAGAAGGATGTAATTATTAGCATTGACAATGTAATCAAATCCTTTGGTAAAACGAAGGCTTTGCAGGGCGTCAGCACGAATGTTAAGCGCGGCGAAGTTTTGGTGATCATTGGTCCTAGCGGTTCGGGTAAATCCACCCTGCTGCGTTGCATTAATGTACTCGAGACCCCCGATAGCGGTCAAATTGTTGTTGATGGGATCTCGGTCATGCATAAGCGCACCAATATTAATGCTGTGCGCGCCGAAGTCGGCATGGTTTTTCAGCAGTTCAATTTATTCCCTCATTTGACTGTGCTGCAAAACATTATGCTGGCTCAGCGCATTGTTCGTAAGCGCAGCTCTGCGGATGCTGAAAAAATAGCGCTGCAGCAGTTGAAGCGTGTCGGCATCCCTGAAAAAGCCGATTCATTCCCCGGCGAGCTTTCTGGTGGGCAGCAGCAGCGCGTTGCCATTGCGCGTGCTTTGGCCATGAACCCCAAGATTATGCTTTTTGATGAACCTACTTCTGCGCTCGATCCGGAAATGATCAAGGAAGTATTGGATGTGATGGTTTCGCTGGCCGAAGAAGGCATGACGATGGTCGTCGTCTCGCATGAAATGGGCTTTGCGCGAGCAGCAGCACATCGCATTGTCTTCATGGATCAGGGCCGAATTGTGGAAGAAGGTACACCGGATGTATTTTTCAAGAATCCAAGCGAGGAACGTACCAAAGCCTTCTTAAGCAAGATACTCTAATTTTGGGTATTTAATCCAAAGTTGGCATCCGCCAAGCAGGAAAATACCGGACGGCTTTTCCCGGAATCAAAATATGTTTATAAAAGCAACTATCGCGCTGAAAAATTTTTCAGCGCGATAGTTGCTTTTACTTTGACAAAATCATATTTCCGCGTAATTGTCATTAGTATGATAAAGGAAAGGTTTAGAATAGGAAAAGACACGGCAGACCGATTGTCATTAGGTTAAATAAAACCGTTCGCAGCGATGATCGCCGTGCCTTTTTCCAAATAGCCCGAACAGTTGCTTGGTCGTCCGAGACCGAATTCGCTAGTATGGGCTCAGTCATATTATACAAAAAGGAATATGTCATGACAACTAAACCTTGTGTCGGAATTGATGTGTGTAAGAAATACCTTGATGTGTACGTAGAAGGCGACCCTGACACCACGAGAGTGGAGAATAATCTGGAAGGTATTGCTCGGCTGGTTGAACAAATGAAGGTGGTTCAGCCGAGAATGATCGCAATGGAAGCCACCGGCGGATATGAACGTCGAGCAGCAAAGGGATTATCCGGAGCTGGCTTTCCTGTGGCGACAGTGAACCAAACCCGGGTGCGTCGATTTGCCCAAGCAATGGGTGTGTTGGCAAAAACCGACAAAATTGACGCAAAAATGATCACCAGATATACCAGTGTCGCGAATCCTGACGCAAATTATCAGCAGGATCCAATTCTGGAACAGTTGGCTGCTTGGACAGAGCGCCGAAGGCAGCTGGTGACACAGCTTACTGCGGAAAAAAACCGTCTTTCATCAGCCTTGGATTGCGTGTTGGATGATGTCCAGGAACATATCGACTTTATAGAAGGAAAAATTAAAACTATTGAAGCCAATATCCAGGCATTGATCAACCAAAAACCAGAATTACGCGCCAAAGTTGAAATTATTGATGGCATAACTGGTATTGGCCCAGTGACCGCCAGTACGCTGGTGGCTGAGCTACCTGAGATTGGGACAATCAATCGCCAGAAGATTGCTGCCCTGGCTGGCCTAGCGCCATACAACAAAGATAGTGGGTCTAAGAACGGCAAACGGACCATTTTCGGAGGTCGGGCCGATATTCGAGCGCCATTGTTTATGGCTGCTATGTCTGCGGCAAGGCACAACCCAATCATAAGGGCTTTTTACCAATCTTTGATCAAACGAGGTAAGCTCGAGAAAGTTGCTCTTACTCCTTGTATGCGAAAGTTACTTGTGATCGCGAATGCTTTGGTTCGAAAAGGTGAGACTTGGCAAATCGCAGAACCATAATTTGTCATTTTAGACCTTGATTTTTATCACAGTTGCTGCAAGAAACGCACATACTGCTGGGCGGTACTCCCAGAAAAGATGACCTCCTGCTGTCATTGGAGCCGCGTCCTTGCTCCGCGCAGCGCGCAGCGTGGCAATCTTCTCACCTGTCGGCACAGTCAATCATATTATCACTAGCCGCCGAACTATTTTTTGTCAGAGTGGTAATCTCCGATATGGACAGGAGATCGTCATATCAACTGGAGAGCCGCGCTCGTCGATGGCATAGTCAAACTGCTTACGTTTTCGTATTTTTTGTCATGGGCCCGCGGTTATGCCACACCCTCAATCACCATATCCCTGCATTGAGATGGACAAATAATCTCAATGGGAATATAGTTGACGGGCCATGCATCTGTTCTGTGTTGCTATTAAAATGGAAAACAATAATTTATTTTAAAGGATTATTTCATGCAAAAACATCTTGACCTTACCCGGCAGAGACTTCAGAATTTTTCAAAAAAACTTACCAGCCTGTTCTATCCGCAGCGAGTTCCACTTAATCTATCGGTTTTCCATGCTCCTGGTCGCATAACCTACCAACAGGCACAGCAAGGTGAATACAATCCAGCAGCCGTTGGGCAGAAATTTGGACCACTCTGGTCCACGCACTGGTTCCGCGTTGATTCTCAAATTCCGTTGGCGTGGCAGGGACAGGAAGTTCACCTATTATGGGATTCTGCTTCTGAAGCCTGCGTCTGGCAGCATGGCACACCCCTGCAAGGGCTGACCGGATCCTTCAGCAGCTGGCAGAATGAGGCCATTCGGACCGAGTTTTGCATTACAAAAAATGCTTCTGGTGCGGAGACACTGGAATACCAGATTGAAATAGCCTGTAACGGTCTCTTTGGTCTGAATGAGCAGGCGCACATCCCTCGCATTGGCGAATTAAGCCAGGCCGAGATTGCCGTTTTTGACCGCGCAGCCTGGGATCTTTACTGGGATTTAAAGGTCATCGCGGATATGGCCCTCTACCTGCCCGCTAATACCCCACGTGGTGGGCAGGCCCTGTATGCTGCCAACGCCATGGTGAATGCTATTTTGCTGGATGATCGATCGACCTGGGCTGGGGCGCGCGAGATCGCCGCCCAATTTTTTGCGGCGCATAATGGCGATGGGCAACATAATTTATCAGCTGTTGGGCATGCTCATATCGATACTGCCTGGTTGTGGCCGATTGCTGAGACGATTCGCAAGAGTGCCAGATCTTTTGCTTCAGCTACGCGCTACATGGATGATTATCCCGAATATCGTTTTGCCTGTTCGCAGGCGCAGCAATATGCCTGGATGAAGGAATATTATCCCGATCTCTACACACGCATGTCTGAAAAAGTCCGCAGCGGACAGTTTGTCCCGACTGGTGGTACCTGGGTCGAGCCTGATTGCAATCTACCCTCCGGTGAATCACTGGTGCGGCAGTTTCTGTTTGGGCAGCGTTTCTTTGAGGCTGAATTTGGATTACGCTGTAAGGAGTTCTGGAACCCGGATGTATTTGGCTATAGCGGAGCGCTGCCGCAGATCATGAAACTGGCGGGTATCGATTATTTTCTTACCCAAAAGCTTTCCTGGAACCAGTTTAACAAACCTACCAGCCACACCTTCCTTTGGGAGGGGATCGATGGTTCACAGGTGCTGACGCACTTTCCACCAGCCGATACGTATAATTCAGCCGGCAATGTCAAGGAAGTCCTCTTCAACGTCAGTAATTTCAAAGATCATGATCGCGCCAATGAAAGCTATATGCTCTTTGGCTTTGGTGATGGTGGTGGCGGGCCAACCACTGCCATGTTGGAGCAGTTGGGTAGGATGAAGGACGTGGATGGTTTGCCCCGTACAAATATTCGCCCACCTGCTGAGTTTTTTGCGCGTTGTGAAGCTGATCTGAAAGACCCGCTGGTAATTTCGGGCGAACTGTATTTCGAATTGCATCGCGGCACCTACACTTCACAGGCGCGTAATAAGAAGTTCAATCGTCTGTCTGAGTTTCTTTTGCGCGATACCGAACTGCTCAGCACCCTGGCCTGGGTGACGTGCGCACAGGCTTACCCGCATTCTGAATTACAAAAGCTGTGGGAAGTGCTGCTTACCAACCAATTCCACGACATCATTCCTGGCTCATCGATTGGTGAGGTTTACCAGGACTCCACCCGGGACTATGAATTGATCCTGGCCCAGGCTGGAGAATTGCGGGATGCAGCGCTTCAGATGCTTCTCCCTGCGGATTCAGTTGCAACCAAATTGGCTGTCTTTAACTCTCTCGGTTTTCCACGCCATGAAGTAATTGAACTTCCGGATGGCATGCCTGGTGCCCAACTCAGCAGTTCCGGTCATGCGCTGGGAATGGTGCAGGTGCCAGCTTTTGGTCTATCCATCCAAACCCCAACCGAACCCCTTCAACCTGTCACAGTCATCCTCACCGAAACCGGGTTCATCCTTGAGAATTCCTGTCTGCGGGCGGTCATCAATCGGCAGGGAGGCTTAACCAGCCTGATTGAAAAAGCTGCCCAGCGTGAAAGTATCGAACCGGGACAGTCTGGCAACACCTTTGTCATGTACGAAGATCTTCCCAATGCCTGGGAAGCCTGGGATATGGATGTTTATCATTTGGAAAAAAGATTGCAAATGAGCACGGCCAGCTCGGCACAAGTGTTGGAAGAAGGGCCGCTGCGCGTTTCGGTTGTCTTTGAATATTCGATCTCACCTCTCAGTTCCATCCGGCAGGTGGTGACCTTGGATGCCCTCTCCAGTCGCCTGGATTTCACTTGTGACGTGGACTGGCATGAAAAGCAAAAATTCCTTAAAGTGGAATTCCCACTAAATATTCGTTCTGCCTTTGCCACATATGAAATCCAGTTTGGACATGTTCAGCGCCCAACGCATTTCAACACCTCGTATGATATGGCTCGTTTTGAAGTCCCTGCCCACAAATGGGCGGATCTCTCTGAACCGGATTTTGGTGTGGCTTTGCTAAATGATTGTAAATTTGGATATGCAGCCCATGGCAACATCCTCAGATTATCTTTACTGCGTGCGCCTATTTATCCGGATCCGGATGCCGACCAGGGCCAGCATCAGTTCCGTTATGCGCTTTACCCCCATCAGGCTGGTCCGCAGGTCGCTGCTGTAACCGAAGAGGCTTATCGCTTCAATGTCCCGCTCCTGGTTCGAAAATCTGCTGGGCTGGATCAGCAGCAGTCCTATTTCCAGGTGGATCATGCTTCCATCATCGTTGATACTGTTAAAAAAGCCGAAGACAGCCAGGCTGTGATTGTGCGCATGTACGAAGCGCGTGGCACACGTGGTAAATTGCGCTTATCCAGTTCTTTGCCATTCCAATCCGCTGCTCTGGTCAATATCCTTGAGGATGAACTATCCGTACTCAACTGGCAGCAAGGAACCGTGGAAGTGAACTTTAAACCTTTTGAAATTATTACCCTGCGATTGGATTTATAAAGGTCCGGTAACTCAGGTTTTCTACGGATTTCGCCAGACGCCTGCGTATTTTTTGCGATACTTGATGTCTTCTTCAAGTTCCATCAATTCCAGGGCTTTTTGTTTGATGATCTCTTCCCGCGAGGCAGTATAGAGGTTTCGCAGGTTGTGAATAATATCGCAGCGGATCCGGGTGCAATTTTTTTTCTACAATGCATTCCTTGAAGCGTTTTTCAAGTCCTTCAACCAGCAGCTTTTGCTGATGTTTTCCTGCAACGCCAATTTTCCAAAGCGCTTGCAGCGTATGCCTGGCCGTGACAAAGCGTTCATCCTTTGTCACGGCCAGGTTTTTTCAAAATCTCTCATCATTCTATTTTCCGGGTCGCTTTTGGCCAGGTTACACAGAACCTGGGTTGCAATTGCCCGGTTGTGGTTGTCTTTATGATTAAAATTAGTCAGCAATTCATCCCAGACGTTGTCGTTCTGTGCAAGAGTGGCATCCTAGTCTGGTTTTTCTGGGTCCAAATGCCTATGATGGACAAAAGTTCGCTGGAGATTTTTTCCCCACATATAAGACCTGCATAAAGCATAGAGGTTGTGAATAGAAAATAAAAGTATCCGATAGTAAAATTGAGATAAGCAAGAAATGATCTTCCCAACCGTCTGGAAAATAGGAGAATATCAATTCATTTTTCAGGAATTCAAATCATTGGCAAATATTTATTTAGCAATTACCTTAAATGATAAGGAAAACTACAGCTCATGAACGAATCTATAATTAGACCAACCGTTCTTTTGACCGATCAAAATTTATATTTGTCCACCGCAGAGCGTGAAGTTCTACGCAACTTAGCCGGAAATGTGGCAGAGTTAGCCAGTCGTCCCGTGGAGCAGCAAAAGCAACAGCTTTGGATGGAACACAATAGATTGAACCCTACTCGTCCTGTGGTGTTTTGCGATCCAGAAACAAGTTGGAATGAAATTATTCCCCCTACTGCTTTGGAATGTACCGGTCAAATTGCCAGAGAATGGGAATTCCGCCTGCGCCGCGAGATTTTCTGGGGTGAAGAAATGAAGGATGACCGAGTCATTATGCCTTTTTTTGATGTTCCACATGTGCATAATGAACCCGATTGGGGTGTAACTGAAAGAATTATAGATACAGTTGGTGAAGGGCGCACCGCCTATACATGGGATCCGCCCATCCAAAATGAAACTGATTGGGATAAGATCCATACGCCTGTTATCCGGGCAGATTTTGTGGCCAGCGACCGGTTGGTAGGAATGGCCACAGATGTGTTTGGCGATTTATTGCCTGTCAGACAAAAAACGGCTTGGTGGTGGACTTTGGGTATGACCTGGACGTTGATTAAACTGCGCGGATTGCAAACTTTTATGTTTGATTTGGCTGATAAGCCAGACTTTGTCCATCGCATGATGACAACCTTGCGGGATGGCACCCTGGCGCTGATCGATGCACTTGAGCAGGCCGGGTTACTAAGTTTGAACTGTGATGGAACCTACGTTGGTTCTGGTGGATATGGGTGGACAGACGAGTTGCCCGGTCCAGATTATTCTGGACACGTGCGGACCTGCGATTTATGGGGATTTGGTGAGAGTCAGGAAACAGTAGGAGTCTCCCCCCGCATGTTTGAAAAGTTTATCTTTCCATACCAGTTGCCAATCCTGGAAAAATTTGGGCTTAACTATTATGGTTGTTGTGAACCGCTAGATAAGCGCTGGCATATTGTTGAGCGCATTCCACGATTGCGCAAAGTATCTGTTTCCCCGTGGTCTAATCGGGAATTTATGGCTGAAAAACTCACTAATCAATATATTTATATAATGAAACCTAATCCGGTGTCCCTGGCAATGAGTGATTTTAATGAAGACCAGGTGCGCTTAGCGTTGCGCAAAGATCTTGCGTTTACTCGAAATTGCAGAGTGGAAGTCATTATGAAAGATGTCACAACAATGAGAAATGATCCACGACGTGCAAAGCGTTGGGTGAAGATTGCTTTAGAAGAAGCAAACAACCTATAAATAGTATCTTATGGGTTGGATCCTTGCACAAAAATCAAGAATATTTGCCACAATGCCGCACGGCGCGTAGCGGCCCCGATTCGAGAAATTTGTCAAAAAGTCGGTTTTAAGTATTAGACCTCTTGCAAAAGTGACGGGTGTGCCCTGATAATAGGCACATGAGATA
>CAYWXS010000008.1:0-98726 GCA_964462245.1 uncultured Anaerolinea sp.
GGGGATTGGTTTTGGTGTTGCGATGCCAATTTTTTACGTGCGTTCTCAACAAGGGAGGCGATTGCAAAAATTTTCAAGCCAACTGCCTGATATGCTTAACCTTGTGGTAAATGGTCTGCGGGCCGGTTACTCAACTATGCAGGCGCTTGAAGCTGTCAGCAAGGAAATGCCACCACCCATCAGCGAAGAATTCCGTCGTGTGGTGCAGGAGATGCAATTAGGTATTCCTATGGACAAAGCCTTGGATAATTTGATAAGGCGTATTCCGAGTGAAGATCTTGATTTTGTGATAACAGCTATAAATGTACAACGTGAAGTAGGTGGTCCTTTGGCGGAAATTTTGGACACGATTGCATTTACGATCCGAGAGCGTATCCGTATCAAAGGTGAGATCAAGGTAATGACTTCCCAGGTGGTTATGTCTGGCCGAATTCTTTCGGGCGTACCGTTTGCGGTGTTTGTGCTTTTGTGGTTTATCAACCAGGAATATATGGGTGAGTTTTTCAAGAATATTGCATGTGGCGGCACAGCCCTGGGTGTAGGTCTGGTCATGATTGGGGTTGGGTATGCAATTATGATGAAAATTGCGGATATCGAGGTGTAGTATGGATTGGTCAGTTATTGTTATTGTTGCGGTCATTGTCATCCTGATTGTTGCAGCCCTCCTCATTTATGTTGGTCAGCGTATGCCCGAACAGGATATCGATACATTTGCAGATCGGTTAAATGAGTTTTCACAAAGTGGTGAGGCTGTTTCACTGGATGAAATTGAACTATCACAGCCTTTTAGTGAACGTGTTATCTATCCGTTCCTACGCAGGTTTGGTGAAATGTCAGCCCGTAATACTCCTCAAAACGTACTACAAGAAACCACCAGAAAAATAGAGTTGGCCGGTAAAGCTGGTTTTGTGGATGCGCCAATGTTTTTAGCATCGCGTTTTGTAGTTGCGGCTATTTTGGGTATTGGTGTATTTTTGGTTTGCACATTTAGTATTCTGGCACAGCCGATTTCACGTGCATTGCTATATTCTATGATTGGCCTGGCGATTGGTTTCTTTTTTCCACAATTATGGCTGGATGAACAAATCAAGAAACGACAGTTAGAAGTACGTAAGGCTATGCCCGATGCGTTGGATCTTTTAACCATTTGCGTTGAAGCTGGTCTTGGTTTTGATGCAGCCATGTCGAATGTGGCAAAAAAGTGGGAAAATGAGCTATCGATGGCGTTTTCACGAGCAATTCGTGAAATTCAATTGGGCAAGGTACGTCGGGAAGCTTTGAGAAGCATGGCAGAACGGATTGATCTGGCTGAGATGTCCAGTTTTGTTGCAGCTATTATTCAAAGTGAGCAGCTTGGCGTAAGTATGGCAAAAGTTTTACGCATTCAGGCTGAACAGATGCGTATGCGTCGACGTCAGTATGCAGAAGAACTTGCTCATCAGGCACCGGTAAAGATGCTATTACCTATGGTTGGTTTTATTTTCCCTTCTATTTTTATTGTTCTGATGACTCCCGCAATATTGCAAATTATGAAAGTTAACATGGGTGGTGGTTGACGTTTGGCTTTAAAACCTGGTCTGGTGTATCGCCTTTTCCATTTTTTATGGGGCGGTCTGGACTTTTTCTTTCCTCCGGCTTGTGGTGGCTGTGGGAAGCTGGGAGTTCGCTGGTGTATTGACTGCCGGCAAAAATTGGCTTCGATTCCTCTTCCAATATGTGAGATTTGTGGAGAGCTACAACAAAAAAATGGGATATGTAATAAATGTTTATCCACACGACCTGCATTTTATATGTTAAGGTCGTGTTTTATTTATAAGGAACCTGTGAGGCCTGCTTTGATAAGATTAAAATATTATCGAGAAGTAGGTTTGGGAGAGGCTCTGGCATGGGATGCTGCTCTTTATCTTGATAATCTGGGCTGGCAGGCAGATTTAGTCCTTCCAATTCCGTTAAGTGAACAAAGAATTGCGGAACGAGGCTATAATCAAGTTGACTTAATAACACATCCACTAGCACGTATCGTTGGTTGGAAATACGCTCCGAACGCATTGCGACGTATAAGGCATACCAATTCGCAAGTCGGACTAAATGTTGATGCCCGTCGCAAAAATGTTTTTGGGGCATTTGAAGCTGATGTCCGAATTGTCACAGGGAAAATAATTTTGTTGGTGGATGATGTTGCTACTACCGGTTCTACCTTGGAGTCAGCTTCAAATGCATTGATGGAAGCTGGAGCTAGTAAGGTGTATGCACTGACATTTGCCAAGGCCATGCCAAAATTTGGCTTTGATTTTTACAATAAGTCAATACCATCCCGCTCGTTGCGTTGACGGGTGGGATTTCCATCCTACCATCCTTATTGAGGAGGCACTATGGCACAAAATCTTGAAATATTTGGACGTGAGTTTGAGGTGACTGATCACATGCGTGATTATGTGACCAAAAAGGTGGCAAAGTTGGATCGTCACCTGGATGCAATCGATGAAATTCGAGTTGACCTTGCTTATGTTAAGGCAGCTCGCAGTGTCACTGACAGGTATGTAGCCCAGATGACCGTTAATGGTAAAGGTTTTATTCTGCGCTCCGAGGAACGAGCAGATGATGTTCGTACAGCCTTGGATGCTTCGATGGAAAAATTATCACGCCAGATCGAAAGATTTAAGGATAAAAGAAAACGCGGTCGTGGTGATGGTAAATCAGCTTCGGACGTTGCTCCCGAAATTGAGCCTATTGGTGAAGAAGAATTTGAAACTCCCGTTATTGTACGCAGGAAGCAATTTGATTTAATCCCTATGGCAGAAGAAGAAGCTATAGAGCAAATGAAGCTTCTTGGACATGATAACTTTTTTGTGTTCTTCAATGTTAAGACCAGTACGGTAAATGTGCTTTATCGTCGTCGCGATGGAACTTATGGATTGATTGAGCCGAATGTTCGGTAAATAATTACCATTGGATGACCAACGGACCTTGATGGTTGTGTCATTCAGTCTCAAGCAGAGTAAAATAGACTGACCTGAAAAGGTCAGTCTATTTATTTTGGAGATTTTATGGCAAACATAGATTTTGATGACGCCACCCTCGAGTCCGGATGGGAAGAAAAAATGGATTTTCCGTCAATTGAAAGTGCAGTACAGAAGATAATTGTTGCAGTTGGCGAAGATCCCAATCGGGACGGGCTTCAAAAAACGCCCGAAAGAGTGGCTCGTATGTATGCTGAACTATTTGCTGGTTACCGGACAGACCCGGTGGCGGTAATAAATAATGCCATATTTGATGTTAAATATGATGAGATGGTACTGGTTCGGGATATTGAATTTTACAGCCTTTGTGAACATCATATGCTTCCATTTATTGGTAGAGTTCATGTTGCATATATCCCGGATGGAAAAGTACTTGGACTTTCCAAAATCCCAAGGATTGTAGAAATGTACGCCAGACGTTTGCAGGTTCAAGAGCGAATGACACGTCAGATTGCTGATTTTTTGCGAGATTTATTACATCCGCAAGGAGTAGCTGTCGTTATTGAGGCCATGCATCTCTGTTCAATGATGCGGGGAGTTAAAAAACATAATGCGCGCATGACGACTTCAGCAATGCACGGAGCTTTTCGTGCTAATCTTGCCACCCGTCAGGAATTTTTGGACAATATTTCCAGAGGTTCAAATCCATTGCATATTTAGGAAAGTATTTGCTCTCTTTCAATTTCAACTCCAACTGATGCTGTGAAGTCAATTGCCTGGGTTTTTTCCACTCTCACAATTACCCTTAGCACCCCGGGAGTTGCAAGGCAAAGGTTGGCAATATCTTCACTTAAAGCCTCGACTGTCATGCGTTTGGATGATTCGGCGTGAGCCTTGACTTTAAGTGAGACTTTTTCGTAATCCACGCAATCTGTAATGTTGTCTGTTTCAGCGGCTTTATTGATATTGGTGTGCATGGTTATATTAATTAACATTTCTTGTGGATTGGTTCGTTCGTAATCGTAAATGCCAATAATCCCGGTTACTCGTAAGTCTTTAATGATTATTTTGTCCATCTCAGTTTACCTCTTCGATTTTAATTGTATTTCTTCTGCCCAATATGGGTAATGTCACGGCCAGCATGAGCCAAGCTAGGACTTGGGAAATTCGAATACCACTAAAAACAGTGAGACTATCACCTCGAAAGAATTCCAGGAAAAGTACTGAAGTGGAGGTCATTATTACAAACCGAAGAAAAAGAATTCCGGTGTTTGTTTTGGTTTTGGAGAAAATGATGATCAGGCAACTTATTGTAGTGGCTGATATCAGTTCGTAAAACTGGGTTGGGTGTCTTTTTATTCCCCAAAGGTTAATGCCCCAGGGCAGGCTGGTTTCTGAGCCAAAAGCTTCGCCCGAGGCGATGTGTGAAACTGCAAATCCTGCCATCAATATTGCGAAAAAAGGTGTTAAGGCATCGAGCAGAGTCCAAATTGGAAGTTTTTTATAATTAGCATAAACCAACGTCGCGATTAGGGCGAACGAAAATCCACTAAAAGGATCCAGCAGTCCTGGGTTAAGTGAGATGATACTCTGCGGGGATTGGATAAACGCTCCAGAATTTTGCAGAATATATCCCAGTCTGGCACCCAGAAGACCGGTTATCACGCCAGTAAACACCAGGTTATATAACGAGTCGGCAGAAACTCCTCGCCTGGGGGAGAATTTTTCAGATATGGAAAGTCCAATCCAGAAAGCCAGTAAAAGGCTGAATTGTGGGGTGGGTATTGCGATTGGCCCGATTTGAATAATTGGTAGCATTATGGGATCTCTTTTATTAGTTTTTCAACACGGCTAAAAAGCAACGCTTCTGCCATTGGGCCGCCGATAACTATTTCACGGATCATGCCATTTCTATCTACAAAAAAAGAAGTCGGGAGGGATTGAACATGGTAAGTCTTCGTAACCAGGCCGTTTTCATCCAAAAGAATTGGGAACCCAGGTTTAATTTCATCAATAAAAGCCAGTAAATTGGGAAGAGTATCCTGAACAGTTGAATCTATTCCCAATACGACAAACCCATCATCTTTAAAGCGCAGGTATGTACGGTCCATTGCAGGAAATTCTGCGCGGCAAGGTGGGCACCATGACGCCCAAATGTTGATCAGTACAATCTTTCCACGCAAGCTTTTGAGTGAAATATTTTGGCCATCGATGTTTTTTAATGTGAAATCAGGTGCCAGGAAGCCTACTTGGGCGGCAGGGATTTTGCCGTTTGTGGTTGCGTTTGCTGGCACGATAGATAACCAAATCCATCCAATACCAAGTAAAAGAAAAATTCCATAATAAAGTCGGTAGTTGAGTGATTGCAGAAATTTCATTTATCCTCTATAGTATATATAGTGTTTCTTGATTTATTGTAATTGATCCGATGCACAACCATGATAAATACCACATCACTTTTTGTCGGAATAGATCCATCAGGTGGGCGCAAGCCTTTCACTTATGCTGCACTCGATCAAAAAGGGAAAATTGTCGCGCTTAGTGGCGGTGAGTTGGAAGAAGTATTGAAGTTTATTAGAGAGTTACCGGGAGCTATCGTGGCGGTAAACGCAGCGCCCAGACCCAACCAGGGTCTTGTAAGACGTGATGGAATGCAGCAGAGTTTGCCACCTTTACAAATTTCAGGTCGAAGTTTGGATATGCGTTTGGCGGAACATATCTTAAGGCAGCGCGGCATCAATATATCGATGACACCTGCCAAAAAAGAACTGTGCAGTAACTGGGTTCAGGCAGGATTTATTTTTTATCAACAAATTGACTCGCTTGGATTTCAACCTTTTCCGACTCCGGATTCGAAATTCCAGTGGTTGGAGACTCACCCACATGCCTGTTTTTGTGGACTTTTAGGACAGGATCCATTATCAAGATCTTTGTTGGAAGGTCGCGTACAAAGGCAACTGGTTTTATATGAAAATGGGTTGGAAATTCATGACCCGATGGATTTTTACGAAGAAATTACTCGCCATAAGCTGCTAAAGGGGAACCTTCCGGTAGAGCTGATTTATACTATTGAAGAGTTGGATGCAATTGTTGCTGCTTATGTTGCATTTGTTGCTGGGCGGCATCCGGAACGGATTATGAAAGTTGGGGATCCGGGTGAAGGCGAAATATTTTTGCCTGTGTCGCAATTAAAACCAAAATATTAAAAAAAACAACAAACAAGAAAAGGTTTGCTGTTTTTTTTTGCTTATGCTGTTGGACTAACTGCGAAAGAAAACAAAAACGAATACTATAAAGACAAATATCCCACCGCCAGCCAATACCAATGCTAATTCAGTTGAGTTTTTTTGAAAAAATGCTGCCATTCCTAATAAAACCCAGGCTAATGGATGGAAGTAGTGCAAAATAAATTTGGGGAAAGTAAGAGTTGTCAACCCCTTGGCCTTGGATTTTGGCCAGATAAAAATGAATAGGGCTGCCAGAAGAAAACAAAAAAAACCTATGAGTGGAAATGGAATACCGAAAAGTGAAAAGTTTTCCATTATTAAATTCTCCTTTTGAGTTTTTTGAAGAACTAAACGATAACCATAATCAAAGGCGAATCAGGAAACCGCAATATTCACAGTTGATGGATTCTTGTCCACGTAATACGACTTGATCCATGCTGGCTCCACACGATGGACACTTCGAAGGGAGGGCTTTTACTTTTGCAATTTCTGCCTGGTCAATTGTAATTGCACGATCTTTGTCGAAATCTTTTATTTTCGCACGGTTGAGAAGTTGCATCCATTCATTGCAATCCTGCCAAATATGGAGGTGTGTGCTTTCCAGGGAGGCACCTTCCTTATAGCGAATATTCAGATGGTCTTCGTTTTTTAACATTCCTTGTTTGGTGGGTTGCACCTCGTCAATAAGAATTACAGGGATTTCCCATTTTAATTCCTGAACTTTTTGTTTGGCCGTGGTTATAAATAAGAACTTTTTAGTTACAATTTCTTCTTTTTGTTCAAATAAAATCCGTTGGTCAGTCAGGAAGAGTACTCCTTCAGGATCATCAGACTGTTCCTTAACATTTTTGTACCAGATGGACTTGACTGCTCTCAATCCACCTTCAGTGGGAAGGAGTGTGAATTTTGCTTCTGCCAGCTGTGTTAACATGTATTCGATATTGTCCAGGTGCTGTTTGAAATTGGAGACAACATGATCAAAGGCATCATACATTCCGTTTAGTGTGTTTTCGGCAGCTTTAATTTTGTCTTCCAGCGCATCCATTTCAAATTGAATGGATAAAATAATCGGGCGTGCGGCACCTGGATTTAGTCGCACCGCTTGTAGTTGGGTCATCTTTAATTCGAGGGTTCTCATTGCGGTTGAAAGAGTCTTCATTTGTTGATTGATCTGGTTTTGCAAGGGTTGATTTATTATTGCCCATTGACCGGGAAAACCATTTGCTTCTTTTTCAAGTTCTTTTTCAAAAACATAACCATTTGAACGGATTTTTACAATGCGCTGGGGCATTCCGATGATACTGGTCTGCAAATCTTCAACAGAGTTCAGAGTATTTTTTAAACGCACGCTTTCTTGCATCCAACCTAATCGAGACTGAAGAGAATTGATTTCACTTGTAATTTGATCAACAGGTGTAGGTGTGGTCATGGCTCATCCTCTGTGGTTTGATTGTGTATATAAAAGTATAAACCAAAATGTCGCATGGTAAAATAAGCAGATTAAAATAAATGAACTTAAAAGGTATTTATTTGATGCCTAGTAGTAAGGAAAAAATCCAGTATAAATTTTATCAGGCTTAAATTATGAACTCTGTGATAAGTCTATAAATAATCAGAATAAGAAATTTGAGGTAAACAATATGTCCACTGAGTTGGAAAGTAAATGTATTAATGCAATTCGATTTTTATCCGCTGATACCGTTCAACAGGCAAACTCAGGTCATCCAGGTTTGCCAATGGGTGCAGCTGCCATGGCCTATACCCTTTGGGCTCGACATCTTCGGCATAATCCCTACAATCCAAAATGGGAAAACCGGGATCGATTTATTTTATCGGGTGGACATGGTTCAGCACTACTTTATTCTCTGTTACATCTGACCGGATATAAAGTATCTCTCGATGAACTGAAACACTTTCGACAATGGGGGAGTCTGACACCTGGGCATCCTGAATTCGGATTGACACCAGGTGTGGATACAACCACAGGACCCTTGGGCCAGGGATTTGCCAATGGTGTTGGAATGGCTATTGCTGAAACCCATCTCGCCGCGGAATTTAATATCCAAAACCATACAATTGTCGATCACTACACATACGCAATTGTCACAGATGGCGACTTGATGGAAGGAATTTCATCTGAAGCTGCCTCACTTGCCGGGCATTTGCAATTGGGTAAGTTAATATATTTGTATGATGATAATCACATCTCAATCGAAGGTGGAACCCAGGTTTCGTTCTCTGAAGACCGGATGGCGCGATTTGCTGCATACGGTTGGCATACCCAAATTGTATTGGATGGTAATGATGTTGACTCGATTGATGCGGCAATAAATGCTGCCAAACTTGATCCCCGGCCATCGATTATCTCAGTTTGTACAACAATTGGTTTTGGCCTGCCTACACGTGCCGGAACGGCCAAAGCACATGGTGAACCGCCAGGTGATGATGAGCTGAATGGCGCAAAAAAAGCCCTTGGTTGGCCTGTAGAGCCACGTTTTTATCTTCCGGAAGATGTGCTCGTATACTTCCAGCAGGCATTGGAAAATGGTGCCAATTTGGAGGCGTCCTGGGTTGAAAGTTTTGGCAGGTATCGTCAAGCCTTGCCTGAAAAAGCGGCTGAGTTTGAGCAACGTATGAGAGGTGAACTCCCTGTTGGTTGGGATGCAGATCTGCCAGTTTATCCTACTGATCCAAAAGGTGTTCAAACGCGGGCGGCTTCGGGTAAGGCTTTAAATCACTTTGCCGCGAAGATTCCCGGGTTGATGGGTGGCTCGGCTGATTTAGCGCCTTCGAATAATACCAATATGCCGGGATTAGGCGATTATCAAAAAGAAACTCCTGCCGGTCGAAACATGCATTTTGGTGTTCGTGAACATGCGATGGGCGCCATTGTGAATGGGATGTGTTATCACGGTGGAATGAGACCTTTCGGCGCTACGTTTTTAGTTTTTGCAGATTATATGCGACCGTCGCTACGACTTTCAGCGCTTTCCCATCTGCCCTCTATCTGGATTTTTACCCATGACAGTATTGGTGTTGGTGAGGATGGGCCAACCCATCAACCAGTCGAGCATCTGGCTTCATTGCGTTCCATCCCAAACCTGGTGACGATTCGTCCATGTGACGGAAATGAGACTATCCAGGCTTGGAGGGTAGCATTGGCTCGAACCAATGCACCTACTGCGTTAATTTTTACGCGGCAGAATCTTCCCACGCTGGATCGTAATATCTATTCTGATGCATCCATGTTGGAAAAGGGAGCCTATATCCTGGCCGATATGGGTGATGAGTCTCCTGAGTTGATTCTTATGGCTTCCGGATCGGAAGTGGCTTTAATCATGGAAGCGGGTGCACTGCTTGCTGCTGAAGGAGTCAATGTCCGGCTTGTTTCGGTACCAAGTTGGGAGCTTTTCAAAAAACAGGATGCTGAATACCGTGAAGCTGTTTTACCTAAATCTGTGAAATCCAGGATTTCGGTTGAGGCTGGGATTGGCATGGGTTGGGAAAAATTTGTTGGTGATGAAGGTGTAATAATCAGCCTGGACCACTATGGTGCATCTGCTCCGGCTGGGATTTTATTCAAGGAATTCGGATTTACTGTGGAAAATATTTTTGACACAGCCAGAAAAATGGTAAAAAAATGAAAATTGGAATCGCCTGTGATCATGCCGGGTTTCCGCTGAAGGAAACGGTGATAGAGGTTGTTCTGACCAATGGTCATGAAGTAGTGGACTTTGGTACGGGCAGCACTGAAGCGGTCGATTACCCTGATTATGCAGAAAAACTTGCTCATGCAATTCAAAATGAGCAAGTGGACAAAGGGATTTTGCTTTGTGGGTCCGGGGTAGGTGCCAGTATTGCGGCAAATAAAATGCATGGTATATATGCTGGTGTTTGCCATGATACCTATTCGGCGCATCAAGGAGTGGAGCATGACGATATGAATGTCCTGTGCATTGGTGCGCGCATTATCGGACCAGAGCCTGCCCGTGAGATTGTGTCAGCTTACCTGCAAGCACGTTTTGTTGGAAATGATCCCGGTCAGGAACGTCACAAACGCCGGGTGGAAAAGATCCGAAGATTGGAAAAATAAACCTTTGGCGGAAGGTAACTAAACCGCCGATTGGAGAAATGATGACAACCCCTATTCAAGAACTTACACAGTTTGGTCAATCCCTGTGGTATGACAATATTCAACGCCGTTTGTTGGA
The DNA here is from genome assembly GCA_964462245.1 of uncultured Anaerolinea sp. Lineage (GTDB taxonomy): Bacteria > Chloroflexota > Anaerolineae > Anaerolineales > Villigracilaceae > UBA5195. The sequence continues at coordinate 10,399 of CAYWXS010000008.1, forward strand.
AAATGGTGATCTTGCTGCAATGATTGAACGTGGCGATATCCGTGGTGTTACTTCCAACCCTAGTATTTTTCATAATGCCATCGCCAAGTCAAATGATTATGATGTTTCGCTTATTTCGATGGCGAAGGCTGGTTCGAATGCAGAAGATATTTTCTGGCAGTTGGCAATTGAAGACATTCAAGCTGCGTGTGATTTATTTAAACCTTTGTATGCTCAGACTGCGGGTGCTGATGGTTATGTGAGCCTGGAAGTGAGCCCATACCTGGTAAACGATACCGAAGGAACCATTGCACAGGCAAAGCACCTGTGGCAGACGGTTAACCGACCTAATTTGATGGTAAAGATTCCAGCAACCAAGGCCGGTATTCCTGCTATTCGTCAGGTCATTGCAGCTGGAGTAAATGTTAACGTTACGCTGATCTTTTCGATCGAGCGCTATTTAGATGTGATGGATGCCTATTTGGGTGGTTTGGAAGATTGCCTTCTGGCAGGTGGGGATATTGAGCATATTCATTCAGTCGCATCTTTTTTTATTTCAAGAGTGGATAGTAAGATCGATCCCAAGCTACCGGTGGGTTTTGAATTGTTGGGTAAAGCTGCGATTGCGAATGCCAAGCTGGCTTATGATGAGTTTCGCACTTTCTTTGCTGCTCCCCGTTTTGGCAAACTTCAGTTGGCAAAAGCCAATTTCCAACGACCACTTTGGGCTTCGACTGGCACAAAAAACCCGGCTTATCCTGACACATTGTATATCGATAGCCTGATTGGACCGGCAACTGTCAATACCGTTCCACCTGCCACCCTGGATGCATTTCGTGAGCATGGTAAACCAGCCCTGACAATCATGGAAGGGCTGGAAGAGAGTAGAAAACAGATTGCAGGGTTAGCAGAACTTGGCATATCGATGGGCGTCGTTACTGATGAGTTGGAAGCTGAAGGAGTTAAGGCTTTTGCCGATGCTTTTACTGCTCTATTGAAGACTATTGAAGAGCGCCGGGTGGCAGTAATCTAATCTGATTTGTCTGCAAATATTTTACGCATAAGTACAAAAGAAGAGCGGGTTGGTTTCCGCTCTTCTTTTGTACTTATTTAACTCGTAAAGCTTCTTTGATCTTCGTCAGGTTATTTTTACTTAAAGTATCCAAAATTTTCAGTGCAAATGGCTGATTGCCAAGCCAGCCTACGATAGCCCCAATCAGCCAGGTGATGCCGGATGGCTTGGGTGGTAGAGGTATGGCATTTGAAAAATCCACAACGCGCTCATCTATTTTGAAGGTGTATCGTCCGGTTTGTTCAACTTTTGGTTTTTTATTCAAGAAATTTCGTAAAGACTCTTTTTCGGAAGAAGACAACCATTGAGGTAAATCCGAAGTAGCTTTGAAATTGCAAACCAATGCAAGATCCTGCAATAATTGGTTTTGTTGTGCATTAAGTCGGTTTTTCTGGGGTCGAAAGTAGACAACATCAGGGTCAGTATGCAGGATTGGAGCAAGCCACAAGCGGTTGATGGTGGTTCGAATGGCATTCTTTGTGCTGGGGGTGGCGGGGTTGTATAGTAGCACTGCGTCACGATAGCTCTCCCACTCGGCTGCTACATCCGGACCAATACGCATTGCATCGCACAACCCCAAAGAGGGAAGAATGGGAGCACCACAGACCAGGAAGTATGCGTCATCACCCAGTGCTTCACGGATCACACCCAATCCATGACGATATGCAGATTCGCGAGGGATATCCAGGTACCTTTTACCAGGAAGCGCTCCACCGTATAAAAAATCCAGTTTTATATAATCGAATCCCCACGTACGAACCTGTCGCATTAGGGCTGCCAACCATGTCAGCACCTCTGGATGCGTAGTATCCAAGGTGTAAAGTTGTTCACCCCAGTTGAATCCTGCAGAAACAGGGAGACCATCATTATCGCGTAACAACCAATCGGGGTGATTTTTGCAGGTTTCTGATGACGGGACAATCAAGAGTGGTGCCAGCCAAAGTCCAGCTTTTCTACCTGTGGATTTAATGTCATCTGCCAATGTCTGCATACCTGACGGGAATTTTTCATTTGCCTGCCAATCGCCAATAGCCTTTTGCCATCCGTCGTCCACCTGAAGCACGTCAAATGGTAGGTCGTTCAATTCTTTGAAAATAGTTTTTAGGATATTTTCATCTATCGCGGTATACAGGCTATACCACGAGCACCATACACGTAAGGTTTCTTTTGCACGTCCATGACCAAATACTTTTATTAGTTGTTGAGCGTAAGATTTGAAAACTTCCAATTCTGAACCAAAACCAATGAACCATTTCTGAATAGTGTCGTCTTCCAAATCGACATCATACCAACCTTGTAATGAACCATTCCGTAGTTGAACATGGCTGTCCAGGTTTAGTGCACCCAGAAATAGAATATTTCCACCTGAAAATTCAACTGCTCCCAACCAGGAGCCATTGGAACATGGGTGCTGTGCATAGACGGGATCTATCTGTAAAGGGTTTAGTATGGTTGGCTTTGGACGTGGGAGAGGTAGGGGGTTTGTCCAGGCTGCTAATGACCAGGATTGCCAACCGTGATTGTAGTAAGAACACGGAGGTTCTGGAGTTTGAAGGGAAACATTTTTCCCTGTGATAATAAAGCCTTCTCCAACGGGTAAAAGTTCAGTGTATTCAGCTATAATCTCTATGTTACCAAATTTAATAACAGGCATGTTTTCCCTCAAAAAGAGATGAATAAAATAGACGTAAATTCTAAGCTAAAACATCGTTTCTCACGTCGTGATTTCCTCAAATTTTCTGCGAGTTCAGCATTGGGTATATTGGTAGCTGCAGCTGGCGTAGATTACATGATAAAAAACAAGTTCGACGCATGGGAAGTTGTCCAAATTCAACTGGTCTTACCAGGGTTACCCGCATCTTTTTCGGGTATGAGGTTGGTTCAGATCAGTGATATTCATCTTGGGGGATGGATGAATATTCAACGGTTGAAATCTGTCCTTGATATTGTTCAAAAAATTGCTCCGAATGTGATTGCCATTACTGGTGATTTTGTTATTTGGTCAAGATGGGCAGAAACCAAGGATTCTGAATTGGATGAGATGGAGTCTGAACTTGGATCATTGGCGAGGCAAATCCCGATCCTTGCGGTACTCGGCAATCACGATCATTGGGCTGATGCGTCTGTAGTAACAAAAATGTTAACACGTGCAGGAGTAAGAACACTGAATAATGACGTGGAAAGCTTTCAAATTAATGGGGAATTTTTGTATTTTGGCGGAGTGGATGACGTCCTGGTTGAAAGCAATCGACTGGATCAGGTTTTGGCAAAACTGCCCGAAAAAAGTTGTGCAATATTATTGGCGCATGAGCCAGACTTTGCAGTAGAAAGTGCTGAGACTGGCCGCTTTGAGTTACAAATCTCTGGTCATTCACATGGTGGACAGGTTAACCTGCCCGGGGTGGGGCCACCAGTTTTGCCTCAATGGGGGAAAAAGTTTCCCTCCGGATTGTACAAGGTAGGAAATATGGTTCAATATACCAATCGTGGAGTTGGTATGACGCGCCCATATATCCGGGTTAATTGTCCCCCCGAAATTACTGTATTTACTTTGTTTAGCCCATGAGTACCTAAAAAAAAGAAAAAATAACAACTTGCTCTGAAAGACTGAAATGGTTATAATGTAGGGGAATAAATGCGATGATGGAAACGAGTAACCCCTTTGATCTTTCAGCGAATCTGGGATTGGTGTGAGCCAGATAGGAAAAATGGGTAGAAAATCCTTCCGGAGCTTCGATCTGAAAGCGAAAGCGAGTAAGAAAGACGGTATCGTTGCCGTTAAAAAAACGAGAAGATGCGGAAACAAGTCTTCGGATAAGTGCCTGCTATGCAGGAAACTGGGTGGTACCGCGTGAGTTTAATTTGCTCTCGTCCCTGAGTGGATGAGAGTTTTTTGTTTAATACCGGAGGTATGTATGTCATTCAAACCAGTCTCTCCAAAACTTGATATTCCAGCAATGGAAGAAGCTGTTCTCAAGTCATGGAAAAAAGAAAAAATCTTTGAAAAGTCACTTTCCACACGGGAAGGTGGTACTGAATATGTATTTTATGAGGGACCACCTACTGCAAATGGAAAACCTGGCGTGCACCATATTCTGGCGCGTGCTTTCAAGGATATGTTTCCTCGTTATAGAATTATGCAAGGGTTCCATGTTTCGCGTCGAGGTGGTTGGGATACGCATGGTCTGCCTGTTGAAATTGAGATTGAGAAGCGGCATGGTTTTAAAAATAAACAGCAGATTGAAGAATATGGAATTGCAAAATTCAACGAGGAATGTCGAAAATCAGCTTTTGATTATATTCAGGACTGGGAACGACTGACAGATCGCATTGCTTTTTGGGTAGACCTGAAAACTGCTTACATTACCTTCACAAACGAATATATCGAATCAGTCTGGTGGATTCTTCGCCAGTTCTGGGATAAGGATTTGTTATACCAAGGGTTTAAGGTTGTTCCTTATTGCCCTCGTTGTGGCACGCCGCTTTCTGACCATGAGGTGGCACAAGGGTATGAGGATGCAGTTGACCCATCTGTTTTCATTCGTTTGCCATTAATGGATGAACCTGGTACATCATTGTTAGTCTGGACAACTACTCCCTGGACTTTGCCGGCAAATGTGGCGGTGGCAGCAGGTGCGGATGTTGACTATGTTAAAGTAGAACATGCACTGGGTGAAGGCGGTACCGAGAAGTTGATTTTGGCGCAGGCTTTGCTGGAAAAAGTTTTCCGTGGCGAAGAAGTGAAGGTTTTAGAAACCTTTAAGGGTAAGAAGCTCAAAAATATAAAATACAAACCGTTGTTTACATTCCTTCCACCTGAAAAGCCCGCTCACTTCGTAGTGCTGGCGGATTTTGTGACCACTGAAGATGGTACGGGTCTGGTTCATATTGCTCCGGCATTCGGTGCGGATGATATGAAAGTGGCATTGGAATATGATCTGCCCATCATTATGACGGTTGCACCGAATGGGACATTTATCCCGGAAGTAACACCCTGGCGCGGTATCTTCGTTAAAGATGCCGATGAATCCATCAAAACTGATCTTGTTAATCGGGGTTTGATGTTCCGGGCGGAATCAATTACACATACCTATCCCTTCTGCTGGCGTTGCCATACACCCTTGTTGTATTACGCACGTGAAGCATGGTATATCCGCACCAGCCAATTTAAGGATCAGCTGGTAAAGTTAAACCAAACCATTAATTGGGTGCCAGAGCATTTACGGGATGGTCGCTTTGGTAACTGGTTGTCGAATAATATCGATTGGGCTTTATCACGGGAACGGTATTGGGGTACCCCATTACCTGTTTGGGAATGCGAATCCTGTCGCCACCAATTTTGTATTGGATCACTTGAAGAACTCGGACAATTGACCGGACGCGATATGTCTAATTTGGATATGCACCGTCCATATGTTGATAATGTTCATTTTGCCTGCCAAAGTTGTGGGGGCAAGATGACACGTGTTCCAGAATTGATCGATGTTTGGTTTGATTCGGGTGCTATGCCATATGCTCAGTGGCATTATCCGTTTGAGAACCAGGAAAAATTTGCCGAACAATTTCCGGCAGATTACATCTGTGAAGCAGTTGATCAAACTCGAGGTTGGTTTTATTCATTGCATGCCATCAGTACTATGTTGTTTGATAGTGTAGCTTTTAAAAATGTTTTGAGCCCTGGACATATTCAAGACGCCGAAGGGCGCAAAATGTCGAAGTCCCTTGGAAATATTGTTCAACCTTGGGATGTTCTAAAAATACATGGTGCCGACGCCTTGCGCTGGTATTTGTATACTGCCACCCCGCCTGGTAATGAGCGTCGTTTTTCAATAGAACTGGTGGGAGAGGCTCTTCGAAATTTCACTATCCCCTTGTGGAATGTGTATTCGTTTTTCGTAACTTATGCCAATCTGGATGGGTGGAAGCCGGATGTCTTATCAGAACGAGGTGTTCTTGCTTACAGTGATCTGGATAAATGGCTGTTATCTGAACTTAATACACTAGTCCTTGAGATTACCGACGCCTACGAGCATTATGATCCAACGGGTGCAACCCGACCAATTGAAAAATTTGTGGAAAACCTGTCTACCTGGTACTTGCGTCGTTCCCGTCGCAGATTCTGGAAGTCAGAATCAGATACTGATAAACAGGCTGCTTATGCCACCCTTTACACTGCCCTGGTGACGATCAGCAAATTGATTGCTCCTGCAATGCCTTTCCTGGCAGATGAACTGTATCAAAACTTAGTGCGTTCCTACGATTCGAGCGCAGCAGAGTCTGTGCACCTGGCAACCTGGCCGGAAGTGGACCCAACCCTGATTGATGAAAATCTTAATCGAGACATGGGGTTGATCATGCGCCTGGCTTCTTTGGGGCATGCTGCTCGTTCCAAGGCCAATCGTAAGGTACGACAGCCTTTGGCTGAGGCCGCTTTCTCTACTGCTAATTTTAGCGAACGCGGTGTAGTTGCCCAGTATGATGATTTGCTGATGGATGAGTTAAATGTCAAAAAAGTTCGTATGTTGGATGCGAGTACAGAGGCTCTTCAACATACTGTCAAACCTCTTCCGAAGCAATTGGGGCAGAAGTATGGCAATAAATTCCCAGCCATCCAGAAAGTCATACTTGCAATGAATAGCGAGGTGGTGGCTCATTTACTTTTGACTGAAGGCAAACTACAAATTGAAGTCAATGGCGAATCCCTTGAAATTCTACCTGCTGAAGTCGAAATTAAATCTATGGCCAAGGAAGGTTTTGCAGTGGCAGAAGAAGGGTCTTATGTAGCTGCGCTTGTCACTGAACTAACACCTGAACTGACGGCAGAAGGTTTGGCACGTGAGTTTGTTCGCCGCTTGCAAGACTTCCGTAAAGAAAGTGGTCTGGATGTGGCTGATCGTATTCGAATCTATCTGGAAGCATCTCCATTACTCAAGGATGCGATTTTACGCCACAATGAATACATCACAGGCGAAACCCTGACGGTCGAACTAAGTTTTTCCAGTTCACCACCAAATGCAAAAGTTATTTCTGATATGTTTGATGGAGAAACAGTGACCATCGGTTTGTTAAAAGTTTGATGAATGACGGGTGTATCTTCCGAAGGTACACCCGTCATTCTGCTAATAGCGCTAATAGGTAATTATTTTGCCACGAATAGCTTGAAATCAGGGTTCACAGTGTATAATTTATCCCGATGTTCTCTTGTTTGAAATCTTGATGGAAGTATTAGTGAGATGAGAAAATTATGACTGCAAATCAACGCTTGCCGATAAATCGCAAGGTCTATGCATATGGCGTACACCTTTTCACTGCAACTGGGGCCGTATGGGGGTTTCTTGCTATTCAGGCTATATTTAAGCATGAGTGGAAGGTAGCCGTCTTTTGGATGATTCTCGCTATTTTGGTAGACGGTTTTGATGGGATGTTGGCACGTTGGGCAGATGTTAAGACTTATGCTGCTGGGGTTGATGGTGCACTGCTCGATAATATTTTGGATTATCTCAATTATGTGGTTGTGCCGGCGCTATTTTTGGTGGAAAATGATTTTTTACCCGCTGGGTTTAAATTTGCAACCGCTGCTTTGATCTTGCTTACTTCAGCCTATCAATTTACTCAGGTGGATGCAAAAACTGACGAAACAAACGATTATTTTTTCAAGGGTTTCCCGTCATATTGGAATGTAGTTGTGCTTTATATGCTGGTTATGGGGTTGAATCCCTGGATTAACCTGGCATTTCTGGTGGCGTTCAATATTCTCGTTTTTGTTCCGATTAAATATGTTTATCCAAGTCGGGATACTCGATTAAAGACGGTGACTCTTGGGCTCTCTTACCTTTATGGAATTGTCGGAATTTGGGGTCTTATGAAGTATCCAGATGTACCGCAGTGGGTTATTTGGGTTTCGTTTATTTATGTTGGTTATTATGTTATCTTGAGTTTTTGGCCCCGGAAAAAATTGGAAGTTACCCCCTGATTGGTATTTTATGAATCATCTTAGATTGTCTTCCTTTGCTACTGAACGTGATCTGCGATTGGCAATTATTGAAACTGGCCACATTTGTTATGCGACAGGATTGATGCACGCCAATACTGGAAATATTTCCATGCGCCTGGGTGAAGAAAGAGTGGTTATTACACCTTCCAAATTATGTAAAGGACGACTCGAGGCTGACGACCTGTTTATCATCGATCTTAATGGTGCCATCCTAAAATCGAATGAAACCCATAAACGCAAATATTCTTCAGAAGCGCCCATCCATCTTGAGGTGTACCGGCAGCGACCAGATGTGAGGGCCATAATTCATGCTCATCCTCCCAATGCAGTTGCTTTAACAGTTGCCGGAATGCCATTCCCCATAGATGTCTTACCGGAAGTTTTGGAAGGTCTGGGACCTGTTCCAACCTCTCGTTTTGCTTTGCCAGGAACGGAAGATAGCGCTGAAGCCATTCGCGAATTTGTAAAAGGCCATAAAGCCATACTTCTGCGTAATCATGGTGCGATAACCTATGGAGAAGATCTCGAACAAGCCTTAAATTATATGGAGCAGCTTGAGAGTGTGGCAAAGACATTAATTATTGCAAAGATGCTTGGACAAATTAACCATTTGCCAGAGAGTATTACCTCACAGATGGTGGAGTACTATTCAAAGTTAACTGCATAAGGGAAAATTGATACTTTTCCAGTTGGTAAACCATGAATAATATTTTTATTACTCGTGTTGAAAATATAAGTCCTGAACTTTTGGTTGCTTTTGAAAAGTTAGTCCCACAATTAACCAAGGCTACTTGCCCAAGCCCCGATGACCTTCAGAAGTTGTTGGATTCCCCTAGTATCTTAATTGTGGCTCGTACAACCAGCTTGGATGGCCCGATCATTGGAGCGGGCACACTGGGAGTTTTTCGTACTCCAAGCGGAGTGCATGCACATGTTGAAGATGTAATTGTTGATGAAAGTTATCGAGGGCAGGGGGTGGGTGAAACATTGGTAAGCGAATTACTTCTCATAGCTCGCCAAATGGGTCTCAAGGGCGTATCACTCACCTGCAATCCACGTCGGGTGCCTGCCAATCGGCTTTACCAAAAAATGGGTTTTAAGAAATGGGATACCAATACTTATTGGTATGAATTGGAACCATAATTGTCAAGAAGCGTTTTTTTCCATAATCAGATGAAGTCTACCGTAGAACAAATTCGTATATGTTTTGATAATGATGTGGATCGCTTCTCCAATCTGGAGACCGGTCAGTAGGCTACCATAGATGCGTCTCTAGTTTTGGAAATTATAACGCACGCAGCAGCTTCAGTTACTCCACACGTTACACATCTGCTAGACATTGGTTGTGGTGCGGGTAATTATTCTCTAAAGATGTTGCAGACACTCCCGAATCTCGATATTTCAATTGTGGATTTACGCCAGCGGGTGTTGGAACGCGCATGTGAACGCTTGCACTCGCTTATGAGAGGAACTGTCTGAAATAATCTGCAATTTACCACCTGGTGAAAAGAAGATTTAACACCCATGTCAAATCTTTATTTGCATGAAATTTTTTCTAAGTTGTAAACAACAAACGCAGTATTTTCGTAAACCGGGGACAGCGGGAGCAAATCCGGTTTTTCTCTTACTACATATTGGGCATTCAACTTGCAGGCTATGTTTTCTATTTGTTCAATTGTAAGATCGGCATATGCCTTATGGGTAGTTTCAACATTCCAAAAATATTCACCATTAAAGCGAGACAATGCTCCTGGCGCTAGCAACTCAAAACGTTGTTTCCACTCATTTTCATATCCGGGTAAAAAAGCTGCAACCAAAATTTCAGATAGAGTACCTGTACTCGATCGTTCAGAATGTACGCGCCAATCCGGTTCCTGGACGCCCCATTTTTCAGGAGGTGTGATGAAGCGAGCACTAATGGGGGTATTGATACGTGCCCAATCCTGGGCTTCCACCCACGGAGTTTTTTCCCCATAGATAAATATTCCTGGGCGCCAGAAACCTAGTGAAAGAAATATGGCACACAAGATGATTATTACTATGGGGAGAGCGATTGCAGTACTTTTTATGATTACAGGTTTTTTTACATAACGAATCAGTAGCCAAATAATTAATGGCAAAATAGGCAGTGGAGAGAATATGAATGTACTTGCCAAAAGCCAAAATGCAATAGATGCCGAAGTAGGTCCCAGTTTTTGTGGGGAAAATTCATTTTTTGTGTATTGCTGTGCTATTAAATCCGAGAAAAAAATGTATGCAATGATTAAAGTCCATAGTCCGATACGCGCAATTTGTGACTGAATAATAATTGTGATTGGCAGCCAATTTACAGTTATAACATTGGCTGCCAGTACGATGATCCCTGCGAAAATAAAAATTCGGGCAGTATGAGCATTTTGTTTTGATTCTGTATGGGGTACAGCAATAAAAAACAACCCCAGAGCGCTTAGTCCGCTAAAGACTATGATCCATGTAGGCGGATATGAGCCGACCATAGCAAATATATGTCTGAATAATGTCAGATTTAGAAAAGCAACCCATTCTGGTCGTAATGAGAGGTCCAGAGAATCCCCACCGGCTTTCCAAAGGAGTACTGGCAATGCAGCGATAATGAATATGGCTAATCCTGGAAATATTTTTCGAAACCCTATCCTTGAAAATTCGAGTACACAGGCAAGGCCAAACATTGCTAGAATAAAATTGACCGACACAACATGGACGTTATACATTACCCCAGCGATAAAAAATGCCAGAATAATCCGTCCCTTGAAAAACTGATTCAATGCAATTAATAAGAATGGCAAAACAAACGTTCTGCTTAGGGGCGCAAATTCAAAAATAGGGAAACCAACAAAACTGAAGTGTGGCACAATAAATGCAATAACGCTGATCAGTGAAGTCAGATGATTATGAAATAAGGTTTCACTTAATTCCCAAATTGCCCAAAAACTTAGATAAATGGAAAAAACATGGATCCCAAACAGAACTGGCTCAAGCCATCCTAGTTTTAGGAATGGAATAAAAAATAGCCAGAAATAAGAGTAATAAATATTGTGCAATTTCAGCATATTGTCACCCGGATAAAGTGCCGGATTGGCCATATCTTTTAGGAATGGAATATGCATGGCTTCATCAAAAGTACCAAATTGGTAACCGATGAATAGCACGGTACAGATTGTGGTGATAAGAAAAAGAAAATGTCGCTTACGGTGGGAAGCGCCGAGTTGAGAAGATAGATTAGAAAGCATCAGCATCCAAAGAAAAAGCGGGCGATTCAATTAGTAGAACCGCCCGTTCGATTGTTCTTACTTTGTTTTATCTGCCAGCCAGCTTCTTACGCTGTTAAGTGCATCAGTAAGCTTGGTTAAATCTTTACCACCGCCAAAAGCGAGGTGAGGAGCGCCGCCGCCACCTGCGCCAAGCTGGCGTGAGATGTGACCTGCCAGGTCGCCGGCTTTTATGCCACGTTTGATTAAATCTTGCATGACGGCAGTCATAACGATCACACTATCTGCATTGTTCGTGGCAACCACGCAAACCCCATTTTCCGGGTATCTACTACGGAAAGAATCTGCCAAGCGGGTGAGTGTATCCTTGTCACCGCCTGGTATTTGGGTAACCAATAACTTAACTCCATTTACATCTTCAATTTTTTCAAGCTGCTGATTGAAGTTTGAAAGGGCAAGTTCAGCTCGGGCAGCTGCCAGTTGTTTCTTTGCAGACAAAAGTTCATCCTGCAACGCATCAACCCTGGTTGGAATCTCCTCCAGGCTGGATTTTAATGAGGAAGCAACGGTCTTTAGCGCTTTGAAGCGCTTTGCTACCAATTCGTAAGCTCCGCGACCGGTGACTGCTTCAACTCGCCGAACACCTGCTGCTGCAGAGCCTTCACTGACAATGATGAATGTACCCACGTCACTGGTGCGATTGAGATGTGTACCTCCGCACAGTTCATAAGAATATCGGTTACGCAAATCGCTGCTTGTGGTCGCTGAATCACTTTCTGCGCTTGTGATTGTGATGGTGCGAACGACTTCGCCATATTTTTCACCGAAAAGGGCCATGGCCCCTTCTGCAATGGCTTGCTCGCGTGACTTTGTGCGTGATTGCACCACATAATCAGCGGCGACCGCATCATTTACAATCTTTTCAACCTGTTCAATTTGCTCCAGGGTCATCCCTTCGGGATTATTAAAATCAAAGCGCAAGCGGTCGGGTGCGACCAAAGAGCCTGCCTGACGCGCATGGTCACCGAGTACTTGGTGAAGTGCGGCATGCATTAAGTGAGTCGCTGTATGATTACGCATGATGTCATGTCTGCGAGCAGGATCGACTTCGACTATTGCTTTGGCACCAACCTTGGGTTTACCGCTGACAACTTCACCTACATGCGAGATCAAACCGGATGCAGGACGGCGTACTTCACTAATCTCAATTTCCCAGGCTGCTTCGTTTTGACCATTTCCTGGGACAGAAAGCGAGCGAATGGTTCCGGTATCCCCAACCTGACCGCCGGATTCTATATAGAACCCTGTCTTTGGTAGGATGACTTCAACGTGGTCTCCAAATTGAGCTTCGCTGACGCTTTGTCCATTGACGACGAGGGCCAGGATTTCCCCTTTTGTTTGGGGGCTGTTGTATGGATCGTATTCCACGCCATTTGCCAGTTTCCCATTGGCTTGTAAATCCTTAAAAATGGCTGCAAAGATTTCTGTATCCGTTGCACCCATTGATCCCATGGCTTTACCACCACCTGATGCAATGCTGTGTTCCTCGCGTGCCGCTCGAAAACCAGTTTCGTCCACATCCAGCTCTTGCTCACGGGCGATATCCCTGGAAATCTCCAGGGGTAAGCCGTAGGTGGCATATAAGTCAAAGGCTTTATGACCATCCAAAACAGTCTCACCATTTTGTTTTAATTCATTCAGCATACTTTGCAGATAAGCTGTTCCAGATTCTACAGTACGGGCGAAACGAATTTCTTCACGAGTTAATGAGTCTAAAATGGATTGTTTGTGTTGCACCAACTCGGGGTAAAAAGTTCCGTAGGCTTCAATCACTGGAGCCGCTACCTGAGCCAGGAATGGTTCTTTTAAACCGATTTTTGTTGCAAATCGTGCTGCGCGCCGGATGATCATGCGACAGATATAATTACGACCAGTATTGCCAGGTACAACTCCATCGGCGATCAGAAAGGCTGCTGCACGGGTATGGTCAGCGATAACCCGGTAAGGAGTAAAGTCTGACAGCATCTGTTCCTGTGAATGACCGCTGAGTTTTCGGATGACTGCCATCATCGGCGCAAACAGGTCAGTTTTATAATTTGAGTCGACGCCTTGCAGGACAGAAACAATTCGCTCAAATCCCATACCTGTATCGACGTGGGTAGCAGGTAGGGGTTCCAATTGGCCCGTATCTAGCATGTTGTATTGAATAAAAACGTTATTCCATAATTCGAGATAACGGGTGCAGTCACCATTTACACCACATTTATGGGGTTGTCCGCGTAAGTTGTCATGCTCATCACCCAGATCAATGTGGATTTCGGAGCATGGACCGCAGGGACCGAATTCAGCCATTTGCCAGAGGTTTTCTTTGCGGCCGTAATATAAAATATTTTCGGGCAGCATACCCGGTTGTTCGCGCCAGATATCAGCGGCTTCCATATCAGTAGGGATATTGCCTTTATCATCTTTAAAACATGTAGCGAAGAGTTTTTCTTTTGGCAGTCCCCAAACTTCAGTCAGTAATTGCCATGACCATGCAATTGCTTCTTTTTTATAGTAATCGCCAAATGACCAATTGCCGAGCATTTCAAAAAAGGTGTGATGTGTATCGTCACGACCAACATCATCCAGGTCATTATGTTTGCCTGCGACACGCATGCATTTTTGAGAGTCAACCGCGCGATTATATGGGCGTTTGTCGGTGCCCAGAAATACATCCTTAAACTGCACCATGCCCGAGTTGGTGAATAACAAAGTAGCATCGCCGCCAGGGACAAGCGAGGCCGAAGGCACCGCGGTATGTCCATGTTCGACGAAAAAATCAATAAAAGTCTGGCGAATTTCGTTGCCGGTCATTTTCCTGGTCATTCTTGCTCCGAGTTTTGTAGAATGCAGAGAATTATACCCAAGTTTGGCCAAACCTTGCCGGTTATTTATGAGCTGACGAAAATGAAAAATTTGCACCAGGAAACAATACTGTAATTGTTGTAAAATGAAACCTGAATTATGGAGTCAATCGGTATTTTTAAAGGATTTTCCGAAAAAACTTGAGATGTTTATTGGACAATAAATCGAGAGGAATACAAATTAATAATTGCCGGGATGCATATGATTTGGTAGCTTTGGAACATTGCATCGGCTCGTGCTCGGTATAACCTTTTGATGTGATGTGTCTCGCAAAAGTATAGGATTTGCCCGACATGGTTTTTACCGTAAGCCAACCTTGTGATGGGTATCCGAAAAAAAGAAAATATACATGCAGACGACTTTCTAGATGACGCGGTCTTTTATGATAAGTACAGGTCTGCAAAACAAGATATAGGATGCTTTTTTCGCCAGGAATGGCGAAAAAAATATTTGAGGAGAAAAAATGAGTTCAATCGTCCTGGATGGGAAAACTAAAAAAGAACTTCAGCCTGCGTTTGGCTTATGGCAGCGATATCAACCAGAATCTGCACCTTATGCTTTTCGATCCAATAGCATGGCGCATGCGTACGAATGGCAAAATGACACCAGAAAAGCTTTAGCACAAGTCATTGGTGTTCGGAACCAAGAAAAGGGTCCGGTGCAGTCCAGTTTGATTGAAACGGTAGATAAAGGCGATTACATTCGTGAAAAAATACTGTTGCAGACTGGTCCCAATATGGTTATGCCTGTTTACATTTTGCTTCCAAAATTAGCCCAACGCCCCTTACCTGTGGTGCTGGCGTTTAACGGTCATGGGTATGGGGTTAAAGACATCGTAGGTTTGTGGGAAGATGGTGAAGAAAGAAACACGCCTGACGGCTATCAGAAAGATTTTGCTGTCGAATTGTGCCGGGCAGGTTTTGCTGTAGCTGCGCCAGAAATTTCATGCTTTGGTGAACGCCAAACAGATTTTTCCTACCTGGATATTGCTTTTGGGCAGGAGGAGCCCTCCACCTGCACGCATTCTGCTATGCTGGCTTTGCACCTGGGTGGCTCTGTCCTGGGCATGCGAGTTCAGGATGGCTTTCGACTGGTTGATTATCTCGAAACGCGTGCAGAGTTGGATACCAATCGGTTAGGTGCCATGGGCATATCTGGCGGAGGCACGCATACTTTCTTTTCAGCGTGCCTGGATGAACGCATCAAAGCTTGTGTGGTCAGTGGTTACTTTTCGACTTTTAAAGATTCGATCCTGGCAATGTCACACTGTGCGTGTAATTTTGTTCCTGGGTTGGGTAAATTCGGAGAAATGTATGACCTGATTGGTTTGATTGCCCCCCGTCCATTCCTGGTCGAATCCGGAAGCCACGATCCAATCTATCCGCGCCAGGCTGTTGAGTACAGTGTTGCCCGGGCTGAGACTGTTTATGGTGTCTTTAATGCGCAGGATCGGATTCAAACTGATTACTTCGAAGGGCGACATCAGATAAGTGGTAGAAAGGTAACTACTTTTTTGAAAACCGCATTGGAGCAGGCAGGTGGATAAACAGCAGATTTCGAGAGAAATATATCGATCGAATATCTCAATCGGAAATAAGGGATTATGTTGAGTCAAACCGGTATTCGGATTGATGACCATTTTCAGCGTTTGTTGCGTTTGTTGGATTTGGAAGCTGAAGCTGAAAAACAATCAGTCCTGGATGATTTACAGCGGCTTTTGCCTGCATCTCAGGAGGCTGCTGGTACTTCGTTGATCAACTTGGTGATCAAGGATGAGTCAGCCGGGCTGGGCGGTCGAATTCTACTTACATTGGGCAAACGCAATCAGAACCTGATGCTGCCCTGGACCAGATTAGGGCCTGGCAGTCTAGTAATTCTTTCAGAGGAAGGGCAACAAACTTCTGCCTCATCCGGTTGGCGTGGGGTGGTGACAAGGGTATCAAAAGAGTCCATCCAGGTTGCATTTTCACAATGGCCCGACAGCGAAACGGAATACCCCGTTTTTAGACTCGATCGGTCCAGTGATGAAATTTCGCGCCAGAGGCAGCGCCAGGCGCTTGAGAAGGTACAGGTGGCTTTCGAAACACGTCTGGCTGAGTTACGGGATGTGTTGTTAAATCGCCGGCAACCAGCATTCAATTTGGAATCTTCTCAGGCCATGCTTGATGCTAATCTGAATGAATCACAAACCCAGGCAGTTCGCTTTGCGCTTTCTGCAGCAGATGTAGCCATAATCCACGGTCCACCCGGGACGGGTAAAACAACCACAGTTGTTGAGCTTATCCGTCAAATTGTATTGAATGGGGGCAGGGTTTTGGTGTTGGCTCCAAGTAATGTAGCAGTTGACAACTTATTGGAAAAACTGCTCGCAAAGGGTGAAAAAGCACTACGTCTTGGGCATCCCGCCCGGGTACTACCAGAATTGCGACAACATACACTTGATTTGTTGGTTGAAAATCATCCTGAAATGAAAGTAGTTCAACGCCTGATGCGAGAGTCTCGCAGCTTGCGTGAGCAGGCTTTCAAATATACGCGTGCCCGTCCCGAACCTGGCGCGCGCAAATCATTACGTGATGAGGCAAAACGGGCACAGGCAGACGCCCGGAAAATTGAGGACCGCATTGTTGAGCGTCTTTTAACTGCTGCACCTATTGTTTGTGCAACTTTGACTGGTCTCGATCGCGACTTGATTTGGAAACAGCATTTCGATTGGTGCATTGTCGATGAAGCCAGCCAGAGCACAGAGGCCGCTTCGTGGGCGCCATTACAATATGCTGATCGGCTGGTGTTGGCAGGGGATCATTTTCAACTTCCTCCAACTGTAATTTCATCAGAGGCTGTCGCAAAAGGTTTTGATGTTAGTTTGATGGAACGTTTAATGCAACTGTATGGCAGCCGTATTTCACGGCGTTTATCAATTCAATATCGTATGCATCATGAAATTATGGATTTTTCATCCAAAGAATTTTATGAAATGAGTTTGAGTGCACATCCATCGGTTGAGTTTCACCTGCTACGGGATCTGCCCAAGATACAATCAATTGGTCTTGTAAATACGGCCGTTCACTTTATTGATACGGCGGGAGCAAGTTATGACGAAGCCAGTGACCCGAATGGCGATAGCCGGTTTAATTTATCTGAAGCGCAGCTTGCAAATCAAAAAGTGATTGAGCTGCTCGCCTGTGGGCTTGAGGAGTCAGATATTGCTGTCATTTCGCCATATTCTGCCCAGGTTCGTTTACTGCGCGAGCGTATTCTGCAGACTGATGTTGAAATTGACAGCGTGGATGGTTTTCAGGGTCGGGAAAAAGAGGTTGTAATCGTATCGCTTGTCAGATCGAACCCGGAAAATGAGATCGGTTTTCTCAAGGATGTGCGCCGGATGAATGTAGCTATGACTCGCGCCAGGCGGAAACTGATCGTGATTGGCGATAGTGCTACGATTACAGTTCATCCATTTTATCAACGTATGGTGGCGTATTTTGAGTCTATCCAGGCTTACCATTCGGTCTGGGAAGAAGCAGCTCCTTGAGTATCAATCAATTGAACATTTTTATTTGGTACTGTAAACAGCAGGTGATATACTGGAATTAGTGATTAGGAGAAATTAGAAATATATATGGATACCCCTGAAGAAATTTCTGCGGTTGATGAACGACAGAATTTGTTAGCAGATATTACAATGGAAGAATTGCCTGTAAATCTACGCGAGGCTGCCGCCCGGGCTGGGTGGGACTCTTTGCAGCCGGTACAGGCACGCGCAATTCCTTATTTGTTGGCAGCGCGTAATATGATGATCCAGGCTCGGACAGGCAGTGGAAAAACTGGCGCTTTTCTGTTGCCAATGCTTTCGCGACTCGATCCATCCAAAGCAATTTGCCAGGCACTGATACTTGTTCCCACTAGAGAACTTGCCCGTCAGGTTTGGCAGGAAGCTGAAAAATTAATCGGTGATGCTGGTTTACGGACTGTGGCCGTTTATGGCGGTGTGGGATACAACAGTCAGATAGATGCGATTAAGAACGGTGCTCATATTGTAGTTGGGACGCCGGGTCGAGTGCTTGATCACCTACTCAAGCGCACGCTCACCCTTGATCAACTTAAAATGTTGATATTCGATGAGGCTGACCGGATGCTTTCAATGGGTTTTTATCCGGATATGCAGGAAGTAAAACGTTATCTACCTCATCGTGCCATAAATACATGTATGTTCTCTGCCACTTTTCCAGTTTCGGTACTGCGCACTGCCAAAGAATTTATCCAGGATGGTGAATTCTTAAGCCTGAGTAGTGACCATGTACATGTGACAGATACGGAACATATTTTTTATATTGTTGATGGAATGGATAAAGATCGCAGTCTTGTGCGGTTGATTGAAATTGAGAACCCCACCTCTGTGATCATTTTTTGTAACACAAAAATGCGCGTGAATTATGTCACGGTGGTTTTACAGCGTTTTGGTTATGATGCAGATCAGTTGACAGCAGATTTGTCGCAAGCGGAACGTGAACGCGTTCTGGAGCGGGTTCGAAAGGGCAATCTCAGGTTCCTGGTTGCCACAGATGTTGCTGCTCGTGGGTTGGACATCCCCAGTCTTTCGCATGTCATTCAATACGAACCCCCAGACGAAATGGAATCCTATATTCATCGGGCGGGGAGGACTGGCCGTGCAGGCGCCAGTGGTATAGCTATTTCCCTGGTAAACAAAGGGGAAAAATTTGCATTGGAAAAGATTGCCAAAGAATACAATATACCAATGCAGGAACGCCCTATTCCTACAGATGAGGATGTATCTACAGTTGTAGGTGAACGGGTGACGGCCTTACTGGAAGCTCGTTTGCGTAGCCGTGATAAATTGGCAGGAGAACGTTCTCACCGCTTCGAAGGATTGGCTCGTAGCCTGGCGGATAGTGAGGAAGAATCTGCTATTATTACTATGCTCTTGGATGATTATTATCAGCAAAGTTTGCATGCGTTGCCTGCCCAGCCAAAAGCATTCACGCCAGTATCACAATCCAGCGATCGCAGCTCATCTGGGCGACAAGGTAACCGTAGGCGGCGATAGCAGGTTCTGAATTTTTTACAGATAAGTCCGCTTAATTCAATAGGCGGATTTTTTATTTCTCGCCTGGCAAGGTTATAATCGGATTTATTTGTTCAGTATCTTCTGACAATCCAACCTATTTCGGTATCTTTTTGATTACCTTGTAAAGTAATTGATTTTTTCGAGCTGTTTCCGGGTAACCAGTATTTTTTGTAATCATATGTTTGAAAGTTGTTCTGGTTTGCCAGATTTGCGCTTATCATCAGATAGTAAAATGGTAAACTTTGTAATATTAGCCAAAATGGCAATTATATGATCATGTTCAATACAGAAAAACGGTAGAAGATAACTAATCATGGAAATTTCACAGTACATTCATCTTTTAGGTGATCAACTTGGTAAAGTAATTTCTGAACTTGAATCTCCCGAAATTTTTGCAACCGAGGAGCTTATACGCGCAGATGCAAAGGCACGCCGTGCCGGAGATGTTGCTGCTGCGCAGCGGTTGTGGGATAAGGTTGGAGTATTGCAGGCAGACGAAGCCCGAGCGGTCGCAGCTTCTTTCGCAACTTATTTTGATTTAGTGAACTTAGCAGAAGAAAACTATCGCCTTGAATTATTACGACAGCAGGAAGCAGAAAATGCGCCCAATCCGGTCCGTGAGTCGATTGCGGATGCGATTGCTACTTTAAAAAAACGGGGTATGAACGCAGAGCAGATGTCCAGTTTGTTAGATGCTCTTTCAATTGAGTTGGTTTTAACCGCTCATCCAACTGAGTCCCGGCGCCGGACCATAATATCCAAACTGCAGCGACTTTCGGTGCTGCTACATGATTTTACTCTGACTGACATGCTGCCTCGAGAAAAAGAATCGCTTCTGAAAGCCATGTATGCAGAAATTTCAACCTTATGGCTTTCGGATAGAAGTCGCGTGACTAAACTTGCAGTTACAGATGAAGTCAGAACTGGATTGTATTATATCGATTCTGTTTTTTGGAAGACTATACCCTGGCTTTATGCTGATATGGAAAAGGCGCTTGAAGTTCATTACCCGGGGCTAAAAAGCGGACAAAACTGGTTACGATTGGCTTCATGGATGGGAGGTGATCGGGATGGTAACCCGAATGTGACCAGTGAAGTAACTGCTGAAACCCTGCGTTTGCATCGTGGTCAGGCTGTTGAAAATCACCGGCGTACCTTACAAAGCGTAGCCCGCCATTTGAGTTTGAGCGCCCGTCGGTTTCCACCCCCGGAAGAATTGATGCTCTGGATTGAAAAACGTCGACCTCTTCCGTCGCATGTTGAATACATTGAGCATCGGTACGCTGCGGAGCCTTATCGATTGGTCCTTTCTCTGCTGGCTGCGGACCTGGCTGAAGCCTCCCAGGATGATATGAAAAATCGTTTATTGGGGCGCGAGCCACATCACGCCCGGGTTCGACCGGAAGATTTTCGTCATCCTTTGGACGTGATCGCTAATGCAATTCCACCTTCGCTGGCCAATGATGAGCTCCTGACACTTCGGAGGCAATTATCTGTATTTGGCCTACATGCAGCTCGGCTGGACATCCGGGAAGATTCCAGTAAATTTAATAAAGCCGTTGGGGAGATTTTTCGGGCTCTGGAAATTCATCCCGCATTTGAGGTCTTACCTTCCACTGAGCGGCTGGTGTTGTTAAGTCGTTTGCTTGCTTCCCCCTTACCCGAATTATCTATCCATCCAGGCGTTACGGCTGCTACTGCCGAAACCTGGGCGTTGTTTCAATTGATATGCAGGGTACAGCAGGTGTACGGTGCCGAATTACTGGGGCCGGTTATTATATCCATGACGCATTCAGCAGCGGATGTATTAACTGTCTTGCTTTTGGCGCGCTGGACTGGTTGTGACGTTGGGTTGCAAATTTGTCCTTTGTTTGAATCAATTCATGATCTGGAAATAGCTCCAGATATTTTGACAGAGTTGTTTACCAATCCCGCATATCGCAGTCATCTTTCCAGGTGCAATGATGAGCAAATGGTGATGATTGGTTATTCTGATAGCAACAAGGATGGTGGCTACCTGATGGCAAATTGGGCTCTTTACCAGGCTCAGGAAACCATCACCCGTGTAGCGCAAGATCAATCTGTTCGATTGACCATTTTTCATGGTCGGGGTGGTACTGTAGCACGAGGTGGTGGTCCTGCTAATCGGGCCATACGGGCTCAACCAGCTGGAAGTATAAAAGGACGCTTCCGACTGACAGAACAGGGTGAGAATATCGCCTCGCGTTATTCAAATCCTGATCTTGCCCATCGCCATCTAGAGCAAATTGTTAATGCTGTGCTGTTAGCTTCGGGCTCATCCTACCAAACTGATATCGATGATAAAGTTTCGGATGGTATCTCACCTGAATGGCGGGCAGCGATGGATCGCATGGCGCAAGCTGCGTTCAGAACTTATCGGCAGCTGGTTTATGAGACTCCGCGTTTCATTGAATTTTGGCAAGCTGCCACTCCTTTAGATGAAATCACACGATTGCATATAGGTTCGAGGCCTTTTTCACGAGCGGGTAACACCGAAGTGACCAATATTCGGGCTATTCCTTGGGTATTTTCATGGATGCAGAGTCGCTATAATTTGCCCGGTTGGTACAGCCTGGGGAGTGGTTTGGAAGCCATTTCGGATAAGAAATTGTTATTGGATATGTACTCTGGTTGGCCCTTTTTCAAGACGTTGCTTGATAATGCCGAGTCATCCCTGCTCAAGGCGGATATGGGTATTGCTGCCTTGTACGCGGAATTGGTTAATGACCAGGAGCTTGGACAACGCCTTTTTAAAACAATTTCGTGTGAATATGAACGCACTTGTGCGAATGTGTTATCCATTAGTGGTCACAAGCAGTTGATGGATAGCGAACCTGTCACACAAAATGCTGTGCGATTGCGCAACCCATATGTGGATCCCTTGAATTATATTCAGGTTGAAATGTTACGTCGTTTGCGAGCTCAATCCCAACCTGATAATGAAACCGAGTCACTGCGTGAAGCGGTTATCCTGACGATTAACGGAATTGCTGCCGGTTTAAAAAACACCGGATAAAGGATCGAGTAAATGTTTACAAAAGCCATTACCCGTTTGCCGGGAATCAATTACCAGAATGGATTAACAACTGTTGATTTTGGCATTCCGGATTATCAAAAGACGATTCTCGAACATGCCAATTATCTTGCTGCGTTAAAAAGGTGTGGATTATCCCTGGTGGAATTACCCGTAGATCTAAATTTCCCAGATTCTACTTTTGTTGAGGATACTGCTATTTTGCTATCCGGGTCTTTACCATGCGGTCCTGGTGCAATTCTTACCCGTCCCGGGGCGGAAAGTCGGACCGGTGAAATTCTTGAAATGCGAAAAGTACTGAATCAATATTTTCCTGCTTTAGCTGAAATCACCAGTCCGGGTTGCCTGGATGGTGGTGATATTTGTGAGGCAGGTAACCATTTTTTTATTGGGATTTCTTACCGTACTAATGAGTATGGGGCTAAGCAGCTTGCCGATTGGTTGGGTGAAAAAGGTTTTTCCAGTAGTTTCCTGGATATACGTAATACTCCGGGCATCTTGCATCTAAAAAGTGGAATTTCTTATCTTGGTGATAATCGTTTGGCTATAATAGACTCCCTTGTTGGTCATGCTACTTTTGATGGTTTTGAGATAGTTCGAGTGGAACCTGGCGAAGAATATGCCGCCAATTGTATTCGAGTTAATGATTATGTCCTGATCGCGGCTGGATTCTCGAAATTTGAGGCTGCTTTACGAAGTTTAGGTTATAAACTGATCGTATTGGAAATGTCTGAGTTTCAAAAAATGGACGGTGGCCTGAGCTGCCTGTCCCTAAGGTTTTAGATGGAAAATTACATATTGATTCGTGGTGGTGGGGATCTGGCTTCAGGGGTAGCATTACGCTTACATCGTTCCGGTTATAAAGTTTTAATAGCGGAACTTCCAAAACCGATGGCAGTGAGACGTACCGTATCGTTTTCCGAAGCGGTTTATGAGGGAGAGATGGTAGTTGAGGATATTTGTGCCCAGCGAGTGGATTCTGTTCAGGCAGCCTTTGACTTGGTCGAAAATGGAATGATTCCCGTGATTATTGATCCTCAAGCCGCTATTCTACAAAAAGCGAGCTTTTCCACTTTGATCGATGCTCGTCTTCTAAAGCAGATATCTGAATCATCCATTTTAGCCGCACCACTCGTGATTGGTTTAGGCCCGGGTTTTACCTGTGGATTAAATTGTCATGCTGTGGTTGAAACCCAGCGTGGGCATTTCCTGGGGCGGGTGTATTGGAATGGATCAGCCATTGCTGATACAGGGCAGCCGGAAGGTGATATTCGTCGTGTTTTACGTTCCCCAATTGAAGGCGTTTTTTCTGCGTTTGTAAAAATTGGGGATCTGATTGAGACGGGTCAGATAATTGCGGAAGTAGAAGGCGAAAAGATCATTGCACCATTTGGGGGCGTTCTTCGTGGATTGATCCGTTCGGGGGTTAATGTTCCAAAAAATACAAAAATTGGCGATATTGACCAGCGTTCTGACCCAAGTTATTGTTATTCTGTGTCAGACAAAGCGCTTTCGGTTGGGGGAGGTGTCTTGGAAGCAGTATTGTTCTGGAACCATCATACAATCAGTCAGGATAGAATAAATTTATTCCGGGCTTCTTGACATGCTTAAGTTGTCTCAGGCTTTGCGAATCTCAACAGGTCAGTCTGTCGCTTTTGTTGGAGCGGGTGGTAAAACCAGTGCAGTTTTTCAAACGGCACGGGAACTTGCCCCGGTTATTGTTACAACAAGTACGCATATCGGTAGTTGGCAGGCAAAAAAAGCTGACAGGCACTTTTTGTGGCTGCCTGAGGAAGCCATGCCAGCGTTCGAAGATCAACTGGGAAGTGGTATCACTCTGATTACTGGCCCGCTGGATTCCATTACGGATCGCTATCGTGGTCTTCGAGAATCTCAATTGGAAAAGTTACATGCTTTGGCAGGTTTTCACGATGTCAGTTTGCTGATAGAGGCTGATGGAAGTCGCCAAATTGGGTTGAAAGCCCCGGGTGAAAATGAGCCAGCAATCTCTGCATTTGTGGATGTAGTTATTGTGGTGGCCGGCTTGACCGGATTAGGGAAAATACTTTCCGTTGATAATGTGCATCGGTATGAAATTTTCGCCGGGTTGAGTGGATTGCATGTTGGTGAAAATATCACAGCAGATGCCCTCGCTAAAGTTCTATCTCATCCAACGGGTGGATTGAAAAACATCCCACCAGCTGCCCGTCGGGTGGCCTTATTAAATCAGGCTGATGAACCTGTTTTACAAGCCCAGGCCGGGGAAATTGCTAGAATTATTCAGCCTGAATTTGATGCAGTTGTGGTTAGTGCGCTTGAGCCTTATCCAGGTTCGGTTTTTGCTGTTAAAGAAAAAATAGCCGCAATAATTCTGGCAGGTGGGTCTCCATCCCGGTTCAGAACTCCAATCCAATTAAATTCCGAAACCAAGAAAACCTTTGTCAGAAATGTAGCAGAAATGGCCGTACATTCTGGGTTATCACCCGTGATTGTGGTCTGTGGCACAGATGTAAATACAATTTCAGCAGAATTGGTTGATTTACCTGTCAGAATTATTACAAATGTGGATTGGTTGAGTGGACCGGGATCATCCATCAAGGCAGGAATGGCTGGTATTAATGCCGGTATTGGCGGAGTAATAATATTGGAAGATAGTCAACCTCAAGTCAGTGTTGAATTGCTTCGAGCGCTGGTGGAACGTCATAGCCAGGATTTACCCGCCATCCTTGCGCCATATGTTTTTGATCAACGGACCCATCCATTTCTTTTTGATAAAAATACTTTTAATGATCTTCGAGAAATTAGCAATGAAAAAAATAGCCGGGAGCTATTTTCAAAATTCAGTCCTCGTTATTTAAATTGGTATGATCGTAGTCTTCTATTGGAAGTCGATAGCCCACAAGATTTCTAGAAACTGTTGGATGTTGAAGATATTATTCTGGATATTATCTTATCCAAATTGTGCAGCAGCGATTTGCGAATGTTTTCATCAATGAGGTAATTTATTAATGAGAAAAAATATTGCAGTGGTGATCCTTGCTGCAGGGCTCTCGCGGCGTATGGGGACTCCAAAGATGCTGCTGCCATGGGGCTATACGACCGTGTTGGGACAGGTTGTATCCACGTTTAGTCAGGCTGGAGTGGGTGAGATTGTGGTTGTTACTGGCGGGTATAGGGAAGCGGTGGAGGCGGAAGTTGGGAATCTGGGTGGCCAATATCATGTGCAAAGCATTCATAATCCAAACTTTGAGTCAGGAGAGATGTTGTCATCTCTTCAGGTTGGGTTGACTGTTCTTGATAAGGGAGTGGATGCCACATTGGTAGGTCTTGGGGATCAGCCGCAGCTTAGTTTGGATGCAACTTTGAAAGTAATTCAGGCTTTTGAAATCTCCTCAGCGTCTCTGGTGGTTCCTAGTCACAATATGCGTCGTGGGCATCCATGGTTGGTTCAGTGCAAGTTGTGGAGCCAGTTATTGGCTTTACGAGCACCTGCTACGATGAGGGATGTCTTGAGTGCTCATAACTCAGATATTCAATACGTTGAGACTGATTCTACAATATTGAAGGATCTCGATACTCCGCAAGATTATGAAATTGAAAAGCCTTGAAATTAATTGATGCATGTGCTATTGTAAATATAAGAAGTTTTTCAAACTTCCAGGAGGCAAGAATGACAGACTGGAACACGATGGTAGATAGTATCCATAACGCCATGCAGGCGGTTGATAAAGCCCACGATGCCACCGAGTCATTACGGGAAAAAACAGACCGCGAAGCAGTGGAAAAATTTCAGGCTGAAATGAAAGAATTAAGTAAGCATCTTGAACAAATGCAGGCTATCCTGGCGCATGAGGATACTTACACGATGGATGAATTGGCTGATGCTTTGGGCGCCATGCTTGGAACAGAAAAAACTTATCATCGTATCGCCCACTATGAAATTAAGGAAAGATAAGGGTACATTTCGGTAGGGAAGTGAAAAATTATTTTTATGTAATATGATAGGGAAGCACGGTAGAAACCGTGCTTCTTTTTATTAATGCGTGTTCTATTCTATGATAAACTACGCTGCACTGGAGACAAAAAATGCGCTATTATATTATTGTAAATCCGATTTGTGGTCGTGGGCTGGGCGAACGATCGATCTCCGAGATCAACGAACGTCTCAAGCTGGCAGGTTTGGAATACAAACTTGTTCGTACCGAAGGTCCCTTGCATGCGAAGGAGTTGGCTGAACAGGCTGCTCGTGAAGGTTACGATGTGGTTGTATGTGCAAGTGGGGACGGTACGATTAATGAGGCGCTGAATGGCTTGATGAAAGCCCGCGCAGCTGGGTTCAATCATACGGCTTTTGGTGTTATTTCGATTGGTACTGGTAATGATTTTTCGGGTGGGGTTGGTATTCCAACCGATCTGGAACACAGCCTGGATGTTTTAATCGCCAATAAGCGAAAAAAGATTGACATCGGATTTGTTAAGGGTGGAGATTTTCCCGAAGGACGTTATTTCGGGAATGGTATTGGTATTGGCTTTGATGCAGCGGTTGGCACTGCTGCTTCAAAGGTACGTTGGACCCGCGGGTTGCCTGCTTACCTCATAGGTGTAATTGCAACTGTTTTCTTATATTACACTCCCCCCAAGGTTCGTATTCAGGTTGATGACGAAGTAATTAACCAGCGTTCCTTGATGATTTCCATCATGAATGGGAAGCGTATGGGGGGTGGTTTTCAGATGGCACCTGAAAGCAAGCCGGATGATGGTTTCTTTGATCTGTGCATTTGCGAAACAGCCTCGAAGGCGCGAATTTTTGGGCTTATCCCATATTTTTTGAAGGGTACCCAGGAAGGTCAACCTGAAATTAAAATGCGGCGAGCAAAAAAAGTATTAGTTGATGCGATCGATAGCGATTTCCCTGCTCATGCTGATGGGGAAATGTTGTGTTACAACGGTAAAAACCTGGCGGTAGAATTGATTCCTGCCGGTTTGGAAATAATTTCCAGTTGATCTAAATATTTTTGATTTGGTGTTTTTTATACAGCTTGAAAAAATACTGACAGCCGGATTATAAAGGACTTCTTTTATGCAAATAATGAAATGGATAGTTACATACGGCTGTAAACTAGGTTTGGAAGTACTTTGCAAGATTGATGCCAAAGATTTAAAAAAAGTCCAATCAAAGGGACCATTGATTCTATTTACGAATCATACTGGTATGGTTGAAGCGCCGCTTATGTATACACAACTTCAACCCCGGGAAAATGTGACTGCTCTGGCTAAAGTGGAAACCTGGGATAACTGGTTTCTAAATTGGGTTTTTACTTTGTGGAATATTATCCCAATTCATCGTGGTGAAGCCGACATGGTAGCCATGCGGAAGGCATTGGATGTATTGGAGAGGGGTAGTATTTTAGGGATTTCACCGGAAGGGACACGCAGCCGTGAGGGCAAACTAATTCGTGCTCATGGTGGCGTTGCCATGCTGGCTTTACATAGCGCAGCCCCAATACAGCCTGTCGCACATTGGGGCGGTGAACACTTTGGGAATAATGTTAAACAATTCAAACGAACCAGTTTTACAATTCGTGTTGGACCTGTTTTTCATCTGGATTCAAATGGCCAGCGGGTTACGAAAGAAATTCGTCAGCAAATGGCAGATGAAATGATGTATCAACTTGCAAAACTCTTGCCAGAAGAAAATCGCGGCCAATATGCTGACCTGGAGAACGCCACAGAAAAATATCTGCGATTTGTGGACGCAGGATAAAAAAAAGATGCTGCCAATTATTTGGCAGCATCTTTTTGATTTACGGAGTTACTATGGGAGGTATTCCAGCTCCGATTATAGGCCCTTCTGCCGGGACATTCGCAGGACGACCAAGGGGCATAGCTGGACGACCAATCTGCGTCTTTCCATCAGGAGCAAACAGCATTTTGTGCAGTAATGCATCCGCCCAGTTTCCACCACCCAGAATGTCATTACCTTTGGCTGCTCCATTTACCCGATTGGAACCTGCCAGGATGCCGCTATAGCTGCTCAGATCCATATTTTTTGTTGCTTTTGCGACATTCGCATAATGGCAGGTAGTGCAGGCTGGCGCTCCGTCATACCATAAATTGGGGGTTACAAATAATTTCTGAACATCAGCTGCAAAAGTCGCGGTGCACTCTAATTGCTTGACATCTGTAAATTTAAAGACGTCTTTTTCTGGAGAACCAGCTGAGACCCACGCGCCAATCAGGTTAATGGCTGCTATATGACATTTTGGCGCAGCTGCTGCAGCTTCTACACCAATTTTTGGAGCAGGCATGGTAGCAGCTATTAAGGTTGGAATAGGTGTTACCAAAGGTTGGGCGATACCGGTACAAGAGTTGTTTGAATTACAACCAATAGAGTAAAGACCAAATAACCAGACGATTACCAGCGTTGGCAACCCGATTAGAACAATGTAAATAATTTTTCGCGTGTTATCGTTCATGCATGCCTCCGTTAAGGCTGCGGCGTCGGAGTGGTACCCGCTTTGAGTGTGCGGATGTAATTAACCAGATCCCAGCGATCGCGGACCGTCAGGTTTTCATTCAAAGCGGGCATGTGGATTTGTCCTCCAGTCCCCTGAATACCATTGGAAATAGTCAGGAAGAGGGCGCCGTCGGGTTTATTTTGCACCACATCACTGGTGAGGTTGGCGGGTGGAAATACAAGTGCGCCACCTATTACTCCATTCCCATCAGCTTTTGGGCCGTGACATTGGATACATGTCACACTGTAAAGGACGCGGCCGCGCTTTACCGAAACCTTATCGGTAGGGATGGGGTTATTAGGGGATCCCTGTCCAGGAATATATGCTGCACCTTCAACTGGAATGGAACGGGCCGCAACTGGGAGTGGATGTTCCATTGGTTTAAAGGAAGATTGGATTTCCATAAAACTGATCCAATCAATTTTGACAACATCGTATGAAAAAGTCATCAAAATGCCAAAGACAAGGGCAGCTACTGCGGTAACAACCATGAGTCGCTGAATAAAATTCATAATATTTGCGCCTCCGCATGTTTGACAGATTCTGCCCCGAGTTGGGTCATAGCAGCTTCGATTATATTTTCTTCATCCGGTTGGCATTCGATTAAAATGGCGATCTTACCATCACTGATTTCGGGAACGTATTCTTTGGGTTCATAGGATGGGAAGCGGCTATCCAGAAATACACCAAGAAAAGTACTGATCAGCATTCCCAGCATTGTCATTTCAAAAAGAACAACTACGCTTGGTGGACCCGGAATGACAGATTGTCCACCGACATTAAGTGGGTATTGGCTGGGTGTAACAAATGCAAGTAAGGCTCCAACAATCAGACCACCTACAGCGCCGCCCATTGCCAATCGTGGAACATTACTGGGCTGTTTAGGCCGGCCTAACATGGCTTCCGTTACCGGGATACCGGAGATAACATTTACGTGTTCATCTTTTACGCCTATTTCACGCAGTTTCGCGACAGCTTGTGCGGCTGGGTCAAGATCTGGGAACAAGGCGAGGAGCATGGTTTTTTCAGTCATTAAATTTCTCCTTTTCCGATTATTCCAAATCACTGACGGTAACGATTGTCTCTTTACCGAATTTGCGCAGACTGTGTGCCATCTGGCCTTCCTGTACTTCCCACACCGGAACAAGTGGAATGATTCGCGAAGCTAACATATACAACAAAATAAACAAAGCAAGGGTACCAATACTTAAAGGTATCTCAACACCTGGTTTGTAGAACTGATAGGTGAAGGGGAAGCGGTTGATGCTGAGAGAAGTCGGAATAATGATATAGCGCTCGAACCACATGGCAATATTTACCAGGAAACCGATGATAAATAGGATTGTGGGGTTCCGGCGGATGGATTTGTTCCACAATGTGAGCCATGGGATGGCGATATTGAAAATCAGCATCGCATACCACATCCACCCCAGGGGACCTTCCTCGTGGAAGTGGAGCAGGATATCCGTCCATTTGTCGCCGTTGTACCATTGGACCATGTAATCGTTGAAGAAGAAGTAAGCCCATGCCATCGAAATGATCAACATTAACTTGCCTAACGCATCCAAGTGTTCTGGGCGGATAAAGTACTTCATATTTTTCATGGTGGCACGGACAACGATCAAAACCATTGCAACCGCTGAAAGGCCTGATTGTAATGCGCCAACTACGAAGTAAGGTCCAAAGATAGTTGAGCTCCAACCTGGGCGCATGGCCGCTGCAAAATCCCATGAAACGATCGTGTGCACCGAGAACATTACTGGCAATATTGCGAATGCAAACAAGTTCATTGCAAAACGCAGGTGCGTCCATTCACCTTCTGTACCACGGAAACCCAGGGCGAGAATGCGATATAGATTTTTTCGCCACCCAGTAGAGCGATCGCGTGCCATTGCCAGGTCTGGAATGAGTGGTAAGAAAAGATACATGGTGCTGGACATCAAATAGGTGTTGATGGCTAGAAAGTCCCAGGAAAGTGGGGAGTGGAAGTTAGGCCAAAGACCACGTTCGTTGGGATAAGGGAAGAGCCAATATGCTAACCAGATACGACCCATGTGCATGAAAATGCTCAAACCGGCTTGAACCAACCCAAATGTTGTCATCAATTCGGCTGCACGTGTAAAGGGGCGCCGGAATTCGGCTTTGAAAACACGCAACAAAGCTGAAACAAAAGTTCCAGCGTGGCTGATGCCAATCCAAAAGACGGTATTGACCAGGAAAATACCCCAGTAAATTGGGCGATTAATACCTGCAACTCCCAATCCTTCCGTAATCATCAAACCCCAGTAGTAACCGAGACAAATGACTACAACGACACTCAAAATTGCAGCGATTACCCAGAATTTCCAACTGGTGACCTGCATTGATTCCATCACCATCGCATTCATTTCACCGCGAGGGCGAGGATCGAGCATCAGGTGCTCTTCGCGCAGATGGGCTTCGTGGTCGTGTTCTGCGGAGTTCGAATGAGGCTGCGCGTGCGGCGCAGAATTAGCCAGTACGGCCATATGTCTTCTCCTCTTTCAGATATGTCACATGTGGTAAAGTGCCAAGATCTTCCAATAATTTAATTCCACGACCGTTTTTTGCCATCACGCTGACCTTGCTTTCCGGGTCATCCAGTCGTCCAAACACAATGGCATCCGCAGGGCAGGCTTGGGCACAGGCTGGAATAACCTCACCATCTACTACATCACGACCTTCAGACTTTGCCTGATCCTGCCCCTTGTGTATGCGTTGGATACAGAAAGTACATTTTTCCATAATACCGCGTCGACGTACCGTTACATCTGGGTTGAACTGGTTGGGTAATGGATCCGGTCGATCATAATCGCGCATGTTAAAGACACGGGTTACATAGGGGCAGTTGTTGGCGCAATAACGGGTACCAACGCAACGGTTATAAACCTGCAAATTTAAATCTTCAGACTGACTGTGGACGGAGGCAAATACCGGACAAACAGGTTCACAAGGGGCATTCCCACACTGTTGACAGATCACAGGTTGGTAGCTGGTTGGAGTGACTTCAGGATATTCGCCTTCCCAGGTGTGTTCGATGCGCATCCAATGCAAAGAGCGCCCATATCCGGAGTCTTTTTCACCAACGAAGGGGATATTATTTTCCATCGCACAGGCTGCTACACAAGCCTGGCATCCGGTGCAGATATCCATGTCGATGGACATTCCCCATATACCTGGTGTTGTTTCCCAATCTGCTTTCACTTCTGGAATATTATGTTTTGCCATTCGGTCTCTCCTTCTACCTTTATTGCTTTTTCTCTGACTGCTCAAACTGGGTGTACCCTTCCATGCGAGAAAGAGGGCGTTTTTTACCAGTTTTAACAATTTTTACACGGGTACCTGCGTATGCAAGGTCGCCAGCTGCATTCAGGTTATTTCCAAACAAATCTGCTGGATTTACACCTCTATTTTCAGCATAGCGGCCATAAGCGCTGTGACCCTGACCGAAGGGAATTGCAACAACATCTGGCCGAATTGCCCGGTATGTGAGCACTGATATTTCCAGTTCCCCATGCGACGAAATCACCTTTACAACATCGTCATTTGCGATCCCAAGTTCTTCAGCCGTTTTCGGATTTATTTCCAACCATGAATTCCACATTACAGTTGTAGTTGGGTCTGGCGTTTCCTGAAGCCATGGTTTGTTTGCACCTGCTTCACCCAGCACAGGTGATACAAATGGGTAGAGGATAAATTCTCCATCACCTTCATATTGGACTGTTGGTATATTCATGGGCTTATCGAGTACACCAACTGCAGTTGGTGTGCCCTGGCTATTGCTATTTTGCCACCACCCACCGTATTGTTGGAAATTAGTCCAAAAAGTGGGCATATCTCCCGCAGCATAGAAGCCATCCCGAGTATCGATTAGACTATCCAGTTTGCTCTGGATGAATTCAACTTCATCTTTAAACGGTAAAGCAGCTTTACCACCAACAATGGCACCGGCGGCCAAAAATACATCGGTAGTAGCACGCGTATTGTAAAAAGGAGCCACAACAGGTTGTGATCCAGAGATCATGGATTGTCCTGAGCCGGTGGCGATACGTTGGTAACCGAAAGATTCAAGCCCAGTATGATCAGGAAAAACATAATCTGCTAACATGGCTGTTTCATCGGGGAAGGATGAGAAAGAAATAATATTCGGAACCTGGTTCAGAGCTGCTTCGAATCCCAGCGAACGGGGCAATTCGAAAACGGGATTAACCCCATGTATGAATAGAGTCTTGATCTTGCCTGATTTCATCTTTCCAACCAGGTCAGCCATTTCGGCAATATTTGCGCTGCGTTGATAATCGTTTCCCAGGGGTGAGTCTGGTGTCAAATAGACTCCACCGGGTTTCCCCAAGTTGTCTACCAGTACATTAAGGGTTAATACGGCTTTGGCATTTTCAAGTCCATTGCTTTGACCAAGGGCGGCACCAGGAGAAATGGCAAGTGGATGTTCAGCTCCTCCAAAAATCTGTGCCAGACGTTCCAGCGTCTCCACTGAAACACCAGATAACTCTGATATTTTTGGAATTTCAACTCCGTTGAATGCAGAAGGTACAGATCCGAATTTTTTCTCAGCGATCAGTTTGCCGAGTGCTGCGGCAACCAGCCCTTCGGTACCAGGCGCTACAGGGATCCATTCATCAGCTTTTGTCGCAGTTTGTGACATTCGAGGTTCAAAGACGACGAGATAACCACGTCTATTTGTACCCTGGCGCATCTTTGCAAAACCTCTGGTGTAAGCGACTGGAGAAAGCCATGTTTCCAGAAAGTTTGCGCCAAATGAAAAAGTTACATCTGCTCCAGCCAGATCAAAAAATAAAAGGTCGGGTTTGCCAAAAACAGCCCGGGCAGCTTCGCCCATGGTTGTGCGTGATTCAAATAGACCAAGCGCGCCATACCGAATCGGATCCGGGGTGCCTAATGCTTTACTTAAATCGCCAACCATATCAAATAAATGATCTGGTGTCATCCCAACCAGGAAAGCAATTTCGCCAGGGTTTCCCTTCAGTGCATCTGCAACAACTGCAGTAGCGCTATCCCAATCCATATCCGAAAATGCCTTTTCGCCTCGGGTATGTTTGCCCGGATTTTGAAAGCGATCCGGGTTATACAGACCATGCAGGGTGGACTGTCCTCGCGCACAGGTTTTTCCCTGGTTAACAGGATTGTACTTATTTCCTTCTGCTTTCAGTGCTCTACCTTGCATGGTGCGAACAATCAAACCACATCCAGCAGCACATTCGCGACAAGTGGTTGCGTAATAGGTGCTCTGGCCATTGTAATTATATTCTGGCATTTTAGTGTAGGGTTCGCGGGTCGTATAACGGGAAGCCGGACCACATCCAGTTAACACCGTTGTTATCGCTGTACCTGCGCCAGCTATTTTTAGAAAATCTCGCCGGGAAATTTTTTCAGTCATTGATTTTCGTTCCTTTTGATACAACTCTGTCCAATATGAATGGAGTTCGAGAAATTCGGTTGGGGTTAATAATGGCAGGTTCCGCAATCAAGCAACTTGGTTCTCTTGACCGGGTCGGATTCAGTTTTTGCTTTGTGACAATTAATGCACCATCCCATGTTTACTGTTTGTTCAAGGGTGGCAACCGTTTTTTTACTCATATCACCATGACAATTTTCACAGTTCACACCAGCTGCAATATGGGGCCGATGATTGAAATGAACAAAATCAGGCACTTGATAAACTGGAACCCAATTTATGGGTTTATTTTCCTGAACAAAGGTGTTGAGTTTCTGAAGTTCAATCGGCCAATTATTAACAGGTACCACAGGTTGAAAATATTTTTTAAGCTGCCCATGGCAGGCCCAGCATTTTTGTTGGGTCGGTAATCCAGCAGATGCCTGACGCCATGCCCCCGGGTGACAATACAGGCATGGAATTTGAAGATTAACATGCGTGTTATGGGGGAAAAGAATCGGCTGGGTAGGGGGTATCTGAGTCTGGTAAACACCCCAGGCTCCGGCACTGATGACCACCAGGAATCCAACCAGTATAACAATCTGAATTTCTGGTTTTCTAAGTATTTCCAACAACTTCGACATAGGCTCTCCTACGGCATTTTAGCTGTACGACACATTTCTATAATTCCAAAATAAAGGAACCCATGCGCTGTACAACGGATCCATTTCTATGTAACCAGCCTGTCAGATCGTTTGTTTACTAATCGATAGACCGATTATTTAGTTGATTAATTTCTTTTTCGTAGTGCCCAGACGATCAGGGCTCCGAGTATTACCAATCCGATTAAAAAGAAAGCACTAATACCGAGCATACCAAACACAGCTGTAAGTCCGGTAAAAATTCCACCTATCACGCCACCTTGCGGACCACCCATTTTTGGCGATGTTTCAGAATCTGTACCAGCATTGGTTACCTGCTCGATTTCTGTACCGGTTGGTAGGCTTTGAGCATAAGCCAGAATATCCACGCTGTCATTGCTTTTCCAGCCTAAATCGTGCCCGATGGGCATATCTTTTGCACCCGCAACACCAAAACGTGTACGATGCAAGAATCTGTACGGGTCACGGTTTGCAACTGAACCTATATATTCATTAATTCCTTCGGTTCGAAAAACAATTGTCTTGCCATCTGGGCCGTGACACTTAGCACAATTTCCATCAAATAAATTCTTTCCTTTTTCAGGATTGCCACCAATTGCTTTTAACGTATGGGCATCAACTGCTTTTGTGTTGTCCTGCACGCCTTCTTTAACAAATTTCGCTAATTTTTCGAGGTCTGTCACTTTGATATATTTTGAAAAATCATGAGATGGATCTTTTGAGCCTTTTAGGTGGTCGACAATCTCTGCTTCGGTCATTCCGGATGCAAGCTTCATTACATTGGGAAAACCAGTTGCATGCGATCCCGAACCATAAGCCCCTTCAGAACCTTTGTAATCCCAACCATGGCATTCTGAACAACGCCAGGTGTCAGGTCCCAAGCGGGTATTTGTGGATTGTCTTTCCCAGATTGGCATGTTTCCAGGGGGAGCGTTCGTTTCAAGCACAGCATACCATTTATCATAGAGCTGTGCTCCGATGGTAATATCATCAGTAGGCGCCACATAATTGCGAGCACTTACTGTTCCTACCCCTAGAATCATGATGAATATTGCCAGAATAAGAATTCGGATGGATGTACGCAAAGCCTCACCTCTCTCTACATGCCGGAAGTTCCATTGTTTTAGGATTTACGCAGGAATCAAACGATTTTACCTGTCATCCGATCGGTAAATCCAATATATACGATAATCAGGATAGATTTTGGATTATACATGACAAGTTAATATTTTATTAGAAAACCCTAATTCGCTCCATGATATACTAGGGTGAAATTCCATCACCCGTTTTGGTGAATTGCCTAACATGAAAAAAATCCGATATTTCAGTGTGTTATTCACTCTCTTTTTACTCACAATGCTGAGTATGTTTTCGACTTCTTCGTTGGCTTTGATTTCGCCATCGGCAACCCCGGGTCCAAAAGTGAAAGTAACTGCCCTTTCTTTGGAAGCCCAGGCTGGTAAAAGTGATGGAATATTGTTTCTTGGAATTCTTATTTTTATTTTTATTGCTGTCCCACTTTACCTCCGATATCGAGAATTGCGTTCTCTGAATTGATATTTTGTTATCTCAAACCCTGTTGGTTAGTTAAAATATAAGGCAATGTTACGGATGATTATAAAAAGACTGGTTCAGTAAATATATTTACTGAACCAGTCTTTTTATAATTTTTATTAGACGAGTTTTGCTGTCAACTTGATTTCTGTTGCAGCCAACACCTTGGATACCGGACACTTTTCTTTGGCTTCCAGGGCTTTTTGTTGAAAATCTTCTGCGCTCATACCTGGCACTTCAGCTTCCGAAACAAGTTCAATCAAGCTTATTGTTGGACCTTCAGTAAGGTGGACAGTTGCGGTGGTTGATATTCTGGTCGGTGTATATCCAGCCCCGCTGAGAAGAGCTGAAAGAAACATTGAATAGCAACCAGCATGGGCTGCACCAATTAATTCTTCAGGATTGGTACCTTTTCCAGTTTCAAAACGGGATGCAAATGTGAACGGACCTTCATAGGAGCCGCTTGCCAATTTCATAGTACCAGCGCCTTCTTTTAATGTTCCTTTCCATTCTGCGGACGAAGTTCGAGTAGTCATATTTACCTCTCTCTGTAATATTGTTGTGGGTTGGTTATATAAAAATACTTATGAATATTTTCATAAGTATTTTTATATTTAAAATTATAGCATTTGAATTCGAGAAAAAATGTCAGAATTATGATAGAAAAAACTGGATTGTCATTTTGTAATTTCTTGATTACCCATAAACTCTTCTGCCGTGGCATGGCCAACCTGGCTGATACCCTCACGTTTGAACACCTTTGAAACCGTCGCAAATAAAATCTTGATGTCCAACCAGAAATTCCAGTTATCGACATACCAAACATCCAGCCGAAATTTATCATCCCATTCCAATGCATTGCGTCCATTTACTTGTGCCCAGCCTGTGATGCCAGGTAGAACATCGTGACGACGGGCTTGCTCTGAATTGTAAAGTTTCAGGTATTTCATTAGTAAAGGACGTGGCCCAACCAGACTCATTTCGCCAATCAATACATTGAAAAATTCAGGAAATTCATCAAGGCTGCTTGATCGTAAAAATCGACCAAGTTTTGTTAGTCTCTCTGCGTCTGGAAGAAGGGAGCCATCCTTAGCGTGTTCATCTGTCATTGTTCGAAATTTATATATTTTGAATGGTTTTCCTTTGTAACCAGGTCGAACCTGTCCAAAAAGGATAGGTTTACCATGTTGAATTCGAACCAAAATGGCTACCACGAGTATCACAGGCGAAAACACCAGCAACAAAAAGGCTGATATGATAATGTCGAATAAGCGTTTGGCGAAAGGGATATTGGATGAAACCATTTGATAAATTCTACCAGAGTTGTGTATAATCTTAAATAGATTATATAGGAGTGTGCTATGAACGAAAGAATTCTCATTATTGAAGATGACCAGGCAATATTGAAGCTTCTTCAGCGCGGTCTGGCTTATGAAGGCTATATGGTAGACGTTGCGACTGATGGTCGCTCAGGGTTAAATTTAGCTCGCGATCATACCCCAGATTTAGTGGTTTTGGATTGGATGTTGCCAGGAATGGACGGTCTTGAGGTATGTCACCGTCTGAGAATGGGCGGGAGCATGCCAGTATTGATGTTAACTGCCAAGGACACAATTCAAGACAGAGTTCAGGGATTGGATGCTGGGGCCGACGATTATATGGTTAAGCCATTTAATCTGGATGAATTATTAGCTAGAATTAGAGCGTTGTTGCGCCGAACTCAGCCTGAGCGTATTCAAGTTCTGAAATTTGCTGATCTTTCTCTGGATACTGGGTCCAGGGAAGCTACACGAGGAAATAAGCTCATTCAGCTGACAGCAAAGGAATATGAATTATTGGAGCTATTCCTGCGTCATCCCCGACAGGTACTTACCCGGGAGGTTATTTTTGATCGGGTCTGGGGTTATGATTTTGGTGGAGAGAGTAATGTTCTTGAAGTTTACATTCGCTATCTCAGACAGAAATTAGAGGTTGAGGAAACTTTACCACGCTTACTTCACACAGTACGTGGTGTTGGATATGTACTGCGTGAGGCTCCCTAAAGAATTAAAAATAAAGACGCACTTCACTTAAAGAAAAGGAGTGCGTCTTTATCGTGTTCTAATCTTTGGTGGGTACAATAATGTGGTTGGTCATTTGTAACCAATAACTTCTGCCTGTTGGGAAAGATAGTATGTCTCTGCGATTTAGATTAACCTTGCTAAATTCCACCCTACTGGGTGGTGTGTTGTTGCTTTTTGGCGTACTTGTTTATGTTCTTGTAAGTGCATTATTGTTTGATCAGGTAGATCGTACTCTTAATCAAACTGTCAGAGATATTCTGTCGAGTTCCAAGGTTGGATCTGTGGGGGAATTGGATGTTGTAACACTTCCATCCCTCGAATTAACTGCCAGTGTTTATGTTCAGTACTGGGATCGGGATAGGCACTTACAAATGGCGTCACCTGGTATTCGAGATCTTGCCCAACCGCTTGATCCATCAGGAATGAACTCGACCGGCCCGGTTTACCGAGATACATCAATCCGAAAAATTCACTTGCGTGTTTTGACTGTTCCATTATTAGCTGGGGCACGCTCAGTGGGTGTTATCCAAGCAGCAACGAATTTAAGTCTTGTAGATAGCATCCGTAATAGTTTGCTTTCGATTTTATTTGGTTTAACAATTATTTCAATGGGTTTGGCAGGTGTGGTATCCTGGTTTTCCATACAACAGGCCCTTGCTCCTCTGGCAACGGTTACGCAGACGGCTGAGCAAATTACGCATGCTGATGATCTTTCACGTCGCATTGTATATGTAGCATCTCCGAAGGACGAAATTGGTATCTTGATTCGAGCCTTCAATCGAACTTTGGAAAGACTAGAGAATCTCTTTACAACGCAACAACGATTTTTAGCGGATGTTTCGCATGAACTACGTACACCTTTAACTGTGATCAAGGGTAATGCGGATTTAATTCGAAAGTTGGGACCTGATGATGAGTCTCTGGATACGATTAAAGATGAAGCGGATCGTATGACGCGGATGGTTGGAGATTTGCTGCTACTTGCACAGGCTGAATCTGGTAAATTGCCACTTACATCCGCTTCTGTATCTTTAGATGAATTGTTGACCGATGTATTTCAGCAGATGCGAGTGCTTGCCGGCGAAAAAGTACATTTGAAACTAACTGAAATTGACCAGGCTGTTGTAATGGGGGATAGGGATCGCTTGAAACAGGTTCTTATTAACCTAGCTTCCAATGCTATTCACTATACGCCTGCTGGCGGAGAAGTTTATCTGAGCTTATCCAAAACAGGAAGTATAGCCCGTCTCGTTGTTCGAGATACCGGACCTGGCATCTCAACTGTTGATTTACCGCATATATTTGATCGTTTCTACCGTGGAGAAAAATCACGAACCCGTTCGAAGACTGGAGGATTCGGCCTCGGTTTATCAATTGCTTATTTCATTGTTGAGGCACATGGAGGGCGAATTGAAGTTGATTCGCATGAAGGACAAGGAACGACATTTGCAGTATATTTGCCGTTGATCGATGGAAAAGTCTAATTCATTCCAGGGTTTCGAGCTTATTTATTATTGAGTAATTCCCAATTTTGCACGTGCTTGAACACACAGGCTGCTTCCGCCTGCTGTTAACCATTCATTCAGTCGGCCAGATATATCGGCATTTTGTTGGGCATCGGCGTAGATACCACTGCCCCAATAGGCGTAACGAATGGTTTCATTCGCCCAATTCGATTCGGATTGGGCGATTACTCCTATGCCACCATTGTAGCCGGCAAATGCTAACCGGGCGTTTCCATTGGATGCCTGGAGAGATTTAGCCAGGTAAGCTAAACCACGGAATGCATTTGTCTCTGGATTAAAGGCATCTTCGCTGGCTAAAAAATGAAACGGCATAACTTGAAAAAGGCCAGATGCACCAGCGCTGGATTGGGCATCCGGGTTGCCACAAGACTCGATTTGCATAACCGTTGCGGCCATATTGGGGTCTAGGCCATGTTCGGATGACCAGCGGATAATGTCAGCAGACCAGTGTTGAATTTCAGGTGTAAATAGCCTAGCCAGATTTCCGTTCCCGGTTGAGGAGATATTCATCAGTGACTGGGTATTATTTGTCATCATTTTTGTTGATCCAGCAGTCAGTAAGATTCCAAGACAAAGAACTATTAAGGGCGGGATCAAGAAACCAGACAGACAGCTGTTTGACGAGCCTGTCTGTCTGGTTTCATTTTGGTTTGTTGGTTGAGAGCGTGAATAGTTCATAATGTCAGCAATTAGTTTTTGGTACGCTCGAAGGTGGTGACGAAATAAATTTTGAAATTATCCGCGTGCTTCATATTGTTCGACCTGGTGATTATTGGCCAGGTTATGGTAAGTTGGTTCTGCCGCACGGTTCATGGTATTTTCTGTACGCTGTACTGGTTTTGTTTGTGGTTTGAAACTGGCGGCTGGAGCAAGATTAGGCCTTGCTGAATAAGATTGCGTACTTGTTGTAGGGCGTTGTGGTTGGTAATCGTTCCGCGGCTGGACTGTTTGTTGGGTGGTTTGTGGTACTGATCTCCGAATTCGATTATCAGGTTGTCCAAACATTCGTTCTCCCGCCAGCGAAAATGTGCCAATAATCATTATTCGGATTACCCAGACCATCACTGCAACAAAAATAGGAACAACTGTCTGAATTGTTTCACTACTCAGAATGGATGATCCCAGGCTGACATGGTTTGCTATGGCGACGGATACACCCCACCAGGTGAGAGTAGCGTTCATAGCAGCTGCTAAAATCCAGGCTCCGAATAAGTACCAGACTTCTGCTGGTTCATTTGCGCCTTGTTCGGGGGTAAACAAGCGTGCAACACCTGCAAAATCGATACCGCAGAACGCGATTGATAAAATCATTGACCAGGGAATACCAAGGAATGTTAATGTGCCTAATACATCACTCAATGCGAATTCGGTGGTACTGAAGTTGAAAACTTCGAAAGCCAGAAGCGCACCAATTATCATAAACCCAAAGATTTTACTACGTTGATGTACAAGCGAGCTGAGGAAGTTTCCAATATTCAAATCCAGTGGTTTTAAGCGGGTTGTGTTCTCCATGTTATTCTCCTTGTAGAAACAAATAGAAATTATGTTCTAACTTGTACGTATTATAGAACTTAAATTCTATACTTGTCAAGGATGATTTTCTGTTGAAATAAAAACTGCCCTAAAGAGGGCAGCTTAAGGAGGATAGGAATAGGGAATTACTGAGATGGTGGACGGTTCGTCTTTTGCCAGACAACTAGGTAAAGATAAGGATTTATATTCAACCTCTACAAATTTATCTTTATCAATTTCCAAC
Source organism: uncultured Anaerolinea sp. (assembly GCA_964462245.1). Classification (GTDB taxonomy): domain Bacteria; phylum Chloroflexota; class Anaerolineae; order Anaerolineales; family Villigracilaceae; genus UBA5195. Next base: position 52,229 of record CAYWXS010000008.1, read on the forward strand.
CTTACAATATTTACTGGTTGTGTTTTGCAATAATTTTTCCAGATAATTGTTACGATTACACTTTCTGTTGGTCCGATCACTATCATCGCTGGATTGGGATTAACTTGGGTAAGCAAAGCTTTCTCATCCAGCTGAAGTTTAATTTTGGATCGATTTGTGTCAAGAAGGGTGGCCTGGGGCGGGTTGAGGAGTACGCATTGGTGTTTTTTAATATTGGTCAATGTCAATCCAATTACCACTGCACCCGATCCCTCGTTTGAATTCGAACTACTTTTCAAATCATCTGATTTGCATAAAGGAAGTGAACTGGGGGAAATGGTTGGAAAGTTTACTGCAGGCTCCGTTGGAGCTGGTAAACTGTTCGCGCTACTACAAGCGGTGATGAATGTTGCTATAATCAATACTAATAAAATTCGTTTCATGTTAAATCCGAGTTTACCACTTAATAAACCTGATGGCTGGAATATAATAACCACATGGATACAGAAAATAAATTTTACGAGAAATTAAAGCAAGAATTGAATTTCCATAATTATCGTTATCATGTACTGGACAACCCCACTATCAGTGATGTCGAATATGATCGGTTATTACTGGAATTGAGAGAATTAGAACGTATTCATCCGGACTGGGTAACATCCGACTCTCCGACTCAAAGGTCTGGTGCGGCCCCTGCCGATCGTTTTGAAAAAGTAAGGCATCCAAAACAAATTTTATCGTTAGCCAATGCTTTTGGTTCCGCCGATGCACATGCATGGTATGAACGTATTCGTAAATTGGACGAAAGGGTAGAGTATTCCCGATTTATCGTTGAGCCCAAGATCGATGGGTTGAGCGTGGTCTTACACTATCGGGATGGGTTCTTTGTGCAGGGTGCGACCCGTGGTGATGGAGAGGTTGGAGAGGATATTACTGCCAATTTGCGTACAATACGAGCCATTCCTTTACGAATACCTGTTAGAAATCAAGCGGTATCAAGAAATATTAAAGATCACACGCTTCCGTTATTCGAAGATCAGAACAACGAACATGGAATTGAGATTCAGCTTCCTGCCTATCTTGTTGTTCGTGGTGAGGCTTTTATTCCAAATGCTGATTTTGTTGAATTAAATAAACGCTTGCAAGATAATGGTGAGAAGACCTATCTGAATCCGCGCAACACGGCCGCAGGTTCGTTGAGGCAGCTTGATCCAAATTTAACATCCCAACGTCCATTGACTTTACTTTGCTACCAAATAGTTTATTCTGAAGGCGGTCAAACACCAACAACTCAATGGGGTTTGCTCCAATGGTTGAAAGCATTGGGTTTTCCTGTAACTGACGTTGCCCGTTGTTTTGAAAACATAGAAGATGCTATAGCTTATACTGAAACTTGGGATAAACGTAGGGACGATCTGGGTTATGAAGCCGATGGCATGGTTATAAAGCTGGATGATTTATCTGTGTCTGCTGAATTGGGCTTTACAGGCAAAGATCCTCGTGGTGCGATTGCATTTAAGTTTCCAGCGAGAGAGGTTACAACCCGTCTGAACGAAATTGGTGTGGCTGTTGGGCGAACAGGAGTATTAACCCCATTTGCTATGTTGGAACCCGCTGAAATTGGCGGGGTAGTGGTGGAACGAGCTACTTTACATAATTTTGACTATATTTTTGAAAAAGATATTCGCCCCGGAGATCGGGTTCTTATCAAGCGTGCCGGCGAAGTCATCCCATATGTAATTGGACCAGTTATTTCGACTCGCACGGGTCAGGAGCAGCCATATGTCCCACCCATGTTTTGCCCGGCCTGCGGACAACCTGTAGAACATTTTGAAGGGGAGGTCGCCTGGTATTGTGTTAATGCGGCTTGTCCAGCCCAAATCATTCGAAACGTTGAGCATTTTGTTTCGAAAGGTGCAATGGATATTAATGGGCTGGGGATAAAAATCGTTGAAAAATTGATTGAAACTGGTTCGGTGCGGGATGTAGCGGATATTTATTTTCTTGAACGTGAGGCTATCCTTTTTGCGGTAACTCGCAAAGATCGAAAAACAAAAATAGACCCCCCAGGAAAAATTGCAGAAAACCTGCTAACCGCCATAGAGTTTTCAAAAAAACAACCACTGAGTCGCTTGATCACTGCTCTGGGTATGCGTGGTGTAGGAGAGGTCTCAGCCCGTGATTTGGCAATTCATTTCCCGTCTTTGGATTTGCTGGCAAAGGCTTCAGTTGAAGACCTTCAGCAAGTGGATGGCATAGGACCGAATATTGCTTCAGCGATTGTCGATTGGTTTACGCGTGAGCGTAACCTTATTGTGCTTGAAAAACTTAAAAACGCTGGTGTTTGGCCTGAACAAATCATCGAAAATAAGGATCAGCAAACAAAGCTTTTGGATGGGTTAACCTTTGTGATTACTGGAACCCTGCCGGTATTTTCCAGGGATGATGCTAAAGAATTTATTGAAACACATGGGGGTAAAGTCACAGATTCGGTTAGTAAGAAGACCAGCTATTTAGTCCTGGGTGAAAACCCAGGTTCGAAGCATTCCAAGGCTGTTTCGCTGGGTGTTCCAGTGATTGACGAGATGGAATTGCGCAAAATGTGTGAAAAATAAGCCAGTCCAACAATTTGTATAATACGAGGAGAAACAATGAGACAACTTAAGACGCTTAGCCACGATGATGCGCTATTGGCAATCGAGATTATTAAAACCGAAATGTTAAAACGAGGCAAAGCTGCAGTTATTGCTGTTGCGGATTCGCACGGAGAATTGATTTCTTTGTTACGTGTGGATGGGGCTCCATTTACGTCAATCCAAATCGCCACTAATAAGGCTTATACTGCTGCTCGTGATCGCAAACCATCTCGCCAAATTGGACAATCTTCCCGTGATCCTCAAAAAGGGTTTGATATTGCTTATTATGGCGATGCGAAAATCGTTGGGTGGGGCGGAGGTTTGCCAGTTGATCTGAATGGAGAGACGATTGGTTCAGTAGGTGTGAGTGGGTTACCGGAAATGGAAGATATAGAGTTGGCTCAAATGGGGATCGATGCCATATTAAAAAATATTCAGTAAGATAATTTTTGAAAATTAAAAAGCCGTCCCGATAATTTTGGTTTCAGCCAAAAACGGGGCGGTTTAATTTTATTTTGCAAGTACATGTGTGTTGCTAAATCAGTTCGCAACCGGGGAGTTGGTTCGTGAAAAAAAGTCCATATTTGACCATAGGAGAGTCTGTTGCTACAATGAAGGCCGCCGTAACCTGTGGCTGAAATTGCTGGATGCCATGCTACTTGGTTTTGATTCTTGATCATATTTTCGGAGGATTTCCATGGAAAAAACTGCTGATATCATCATTTCCAATGCCAAAATATTCACAAGTAATCCCGATCAGCCTTGGGCTGAGGCAGTGGCAATCAGAGGGAATTGTATTCTTCAAGTGGGGACTCAGCTGGAAGTAGAGAAGCTGAGGGGAAATAACACTCGGATGGTTGATGGGCAGAGGGCCACAGTAACTTCCGGCTTTATCGATTCCCATTTTCATCTCTTGTGGGGTGCTGTCTGGTTGGGGACAGCCCAACTTCAGGAAGTCACCAATCTCGAAGATTTACGAGCCGTGCTACTGGCTTTTGCCGATGCCAACCAGGGGGATGAGTGGGTAGTGGGACGCGGCATAAAATATAATGTTGTTTCCACGCGGCAGCAATTGGATGCCATCATTTTAGACAGGCCGGTTTACATCGGAGCGTATGACGGGCACACCAGTTGGGCTAACACTAAAGCACTTGAGATGGCTGGAATTTTGCATACAGGAGAAGCACCTGGCAATGGCTTGATTGTTCGGGGTGAAGATGGGCTGGCAAGCGGAGAATTGCGTGAGAGGGCCATGGATATGGTCCATGACCTGGTTCCCGTACCAGATGATAAGCGTAAGCGTGAGTTGTTTATGCTGGCTATGAAGCGGATCAACGCAACTGGCGTGACCAGTGTCCATAATATGAATGGCGATATGGATGAGCTGATGTTTTACGCTGCACGAGAGGAAGCAGGCGAGATGACATTGCGCGTTTATACACCATTCTGGGTCAAGCCTGAAACCACTGAATCTGATTTGCAGGAAGCTCTTGCCATGTTAAAGGTGCAGGGAGAATATGCGCGGGGTGGAGCGGTCAAGTTCTTCATGGATGGTGTTTGGGAATCGTATACTGCGCTGACACTCGCTCCTTATGCTGATAATCCTGTGGCTATTTGTGATGGTATTTATTCTGCTGAAGCGTTCACACGCATGGCGGCGGCTTGCGATAAACTTGGCTTGCAAATCTTTGTACATTGCTGCGGTGACGGTGCGGTTCGGCGTGTGCTGGATGGGTATGAGACTGTACAGAAGCTTAATGGAAAGCGGGATAGTCGTCATCGGGTTGAGCATATTGAAGTGATTCATCCTGATGATATGCCACGCTTCAGGCAGTTGGGCGTGATAGCATCGATGCAAACCAGCCATGCACCATTCAGTTTGGGAGATGGGGATATATGGCCGGCTCGGGTGGGTAGTCAGCGTTGGCCGTATTCCTTTGCCTGGCGCGATATTAAAAATTCAGGTGCAACCTTGATCTGTGGAAGTGATTGGACGGTCGCTCCATTTGACCCAATGATCAATATCCATGTGGCATTGAATCGACAGAAATGGTCTCCGACTGATCCTTGCCAGAATCTAACGTTGGAAGAATGCTTGCTGGGTTATACGCGCGATGCGGCTTATGGAGAATTTAAAGAAAATGAAAAGGGTCAGGTCAAAGAGGGTTATCTGGCTGATCTTGTTTTGTTCTCACATGATTTGTTTCAACTCAAACCAGAAGAAATTATGAACGCCAGAGCTATCATGACCCTGGTGGATGGCAAAGTTGTTTACGAGAGCTGATAATGTCAAATTACGCTCTGCGTCGTATTCTGCAAACTATTCCGATCTTATTTATTATCAGCGTGGTGTTATTTTTCCTTGTGCGTGCCGCACCCGGTGGGCCTCTGACTTCTGTGCGCCGCAACCCCAATGTTACGGCTGCGCAAATTGCTGTGCTGGAGCATAAACTTGGGTTGGATAAACCGCTGCCACTTCAGTACTGGGAATGGTTGGTAAGTGTCGGGCATGGTGATTTGGGAGATTCTATAAAATTTCACCGTCCTGTCACAACTATGATTGCCGAGCGAATTCCCAATACCTTGTTGCTCGTGGGGATTGCTTTTCTGATGACGTTGGTGATTGCTGTTCCCATCGGAATCCTTTCAGCGCGCAATCCGTACTCGTTTTTCGATCATGCTGTTACAACCCTCACCTTTATGGGGCAATCTTTACCGGTGTACTGGCTGGGGCTGGGTTTGATTGTCATCTTTTACATAAACCTGCAAAATCCATTTACGGGTGGACCATTATTCCCGAGTGGGGGATTAAATACGGTAGGTAAGGAAGGCGATTTTTGGGATGCAGCCTGGCACCTGGTTCTACCTTCTGTTGCACTTGGGGCAGGATGGATTGCCTGGTATTCACGTTTTTTGCGTTCGAGCATGCTCGAAGTTTTGCATGAGGATTATGTTCGCACAGCACGTGCCAAAGGGGTCGGAGAACGGGGTATTTACTATTACCATGCTTTACGTAACGCCATCATTCCGCTTGTGACCATGATTGCACTCGATATTCCCAGCCTTTTTGCAGGGGCTTTATTTGTTGAGACGATTTTTTCCTGGCCGGGTATGGGGCGACTGTTCTGGGATGCGGCTCGCGGGCGCGATTACCCCGTACTTTTGGGCGTGGTAATGATCACGGCTGTGATTATCATTGCGTGTAATATTTTGGCTGACCTGGCTTATGGTTTGCTTGATCCGAAGGTGAAATATGACTGAGTCATTATCCGGTTCCTACCAGGAATATGGTATGGCGCTTATCATTTTGCGCCGTTTTTTCAAACATCGTTTGGCTGGGTTTGCGATTGCGGTCCTGTTGATCCTCATCGTATTGGCTGTCTTTGCATCTGCCAGTCCATTCAGCCCGACCGGGCAGGATCCTGCCAATAAATACCAGGTTCCAACTGCCACGCATTGGTTTGGTACGGATGAATTAGGCCGGGATATTTTTACCCGTATTCTATATGGCAGTCGGGTCTCGCTGACAGTGGGTTTGATATCCACCTTTCTTTCAATTGGTTTGGGGATTATTGTGGGGGCGATTTCTGGGTACTTCGGTGGTTGGCTGGATGCTTTATTGATGCGCATAACCGATGCTTTTCTCACTTTTCCCACTATCTTTGTTCTGATTCTCCTGGGTGCATTTCTACGTGAGCAGCCTTACCCCTGGTTAAAAAATAGTGTACTGGTTGTGATTATTATTATCGCTGCCATGTCTTGGATGTGGCCTGCACGAATGGTACGCAGCCTCTTCATCGTAATTCGTGAACGGGAATTTATTAATGCAACGCGTGCTCTGGGGGGCAGTAATCTGCGTATTATTGTGCGACATATCCTGCCCAACTGTGTTGGCCCTATCCTGGTCAGTATGACGCTTCAGATGGCGTCTTCTGTTATCACCGAATCCGGGTTGAGCTATCTGGGTTTTGGCGTTCAACCACCTACACCGACCTGGGGGAGCATACTATCTACAGCCCAATCACATGTTTTTATTGCTCCCTGGTTGGCGTTTTATCCAGGCCTGATGATTTTTATCACAGTTATGGCGATTAATTATATTGGTGATGGGTTGCGTGATGCTTTTGATCCGTATGTAATTCATAAAAGTAAGTAATCCGGCAGATATTCCTGTGACAAGAATAAACCAAAGGAGAAGAGGATGAAAATTAAGTTTGTGACATTGTTAGTTTTGCTGGGTCTGGTGCTCAGCGCGTGTGGTGGAGAGAAAGCTGTCACATTACCTGCAGTTGTCTCTGATCCAACTGCGACTACGGAGGTAGTCCCGGTTGTCCCTGCAGTTGATGCAACTGTTCCCGTGCCTGCGGGAGTGGATACCGCCACACTTATTATCCCAGAAGAGCCAACCGGGCTTAATTACTTTACTTCCGAAGCAGCCATTGTTCGTCAGGTGGCTGAAGCAACTTCCATGACTGGGCTGGATACCATTGATCAGGATGGCGTTTACCAACCTGTCTTGGCGACTGAACTGCCCACTCTGGAGAATGGTGGATTGTCTAAAGATTATCTGACCATTACCTGGCACCTCAAACCAGGTCTGAAATGGTCTGATGGTCAACCTCTGACCTCGGATGATATTAAATATACCTGGGAGGTGCTTTCCAATCCAACTTCTGGTGCGTTAGTTGGAGTTGGCGGTTTCAGTCTAGTCACAGCTGTGGAAACACCGGATGAACTGACGGCCATCCTTACCTATTCCAGTGCTTATCCAGCTTATCTTAGCCAATTTGCATATGGATTACTGCCTCGCCATGCAACCGGGAAACCCGAGGAAATGGCTACCTGGGAATGGAATCGCAATCCGGTTGGTGCTGGTCCGTTTATAGTATCGGACTGGCAATCCGGGCAAAGCATCTCAATGGAGCGTAATCCAAACTATTTTGAAGTTGGCAAGCCTTACCTTAACAAACTGGTTTTCCGTATTGTGCCTGAACCTGCTGCGCAAACTGCCATGATGATGCAAGGTGAGGCACAGGTGCATTTGTGGCCAGGGGAATCGCCTACAGAATACAGTACCTTGCTCAAAGGAAAAGCAGAAGAGGTTCTTGTACCGGGCATTTGGAACATGGCAATTGATTTCAATCTGAGTGCTCCATTTGACGGTGACCTGGGGCCAACACCACCTCATCCCATTTTGGGAGATCTGCGTGTTCGGCAGGCCATAGCAGCTGCAATTGATTATGACACCTTGAATAACCAGGTTTTAAGCGGCACGGTTTCCGATTCTACTAATCCATTTGAGTATGGTTGGTCGAAATGTAATCTTCCGCATCCTTTCCCGTTTGACCCGGAAAAAGCAAAGAAATTATTGGATGAGGCTGGTTGGGTTCCTGGAGCGGATGGAATTCGTGAAGCGAAAGGTGCGATGTATGCGAAAGACGGCACCCGCCTGTCGCTTGAACTACAGGGCTACACCAACTTCACCCCGCTACAGCAGACCGAAGAGTTCCTTGTTGAAAATCTAAAAGCGGTGGGGATTGAAGCCCGCATCCAAAACTACGATTTCTCAATCATTTTCGGAACGTATACTGATAAATCTCCTCGTGTGATTGGCGATTATGATATGTTGATTTTTGATCGTGGCTTTGGGATTGATCCGCAAAATTATGTTTCGGATGCCTATCGTTCTGATAATATTCCCAGTGAAAAAAATCAGACCGGTTCGAACTACTTCCGTTGGGTAAACTCGACGGTGGATGAACAGTTGAAAATCGCCGGTTCCAATTTTGACCAAGCAGCTCGAAAAACTGCTTATTGTAAAATTGGAGAACAGGTTAATACCGAATTACCGCAGATCTACCTGTACCTGCTTCAGGATGGTTATGGGTTCGCCTCCAATATGACGGGGTATAACGTTAGCACTTGGGGTAGTATGACCTGGGGTGCTCAGAACTGGCAATACAAGAAGTAATACGAAAAATACCGTCCCCTATTTGAGATGAATGGGGGACGGTGTTTTATTCTGGAGGAGTTTCCCTGTTGACAAGTTTCCCGGTAGTGAATGTTCCGTCAGGTCTGGCAGTTGGCGATAATTATTCGGGATGTAGTTTATCGCAGAGCCATTTGATGACTCGCTAGTTTTCCAATCAGTGAATGCTTAAGCACGAAGACCCTGGGTTTACTGGAACTTGTTCTCGAATTGTTGCAAATCGAGATGCCAGAAAAACAGTTATCGTTGCATTTTATGATTTTTCCACCCACTTGTTGTTCATCGATTAACCTGGACAGATTGGGGTTATCCAATATAAAATTTTGTTGACAATATCCACCCCAGGTCAGTGGGGTTTATAATATTCCGTAATGAAAACCCAGTTAATTCAGCTTGTGAACCACGATGATCTTATATCAATTCGCGACCGCATGGTGTGGGCAAAAACTCCACGCATCTTGCTTATGTGGCCAAAACGCGGCAGAGTCGATATCCGTCCACTTGATCTGGCGTTATTAAAGCGTCATGCAGAATCCTTGGGTGCAGAACTCGGTCTTGTGACCCGTAATTTCGGAATTCGTTCCGCAGCACGTCGATTGGGAATATCTGCTTTTTCAAAATCTTCGGATGCACAAAAAAAACAGTGGATGGAAAAAAAATCGGTACATCCTGTGCGGCGATTCCCTAAGGTGGATCTACGCGTTGTACGTAAAAATCTGCCCCCGATCGAATTATTCAGTCTTGTCAACCAACCAGTACGTAGGGTGATTGTTTTTGGCGTTGGTGTTCTGGCTGTATTATTGATATTGCTTGTTTTTATACCATCAGCAGATATTCAAATTACCCCTCCCGAAACAATCCAGACTCTCACAATCTCTGTAAATTCGGTGCCGGATATTCAAGATGTTCAAATTTCGGGTACCGTTCCACAAAGAGAGTTGATATTGACTGAGGAAGGTGAAGCTTCGGCTTTATCAACCGGCAGCCTTTTTTTGATGGATGGTGTGGCTAAGGGTGAAGTTCAGCTAACAAATCTGACTAACAAGGTTATTAATGTTCCTGCAGGTACAGGGTTATTAAGCAAACTAAATCCTTCGGCATCATTCATCACCAGTGAGCAAGTGGATGTTCCTGCTGGCAAGGGAAAAACTGCAACGGTTCTAATTACAGCTCTTTCACCTGGTCCGGATGGGAACATTCCTGCTGGTGCTGTGAATATTCTTGAGGGTTCACAGGGATTGGAGCTAAGTGTTACCAATCCTTTACCCATCAGCGGAGGTTCCAAAACCACGGCAAGCGTAGCGACCGAACAGGATCGCGAAAGTTTGAAACGACGATTGTTGACTGATCTGCAACGCAACGCTATGGCAGATTTTTCAAACCAGATTACTAAACAAGATTTACTTTTTCCGAATACACTCAGGCGGCTAAGAATTTTGGAAGAGGTCTTTACACCTCCAGTTGGTAATATTGGAGAAAAAGTTAGTGTGCATTTACGAGTTGAATATCGTGTAGCTTATTCATCCTATGCAGATTTATATCACCTAGCTGAACTTTTATTTAATGCGTCCATGCCTATTGGATTTGTTGCTTCAGCTGGGAAGATCGAAATAGAACCTGCTTCTTCTTTTTCTGAAGGGCAGGATATTGTTCGATGGCAGATGCAAATGAGACGAAAAATTAGACTGGTTTTGGATCAAGGGCAGGTTATTTCTCTGGTTCAAGGAAAAACTAGAAAGAGTGCTGATGATTTACTGATGAAAACTTATAACCTGAAACAGTCACCTCGGATCGAAATTAAGCCTGGTTGGTGGCCATGGCTACCGTTTTTACCTATTCAGATCAATGTAAGAGGTTAGCTTGCGGATATTGGCTGTTGACCATGGACAGAAAAATATTGGACTGGCGTTGAGTGATGAAAATGGTTTACTAGCTCGTCCGCTAAGTATTATCTCGCATACATCCAAGCTTGTGGATGCGGCGCAGGTGGCTGAAATAGCTGAAAGAGAATCTGCAAGCCAAATTATTGTGGGTGTTTCATACGACGAGGCAGGCGAACCCAATCATGCGGGAAGGCAAGCCATAAATTTTTCAGAGGTATTAAAATTGCAAACTAATTTGCCTGTTGAATTGTGGGATGAAAGCCTGACCACTCAGGATGCACGTGCCGCTCGGATTGCATCCGGAGCTCCCCGTAAAAAGCGTGCTGGGCATCTCGACCATGTTGCTGCCGCTGTTTTATTGCAAGATTACCTGAACAATCATACTGAACTGAATAATGAAAAATAAAAATAACCATCCTCGAAATCGTTCCATTGCGTCCTGGGGCTGTTTTTTACTATTTGTCCTGTCATTTATTCTTGCTTATGGTGTATATCAGGCAATTCCCATCTTTGCAGTTCAATCGGTTGGACCCAGTTCAGATTCTCTGGGTAGTGTTCAGAAATTTAAATATGCAGCGCTGATGCTATGGTATGACGGGTTGGTCACACGTCCGCTGGATTCTCAGTCTGGTGAGGTAACTTTTACGATTAATAAAGGAGATGGAGCGGCAACAGTCGCTGTAAACCTGGAACGGCAGGGAATTATCCTGAGTGCAGATGCATTTACGGCTTATCTGGTTTATGCAGGGCTGGATACAGGCTTGCAAGCTGGGGATTTCCAAATAAGCCCTGCAATGGCTCCGCTCCAGATAGCCCAAAAACTACAGGATGCCACGCCTGCGCAGGTTAAATTTGTTGTGCTTCCTGGCTGGCGTCTTGAGGAGGTTGCCAATGCAATGCCTACTTCTGGATTGAACATTACACCAGATCAATTCCTGGAAATTGCAACCAGCCCACATTCAACTTTCGATTTTTTACCTTCTGGTGCGAGTGCGGAAGGCTTCATATTTCCTACTGAATATATTCTTCCTCGCACCATTCAAGCTGATCAGTTGGTCTCCTTGTTTATGAACAATGCGGCGCTGGCATTGTCTCCAGAAATGCGTTCGGGGTTTGCCCGCCAAAACCTGAGTGTATTCCAGGCGGTAATATTGGCATCAATTATTCAACGGGAAGCGATTCACTCTGAAGAGCAACCAACGATTGCCTCGGTTTTCTTGAATCGTCTCAATCTCGGGATGAACCTGGAGACAGATCCCACTATTCAGTATGCACTTGGGTTCAATGCTGAATTACAAACATGGTGGAAAGTTCCCCTGTCTGTCGATGATCTTGCAATAAACTCACCTTATAATACTTATCTTAATCCGGGTTTACCTCCTGGACCGATAAGTAACCCTGGGCTGAGAGCTTTACAGGCAGTGGCATATCCGGCTCAGACTCCATATTTCTTCTTTCGTGCTCGTTGTGATGGTTCGGGTTTGCATAATTTTTCTGAGACATTTGAACAGCACTTGCAAAATGGATGTTAGTAATTTCTAGTCAATTTAAAAACACCTGCCTTACCATCTTTATTTTGTTACAGAGGTAAGGCAGGTGGCATGAACTCACTGAGTAAAATTAACTAAGAAATCAAACCGAAATAGTCGCTTGTGATGTGTTTTCCAGCAGATGCTCCCAGGTTGTTAACAAGTTCCGCGGCAAGTTGAGCTTTACGTTCAGCGTCTTTCCGGCTCCAGGTGCGGCTCTTTATTTCGAGGAAATAACCGAGGTCAGGGCGTTCAACTGTATCCAGGTTAATGTAGAATTCTTCACCTTTGTAAAGTACGAGCCAGCGAAGGCGATCTTTTTCAATTATTTTTTCGCTGGTCGGTTTAAAATATTCACGGTAGAACCGCAGGGTTTGGCTGGCTGGCGCCAGGTAACGTGATCGAGATAGCAAAGCATCGCCTTCAAAATCACCCTCTGTATTTTGCCCAATCAATGTCAACCGGGTACGAACGTTGATTACTTTGCCTTTTTCATCGATGACATCGTCTTCACGATAACGTAATCTTCCCTGATCGGGTGATTCGAAAGCAAAGTAATTATCGTATTGGCGATAATGTTTCAGATATTTTATTTCAACAATTGGGGATTTTAGTGCCTTCTGTATAGATTGGGGATCGATGACTTTGACCTTGATCTGGACTTCAAAGCTTTCTTCTTCAATCGAGCCGCCCAAGGCGATCAATTTTGACAAAACGGATTGTTCACGAGCAGCCAGGAAACTATCGATACGTCTGGCGTAGACATCAGCCTGCTCCAGCAGGTCAGTTTCGTTTAGCGTTAACAGTTTTCGGTCTCGCATTAACCATTTACCATTTACCATCACGTCACTTACATCTGTCGATTTTGATGCGTAAACAATTTGCGCATAGGCATTATTAGGATCTCGGTCAAAGCGGGGAGAATTATGGATAGGGGAGAGGTCGACAAGAATGACATCTGCCCGCTTTCCAATTTCGAGCGAGCCGGTGATATCTCCGATGTGGAGTGCCTTGGCGCCGATTCGAGTAGCCATGGTTAGTGCCTGTGCAGCTGGAAGCGCGGTGGGGTCGTTGGTGACAGCCTTGGCAACAAATGCTGCCAGGCGCACTTCTTCAAACATATCCAGATCATTATTCGATGCAGGCCCATCCGTGCCAATTCCCACATTCAATCCAATATCCAGCATTTTGCTGACGGGAGCAAATCCGGATGCCAATTTTAGGTTGGATGATGGGTTGTGTGAAACGCCAGCATTGTAGTGTTGAAGTGTGCGGATTTCACCATCATCAATGTGTACGCAATGAGCTGCCAGTACTTTGGCCTCAAATAAGCCTTGTTTTTTGACGTATGGGACCACAGGCATATTGTTTTCGTTACGCATATTTTCTACTTCGTATGCGGTCTCTGCAATATGGATATGTAATGGAACATCAAATTCAACAGCCAGCTGGGCTGTAGCTTTTAAGATTTCGGGAGTGCAGGTATATGCAGCATGCGGTGCCACTGACGGAACAATCAGTGGATGACCCTTCCAGCGCATGATGAAACTCCGAGCAAGGGCAAGTGAATCCTCATAGGATTTGGCATCGGGAGTTGGGAATTTCATTACAGATTGGCTGAGAACTGCTCTAAGGCCGGCTTCAGAAGTGGCTTTGGCGATATCTTCCTCAAAATAATACATGTCCGCAAAACAGGTAACTCCGCCCTTGATAAATTCTACGCATGCAATTTGACTTCCCAGTCGGCAAAAATCAGGAGAAACAAATTCACGTTCCACCGGCATCATATAGCCCATCAACCATACATCTAATCGCAGGTCATCTGCCAGACCTCTGAGGAGTGTCATAGGCACATGTGTATGGGCATTGATTAAACCGGGCATAAGGACTTTTCCGCCACAGTCAAAAACTTCTGTTGCTGAATATTGAGCTTTTATTTCTATTTCTGGGCCGACTGCTACGATGGAGTCGCCTTTTACGGCAATTCCGCCAGGTCGGTATTGATGCATCTCTTCGTCCATTGTCAAAACGTGTGCATTTACAAACAGGATATCAACAATTTGTGTCATTCATTCTCCTTGGTGTTAGTAGAAATTAATAAAAAAATGAGAGCTAAATAAAGAGATTGTACTATTATGTACTTGTCTGACAATTAAGTCAAGCGTCGTATTATCGTGTCAACATTTGGAGTGAAATGAAAAGGATTGAGGGAGGTTTTAATAGGCTTGCTATATTGCTGGATGCGGAAGGGACATCGATTTGAAAAGCGCTTTTTATGGAATTCCATTTTTTTCACTTGAATAATTTATGCTGAATAAAAAAAGACCTGGCAATCCATTGGATTGCCAGGTCTTCGATTTATCTGCTAAATCTTGAACCGTTTTTTATGCTCATCGAAAACACTCCTTGTTTGCGACGTACTGTTAAAGCAGTACATTCCGTCTTTTTTCTTAACAAGGGTACTAATAATGTATAAATTGCAAAGGTTTGAATTGTAAATGGGACTGGGGGCTGTTCCTTGGTTTCAGGAATTAAGCCAAACTTCTTGTACATTGGGAGATATGGTTTTAGTGGAAGCATGATCAATCCTTTTACATGACGAGCCGGGTATCGAATTTTGTTCGATACCTATTTTTATCATGTGAAAGGAATTTGATTCGTGACAGAAGCATAACTTGAAGATTGCAAAAGCATTGCAGCGAATTTTATTACTTCCAATCCAAAAATACTTGTAATACTTTCAGGCTTTGATCAAAATCAGTATCCCTATGGTTGGTTAATTCTATATCGATTGAGGGGATGCCGTGTGTGTTGGCAGCCCAGTCGGTCAGGTTTCCTGAGTAATCACAACCTGTATCGATCGGAGGGTAGGGATAATTGCTCACCTCGGCAACGGTTCTTGCCAGGTTGATAGAGGGCGCAAAAGCTGGATTTCCACCGGGGAAAATACCAAGTGCTGCACTGTGATAACTGATCAGTGCTGCCGGTTTGATTTTATCGATAAATTCGATCAAATGTTGAATTTCTGGTTCTGACCCAGCAAAAAGTCCACCGGTAACTTTGCGCCAATTCCAGCATCCATCACGATTCCAATCAGCTTTCCATCTGTAAGGCCAATTGTGATTCAGATCAACCCCGTTAGCGTTTACACGTCCATCTACACCAGTGGCGCGGGCTGTACCATCCGGGTTGATATCTTTTAAAATAAATAAGGTTACCTCTGCCGGGATATGTTCTGGGTGATCGTTCAGGTAGGCAATTAACTGATCGGCTAATCGGATGGTATTGATTTCAGACCCACCGTGAATCCCTGCCACGATTAATTTATTAGTAGCGCCTGTACCAAATTTAAAAACTTCTTGCGGTCGTTTTTCAATTGAATAGCCAATGATCTGCCGATTGTTAGGGGGATTGACCATTGGTGTGACGCTTGGACCTGGACTGGGGGTAGCCCAGGGGGTGATTGTTGGACGTTGGGCGGGAGGAGGAATGGGTGTGATGGTTGGGCTGGTTATCAGGGTTGAGTGATTTTTAGTCGCCAGGGGCGATATTTCCGGAGAACTCACTTGTGATTGATATGAGTTACGGAGCCAACCAATCATTCCTGCTAAGAGTGCACAAATGAAAATATTAAGAATCCAAATCCCAGTCATCAAGCTGGTCAGCTTGTCCTTTTTCATGCAAGCGCGCTTCTCAGGAGTTCGAGGCTGGAATTGGCACCCCATGAAGGTACATTTTTAGGATGTCCACCATAGCCCCTTGTTTCGGTCTTCTGAAATTCCGGTGTTCTTAGGAAAATATCTATTTCTGATTTTCCTGTGGCCGGTCTGGCAACCAAAGCCAAGGCAACTTGAGCCTGGTGTTTTTCCAGTTCATCCGATACAAGACTTTCAAGATATTGTCCCTCGGTTATTGCGGGCAAGATTTTTCCGCTGATAAAATTTTCTGATCCTGTTCCAGAAAGTTGCCGGGTTAGTTCGCCTCCCGTATTAACTTCCAGAACAACCAGCTTCCAGCTTCTTTTTGCTAACGTCTCCATTACCACGCCTTCCAGCGTTTCGTTATCTGCTCCATAAACTACATTCCCCAACTGTAAACGAATTGTTTTTTCCACCCCTGCGATTAATTCATCAGCAATCTCAATGGTATCTGCTTTGGCTGTTATACGGATATCCACCTTGCCATAATGGGCTGCCAAACCGACTGTCGGGTTTGTTAGTAGTTCTAATTCTCCAATTTGATCATCAATCGCACCTTCGCCCATTCCTGATGTATGCAAGACCCGGGCCTTGATCAAACCGTTCAGGTTATAGCGTTTTTTAAGGTAAGGGAAAACGGCATTTTCAGCTAAATATTCCATTTCCATTGGAACCCCTGGGAGAGAGATTACGCATTTATCGCCCATTTCAACAATAAATGCAGGTGCAGTACCAACAGCGTTTTTTACAGGGATGGACCCCTTTGGAATAAAAGCCTGGCGTCGCTGGTTTTCGGTTGGAACCCGCCCATAGCGACTCATTCGCTCTATAATCTGATCCCATAAATCCGGGATAAATTCAGTCTCTACATCGAAAGCCAGAGCCACGGCTTCACGTGTTGGGTCATCGACTGTTGGGCCAAGTCCACCGGTTGTTATGATTATTTGTGTACGCGTAAGAGTTTCACGAATAATATTGGCAATTCTTTGAGTATTATCGCCGATTGTTGATGTACGGAATACATCGACGTTAAGGTCCCGCAAGTGGCGAGCGAGATAAGCCGAATTTGTATCTACTATTTCACCTAAAAGTATCTCTGTACCTATTGTAATAATCTCTGCAGATGCCATGGGTTACCTCGCGGATCTATTTTATCGTGTAAAAAAAGAAGGAAGCATTTCTTGAAAATTGTAATCAAAAACGCAGAGTAATCAAGCCTCTGCGTTTTTGTCCCTTCAAAAACAAGGAATTAATTTTTTATTCTACGCCGAGGTAACTCTTTTGAACCTCGCCATTATTCTTCAGGTTTTCAGCTGTATCACTGAGGATGATCTCTCCAGTTTGCAGTACATAGCCACGATTGGCAATTGACAGTGCCATCAGAGCGTTTTGTTCAACCAGAAGAATTGTAGTACCTTCTTTGTTGATGGAAACGATGGTTTCAAAGATCAAATCCACCAGAATTGGAGCGAGACCCATGGATGGTTCATCCAGTAACAGGATGCGTGGACGAGCCATCAAAGCGCGGCCCATGGCCAGCATTTGTTGTTCGCCACCCGAAAGCGTACCGCCTTTTTGCTTTATACGTTCCTTTAAACGTGGGAACAGAGAAAGAACTCGCTCCAAGTCTGAAGAAATCCCGTTTTTGTCTTCACGTGCATAAGCGCCCATTTCCAAATTTTCCATTACGCTCATGCGCGGGAAAATCATACGACCTTCTGGGCTTTGGGCTATGCCATGTGTAGCTACTTGATGGGAGGGAAGCTTTTGCAGCTCCAGATCATCAAGCTTTATGGTTCCAGAGCGTGGTTTTAGCAAACCCTGGATGGTACGCAGAGTAGTGGTTTTCCCGGCGCCATTTGAGCCGATGAGAGTTACGATCTCACCGTCAGCCACCTTGAGAGAAATCCCTTTGAGGGCATGAATATTACCGTAATAAGTATGAACATCTTTTAACTCAAGCATGAAGCACCAGTCCTCAAGTATTATGTTTGGAAGCGTTGCCCTTACCCAGATATGCTTCGATCACCTGGGTATTGCTCTGGACTTCCGCCGGGACACCTTCTGCAATTTTTTCGCCATGATCCAGAACGGATACCCGATCCGAGATGCTCATGACCACGCGCATATGGTGTTCGATCAATAAAATGGTAAGCCCCAACTCATTCCTCAACCTTTTTATGAAGCTGGTTAAGTCCTGAGTTTCGTTAGGGTTCATACCCGCGGTAGGTTCATCGAGCAAGAGCAATTGGGGTTTTGTAGCCAGAGCACGGGCTATTTCCAGACGGCGTTGAAGACCGTAAGGCAGGTTTTTGGCGTATGTTTCAGCATCGGATTTTCGTAAACCTACGAATTCGAGTAATTCGATCGCCTCTGCGCGCGCAGAACTTTCTTCGCTCATTGTGAATTTGGAGTGAAAAATTTGTCCCAATAAGCTGGATTTCAAACGAACATGTTTGCCAACCAAAACGTTGTCTACTGCGCTCATATTGCCAAACAGACGGATGTTTTGAAAAGTACGGGCAATACCAAGCGCAGTAATGTCGAATGATTTTTTATTAGCCAGGCTGACACCATCAAAGATCATTTCTCCACTCGTGATAGTGTAAATCCCTGTGATTGTATTAAAGAACGTGGTTTTTCCAGCACCGTTCGGACCAATCAAACCGGCGATCATCCCTTTTTCGAGTGTAAAGTCGATCCTGTTGACTGCGGTCAGGCCACCAAATGATTTAGTAATAGCTTTAGCTTCTAAAAGTGCCATGTTGACCTCCTATCCCTCTACCGCAGCTATTTCTTCGGCAGGTGATTCGCCATGAAGTTCTGCTTTACGTTGTGCGCTTGGTATCAGACCTTCTGGCCGGACTGCCATCATAATCACCAATGTAAGACCAAACAGCAAAAAGCGATAGAGGATCGGATTGGCATTTTGCTCAACTGCAGCCTGAACCGTATGGTAATTGGAGAGTGCGGGCAAAATGGTATGTTTCAATAGACCGGCCAGGAAATCTTTCAAAGCAGGCAGGAAAAGGCGGTCAGCAGTCATGATAACCAGACCACCGACGATAACTCCGTTAATATTACCCAGACCACCTAGAATAACCATGCAGAGAACGATAATGGAAACGCTGAAATCGAAAACACTGGGGAAAATGGCGCGAATATATGCACCATAAAAGGCACCAGCAAAGCCCGAGAACATGGCACCCATCGCAAATGCCAGTAGTTTAGTTCGTACTGGATCTATACCCATTTGTGATGCAGCCAGTTCATCTTCACGGATCGCCATCCAGGCACGACCCATTCGACTGTCGCGTAATCGGCGAATGATGAAAATGGAGAGCAGAATAATCGCAATGACCAGGAAATACCAGGGGATGGGGTTATCAGATTGGAATTCCCCAATAAACGGCAGTATTGGGCGACCAATTGGGTTAATGCCTTTTTCACCAGCAGTCAGGTCTATGTCTTTTATAAAAGTAATACAGGCAATGGTCGGAGTACCGCCAAATAACCGCGTAATGGCTGGGATAACCCAACAGGATAACGGTTCTTGAATGGTAACTTTAATGAGATTTTTGAAGAGAACCGGAACAATTTCGCCAAAACCCAGCGTTACGATTGCCAGATAGTCACCCCGTAATGGCAATGTGGGGGCGCCCAAAATCAGACCAAATATGCCTGCGACTGCAGCCGCGATCCAGATTACGATCCAGAAATTGAGGAAAATCCCATGTTGAGGGGATGATAGAATACCGGTGGTATAGGCTCCAATTGCGAAGAAGGCTGCATAGCCCAAATCGAGGAGGCCGGCAAACCCTACCACGATATTTAATCCTAGCGCCAGGATGGTAAAAATCAACGCAAAAATGATCTGTGCTGTCCATCGCAAACCGGTAAACTGGTCTACAAATGGGAAGGATATCACTACAAAGCTGATCAACAGCAGTTGAGCCAGCTTTTGTTTTCGTTCTGGTAGAGTATGGACAGCTGTCAGGGCTATAGAGAAGCCTATCAGGGATAATGAACCAACCAGATTGGCTTCAATGATGGTATTGATATAGTTTGGGGTCTTGCCAATCGCAGTTGCGATTACAAGATCTTCCAGAATACTAACGACTAACAGCACACCCGCTGCTAACAAGGTGGGTATTAGTGCGCTTTTGGCTGCTTCAATGGGATCTTTGGTAGTAATTTTTCCGCCCAAGAAATAGCCCAATCCCATACCAGCAATGCCACCGATAACTGCAACAGCCCAACCACCGAAAAGCATGACAACAAAACCGGCGACCAGGCCAATGGTAATACTTGTTTTATATTGTTGATTCATGGCAGCCTACGCTTTCTCGCCAACATGTTCTCCGAGCAGGCCGGAGGGGCGGAAGAGCAAAATTAAAACCAGCGTTGCGAAGACCCAGGCGTTTGTCCAACGGGCATTCAGATACCCATCACTAAAGGAAGCCAGCAGGCCAATCAGAAAGCCTCCCAACATACCGCCGGTGATGTTACCGATGCCGCCCAATACTGCAGCCGTAAAAGATTGCAGACCTGCGCGGAAGCCCATGAACCACCAAGCGGTGTTGTTATATAGACCAGCCATAAGACCGGCTGCGCCAGCTAAACCGCCACCAATGGCAAAAGTGGTAGAAATAACCCGATCGATATCAATCCCCAGCATTTTTGCGGCATCACGGTTCTGGGCAACAGCCCGCATGGCTTTACCCATCTTTGTATTCTGAACAAAGAGACGCAAACTGATCATCATAATACTGGCTAGTACCATGACCAGCAAGTCTTTAATCGTAAATCGTAGATGAATTCCGGTAGTGGCTAGCAAATTAACATCCATGCCATAGGCAGCCATAATTTTTCCAAGCATATCCGGGAAAACTTTTTGTGACGCTCCGCCCGTTGTACCAAATGAAGGTACCAGCCAGGATTGACCAGCCCAGATCAGACCAATATTTTCAAGTATAAAGGACATACCGATGGCGGAAATAAGAGCTGCCAGTCGGGATGAATTTCGCAACCTTCGATATGCTATGCGTTCAATGGCTGCGTTTAAACCGGCTCCAACAAGGATGGAGACCACCAAAGCCAAGAGTAAACCCAGGATAATAATTCCTGGGGAGGTGGCATTGAGTGTACCTGTTAACGATAAAACTGTCAGTGATGTAAAAACACCGATCATGTAAACATCACCGTGCGCAAAGTTAACAAGTTCAATAATGCCATAAACCATCGTGTAGCCTAACGCGATGATTGAAATAATCGCGCCATTCGCCAGACCAATGATTAAAAATTGAACAAGTTGAAAGGGGTTTGCACTGACTGCTGCGTAAATGTTGGGAATATCGAAACCGGCAATTGGGCCGATGAGTAAAACAATATAAATGACAATCGCTATGATTGCGATGCGTCTAAGGTTTTGTAAAGTTAGCTTACCCATGTTCCTCCGTTCGGCGTGTTGCGCATCCTGTGTACAAATATTGTAAGGGGGGCGGCATACTAATGCCGCCCCCCTTATGGTGCGCAATGTTTTACTTGAACGTGCCGACAGCGACGTAAGAACCCTTCTGAACTTGATAGAAGGACATATCGGTCAGAGTGGTATCGCCATTTGCATCAAATGACCAGGTACCAAGAACGCCAGAAAAATCCTTGATGGCAAAGACGGCTTTATTGATGGCAGCGCGGTCGGTAGGATCTCCACCAGCGGCACAGACATCTTCAATGGCCTTGAGGATAACGTTCATGGTCTCATAGCCGTAAACAGCATAAGGTTCAGTTAATTTGCCATATTTGGCTTCGTAATCCTTGACGAACTGTTGACCGGAAGCGGGCAGTTTGTCAAGCGGAACACCACCAACAGAAGCATAAGCGCCTTCAGCAACATCAGCGCCAGCGCCATCGATGAAAGCCTGGGTCTGAATGCCGTCTGGACCAACATATTTGACTTTAACGTTGTCACCCATGATAGCAACTTTGTCTTTGAGCAACTGGGAGGCGTTGTTGTCAACAACCATACCAACGTAGATCGCATCAGGAGCGCCACCGGCATTGGTGGTGGAGATCTTGGTCATCAGGGCTTTGTAATCCGCAGCCTTGGGGTCGATCCCTTCGTGGCCTACAACAGTCAGGCCAATTTCCTTGGCGGTTGCTTCGAACACGTCAGCAACACCCTTACCGTACAATTCCTGGTCGTCCAGGATATAAACGGTCTTAGCACCGAGGCTTTTTACGAAGTTGGCGGCAACCTTACCCTGGATGTCATCAGCTGGGACAACGCGGGTGTAGTTACGAACCTTGGACGGATAGTAGGAATCGGTAACGCCGGGCAGATCTTTATCAGCCTTGGTCAAACCGGGGTTGGTGTTGGCGGGGGAAATCATGACCAACGGACCAGCCTGGTTCAAAATCGGGATGGAAAGTTTGGCAGCACCGGAGTTGAACGTACCCAGGTAAGCGATGATGGATTTGTCAGCAGCTGCCTTGTTGGCGTTTTCGGTTTCAACAGCGGGATCCCACTTACCGAGAGCGGCAGATGCATCGTCCCAGGCTTCGTAAGCGAGTTTGTATTTGCCACCGCAAGCAACGCTCTTGGCTTGTTCGATGCGCAGATTGCCTGCATTGACGATGGTCTGGGTTTGGGTCAGGGACGAACCGGTCATGGGTTCGCTACCGACGATCTTGAGGGTCTTCACTTCGGCGGGAGCAGCACTACCGCAGGCTGCCAGCAACATGCTGGCGACGATCAACATTGAAGCTACAACAAAAATACGTTTCGACATCTTCTTCCTCCTTCAGGAATTGTGAAACAGATTTTGATTTCAGAAAGTGCATACTGCGGAAACCGTCAAGGTTCTAAATATACACTTGCCGAATTAAACAAAAATATTACAGGTTTTTGCTAAAAAGGTCAAGAGTGAAAAAACCCAAAATTAGACCATATGCCAGTATTTACTGGTGATTGAGGGCCTTATAAGTTAATCTAATGATCGAAATGGTTAGTAAAGAACCAGTCCGATCATTAGATTGTGAATCTTGGTTTAAGTTTCTGCTCAGATTGCTATAAACAATAAAAATGAATAAAGTATTCTTAATGTCCACCCAGGTATGCTTCAATTACACTTGAATCTTCAAGAAGACTATCACCAGTTCCCTGCATAACGATCTTACCGGTTTCTAAAACATAAGCGCGATCAGCTATTGCCAGTGCCATTTGAGCATTTTGCTCAACCAGCAGGATACTGGTACCCTGCTCGTTAATGTCCTGAATGATATCAAATATTTGCTCTACAAGTTTAGGCGAAAGCCCCATGGACGGTTCGTCCAATAGCAACAACTTAGGATGAGCCATTAAACCTCGGGCTATTGCAAGCATTTGTTGCTCGCCACCCGAAAGAGTTCCACTGACCTGGTTGCGGCGTTCCCGTAAGCGCGGGAACCGCTCGAAGACTGCCTCTATATCACGATTGATGGCAGCACGATCATTTTGAGTGTATGCACCCATTTCCAGGTTTTCCCAAACCATCATACGTCCAAAAATTTTTCGACCTTCGGGGACCTGAATGATTCCCTTTCGAACAATGAGCTGGGGGGCCATCTGTTGAATTTCTTGACCTTCGAAAAGAACCTTTCCTTCACGAGGCCGTAAAATGCCAGAGATAGTATTTAATGATGTCGATTTTCCGGCGCCGTTTGCGCCAATCAACGCCACAATTTCACCCTTCTCAAGAGAAAAATTTATCCCTTGAAGGGCATGGATCGCACCGTAATAAACCTGCAGGTTTTCAACTTTTAGCATCATGTCGTTGTTTCTTTCGTAGCTGATATTTTTTGGTCAATGTAGTTCCACCTGGTCCCAGATAGGCTTCGATTACTCTCTGGTTGGATTGAATTGTTTTTGGTTTACCTTCGGCAATTTTGGTCCCATAATCCAGAACGGTGATCTGATCTGAAATATCCATAACGACGCGCATATCGTGTTCGATCAACAAGATGGTAATTCCTAATTTATCTCGAAGACTGCGGATAAAGTGGGTCATTTGACCTGTTTCCTGCGGATTCATACCAGCGGTGGGTTCATCAAGTAACAATAATTTCGGTTTATTCGCAAGGGCGCGTGCAATTTCTAGTCGGCGTTGAGCACCGTAGGGCAAGTTGCGTGCCAAATTATCCCCCAGTCCTTCCAGCCCAACAAATTTTAACAAGCGGCGACCTTCTTCGATAGCCTCTTTGTCTTCGTTTCGCTGGCGTGGGGTTGCCAGAATTGCATCAATCCAATTTGCCTTAAATCGGGGATACTGGCCAACGATGATGTTTTCCATCGCTGTCATATCTCCAAACAAACGAATGTTCTGGTAAGTACGCGAAATTCCAAAGCCAGCTACGGCGTAGGTTGGTCTGCCTTGAATCGGTTTTCCATAAAACAAGATTTCGCCAATTTCGGGTGTGTAATATCCGGAAATACAATTAAATAAAGTGGTTTTTCCAGCGCCATTAGGACCGATGATGCTTGCAATAACATTCTCCGGTACCACCAGGTCAACGCTGTTGACGGCGGTTAGCCCGCCAAAAATTTTCGATACTTTTAGAGTTTCAATACATACTGGCATGTTTACTTTTCCTTGTCTGGATTTAAGGCTTTTTCTGAGCCTGTGGGTGGTGCAGCAAGGATGTTTGAAAATTTTTCCAACACTGGTCGAGCAGCGGGCAAGAATCCTTCGGGTCGTAATCTCATCATCACAACCAGTAATGCGCCGAAAACCAGCATACGGTAACTTTCAATTTCGCGTAGGATTTCTGGAAGTCCTTTGAGAGCAAATGCTCCAAGGAAAATACCAGGAATATTGCCAATCCCTCCGACGATTACCAGGCAGATTACGTTGATTGCAACCATCATTGCATGGTCATCTGGCCCTGTATATTGGTTGCGTGATGCGAAAAGAGCACCCGCCAGGCCTGCAACTGCTGCACTCAACGATAAGGCCAGCAGTTTTGAGAAAAAAGCATTGATACCGGTGGCGCGGGCAACTGTCTCGTCCAGATTGATTGCCATCCAGGCTCTTCCCGGGCGGGAGTTTTGTAACCGGTAAGCCAGAAAACTCACCACAAGCACCGCAACAATAATCAGATACATGAAATCTGCTTCAGAACTGAAAGATGTGCCAAACAAAGTTGGTCCACTGATCTCCTGCAAGCCGCGCGGACCGCCAGTATAAGGGGTCATCAAATCGCTTTTTAGCAAAATCCGGATAATTTCTCCAAAGCCCAATGTCACAATCGCCAGGTAATCACCTCGTAAGTTCAGAATTGGCAGGCCAATTAATAAACCTGATAATCCTGCAGCTAAAACGCCCAAGACAAGAGCAATCCAGAAATTCCATTCCAGGTGGTGGGGGGCTGGAGCGGTTAGAAGACCAAATGTGTACGCACCTACAGCAAAAAAAGCCACGTAGCCGATGACCAATTGACCAGCCCAACCCGTGATGATGTTAAGCCCCAAGCCTAGAATAATATAAATACCGACCGTTCCAAAGACGTAATTCCAGTATCCACCCCAGGTTCGAGGCAAGATGATCAATGCGATGGCACCAAGCAAGATTAAAACAGATCGCGTATATTTATTCTGGGTCAGATTTGTGATTTGGGGTGAATGGATAACATTTTGAATTGAAGCATTGGTGTTTTGGAGGATAGCTTTATATTTCGTTCCGGTGCGCATTGAGTGAGCCAGCACAGAACCAATCAAGCTGGATAATGTCATGGATATCAGCAAAATTGAGCTTCCGATCATGGGATTCTGGCCATATAAAAAAAGCCTGATCGATTCTGGTGAGACAGAAACGAGATATGAGCGAACATCGATTTTACTGGCTTCAAAGGTTCCAAAAATATAGCCGATTATTGCAACAAACACTCCACATATCAGCCCGGAAATCAAACCTGAGATTAAAGCATCTTTTTGTAAGTCAGCGCCGTAGGCTGGGCGTTTGGCTGCACTATTACCGCACCATAGACCAAAGAGGATCATAAAGATAGCAAAATAGGCTACTGTTGGTGCGCCAGTACTATTTGGATTGCCAAGTATTTTTCCAGTTAATTGAGAACCGATAACAGTGAAGCCGATCAGGAACATGGTGATAATTATCACCCCGAAAATAACCCCGGTCTTGACTCCATTTTGTGTTGGTGAAGTTTTCATAGCTTTTCCTCGGATAACTTTTCGCCCAAAATGCCCGAGGGCCGGACGATCAATACCAATACCAGGATGGAAAATGCAATCACGTCTTTTAGTTGAAAATCAATTCCCAAAGCAGCCGGACCGACAGATTCGAGCAGGCCAAGGAAAATTCCCCCGAGCATGGCACCAGGAATATTTCCAATACCGCCCATGACGGCTGCGGTGAAGGCTTTGATACCGGGCAAAAATCCAGTATAGTGATTTACAAGTCCCATGTGAATATCCCACATGACACCGGCAGCGCCTGCAAGTGCACCGCTGATGATAAAGGTCTTGCTGATAACATCATCCACGTCAACACCCATCAAGGATGCGGTATTTTTGTCCTGGGCAACTGCGCGCATGGCGCGTCCCAATTTTGTTCGCTGAACCAGAATATAAAGCCCGATCATAAGTAAAGCGGAAAGTGTCAATGAAAATATACCTGTATAAGAAACCAGTACAGGTGCTCCGCTTATTGTGAGAGTCCAACCTAAACCTCGATCCAAAATGGCCGGGTTGATCACATTTTTTCGTTGTGGCCCAAATAGCAGCATAGCCAGGTTTTGTAAAAATGTTGACGCCCCGATGGCAGTTATCAGAAGGATTAGACGCGGGGCTCTTCGTAGTGGCCTGTATGCAATTTTTTCGATGAAGTAGCCAAATAAGGCCGAAATAAAAATACCAAGGACAAAAGCCAGAATAATTGCGAGGATTGGATAAGCGTTCAGGAAGTTCAAATCTGGATTGGCAGCTGTTGGAGCAGGAATAAATCGCATCGATTCCAGTGCGAAATAGCCACCGAAAGCTCCCAGCATCATCACTTCGCCATGCACAAAGTTGATCATGAACATAATGCCATATACCAGCGTATATCCGATGGCGATCAAGGCATACATGCCCCCCAGGATCAAACCTGAAAGTCCAAAGCGAACCCAGGTGTCCGCAGAAAAGTTGTGTTCTATAACGATAACTTGGAATAGACGCCATGCTAAACCCAAAATAATAATGACGCTAACAGCAGGGCGGATGCTTCGGTTGTATTGCTGCAGAACCTGGGTGAGTGATGATTTTGATTGGTTCATAGAAAATATTACCTTTATTTTGTTTTTATTAGGGATTGTCGTGTCTGTAGAACGGCACGACAATCCCTAAAACGACTGCTCAAATCAAGGTATTCGTATTTAAGCAGAATCTTATTTCAAAAGAACAATTTACTTGGCAGGTTCCCACTTACCACCCTTGGCCATATAGAAAACTGGACCAGAGGCATTGCATTCACCGTTTGCCTTGCAGGTGATCACGCCAGCCAGGCCTTGGTAATCTTTAATGCCACGTACTGCAGCTACCAGTGCGGCTCGGGGGATGTAGATGGTGTCGCCACTGACGACTGCGACACTCTTGACGGCAGCAGCAAGTGCCATGAAGGAGTCATAGGAAGTCCAGGTGTAAGCGGAAAGAACACCGGCTTCGGTACCGAATGCAGCTTTGTAAGCTGTGTTGAATTTTTTGATGGATTCTGATGTGGGAGGAATCAAAGTGGCAGCATAGACACCTTCGCTGTTAGCGCCAGCTTTGACAAGGAAATCGTTTCCATAAATGCCATCGCCGCCGAAGAAGACTACACCGTCCAAGCCGGCAGGTTTCAGCTCATTGGCTAGCACAGCGCCTTCGCCAACATAACCACCAAAGTAAATGGCATCCGGTCCTTTGGATGCGATTGCAGCAAGTACAGCACTGTAATCAGATTCGCCTGGGGTAATGGCTTCAGTGGCTACGACTTCGCCGCCCAGTTCAATGAATTTGGCTTCCACGCCCTTGGCAAGACCCTGACCATAATCGGTACCATCGTGTATGGCGGCCAATTTGCGTTTGCCGAGGTTTGTGTAAAGGAAGTTACCTGCACCAGCAGCCTGATCAGCATCGGTGAAAGCGTTACGGTTGAAGACTGTGGAGCCCTTAGTGGTTAAGTCTGGGTTGGTGGCGGAAGGCGACAGCATCGGGATGCCGGCTTTTTCGTAGATGGGCATGGCGGCTGAGGTAGCTCCGGAGAAGGCATGACCAGCCATGGCGACAAAAGTGTTATCGGTGACTAGTTTGTTAGCGACGGCGGCTGCACCTTCGGCAGAAGCCATATCATCTTGGGCTACGAGCTCGAACTTCCAACCCTGGAAATCACCCAGGTCTGCAACAGCAATTTTCATGGCCTGAGACATATCCACACCAAATTGAGAATAGTCACCAGTCATTGGGCCTGCATAACCAATCTTAATGGTCTGGCCTTTGGCAATTTTGGCACAACCAGGTGCAGTTTTGCAGGCTTCCGGTTCTGCGGCGGCAGCCGGTCCACAGGCCGATAGCGTCAAAGCTATGACCAACATCAGGAATACTACGATTCGTTTCATTGTCTTTCTCCTCTGAGATTTGTTTGTACTATTATTGAATTGCGGGTTCATTCGTTTATTTTGAACAGGCTCATCAAGTAACAGTTAGCCGAGTTGCAGGGAAACGCAAATGACG
The DNA here is from genome assembly GCA_964462245.1 of uncultured Anaerolinea sp. Lineage (GTDB taxonomy): Bacteria > Chloroflexota > Anaerolineae > Anaerolineales > Villigracilaceae > UBA5195. The sequence continues at coordinate 80,688 of CAYWXS010000008.1, forward strand.
TTTCTCTGTAATTACACGATGGATACGTTCGATACTTTCCCATACATCCTGAAAGGTTGTGTACATTGGAGTTAAACCCAAGCGTATGTTATCAGGTTCGCGGAAATCAGGAATAACTTTCATATCTTCTATTAATGCCCGATTTATTCTATAACCGTCTGGATGGCGGAAACTTACATGGGACCCGCGTTGTTCAACTTCCCGTGGAGTTCCCAATGAGAAACCGATGGGGGCGAGTCTCTCATCAAACAGGTCAATCATGTATTCTGACAACTGGATGGATTTTTCTCGTAATCGGGGCAAGCCAATTTCTAGTAACAGATCGATGCCTGTTTCCATGCCCAGCAAGGAAAGCACAGGAGGTGTACCACACAAGAATCTTTGGATTCCTTCGGCAGGAGTATATTCCAGTTCGAAGCTAAATGGGGCTTTATCACCAAACCAACCCCAGATTGGTGAAAGTGCCAAATTCTGTAAACTTTTATTTACATATAAAAATGCAGGTGCACCTGGTCCACCATTCAGGTATTTATAGGTACAGCCAACTGCAAAATCTGCACCCCATGCATCCAGTTCTACAGGCACTGCACCAACTGCATGACTTAAATCCCACAAAACTAGAGCGCCTTTTTGATGTGCGTAATCAGTGATGGTTTTTGCATCATACATATATCCGCTTTTAAACACGACGTGCGAAAGCGTAACCAACGCCGTCTCGTCATCGATGGCATTCATTACGTCCTGAGTGGTAACGCGTAAGCCGTCCAGCGGTTCCAGCAGCTGAATATTATATTTCCCACCCAGAACATAGCAGCATCCTTGCAGCATATACAGGTCCGAGGGAAAATTGAGGGTATCTGTAATGATTTTTTTTCGATCCGGTCGTAACATCAGAGCAGACATTGCCAGTTTATACAGGTTGATGGTAGTCGAATCACTTACAGCTACCTGTCCTTTTTCTGCACCAATCAACTTACCAATTTTTTCGCCAATTTTTATAGGAGCTTCAAACCAATTTGTGCCCCAAGAGCGAATTAGTTTTTCACCCCATTGATCGCTAACAATCTGTTGAATTTTTGCTGGTGCATCCTGGGGGAGTCGTCCCAGAGAATTGCCATCCATATAGATTAGATCGGGGTCTGAAATAAGAAACTTTTTGCGATAGGACTCCAATTCATCTTTTTTGTCCAATCCCATGGCATATTCAAGCGATGTGTTGAAATTAATCAAGTAATAAACCTTTTTACTAAAAAATATTTTCAATCTGAAAAGTGGGAATATAAACCGGCAGCGAGACGCTGTTTACCTTCTTCTAAAAGGTCATCAGGAATAACTTTGTAAGTTTCGCCGATGGTAATATCCTGCGGGGTGCGAATCACCGCTCCTTTTTCGATAAGTTTTAGCGATTCCATCATCAATTCACCCGAAAGAATTGCAATACGATAGTTTATACTTTCATAAGTATCATGATGAAAAACCTGTAACTCTCGCTTGAGGATAATATCGCCCGTATCAATCCCGGGATCAATGAAATGAGCTGTTGCGCCTTGAGGTAAGTCCTTATAAAGTGCCCACCCAACTGATGCCGACCCACGTAAAATTGGAAGTAAACCAGGATGGGCATTGACTGTGGCTTGAAGTGGAATTTCAAGGATGCCAGGTTTGATGATACGAGTTCCGCCCAATACCAGAATGTCTGGTTTGTATTGGATCAATAATTCTTTACAAATTAGATCATTGTGATTTGCAACACAGAAAATTGGTATTTTTTTACCCGTGGCGAGTTGATTTATTCGAGGTGGAAGAGGTTGCCCTGCCATACGAATTAAAAATTTTTCTCGTTCAATATTCCCTATCTCAGAAACTTCCTGAATGATGACGCCTGGAATAAGGTCATTTTCAAGAAGAATACGTAACATTTCGCGACCATATGGATGTTCTTCGAGTACTAAAAAAGCGAAATTTAATTTCATGTTTTCAAAATCCTTACAAAAATTAACAGCCATGTCCTAGTAGGTCGCTGGAGAATGTAGACTTTAAATTACCGCTAAACAAGGTGAGGGCGAGGAATTATCGACGATAAACTGGATCGCTAGCCAATATAAGTTATCTAAATTTATAGTTTATGTTCAACTACCAAGCGTTTACAAGACAATAAAAGACCGTTAAGTTTTTTGCGCTGATTTTGTGAGAAAATATACAACCAAGGATTATAAAGGATTTTCTCAGTTTTGAGAACTTATAATAAATGGGAATAATTTTGTTATAAGTGAGTTTACCAGGTAGGCCATATGCAGACGAAAGTTATTTCGATGTCTGTCAGATCAATTTTGGTCCGGCTTTTCAAATATATCTTTGACCATGTTTGATATTGCTTTGCGGATAGTTTGTTTGCTTTCCTGTTGATTATTGAGTGATATTGGTTTTTGATTTGTGTTTTCACGGATGCTGATTATGGGTGAAGCTTTTTGCTCTGTGTTGATATTTTTATTTCGCACACGTAAATCAGCATTTCTAGTTTTCAGTGCAAGATCTGCCGCAAGGTTATACATTAGTCTGTAACCCAGTTGAGGGTAAGTTTCGCAGAGCATGATGAGCTTTTCTCTTGGTATCACGAGAAGGCGGGTTTCTTTACCTTTTACCCGTGCAGTTGCGGAGCGTAATCCCTCATCAACCAGAGCAATTTCACCAAAGGATTGGCCCCGGCGAAGGGTGGTTATTAAAAACTTTTCGTCTTTATCATAGGATTCGACAATTCCTGGATCAATCAAAATATCGATTTCTCCATGTGCGATTATATAGAGTTCTTTACTATTGCTGCTTTCTTCAAAAATTATTTCACCAGCTGGAAAGGTTTTTTCTTGACACAGGTTTGCAACCAACTCTAATTGTGTTGAAGTGAATTGATAGAAAACATCGGCTTGCTTTAAAAAGTTGATTAATTCATTCATGGGTAACCTGATTGAAAAATATGATAGGTACCTGGATGGCTCGGTAATTTTGAATGTTCTTATCGAAATGCTTTAAGGCGAGATTTGCAAGTCTATTTTTTCATGCTGTGTCATGGGTATATATTATTTAACCAGTCACTTGGATCAACCTGATTACCGTTTACCCATATCTCCCAATGTAAGTGAGGTCCTGTTACTCGGCCAGTTTCACCGATATTTCCAATCAATTGCCCGGTGGTAACATGGTCGCCAACGTTTACCAATATTTTTTCCTGATGCCAGTAACCGGTGTATATACCCCAACCGTGGTCAATTATGGTGGCATTTCCTCTTACAATAAGTGTACCTGTGTAAACAACTACCCCGTCCGCTGGGGCATAAATATCGAAAGGGTGCAAATCGGAGCAAATACCAAAATCCAATCCACCGTGAAAATTTTCATAATTTCCACCGTTATAAGCTCTCCTGTTTCCGAACCAGGATTTTAAACAATAAACCTGGTCTACTGGCAAACCAAACATTCCCTGCCAATATTTTTGCGGTGTTGCGGGAGTAGTTAGCGTTTCTATCTGCTTTGTTTCGGGTATGGTTATGGCCGGGTCGATTGTAGCAGGGTCGACTGATAGCATCGGATCGTTTGGATAGGGTGTTATTGGAGTTCTGACTACGACCATCTGCTCGAAGCTTTGTTTTGAACCATCCGGCAGAGTCGCATTGAGCTTAATAGGATATGGACCTGGGGGTAGCATTGCGTTAATCCCCTGCAGGGCAACAAATTCTCCGTCAGTTTGTGCGAAAAAATGTAACGGCTTGTCTGAAAGTGTTCCATCAAGTTTGGTACCCGGCTTGGTTTGTACATTTAAAACAGTTGTGCCGCCTTGGGTCATTGGTAATGGATTAATTGTAACTTTTAGTAAAACCTCGGGTAATCCATTTACTTCATTTGTTACATCTGGAATATTATTTGGAGTGTAAAAAACATCACCGACAATAACCTGCCAGCTATTTTGCAAGTTGTTCGAAGCGATTACAGACCATGGGTCTGTATTTTCGAGCACTGAAGCTTCAAGTAAACTCTCATTATTGGTAAGGACAATACGTCGGTTAAGTGGTGTGAAATCTTTTTTTTGAGGTAACACTAATGAAACGCCTGCATAAAGTTCAGATGGACTGGTTATGTGATTTAATTTCCGTAAGAAAATCTCATCGATCTGATTGCGACGGCTTAAACTTTTTAGGGTATCACCATAACCAATAATTTCGGTATTTAAAATACCACTGATACCTTGCAGCCCTGGGATGATCACTTGCGCTCCGGCAGAAATGCTGTTGGGATCGGTAATATTATTGGCAGTCATAAGGTCTTCCAGTGTTACTCCAAATTGAGTAGCGATACTGGAAAGACTATCCCCAGGTTGAATAATGTACACTGGACCAACGGTAGGGGTAGCTGATTGTGCTAGAACCGGATTGATATTAAATATGGACAGGCACGCTAATAATAAAAAAAAGACGAATTTCTTATACATGGTCAAAGGATATACGATCACCGGGTTTAAAATCGCCATGACGTTTGGGATTGTACTCAACCACATAACGTGCGGCCTTGGAAGGAGCATAAAAAGGGCGCCATGCCTTTGCGAGGACGTAATCCACGACGAAATTGTCCGAATTTACCCATGCAATTGATAGGTCAGTCCAGACAAAAAACATGTGAATGGATGTGTCCAATCTACTGTCCCGGGCTTCAACAAGTACAAGACTTTCGTCAAACCCAATATCAGAACGGAATGTAAATCCACGCAGGCGTGAAAAAAAAGACTGACACCATCTGGCGTTTAATGGCGCAATCTCAGGGTTGGAAAGATTAATGATTTTTGTAAAATTATTTTGCATAAAGATAAATTTTCTGGGTGATATTTTGTTGAATAAAAAAATTAATGGATGATTTTTTCGGGCTTGGATAATACTTTGGTAATACTATCGATCAGGCTGGAAGGGCTGAAAGGCTTGGTGATATAGTCGCTTACTTTAGCGATGTGCAGGCCCAATACTTTATCAATGCTCTGTGTTTTAGCAGTAACGACTATTACGGGGATATTCTTTGTTAAATTATCAGCTTTCATTTGCTGGTATACTTCCCAACCGTCCATTTCGTTCATCATCAGATCCAATAAAACGAGATCGGGCAAGCTTTCGCGGACTGCTTTCAACCCTTCTTTTCCATTATTAGCACCGCTAACAATATACCCCTTGTGGCGTAATATTATGAAAAGTAACTCAAGCATGTCTGCGTCATCTTCGATACACAAGATATGTTTTTGATTTTCAGACATGCCTCAGTTTCCTTATTTTTTTTAAGAGATTGAGTTTTTAAGTTTACCACAAGTAACGGAACTACTTGATCATGAGAATAACCACCTGGAACGTAAATGGTATTCGCGCTGCTTTAGGTACGGACCTAAAACAATGGGTGATGGCTGAGTCTCCAGATGTACTCTGTCTGCAGGAGATTAAGGCATTTCCCACTCAATTGACTGATGAACAGAAGGATTTTCCCGGTTACGAGTTGATATGGAATTCTGCTGAGCGCCCTGGATATAGTGGAGTAGCAACCTTTATAAAGACTGTACCAACCAATGTAACACTTGGTTTACAAGAGCCTCGTTTTGATGTTGAAGGCAGGGTTATTCTAACCAATCATGAAGAATTTGTTCTTTTTAATAATTATTTCCCTAATGGTCAGCGTGGTCAGGAGCGGCTAGATTATAAATTGGATTTTTATGCCAGTTTATTGGATATTTGTGATCGGATACACGCTGATGGCGAAAACATAATTATTGCTGGTGATTTCAATACCGCACATAGACCGATTGATTTACGTAATCCAAAAGAGAATGAAAAAAACTCAGGCTTCATGCCAATAGAACGTGCCTGGGTAGATAAATATCTTGAACATGGTTTTGTGGATGTTTTTCGAAAAATTTACCCGGAAAGAATACAATACACATGGTGGACTTACCGCATGAAGGCAAGAGAACGGAATGTTGGTTGGAGACTCGATTATTTTTTGGTGTCTGAGAAACTGGTAGAAAGAGTACAGGATGTGATTATTCATGATGATGTACCCGGTTCTGATCATTGCCCCGTCACTTTAGTAATAGAATAATCTTTTTTTTGCTATTATGGGTTGTTTTTTACTGGAATATATTAGAAAATCATATAAGTTATTCTTCAGGAAAACGATACACAGTTTGGTTGGGATATAATCAGTTTGGCCTGAAGAGGAGGTCTTTTGTGAATAATTCTCGAAATCAATCTTTGATAATCTACGCTTTGCTGTTCATTGCCATTATTGCAATGGTCTTTTTTCAGATCAAACAACAGCCAAATGTAGACGATACACTCACCATTAATCAGGTGGCTTCCGATATCCAAGCGGGTAAAGTCAAAAGGATTGTCGCAGATACTGATAATCATCTGCGAGTTATTTATCCTGGCGGAGCTCAGGGCGATATCGAAAAAACTGCCCAAAAAGAAGATGGTGTCTCACTGGTGGAGCAACTGCTTCAACTAGGCGTCTCTCCGGATCAACTAACCCCGGACAAGGTTAAGGTAGAGATTCTACCTCCTAGTTCATGGTTATCTGTCTTGAGCGTCGTTGGCTATGTTTTGCCGTTCATCCTAATGTTTGGTCTTTTTTGGTGGATATTCCGCCAAGCTCAGGGATCAAATAATCAGGCCATGTCGTTTGGTAAAAGCCGCGCTCGTATGTTTAGTGGTGAACACCCAACGGTAACTTTTGATGATGTCGCTGGTGCTGACGAATCGAAAGAAGAGCTCAAAGAAGTAGTCGAATTTCTTCGAGAGCCCCAGAAATTTATACAATTGGGTGCCCGTATCCCTAAAGGTGTTTTGCTTGTTGGGCCTCCTGGCACAGGTAAAACTTTATTAGCCAAGGCTGTATCAGGTGAAGCAGGCGTTCCTTTCTTTTCCATTTCTGGTTCTGAATTTGTGGAAATGTTTGTTGGTGTAGGTGCCAGCCGTGTTCGAGATTTGTTTGAACAGGCCAAACGGCATTCACCCTGCATTATTTTTGTTGATGAAATTGATGCTGTCGGCCGTCAGCGTGGCGCAGGATTAGGTGGTTCGCACGATGAACGTGAACAAACGCTTAATCAGATGCTGGTTGAGATGGATGGTTTTGATACAGATACCAATGTTATTGTTATGGCTGCCACCAATCGTCCGGATATTCTGGACCCAGCATTGATGCGACCTGGTCGTTTTGATCGTCGTGTTACTTTGGATCGCCCGGATATGCGTGGACGAGAAGCTATCCTTAAAGTACATTCCAAAGGCAAGCCTTTGGATCCAGACCTTGATTTGTCATCTGTTGCGCGTGGTACACCTGGTTTTGTAGGAGCAGATCTGGAAAACCTGGTCAATGAAGCGGCAATTTTGGCTGCCCGACGCAACAAAAAGAGTATTGGTCAATCCGAAATGGAAGAAGCCATTGAGCGTGTTGTAATGGGTCCTGAACGCAAATCTCGTTTGATTAGTGAAGAAGAAAAACGAATTATTGCCTATCATGAAGCTGGTCATGCAGTTGTTGGAAATGCCATTGCAGAAGCCGATCCGGTTCAAAAGGTAACAATTGTTGGGCGTGGTCAGGCTGGTGGCGTAACATGGTTCCGACCGGAAGAAGATCGTGTATTGATGTCACGAAAGAAATTCCTTGCCAACCTCACTTATGCTCTGGGTGGACGAGCTGCAGAAGAAGAAGTTTTTGATGATATTACTTCTGGTGCATCCAATGATATTGAGCAGGTTACCCGAATTGCTCGAACCATGGTGACACGTCTTGGGATGAGTGAAAAGCTTGGAAACATGGTTTATGGACAGAAGGAAGAATTGATTTTCCTGGGACGTGAGATATCTGAACAGAGGGATTATTCTGAGGCTATTGCCCAACAGATTGATTCTGAAGTTCGTAAACTTGTCGATGATGCATATCGCCAGGCCCAAGCTATCCTAAAGAAATATCGCAAAGAATTGGATGATGTTGCGAATCTTTTGCTTGAAAAAGAAACGATCACCCGCGAAGATTTCGAAAAGGTATTTCCTCCACCTTCTCCCAAGAAGAGTGGTACCCCGCAAACAGCATGATATAAAAAAATATCCTCCCATAACTCCGGGAGGATATTTTTTTATTGTAGTCTGAAATTGAAATAAATTAACTGACGTTGGCATTATGTTGTCGAACAAGTTCCCGTCGTAAAATTTTTCCTACAGTGGTTTTGGGCAATTCATTTCGGAATTCGATATGGGTAGGTACCTTGTACACTGCCAGTTTTTCTCTACAAAAAGTTTTAATTTCATCTTCTGTAACAGTTTCTCCTGGTTTAATGACAATCCAAGCTTTTACAGTCTCACCTCTGTATGGATCAGGAATGCCTGCCACGCCAACATCTAAAACTTTGGGGTGAGTAATGATGACCTCTTCCACTTCACGAGGCCAGACCTGGTAGCCGCCTGGTTTGATAAGTTCTTTTTTGCGATCCACAATGTAGAAATAGCCATCGTCATCCATGCGGGCTATATCTCCGGTAAAAAGCCAAGGGGACCCACCATCATCCATGTTTCGAAGAGTATTGGCAGTTTCTGTGGGCATATTGTGATACCCCTTCATAACTTGCGGTCCTCGAATAATTAACTCTCCAATTTCGCCTATCGCAAGTTCAGTTGTGCCATCATCCAGACTGATAATTTTACTTTCTACATCAGACATGGGCATACCGATTGACCCCGTCTTATTTTGTCCGAGCAACGGGTTGCAGTGGGTTGCAGTCGGTGCCTCGGATAAACCAAAGCCTTCAAAAACAACACCGCCTGTCAATGCTTCAAATTTCTCTTTTGTTTCACGTAACAAGGGAGCAGAACCAGATATACAAGCTTTGATGGACTTTAAATTGTATTTACCGGCAGCAACTTCAGGGCGGTTGTTTATGGCATTGTATAGTGTCGGCACACCAGGAAAAATGGTTGGGTGATATTTGTCAATATTTTCCAATACGTCCGGAATGTCTCTCGGATTCGGGATCATTACCATCGATGAACCACCCGCCATGGCAAAATTCATCCCTGCAACCATCCCATAGACATGGAATAGCGGGATAGCCATTAATACGATTTCTTCACCATCTTTTAGTGTGCTCATCCAGGTTTTTATTTGCAAGGTGTTGGCAACCACATTTCGGTGCATAGCTACAGCTGCTTTAGATATTCCGGTTGTTCCACCTGAATATTGGAAAAGTGCGGTGTCATCGGGGGTGATGGTTAGTTTGGGACGTTCGGATGGCGAAAACTTCATGACCAAATCTTTCATCCAGATATCGCCGTCCCTCAAGCCGCCTTCAATTCGGAAGCCACCTTTTTTCTCTTTTGCCAGTGTAAACAAGATGCTTAAGATGGGAGGTAGTGTCTCCTTAAGGTTGGACACTATAATTGTCTTTAATTTTGTTTTGGGTTGAGCTGTTTTGATCGTGTTGTAAAAATTTGACATTACAAACATAATCTCAATGCCGGAATCATTAACTTGATGCTCAATTTCGGTAGGTGTGTATAGCGGGTTGGTGGCTACTACAACGCCGCCTGCTTTCAAAATACCAAAATAGGCCATTACAAATTGGGGTGTGTTAGGCATGAATATACCTATCCGGTCACCCTTTTTTACACCCAGAGATGATAATGCTGCGGCTACCCTATCTGTCAGCTCATCCATCTTCTTATAAGTGATTGTGGCGCCTTTGAAAATCGTACAGGCTCGATCCGGGTATTTTCGTGCCGCCTCCTCTAAAAAGCCAAAAAGTGGTATTTGGGGGTAATCAATACTTGTCGGAACATTTTCATCGTAATGCGAGAGCCATGGTTTTGATTCAATACGCATCTTATCCTCCAGTATTGTGTTTATAATAAATTTAAGTATAGGGGAAAAAAAAGAAAAGTCAACTGAAGAAAAAATCTGAAGTCCTGAAGTCCTGAAAACCTGTTTTCAGGGAATAAGTGTCAGAGATTGACGAATATACTTTTCAACTGCAGAAAAAGTGTCATCATTCATGTCAAACCACTGTATCTGCGGATCTTCTTCTTTGAACCAATTCCCCTGGCGCCGGACAAATATCCGGGTCAATCGTTTTATGAGGACTTTTGCATCATCCAGAGTCATTTTATTTTGGACAACTGCAATGGATTCACGATAGCCAATAGCAGTCATGCTTGGAATATCTGGCGTATAGCCGTTTTCTAGTAATTTTGTAACCTCACCCAATAAGCCTTGGGCAAACATATTTTCTATTCTTTCATCGATCCGGGCATATAATTCGGGGCGCGGACGTTTTAGCCCAATCGTGATGAGCCGATAATCAGAAATTGAAGTACCGCGCTGGGTTGAAAAGGTTTGTCCACTTGTGAAAATAACCTCCAATGCTCGAACAGTGCGCCGCAAATTTCGGGCGTCAATTCTTTCTGCAGAGATAGGATCCAGAATTCGTAGCTTTTCATGTAACCATATAGGTGAATATTGGGTTGCAAGTGATTCTAGAATACTCCTAAGGCGAGGGTCAGGCAATACTTCAGGAGGAGTCCAACCTTCCGTTACGGCGCGAATGTATTGACCTGTCCCGCCGACAAGAAAAGGTAATTTATTCAGTTCATGAAGGTGATTGATGATTTCGCGTGCTTTTTGTTGAAAAATGGCGAGCGACCAGGTTTCATCGGGGTTTGCAACGTTTATAAGGTGGTGAGGAACCTGAAGCATTTCTTCCAGAGTGGGTTTGGCAGTTCCAATATCCATTCCCCGATAGAACAAACGCGAATCAGCCGAAATGATCTCTCCGTCTAGACGCGCAGCAAGTTGAATGGCAAGCGTAGTTTTTCCAACAGCGGTTGGACCAATGATAACGATCAAGGGTGGGCGGGGATCAATTGGTGACATTTTCGAAATATTCAATGCGTGGGGTAACTCCGGGTATACCTTCAATTGAAATTGCATCACATTGCCAGGTTTCGAGATCGTGTTTAGCGGCATAATATTCACCGCACGCTCGCATATGAGCCAATTTCCGACGAGTTAGCGCTTCTTCGGGTAAACCAAACGCTCGTGACGTGCGGGCTTTGACTTCAACAAATACCGTGATGCCTTCAATAGAAGCGATAATGTCTATCTCTCCATAGGGGGTTCGGAAATTTCTGGCCAAAATATTGAAACCTTTTTCAGAAAGATATTCTGCTGCGGTTTGTTCCCCCCATTTTCCAATTATCTGGTTTTTATTCATCCTGTGAAATCCAATCATATTCTTATTTTTGAGATTACTAAAGATGTTTTGGGAAGGCTACTGTTATGCGGGAGCATATTGTTTACTTGATATATTTTTTCTGAAGACTTGCTGATAATTAACAATAATGCTAAATGAGCAGTTTTCATTCACTATGATAACATCGAAATCAGTGACACAGACACGCTCGGAAAAGATACAGGGGTAGAGTGAACAGAAAATCTGGAATTAGTCAGCTGTCCCGCTTATGCCGATTGGACTGCGCAAACATGCGTTTAGCATGTTTTACTGGATTGGAGTATCGATTTTTTCATGTTCCCAGTAAGTCGGAAAAATGTAACAGATAACAGGATTGTAATTGATGCGATCGACAGGAAGCAAACTATAAATAATAAGGTAATGTAAGTTATGCCGGTTTCCGGTGATGGTTATTTTTCCGAATTGATGCATCGGTTTCAGAACCTGGAAAATTTGTGATCGAATTCGACAAGCGTGGAGTTTACCTGGTCAAAGCTTGTTATGAGTTTATTCAGGGTAATATTGAGTAGTCTGGTATAGTTTTGAAATTTGAATTAAAAATTTAAGTATTTGGATATGATGAATGAGAGCAACGGTTGGTGAATCCCTACCGTGGTAGAATGACGGCTCAGAAGGAGCAATATGACAGTCAAACTTGTTCTGCGTGGAAAAGAAATTGAAGTAAAACCTGGAATGAACTTGCTCGATTCGTTAAAAAAAGCTGCCATTCTTCCAGAAGGTGTTATAGCCATACGCAATGGAGAAATGATTCTGGAAGATGAAATCCTGAGTGATGGTGATGTCATCAAACTTGTTGCCGTAATTTCAGGTGGTGGTAAATGAAGTGTAAAACCTGTGGCGAAAAAGCTGTTGTTAATATGCGACAGCATAAGCTGGCTTTGTGTAAGGACCATTACCTTGAATGGATACCTGCACAAACGGCTCGATTTATAAAAAAATATTGGATGTTTGGCCCGGATGAGAAAATTTTAGTGGCTGTTTCTGGTGGTAAGGACTCTTTGTCACTGTGGGATATTCTGAATCGCCTTGGTTATCAAGTTGATGGTTTGTATATTGGACTTGGAATTGATGCTGGAATTGGCTATTCCGAAGAATCACATCGCCTTACCGAAAAATTTGCAGTTGAAAATGGCTTGAAGTTGCATGTAGTAGATATTGAAAAAGTTTATGGCCAAAGTATCCCGGTTATAGCGGATCGCTCAAATCGTGGACATGGTCGTCCTTGTTCAGTTTGTGGGTTAGCAAAACGACATGAAATGAACCGTATTGCTCATGATCTTGGTTATGATGTGCTTGCGACAGGGCATAACCTGGATGATGAAGCTGCTGTACTCTTTGGCAACACTCTCACCTGGTCAAAAGAGTATCTGTTAAGGCAGAAGCCGGTTTTACCAGAGCACGACGGTCTGGCGCGTAAAGTAAAACCACTTTGCCGTTTTTATGAGAAAGAAATGACGGCTTATGCTATGCTCCGTGGGATTGAATATATTTATGAAGAGTGTCCTTTTTCATTCGGGTCGACCTCTATTTATTATAAAGAATTGTTAAATAGGTTGGAAAATGAGCGACCTGGAGCAAAGTTACATTTTTATCTGCAATTTTTGGAAGCTCGTGAACAAGGTTTGTTTGCAGACGATGTAGTTAAGGTTATTCCCCCATTGTTTAATTGCCCTACGTGTGGACAACCAACTATGTATGAGGGCAAGTGTTCGTTTTGCAGATTAATGGAAAAGACAACTGGAGAATTTATAAAAAATGAATAAGTTGCAGGAGCTGGAAGAAGAAAAGACAAAAGGAGTGAATTTCCCAAATAATAAAGATCGACACTTCCACTATTTTGATATCATAATGGCGATCTTTGTGACGATCCTTATTGTTAGCAATGTTGCATCATCCGCCAAAATAGTGGATCTTCGAATAAATATTTTTGGTGTTCATATGGCATTTGATGGTGGAACAATCCTTTTTCCAGTGAGTTATATCTTCGGAGATATCTTGACGGAGGTCTATGGTTACAAGCGTTCCCGTCGTGTAATTTGGACTGGTTTCTTTTGTCTGGGATTGGCTTCCGCTTTTTTTGGGTTGATGGGCGTTCTACCCGGAGAAGCAACCTGGAAGCAGTATGCCGGTGATGTAGCTTATGCTGCCATCCTGGGTGGTATGTCTACGGGTGGTATTGTTTTGGGTTCCCTTGCCGGTTATTGGAGTGGGGAATTTTCAAATTCTTTTATCCTGGCAAAGATGAAAATCCTGACACGAGGTAGGTTTCTTTGGATGCGAACAATTGGGAGCACCCTGGTTGGTGAGTTGGTTGATTCAATTATTTTTGTAACCATTGCGTCATTATTTGGGGTCTTTCCTTGGAGTTTATTTGTAAGTCTTGCACTCACAAATTATTTTTTCAAAACTGCTGTAGAGGTATTAATGACCCCACTAACTTATATTGTGGTTAACTTCTTCAAAAAGGCAGAAGGAGAAGATTATTTTGATCGCGAAACAGACTTCAATCCCTTCCGGATGTAAAAAATTGTTTGCCATGGCAATATCGCTTTTCTAACAGTTGTAGTTGATTCATTAGCCAGTTTATCTTAATTTTGGTTAGTCATTTCCCGATATAAGTTGACATCAAAAAAAGGACTGTCATTTTTTCAGACAGTCCTTTTTTTGATAATCAGTTAATATGTGTGGAATAAATTATTGCAGTAGCCGCCTGTTCATTTCGACGACATCAGCTTGAACTTGCAATAAATGTTCCTGTAGGCTCTGTAATTCATTACCGTATTTTAATCGTCTTGCTAAAAATGCAAATTCATCGCTGCCAAATTTGGGGACTGTCACGTCTTTCGAGTTTCCTCGAACAACCCGCATGGAATCGATCAGCCAACGTAAAAATGTGTGAGCCTTATGGAGTTTGGTATAGTCTAGTTCGGAAAGCACCCCATATTCATGCAGTGCTGCCATGGCTTTACGAATATTAGTCAAGCGCAGGGAAGGGTTGGATGCTCCATGTGTAATTTGTAATCCCTGGATGAGATATTCGATATCTACCAGCCCGCCTGGACTATATTTTGCATTAAATTTCCCGGCTGTTACAAGGTGCCTTACCTGTCGTTCACGCATTGCCCGCATGGAAGTGACATCAAAAGGTGTACCGTTGTAGGTAAATTCATCCCGCAATGAAGTAAGTTCTTGTCCTAATGCCGAATCGCCGGCTATCGGGCGAAGCTTGACCAGGGCTTGGCGTTCATAAGCCCAAGCGGGACCTTGGGGAGCATAATATCGTTTGAAAGAATCCAGTGAGACGGCCATGTTGCCTGATTTTCCATAAGGTCGCAACTGTAAATCCACCTGGAAGATGCCTTCCTGTCTGGCACGAATGGCACTCAGAAAATTTTGAACGACTTTTTCGTGGAAGACCGACGAATCCAGAACTTCCGGGCCATCAGTTTTTCCATCCCCCATAAAAACAAACATCAATTCAATATCAGATGCGAAACCCAGTTCACGTCCACCGCATTTCCCCAAAGCGATTACTGCCATTTGTGAGATATTCCCATCGGGTAGCCGGGGTGTACCATAAACCGAGCGAAGATCCTCGGATGTAAGGTGATAAGCGGCATTTACAACCACTTCTGTCAAGTCGGTCAGCTCTTCAGAAAAATCCCAAAACTCACTGGTCAATCCCAGGATATGCCGCATATCAATCCGGAACATCTCGCGATCCTTAAAGGAATTCAAAATAATACGCCAGGGAGCATCTTCGCGAGGTGCCTCTGGGCCAGCGTGAACATTTTCCAGAACGAGTGAAAGCTCATGGCGCAAATCAGACTGGCTTTTGGCGGTTGCCAATTCTCCGGTGCTGCTGATGACCGGAAATAAATTGGCATACTGCATTCGCATAAAATCGTCCCAAAGGAAATCGCTAACCCCCAACAGACGGGCCAGGTTATCAATTACTTGCGGATTTTCGAGAGAAGTTAATTCGTCCGTCCAGTTTGGACGTTCGAAGAGTTGTGCCAAAAATTCACGGAAGTGAAGCAGTGCCGATGCCGGATTGGGTGATCTGGGGAGCAAGTGAGTGAAGTGTTTTATCAATACTGCTGCAGTTCTAAGTTCACGCAGTTTTTTAGGATTGGTGATTTTGCTTCCAGCTTCGTCGGTCACATAAAGGATATCATCTACTCGTCTACCGCTTGTCTGTACTACCATGCGCGCGATATAAGTATGGGTTAGTGATAGAGCGTTGGTGAATTCATATAAAAAACCAACCGCATCAGTCGTTTTAATGTGTAAAACGGTATAACGTTCAGAAAGGTCGTTATCTATGGCGATTTCGATAGGGAAAAGTGGCCTTTCGGCAGTGTCCATTTCGGCGAAAACGGCCCCAACGCGTTTCGCGAGTTCACTTCTTGCCTCCCGTCTTTGCCCGACATGCAGCATTTTTATCAAATTCTGAAGGTCAGTACTGTATTGTTTCCAATCTGGTTCTGACCCAACAGAATGCACACTGAAAACATCCACAATTTTGTGCCCTTTATTGGTTGATAAAACAGGGTTCTGTGTGGATTCTGTTAGCCATTTACCATTACGGGTACGATGTCGAACTGGTGCTATTTCCGGATTAGATGTTGGCTTTCCCGGGGATTCGTAGGTAAATATTTCGCCTGAATGGATATCCAATCCATATACGAACATCAAACCACAAATAAGAGATAATTCACCCAGGTAATCATAGGCAACCACGGTTACTTGCCATTGGTCCTTATGGATGGGAGTTGCAACAACGTATACCAGATTCTGTTCGTTGAGTTCTCCCGCAAGACTGGCATGTTGGCTGATTTCGTCTGGTGTGAAGGCATTTGCATACGATGAATCCATACGAGCTAAATGCTGCCGGATAAAATCAGGTTCAGGCGCAGGAGATTCTGGCTCTGGATTGGGGAGTGTAGAGATTCCACCGATATATTTTGAATAGACGCCACGAATAGCCAGGCAATGTTGTTGGTATCGTTCGAGAAAAGTTTCTTGCGATGGGAAACCAAGTCTGCGTGCCAACAGATGGATGGCAGCTGGTTCAGATGGAAGACTGTAAGTTTGGCGGTAGTGCATCATTTGTAGGAAGTGTTCTACAGTGCGCAAGAAAATATATCCATCTGTGAGTACTCGAGCTTCATTGGCAGCTATAAACTGGAATTTTTGCAAGCGTCTGAGGGCTTGTAAGGTCGATTTTTTTCGCAGTTTGATGTTTGACCCGCCATAAGCAAGCTGAAGGTACTGGACTACAAATTCTACATCGCGAATGGAACCTTCACCAAGCTTTACCTGACCCCACTCCTTGCCTTTTGATCGTAAAATTTCTTCTGTTCTTTGTTTCATTGCGAGCACGCTTGTTCGCACCGTCTCAGGGTTTTCCCCATAAATAAAGGGTTCAACTTGTTTAAGGAATTCATCCCCAAGTCCTAAATCTCCGGCAATTGGGCGGGCTTTGAGTAGGGCTTGTTTTTCCCATAAACGGGCATGTTTGTGTAAATAATTGATGTAACCATCGATAGTACTTACCAGTGTGCCATCCCGCCCCCATGGCCTCAAGCGCATATCAACCCGGTAAAGAAACCCCTCTGGGCTCATGTTTGCAAGTGCTTCTATCAGCATCTGACCCAGACGTAAATAATCCTGGCTGTTATCGGCGCAGAGAAATAATAGATCAATATCTGAACTGTAGTTAAGTTCACCACCGCCCAGTTTCCCCATACCGAGTACTACGAAACCGTTAGCATTCGTTCCACTTTGGTTGCTAGCATATTGTAGGCAGGCGCGAGCCATTCCATCTGCTAGCGAGGAGAGCTGCCCTGTGACTGCTGGAAGGTCATAAAGACTTAATAGGTCACTGGAACCAATTCGTAGTAACTCCCCTTTTTGATAACGGCGAAGGGCGTTAAGTTGTTCGGATGGTTCCAGATCATCCATCGTCTTCAGTCCTTCTTCCAGAAATTGCTGGGCATTCTTCTGGTTTGCCAGACCTTCTCGATCCGTAAGCATTGCCAGCCGGCGTGGATCTCTTAGCAGAATTTCTGTCAGGAATTGACTACCAGCAAAAATGGTAACCAGAATTTCAAGTGTGCGGGGACTTTTTTCAAGATGTTGAAAAATTTCGTTGGCATATTCATTGTCAACAAAGCGTTCAATATTGATCAGAGCCTGGTCAGGGTCTGCACAGGCAGAAAGAGTCATGAGCAGGTACGAAAGCAGTCGAATCAGTACTTGTCGAACTTCATTGCTGCGGGCGGCGATGTGTTGCAAATGTCTTATCGCTGCCTTCCAATCTCGAAAGCCGAGTGAACTTAACAGTGTCTGAGAGGAGGCTGGCGAAAGATCACCGTCGATTAATTTATCTGCGGGAAAGGTAGCATACATGGTAGGAATTATAAAACCTTATACTTGTGTTGGGATAAATAGTTTGGCAAACGAGGACTCTTGGGTTGTTGTTTATCTGGAAACAATAATCGCTATATCATTTTATCTTTGGTTGTATTTACGACTGGGGTTGGCGTTGTTTTCTTTGCCAAGTTAACCAAGAGAACCGAACCAATAATAATTATTGTAGCCATAATGATCCGTGGGCTTATTATTTCCTGTGCGAATATACTACCCAGGAATACCCCCTGACTGTCTAAGCAGTATACAATTCGGTAGAGGTAGACAGTCCGACCAGG
>CAYWXS010000009.1:0-95026 GCA_964462245.1 uncultured Anaerolinea sp.
CTAATTTTGCCTCATTTTTGTCAAAACCACAAATTCAATTAGAACCAGGAAAATTTATATAATCTGCGTCGTGAACGGCCAGGATCGGATCAAGACCAAAGTCGGATGGTTGAAGGATGGTTGCCCAATTTGTCTGTCTGAATGCAGATAACACCAGTTCGGCACGATCAGGTACTTCATAATTGGGAACTTTTTCTCCACCATCAAAAAGTTCGAATGACGGGTGGTGTTTTTTGTGAAGTGGGGAGTAATAAATAAACATCGGCAATTCTCCAGTATTGAGGTTGTATTAACGATATCGGGATAATTCCAAATCTGCAAGGACGAATGATGTGAGTAAAATCACCTTATAACTACGGAATATCATAAATTTTTAAAAATCTTTATTCTTGACGTTTTTTTGACAAGGGAGTATATTCATATAGCAAAGTAAACCCTCGTTAGGCCAGGCGGCTGCAAGGTACACAGGCCATTGCCCTGAAACGTCGAAAGACTATAAAGGGTAAACCAGGTGGTGTCGGATTAAGGCATTACTAAAAGTGGCTGGGATTATAAATCCTTACGACGCGCAGTGCTAAAGCTAAACCAGGAGGTGAATATGCTCGTATTTCGTGCGTTAAATCACCTCCTGTCGGATGATGGGAGGTTTATTTTTGCCACCGCGTCTGGTTACCCAAATTTATTGCGCGGCTGAGAAGGAGGTGTGTGCGTGGACGCTGATAGTTCTAGATCCAGATCAATGCTTTCTTGGCGAAATGGTTTGATATTTTTTCAGGCATGCATTTCCACTTCCCTTCGATTTGATGAGGCGTAAATTATTACGTTCCATCTCATGTGGAAATATATGACAACATTCTGAGAAGTACCGCCTGAACGCCAACGCGAAGGCGGTTTTTTTATCCCCATAGAGCAGACTTCTTTGGATGGTTGCTGTCGCATGAACAAAACTAACATATACAGGGTCATAGAGAACTTGTCCCATGCATAGGAGGTAAATATGGCTTTTTTAAGCGAATTATTAGGCCGGACGATTACAGATCTTGACGGTAACTTTGTTGGAAAATTGGATGATGTTATTGCTCGTGAACGACCGGAATTTCCACACCCGGTTGTAGATGCGCTGGTGATTGACCGGCGAGGAAAGAAGCAAATTGTTCCATATTCAACGGTGATGTCACTTTTTGCGCCGGCGATTCCACTTAAGTGCCATGTGGAAGACATCCCGGATTATGTGATGAACGATGATGATATTTATCTCTCCAGGGATGTATTAGACAAACAAATTATTGACACTGATGGCGCACGCGTGGTGCGAGTAAATGATCTGGAATTGGTGCGGGTCAGCGGAACTTTATACGTAAGCAATGTTGATGTAGGGCTGTTGGGTATTCTTCGCCGTGTAGGTTTGGACCATGCCATCCATTCCATAGCATCTGGTTTGCGTTTCCCACTTCAGGAAAATTATATTTCCTGGGACAATGTTGAACTGCTTCACCACGATCAGTTTATGCGTTTACGTGTACCAGCAGAAAGCCTTGCAGATTTACACCCAGCTGACCTGGCGGAAATCTTGAGTGATTTGAATAAACTCGAGTCGGGTCAATTTCTTGAATCGATGAATGTTGAGCAGGTGGCGGACGCACTTGAGCAGGTGGAAACAGAATTTCAAGCAAGCTTGCTCGAAGACATGGATGATGAGCGAGCTGCAGATGTGTTGGAAGAGATGGAACCTGACGAAGCAGCCGATCTTCTGGCTGAATTGCCTGCTGAGCGCAGCCGCCTGCTGGTTTCACTCATGGAAAAGGAAGAAGCGGATGATGTTCGACATCTCCTTACTTTTCCTGAAGATTCTGCGGGCGGTATTATGACCACAGATTATGCAGTGGTGCCCCCTTATGTTACGGCTGAGCAGGCTATTAAATTATTAAGGGAAACTGCAGCTGATATCGGAACCTTGATTTACGTTTATGTTACTGATCCTGAGGATCATTTGATTGGGGTTTTTTCGCTGACAGATTTGATTTTTGCCGAACCACATACTCTTGTTAGTGATTTCATGGAAGACCGGGTGAAAAAAGTCTTTGCGTTGGATGAACAGGAAGATGTAGCCCAGGTCATCACGAAGTATGATTTATTGGCTGTTCCAGTAGTGGATCAACAAAATATTATTCAAGGTATTGTGACCGCAGACGATGCGTTGGATAAAATTATTCCAACCGCGTGGAAGAAGCGCCTCCCGCGTTTCTACCGTTAATATAAGTTTTTGGGAGGCTTAATTTGAATCCAGAACTATTTACCAACAATAACAAACGTCTTTTTTCCAATTTATGGAGAAAGGTACTGCTTTTTCTATCGGTCTTTGGCCCGGCAACTATCACGGCCATGGCGGATAATGATGCTGGTGGCGTAGCAACTTATTCAATTGCTGGTGCAAAACTTGGTTACCCGATTCTTTTCCTGCTGCCCATTATTACGCTACTCCTGGCTGTAACACAGGAGATGGGTATGCGCCTGACTATTATTACCCGACGTGGATTGGCAGATTTAATCCGTGAAAAGTATGGAGTTCGGGCAGCCCTGTTTATGTTTGGCGCTTTATTAATTGCAAATATCGGAACCCTGGTGACCGAACTTTCAGCTGTTAAAACCACCAGCGCTATGTTTAATATCTCTGCGGTCCCGGCTGTGATTGCCATTGTTCTGGTTTCATTTGTTGTAATAACACGTGGTAATTACAAGCTTACTCAAAATATAATGCTGGTAGCATGTTTGTTCTTTCTGGCTTACATTTTCTCGGCGTTTAAGGCCAAACCCGATTGGGGGCAGGCTACGAGCAACTTGATATTTCCGCATGGGGTGGATTTTACCCAAAGTTATATGCGCGATTTCCTGATCATAGGCATGGGTGTATTGGGAACTACCATCACACCATGGGGTCAGTTTTTCATCAGTAGTTTTGCTTCTGATAAAAAGATCGAAAAAGGAAAGGTTGGCCTATCCCAGCTGGAAACTTACTGGGGAGCATTTTTGACAGATTTTTTCTCATTTTTTATGATTGTCGCAACTGCTGCCACTCTTTATGTTAACAAGATTACGCTAGTTTCTGGTGAGCAGGCTGCGCTTGCAATCCAGCCTTTTGCAGGAAAGATGGCTGGTATGTTATTCGCATTTGGTATTTTGAATGCTGGATTTATGGGACTGGTTGTGGTTTCGTTATCAACAGCCTATGCATTTGCCGAATTTTTTGGCGTTTCCGGCAGTCTGGATGATTCTTTCAAAAAGAGTAAAACCTTTTACATTTTATATGGCGTCCAACTTTTGGTAGCGATGTTGATTGCTATTTTTTCCAGCGTGTCATTGTTTCAGATTGCAGTAATTACTCAGATTATCAATGCGATTGCATTACCTCTGGTTTTCTATTACCTGATCAGTTTAACCAGTGATCGGAATTTGATGGGCGATTATGTTAATAATCCCTTCCAGAAATGGTTTTCCATAGCTTGTTCGGTTTTTATTGTAATAGCTTCGGTTTTTACAGTCGCGTCAATTTTCTTCTAAAAGGTCATATACAAGGACAGGCCACCTATTTCATGGGTGGCCTGTCCTTGTATATCTGGGATGACTTTAGGAAGCGTTTTGAATAAACTCTGCCAAATCTTGTTTCAGTTGTTCCAGGGCAGGCATATGAATATACATCATATGCCCTGCTTCATAGTAAGCCATACTAATATTGTTGCGCAGGCTTTTATCCAATCCCAGGTGGTTGAAGGTGTATTCACTGGCAAAGTAGGGGGTTGCCAGGTCATAGTATCCACTTGCTAGAAATACTTTAAGATGTGGGTTGGTACTCATAGCCTGACGCAAGGTTTCTGCAACATATACGAATTGATTTTCGTGTTGAGCATAGGACCAGGGCCAGACTTGCCCATTCAGGATTTCGTATGGAATATCTTTTTCAAATTTCAACTCACGTCGGACGTAGTCATAAAATGCCGCTGTATATGGACCGATGATATTTGTGTAGGATGGATCGTTTTGTGTTCCCTCGCCAAGGTTATCGGGGTCAATTCCCAGAAAACGGCTGTCTAATCGTCCGACCACTCTGGATTTTGATCGCAATAATTCTTTGAAAAAGCGATAATCTGGTATGCGCAGGTTGGAACGTTCTATATAATCGGGTGTTAAACCGGTATAGCGTGCCAGTTTTTCAGCTACAACCTTTCGCTCACTTAATGGGAGTGCATCACCTTTCATTAGTGCCGGTGCATACTCATTGATGGCGAATTGTTCCACTTCTCCCAAAAGTTTTTGGAGTGGCCGGCGTAGCCGCAGTGCGTTATGGTACCAGGCTGTAGCTGCGTACGTTGGTAGAAACAATACATAAGGTAGTTCGTTACCAGGTGCGAACTCAATGGTTTGGAAGTTTAGAACCGCTGAAATAAGCAAGATGCCATTTAAATATAGACCATGCCGATCTTGCAAATATCCCGAGAGCCCACTGGCACGAGTCGTCCCGTAACTTTCTCCCGCCAGGAATTTTGGGGAAAGCCAGCGATTGTAACGGGTGGTATACAACCGAATAAAATCCCCCATGCTTTCAATATCTTTTTTAAATCCATGAAAATCTTTGGCTTTTTGACCTTCAACAGGGCGACTGTACCCGGTGCTGACAGGATCAATAAAGACCAGGTCAGTTTTGTCCAACAATGAAAATTCATTGTCGACCAGGCGGTAGGGAGGTTTGGGCAAGCCTCCAGTAAATTCCATCTGAACCCTCCTTGGACCGAGTACGCCCAGATGCAACCAGACTGAGGAGGAACCTGGACCGCCATTGAATGAAAATGTCACTGGGCGGCTACTGGGATCTTCGATACCATTTTTAGAGTATGCAACAAAGAAGAATTCTGCCTTGGGTTTTTCACCTTCGAATTCTTTTTCCCGATCAGGCGTTTCTTCTCGTAAAATCATTGTTCCAGTCGTAACAGTGTATTCAATTTCAATACCATCGATCGTAATTTTGTGCTTGCTTTCGATTAGATGATCTTTTATTTCCATTTTTTCCGGTTTTGGTTCAACTTTCGTTTCTGATTTGGTTTCTTCTGTCATTTAGTCTCCTAAAATATCGTTGGATATTGGTCTGGATCAGGGCTGGTAGTTAATTAAAATACCATCTTTTTCTAAAGAAATCTCGTTTGCTTGAATGTATCCTTCTTGCAAAATACCCTGTACAGTTATTTCAGTTGAATTTGGAAAGTACTTCGGCATATATTTTGTCGGGAAAATCACCAGAGTATTGCTTTCGCCGGTAATAAAAAATACCAGGCGGGCATAATCGGCTTTACCGTAACCCATTTTGGCAGACCCGGGTTCTCCTTCTCCGGCTTTGTACCAGCGTGGGTAGATCGCACGCCCACGCAATTTGATTTCTAGATGAGCAGTGTCTGCTTGAGTTGACGCGGGGATTTTGGCTGCGGGATACAGTTTTGGGAAAATGGTCTCAGTAAAGGGGAGGCTGGCACCGCACATCAGGATAATCAAACCTACTCCTGCGAGTTTTAGAAGCGAAAAGGATGTTCGCTGTAACTGGGTATTTTTCGAATGTGACTGCATTCTCAAATCGAGGGAACTGGTCCCAAAAAGAATCAATTTGCTGAGTGTTAGCAACCCGAGGAACAAGTAAAGGTAAATTGTCCAATCGACTGGTACGAGAAAACGATCACCTGAACTTAGAAACAGAGCTGTCCACGCGTTGTATACCAGGCTGATTCCCAGTGGGAGCAAACCTGCCAGCCTGTTTTTTTGAAATGCAGCTGCCAAACCGGCTGCCAGGAAAATTAAATATATCGTCAGGACTGGAACCTGTCCAAGTAAAGGTTGACCAGTCCAGGATTGCCAGAAGGCACGGGAAGGCCATAGCAATTCACTTGGGCTGTCAAGTTTATCACGCACAGGGAAGACTAACAGGGTACTAATTTCGTTGTTGAAGAAGTGGTTAATAGCCGAACCCAGGATACGTGTAGGATTTTTTCGCAGACTATCGAGTGCCATTCCAGTCATCCGACTCGAATATTGTGCATCTCCTTCGCCTGCCAGGTGAGGGATAAGATCATTCCCGCTGTTTCCACCCCAGCGTCTGGCTAATACCATTGATTGAGAAATTGGGTTATCAAGTACTATTCCACCGGTGGCAAGGTAATTTCTAGTCAGCCAGGGCGCGATGGTTAGAGTGAGTCCGAGCACTATAAAAATGGATCCGTTTAGCCATCTCTTGTGATTGGATATAACAAAATAACTTATTGGAATGACTGCTGCCAGAACAACGGCGCTTTGTAAACGGATTAATGTACTCAGCCCCAGCAATCCACCAGCTAGAAATGGGTACCAAGCGGGTAAAGGTTTACGCATCCAACGTAGAATTATCAGAAAGAACAGGCTTAAGAGTAGGGCAGTTGGAATTTCAGAAAAAAACAACTTCGTATAGGTGTAATTCAAGGCAAATGGTGCAGCTATATTTGCTGTTAAATCCCTGAAAGCTGCCAATACCGCCAGACCGATGCCAAGTGGACGACCAGATAGTTCTTTACCCACTAAATATAGTACAGCGGGAAATGCTGCCAATAACAGTGTCTGTAGCACAATGACCCTGTTATAGTCCTGCCCTGCTATAAAGTGCAACCAGGTAATGAGCGTGATGTACAGTGGACGTGTAGGTACATCGGGCCATAAAAACCCATTACCGACCAGGGCAGATTGCGCATACTGAGCATAGATAAGTGCGTCCGAAAATGGATAGATTTCAAAATTTGGTGCCCGGGGTGCGGTGGCAAAAAATCCCGGATTGATTGGCTGTGATAACCACAGCAGACAGGTGAACAGGTATACCAGGATGAATGTATACCGGTCTTTTTTGAGCCAATGCCAGCGTTTTTCCAGTTCTCCGAATGTGAGGCTGAGGATTATAGCCAAAAGGAGTTGCCATTCAAGTAATGGGGTGGTTGGCTTACCCCATGAGCCATCGTTGTAGGGTGTGATTCCCAGTCGTGTGGTTGCGATAAAACATACAATCAGAGTCAGGATTATTACTGCGAAGCCTGTAATACGGAAAAAAATTCTAGTTTCATTTTTTCCAAAATTAAAAAATTTATTTCCCCGTGCCAGAAGGAAAGCAAACTCTAAGCTTGAGATTGCCAGCCAGCTGGCTAATGGGGTTAGTCGGGTTGCGTAAGCACCGAATGTGTAGCTGGAAGATGTTCCTAATGCACGCAAGATGATGATGCCTGTGGTAGCAAGTATGCTAAGGAGCAGTGATAAGATGTAATAAAATTTTTGGAATTGTTTTTTGCTTAAAAAAGTTAAGCGCTGTTTGAAAACAACTATTATTGCTAATCCCCCGGTGATGGTTAGCATCAATCCCATCAGTCCCAGACGTGATGCTGAATAACCGAAAATTACTCCATTCTCAGTATTCGTGGGCAAAGCTGCCAACCAGAGTAAAGCTATCAGTCCCTGAAAAATCCACAGGCTCAACATAGTTGACAGGGGGTATGTTTGGTCTTTTTCCATTATTTGGATTTTGAGGATGTTTTGCTGAAATAATGCAAATAAGATGGGTTGCAGGTTGATGATAGTTGCTGGCTTTTCATTGGTCTATCAGTTTCTTGAAATGAAAAAGTAACCGAAAAAGCTACAGAATGTTCGAGCTTGTAATACTCATTATCCGGCAATCATAACATAATAAAAAAACCAATTAAGTTGTGAGGAATGCTTTTTATTCATTCGTATTTAAGTGCTACCACTGGTTGCATCATAGCGGCGCGGATTGACGGATACAGACCGGATATTAAGCCGATCAGTGAAGAAAATAGTATTGCAAATACGACCAACCAGATTGGTGTATTGACCAATTGCATTGGACTGCCATTGGTTGGCATCGGAAAAAGACCGGATAAAGCACCTGCGAAAACGCCGTTAAAAATTTTCCCCGTACCCCAGCCAAGCGCAGCACCTAATGCTCCGCCCACAAATCCGATACTGGCTGCCTCGCCCAGGAATATCCCCAAAATATCGCGATTAGTTGCCCCGATCGCCTTCATCAAGCCAATTTCACGGGTTCGTTCCAGAATTGCCATTGTCATTGTGTTCGCAATTCCAATGGCTGCTACGAGCAATGAAATAGCCCCAATACTGCCAACCACCAGTTGTAGTATTATGAATGTGTTTTGAATTTGTTTTATATATGCCATTGGTGATTGAGAGCGATACCCCATTTTTTTAATTTTTTCTGCTATTGGCAACACAGAGTCAAGCGATTTTGTTTTTACCAGTACTTCAGGATAACCCTCCAAATTACGATTTATTCGTTTACCCCGAATCCATTCATTCCAACTTTCAACATCTTGCAGGTTAACTAAGAAAGCACTGTCATATTCCGACATACTTTCTTTTGTTACCCCAACAACCGTTAATTCCACTGTTTTTTTTATTTCGCCCTTGTCTGTATACCGCGATATTACCAAATGAATACGCTTACCAAGAATATCCGCTGTTTGTGGAAGGTTTTCCACTCCGGGTCGTGGTAAAGTGTTATAAAAATTTTTTATAAGCCACCCACCAATGATAGCTGTTCCTTTTTGAAGTGTGCCAGAACCGGAAGCGATATTCACATTTAAAAGTTTTGTATCCTCAACTCCCACGCCCATTATGTTGGCACCGGTTTCCAGTTTTCCAGTTTTTATAATTGCATATGCCTCCAACCCAATACGTGGAATAACTGCATCAACGCCTGGGATACTTGCAATTTGGGTTATAGCTGTTCCTGTAAGCAGTCCCTTGCGTGAATTTGATGGGTTGGTAGCACCAGGCGGCACAGCGGCACCAGCGTTAACCATACCGGTATCACCTTGATAGACGCTTATGGAGGTCAATGTTCCGCTTGATGCAAATTGACTGA
The DNA here is from genome assembly GCA_964462245.1 of uncultured Anaerolinea sp. Lineage (GTDB taxonomy): Bacteria > Chloroflexota > Anaerolineae > Anaerolineales > Villigracilaceae > UBA5195. The sequence goes on from CAYWXS010000009.1 coordinate 8,951, forward strand.
TGGCAGCTTCCTGCAGGCCATTGGCCAGTGAAACCAACAAAACAATGGATGCGGTCCCAATGACAACTCCTACAGCTGTCAGTGCAACGCGTCCTTTTTGTCGAAGCAGGTTATCAAAAATAAGCCGAAGTAGGTCAAGTGTGCGCAAATTTAACCGCCTGAAAAACCAAAGAATCCGAAAACAGCTTTGACGATTTTATCCCAGGTACTGTCTTCAACCGGGACGGGCGTTTCACTCCCATTCGGACCACCATTGAGAGGAGGCGTGGTGATCACTGGTGCATCAACAACCTTTACAGTTAGTGTTTTTTCGATTTTTCCGGGCTGTTGAAAATCATCTGTGTAATCAATTTGAATGTTAATTGTAACTGGACCAGATTTTTCGGGGATATATTCCGCATCCAGTGTGAAATAACCGCCTGTATCGATATTACCGACGGTTGCTTTGTTTTTGTTTAGCAGCCCGTTCTCGGTACTAATACTTAAATCTCCTAGCATGGTCGATTTTTTACCGATATTGGTGATCTGAATTGGTAGTTTACTGCTTACTCCCACAGTCAGCTCTGGTACATCTTCATAAAAACTTACTGATACTTGTGGTAAACCATAGACGAGTAATGTGATAACCTGATCATCTAATAATTTAACGCCTGAAGTATCTTCATATACGAATGAAATCTTGAGTGTGTATACACCAGGTTCTGTGGAAACATTTACAACCAGCGGAATAATTTGATCGATAGTTTTTCCGGATGGGATATCCCCTAAATAATATAGATTAGAACTTCCCAAAGGTGCGAATTTTGATAAGTCTCCACCACCTCCACTAATCCCACCTGATGAAGGGGTTCCATCGGCAGAAATGGTGGCTCCACCCAAAACCATGGTTACATTGCGGGCTGGACTATTTCCCAGATTTTTGATATTCATGGAAAGTTTGAACAGGTTCCCTGACTGGAGTTTCTCTGGGTTGGATTGGTAGGTGCCAATAATCAGTTTTGAGCGGGGTGCTGGAGTTGAAGTCTTCGTGGGCAAGATGGGACCGCTATACACACTTGTTGGCGGTACCTTCGTCAGGTCAATTAATAGCATCAGAGAGGTGCTATAGGTTAATCCCTCTATGTCGCTATAGGAGACACTTACATTTAGGGTAGCGGTTGGTTGTCCTTCCAATTCAGGTGTTACGTACATACTCTGCCTTAATGTAATATCTGTACCGGGTTCCAGGCTGTTAATTAACTGAACACCACCATTTTCACGGGGAATCAATTTATCACCTTGAATTGTTGCAAGGATGTTAAATGCAGGGGTGTTGCCCTGATTAGCAAGGTTTAGTTTCAATGTGAAATCTGACCCGGGCAGAATTTTTTCTTTCTTGACGAAAGAGTAACTTGCGACAATTACGGGCCGATCAGTTGGATTTTCTGGGATTGCCGTAGGGTTATCAGCGATTAGTGTGGGATATTCTGTAATGGAATCTTGGTAGTTGTAATCAGGTTTACTGTTTGCTTGAGCAGGTCCGACACCCACAACAATTAACAAAGCTGATATCAATAATCCAGCCAGAACAAGACGTGTTATGGTTCGCATATTTCTCTCCAACTTATTGTTTGTGCATTTCATTTGCTGCTAAAAATTCATTTTCCGTAACCAGCCGCCCATCCATCAAATAGATAAGTGTAGTTGCAAATTTTTGCATTCGGGGATCGTGTGTGACCATGACAATTGTTCTACCTGTAGAATGTAGCTCGCCAAGTAGTTCCATGAACTGAAAACCAGAGCGACTGTCCAGATTACCTGTTGGCTCATCAGCAACAATCAAAGCCGGGTTGTTGATGAGCGCGCGCGCAATAGCAACACGCTGCTGCTGTCCTCCAGAAAGCTCTGTCGGGCGGTGATGAGCGCGGTTTTCCAGGCCTACTTTTTGCAATTGCAGCATGGCGCGATCTTTCCGTTCCCGGGCTGGAATGCCTGCAAAGCGTAGAGGAAAAATAACGTTATCCAAAGCTGTCATGCTGGAAACTAAATTAAAAGATTGGAAAATAAATCCAACCTGCGAGCGTCGATAGATTGCCAGGGCGTTTTCATCCATAATTGTCAAAGATGTACCGTCTATCATGATTTGACCTGAAGTTGGTCGGTCCAGACCACCAATCAGATAAAGCAAGGTGCTTTTCCCTGAACCTGAGGGACCCATGATAATAGAAAATGCCCCTTTGGCTATGCTGATATCCACCCCATCAATCGCGTGTACTTCCTGGTCACCGATGGAGAAATATTTGTATAACTGAAGAGTCTGGATGAATTCGGGCATACTTTATTCAGTTAATAAGTTCCTGGAACAGGTTGTGTCAATTGTCCAAACAACACAGTTAGAAAACCTGGCATGGCAGCCAATAACAAAAAGATCACCATTGTACTTAATGTGACAGCCAAGACCCTTTTTGTTGAGAGGGGTGATATTTTTTTCATAATCACTAAAATAAGAACCACCTGCCAGATAAAATAAATATCGATCATTTTAAGAATGGATATCAGGAATTCATTGGTTACGCCAACATTGGTTGAGTCTACCAGTGCTGAAAGGCCGGCTGTATTGGCCGAAAAGGACGGTAAAACCAATGAAGTGATAAGAAGGGGGATTTGACGAATTCCCAGCGGTAAACAACTCCATCCAACCAGGTTCAAAGTTTCTGTGAAGGTGTTAGGGCTGCCGCCGATCACCATTCCAAGAAAAAGTAAGATACCAAGCAGAAACCAGCCAATCCACAAGCTGGCTGTTGTGGCCAAGGCTGGGAGAATCTGATTCCCACTTGTCGTCTGAGTTTCGATTGACTGATTTCCTTCTGGAGCTGGTGTTATTTCACCACCACCATTTCCACCACCGCCGCCGCCACCGCCACCACCAATTCCCCCACCAGCTTTTGATGAAATGAGCTGATTTTCTGATAATCCAACGGGTCCCTGGTTTGGAGGCGGTGTTATTTCGATTGGCACGACATTGGTTGCTGATACCGAAAACCAACCTCTTATTAATATCATCAAACTGACTACAAGTAATGGGGTTAGCCAGGTAGCCTGTTTTTGAATAATTTGCCCAGCCATTTTCCCAGGATGAATGAGAAATGATAAGAGCAATTCAAAGTGAAAGCGTTTAACTGGAGTTACAGCGGATTGATTTCCCATAGTTGGCCTTTTTGCTGAATAAAAAAAATTATACCATTGGGTTAAAACTTAACTTTTGTAGAAACGATCATCAGCATGAAAAGTTCCATTTTTTATAATTGGACTTTTGACAAAGTCAAAGGTTGTAAAAAATATGGAACTGCATACCAAAGGGAGTGTGTCCAACCATCTGCAGCAGTTCAATTCTGAAGTTTACCAGAACTTTAACAACTATAAATGGACCGACATTTTAATTGATTTGGTGGATGCTCTAAGCAGCAACGCCACAGCCAAATCAGTGGTTGGATTAACCTTACACCGGCAATTTCAGTGGAAATGCACAGCTTTAAATAAAGCTATTGTGGTGGAGTATGCTACTCACCCCAAGAAAACGATTCGCAGTTGTAATAAAAGCTAAAACTTGAGTTTTCGGTTCGTTTATGAAGTTGTATAGGTGCGTCATTGCGCTTCCCTAGCCGCAAGGCTATTTTTTGTTGCCCAAAAATCCAATCGTTAAAGGTATTGTCAAAACGCTATGTCAAAAATGCTATTGACCATCACAGACAAACACGCTACAATCTTCCCGCTATGTTTGAAAACCTAACTAACCGTCTTAACCAGGTATTTGATAATCTCCGCCGGCGCGGGAAACTTTCTGAAGCCGATGTGGATGTAGCCATGCGTGAAGTGCGCCTGGCATTGCTTGAAGCTGATGTTCATTACAGTGTTGTCAAAAGCTTTATAGCCCGGGTTCGCGAACGTTCCATTGGAGCAGAAGTCTCTAAGGCGCTTAATCCTGGACAACAGGTTCTCAAGATTGTCAATGAAGAATTGATTGCCACTTTGGGTGATCCCGCGCCACTTAATCTGATTGGTGAAAAACCCAGGGTTATTTTAATGGTTGGTTTGCAGGGTTCTGGTAAAACTACCCATACAGGTAAACTTGCCCGGCTCTTGCGTGCAAAGGGTGAACGTGTAATGTTAGTCGCAGGCGACCCCTATCGTCCTGCCGCGGTGCAACAGTTGCAGCAGTTGGGTGAGCGCGTAAACGTTCCTGTGATTGCAGACTTGGGGAAAAAACCACCAGAATTGGCCGCGTATGCCTTGGATCAAGCTCAAAAAGGTGGCTACACTGTAATGATCGTGGATACAGCCGGGCGTTCACAGCTTGATGAAGCTTTGATGACCGAATTGAAAGCCATTGAAAAGAAAATTAAACCTGTAGAGGTTCTGCTGGTCGTGGATGCGATGATTGGTCAGGAAGCCTTACATGTTGCTGAAGGTTTTCGGGATACGGTAGCAATTACTGGTCTTATCCTGACAAAAATGGATGGTGATGCACGCGGTGGGGCAGCCATATCCATTCGTTCTGTCACAGGTGTTCCAATTAAATATCTGGGCACAGGTGAAAAACTGGATGCTCTTGAAGTTTATGATCCTGCCCGAATGTCATCCCGGATTTTAGGAATGGGTGACATGATTGGTTTGATTGAGAAGGCTGAAGCTGCATTTGATGCTCAGACTGCTCAAAAACAAGCCGAGAAAATGATGAAAGGGCAGCTTGATCTCGAAGACTGGTTGGATCAGATGCGCCAAATGCGGAAAATGGGTCCACTTTCACAAATATTGGAAATGTTGCCTGGGCAGTTGGGTCAGGCAGTGAAGTCAGTTGATCCACGCGATGTTGAAAATAATTTTAAACAAATTGAAGCTATTATCAGTTCCATGACCATCAAGGAACGACGAGATCCGGAAATCTTGAATGCTTCACGGCGCCGGCGTATTGCCAGTGGTTCTGGTCATGAAGTTCAGGACGTGAATCGTTTGATTAAACAATTCCGTGAAACCCAAAAATTGATGAAAACGCTGCAGAAGACGGGGTTAAAAGGTTTGCCGAAAATGTTCGGCTAAATCCCTTCATATAATGTGGTTTTTCAGGTAAAATAGCTGTTCGGGCAATTCAGCCTGGTGGGGTGCACTTCCTTTCGTGCTAACCTCTCCTTCTTTGCTGACGCCAACCATCGGAGGGTATGTTCCTCGGCCACAGCCTGTGGCCTCAGTCATACTCATCAAATCAACCCAAGTTAAGGAGTAAGTAAATTCCATGGTTCGCATTCGTTTACGTCGTGTAGGTCTCAAGAATCAACCCTCTTATCGTATTGTCATTCAGGACTCAGAAAAACCTCGTGATGGGCGTTTTCTTGAGATCGTTGGTTTCTATAATCCCCGTACAGAACCTGGCACTCTAACCATTGACGAAACTCGTGTCTTTGATTGGATGAGCCATGGTGCCAAACCCACCGAATCTGTAGCTCAACTGTTCCGGACTACTGGCACAACCGAACGTTTTGCCCGTCTTCGCAAGGGTGAAGCTTTGGAAACCCTGGTTGCCGAAGGTAAAGCCGCAGAAGTCAAGCGTGCTGCCCCGTTGAACACCAATAAGAAGTAATTTGATTGACCACCTGGTACCCGGTGAATAACAACCTGGTACCAGGTATGTTTTATTTGTCGAGCACGGCGATGACCGTGCCGGATCACATTTGTTACCAGAGGAGCAAATGAAAGCCCTCACTGAATTTATTGCTAAAGCGCTGGTTGAAAATTCCGATCAAGTCGAAGTTTTCCAGTCCCGTCAGGGCAACCGGGTACGGTTGGAACTGAAGGTTGCTAAGGATGATATGGGACGTGTGATCGGAAAAAGTGGGCGTGTTGCTAATGCTATCCGTGTGCTTTTGCGCGTTGCCGCAGAGCGAGAAGGTCAGCAGGTCACGCTCGATGTGATGGAGCCTTGATGTCCAATTCTAAAGCGCCAGTTTCATCTGGCATTCCAGGCTCGCCTACTGCTGGCGAGCCTGTTGTCTATCTGGCAGTTGGTACGCTGCGCCGTTCTCATGGTATTCGCGGCGATATTGTGCTGGATGTATTAACCGATTTTCCTGAACGCCTGGAACCTGGCACATTGATCTATGTTGGTGATAAGAAACAGCCGTTAAAAATTACCCGGCGACGCCCTCATAATGAAGGATTAATTCTTGGTTTAGAGGGAATATCAAACTCTGAACAGGCAGCTAAATATAGTGCCAAAACCATCTATGTTCCGGCTGAAAATCGACCAGCATTACCTGAAGGTGAGTATTACCATCACCAGATATTAGGTCTCAAGGTTGTGGATGAAAATGGTGTCGACCTGGGTATTCTGACTGAGATCATAGAAACCGGTGCGAACGATGTTTATGTAGTGACCAAGGAAGATCGGGTTGTACGTGACGTTTTAATCCCAGCTTTAAAACATGTCCTGCTTGATGTAAATCTTGAAACCAGGATTATGAAGGTGCATCTTCTTCCAGGCTTGCTCGAAAATACAGATAGCGTCGAATAACTTCCCAAAATTTATCGCTGAGTATTTCCACTTAATAAATGGACGAAAAACGTTACTGGGTCGGATTCACGTTGGTCAAAGGGATAGGAGCAGTTCGGTTACAAGCTCTTTTGGATTATTTTGGTGATGCCAGTTCTGCTTGGAATGCATCTCCTTTTGACCTTGTTACAGCAGGTTTAAGTCTTAAACTTGCTGAGCGTTTGATTCAAGTTCGTAAAAGTATTGATTTGGATACCTATATGGCCCAGGTTGAGAAAAATAACATTAAGGTTCTCACCTGGAATGATGAAGGTTACCCCGCACATTTGAAGGAAATTGATCAACCGCCGCCCGTACTGTTTTTGCGTGGCGAGGTTATTCCTGATGATGCCTGGGCGGTTGGGATTGTTGGAACGCGCGGGGTAACATCGTATGGGCGCCAGGTAACCGAAGAATTGGCAATCGTCCTTGCTCAAAACGGTGTTACCGTGGTCAGTGGGCTTGCACGAGGTGTGGATGCTGTAGCCCATAATGCAGCATTAAAAGCGGGTGGTCGAACACTAGCAGTGCTCGGCTCAGGTGTTGATAAAATTTATCCCCCTGAACACAAGCAAATGGCTGACAAGATAATGATGCACGGAGCAGTTATTAGTGATTATGCACCTGGTACACCACCTGATGGTGCTAATTTTCCACCTCGTAACCGAATAATCAGTGGATTATCGATGGCAGTGGTAGTAGTAGAAGCGGGGGAAATCAGCGGTGCCCTAATTACGGCAGGTTATGCCGCAGAACAGGGACGTGATGTTTTTGCTGTTCCCGGGTTGGTTTATGCGCCGCAAAGTAAAGGTACTAACCGATTAATTTCCAATGGGGCCAGAATTTTATTGCAACCTTCTGATATTTTGGAAGCCTTGGATTTAACCCGTAATGTGGAACGGCGTGAAGTTCGCCGAGCTGTACCAACAGATGCTACAGAAGCTGCCGTTCTGGAGGTTTTATATGCAGAACCAGCTCACGTTGATGATATTCGAGCTCGGTTGAGTTTACCGGTCGAAAAAATATCAGCTGCGTTGACAATGATGGAACTTAAGGGGTTAGTTCGCCAGGTTGGGGGCATGAATTATGTAGCTATCCGTGAAGGTCTAGCGGAATATAATCTGGATGGAAAAACTATATCAGGATTAGATAATTCAGAGGTTGATTTTCATTGAAATAATACAGGTAAGTTTCAGGCGAACAGGTTCTGCTTCTGATCCCGATTTATTTGTGTTGTAAAGAAATATTTTAAGGAGTTTTTTATGGATCACACATATGCTGTTATCATGGCTGGTGGCGGGGGTACCCGTCTTTGGCCTATCTCTCGTAAAGATCGACCCAAGCAGCTCCTGCCACTTATTGGTGATGAAACTCTTTTCCAAAGTACAATACAACGTTTAGATGGAATACTCCCTCCTGAACGGATAATGGTTGTAACTGTAGCCGAACAGGCTCAGGAAATGCAACAACAGGCTCCGCGTATACCACTTGAAAACTACCTGATTGAACCAGCTCCTCGAGGAACTGCATCCGTAGTTGGATTGGCAGCTGCTGTTCTTCATAAACGCGATCCGCAGGCAGTGATGGTGGTAATGCCTTCCGATCATTTTATTCGTAATCACGATCTGTTTGATTATCTATTACGGGCTGCGGTGGATGTAGCAAAAACTAATTATCTGGTTACATTGGGGATCACACCAACTTATCCCTCTACAGCTTATGGCTATATTCAACAAGGATTACCTGTTACAGGTAATTTTAAATATCCAACTTATAATGTGGTTCGCTTTAAAGAGAAACCGAATGATGCAACTGCCCAACATATGTTGCGGCAGGGTGGGCATTCCTGGAATAGTGGTATCTTTGTTTGGACAACTGAACAGATTTTAAGCGAGTTCCATAACCAGATGCCAAAACTATCGGAAACTCTGGAGAAAATTGTAGCAGATCAGGATTCCTTTCAATTTTCAGACTCGTTCACTTCCCTCTGGATGGATCTGACGATAGAGACTATTGATTATGGAATAATGGAAAAAGCAGAACGCGTGGCTGTACTTCCGGCTGGGGGTTTGGGTTGGAGTGATGTTGGTTCATGGGATTCGCTTTTTGAAGTATTATTACCAGATATGAATGGTAATATCGGTGTAAGAAGCCAGCACCTGGCGCTTGAAACACATAACACTTTGGTCTATGGATCGAATGGTACTGATCGTCTGGTCGTCACCATTGGTATGGATAATGTGGTTGTTGTGGATACCGGGGAAGTGTTGCTTATTTGTAAATCTGATCAATCGCAAAAAGTTCGTGATGTTGTTGCGCATCTAAAAAAACATCATCAAGATCGTTATCTATAGAAATTTTGTTTACCTGGATTTGGTTTGATTTTTTGAGGCAAAACAGGTTGGACAAAATGGAGGTTTGATGGAAGCTTATTGTATGAAGTGTAAGGCCAAGCAAGAAATGACTGCGGTGGAGGCCACTTTTAATAAGACTGGCGCTGCGGTTACTAGAGGTATTTGTCCGGTTTGTGGTACTGCAATGTATCGTTCTGGACGGACAGAAGCTCATACGGGTCTGATTCCCACTCTGATTGAAAAACCCGAAACTAAACGGGTGGAACCAAAACGAGCAGGTAAATTGGTTATTGTTGAATCTCCTGCCAAAGCGAAGACCGTTGCGCGATTTCTTGGCAAGGGCTATACGGTTAAAGCCTCGGTTGGTCACATTCGCGATTTACTGCGATCTCAGCTTTCGGTGGATGTTGAGAATGGCTTTGTACCGAAATACCGTGTTCCAAATGAAAAAAAGCCGGTTGTAAAGGAACTTAAGCTACTTGCGAAATCACATGCTGAAGTTTTTCTCGCAACCGATCCTGATCGTGAAGGTGAAGCCATTTCATGGCATTTGGCCGAGGCTTTGGAAATTGATCCAAAACGAACCAATCGTGTCACATTTCACGAAATTACAGCACCTGCCATTAAGGAAGCTTTTAGTCACTCTCGACCGATAGATATGAATTTGGTGAATGCCCAACAAGCCAGACGTGTTTTGGATCGCTTGGTAGGGTATTCGATCAGTCCAATCTTGTGGGAGAAGGTGAGAGGGCGCCTTTCTGCTGGGCGAGTCCAGTCAGTTGCTTTGCGTTTGATTGTGGAGCGGGAAGCTGAAATTAGTGATTTTAGTTCCCTGGAATATTGGACCATTGCCGCAGAATTTAAATTGCATGGCGCCAAGGCCAAGGCTGCTTTTATTGCTAAACTCTCACGGATTGATGATAAGGATTTTGAATTTAAAACAGAGTCCGATGTGCATCCATTGCTACCTGATCTTGAGAAAGCTGCCTATACTGTTTCCAAGGTTAAGCGTGGTGAGCGCCGGCGTAAACCAGCTGCACCTTTTATTACCTCCACCTTGCAACAGGAAGCGTCCCGGCGCCTGGGATACACTGCAAAGCGAACCATGGGATTGGCCCAGGGACTATACGAGGGTATAGACGTGGGTGATGGAGGTGCGACTGGTTTGATCACTTATATGCGTACAGACTCAACCAATATTTCTGATATTGCCCGGAATGAAGCCCGTGAGTATATTACCAGCCGTTATGGGAATGATTTTTTACCTGCACAGGCACCTGAATACAAAACACGGGCAGTTGGTGCGCAAGAGGCTCATGAAGCCATTCGCCCTACATCTGTTTTGCGTGACCCCGAAATAGTGAAACCATATCTCGAGCCAGCCATGTTCAAGCTTTATCAGCTTGTTTGGCAGCGTTTTGTTTCATCTCAGATGGAATCTGCAGTATATGATACGCTCTCAGTTGAAGTGACTGGTGTGGCAGATCACGAATATTTGTTCAGAGCGGCTGGTTCAGTTGTTAAGTTTCCCGGGTTCCTCGTCGTATATGAAGAAACTCGTGATGAAGATGCCAAACCTGTCGAAGGAGAAGGCGAAGAAAATGTTCGCATTCCTGGGACAATAGCCGAAGGCCAGCAACAGGAATTGATACGTCTTATTCCTGAGCAGCATTATACTCAGCCACCACCCCGTTTTTCCGAAGCATCCTTGGTGCAGGCATTGGAAGCGCACGGGATTGGCCGGCCGTCTACTTACGCTCCGATCATGTCTACAATCCAGGAACGTGGTTATGTTGTGCGCATAGATAAACGTCTCGAGCCAACTCAAACAGGTGTTCTGGTCAATGAAATGATGGTGCAGTATTTTCCTGAAATAGTTGATATGAATTTTACGGCTTCGATGGAAGACGATCTTGATAAGATTGCGGATGGTCAGGCAGATTGGGTTCGGGTGATGGATACTTTCTATCAACCATTTGCTGTCAAGGTTCAAAAAGCTCAGGCGGAGATGCCTGTCACGAAGTCAGGTCCTGAGCCAATTGGGCGGGCTTGCCCTGAGTGTGGCAAAGAGCTGGTCATCCGTTTTGGACGTTATGGGAAATTTATATCTTGTTCCAATTTTCCGGAATGCCGGCATACTGAACCCTGGTTGGAAAAAATTGGAGTTGAGTGTCCCAAAGACCATGGTGATATCGTAGAGCGCAAAACCCGAAAGGGACGTGTGTTCTTTGGCTGCGGTAATTATCCGGAGTGTGAATTTACCTCCTGGAAGCGCCCCCTGTCGACACCCTGTCCGAACTGTCAGGGTATGCTGGTGATATCCAATAAACGTGAAACAACCTGTTTGAACTGTTCAGAAACCTTTTTGCTCGAAAATGTTATACCTGATATGGCAGAATGAGTTAATTGGTAGTAATAAAATTATCGCTTGATTTGAAATTCTTGTATAATAGATAAAACGTTCGTTCTGTGATAGGAGCGCATTATGAATTATTTAAATATGTTGAAGCGACCTGTTGTTCTTGGTGTTTTGGCACTTGTCTTGGGGCTGATCTTGGGTTTGATGATTGGCTGGGTGTTTATGCCGGTTGAATGGTACGATGCCCCGGTCAAACTCCTGCGTTCTGATTTACAGGAAGAATACCTGCGAATGTCAATTGACTCTTTCCGTGTCAATAATGATGAAACATTAGCTCTAAAGCGGTATGCAGATTTGGGTGAGAATGCGCCCGATCTTGTACGGGCTGTGAAAGCCAATCCTGGGAAAATCGATCCTAACTTTATTACGCAGTGGGAACAAATGCTAACGCGCAACAAAGTGTTAAGTCCCACAAAAGAAGAACCCATCACTGCTCCTTCTGGTGCCAGTGCTCTGGTCAGCGTAATGATAATTGTCGGGGCTTTAATTGGAATTGGTCTGGTTCTGGCTGCAGGATTTTTCCTCTTTCGGGGTGGACGTCGTACAGGTCAAATTACCCCGGCTCAACATGCTGCTGATATAGCCCGTTCAGTTGAAAGAATTGACTATACTGCCAAAGGTGAGGCTCCTCCGGTTGCCCATTATGTGACGACCTATGTTTTGGGCGATGATCTTTTTGATGATTCTTTCAGCATTGATTCCCCGTCTGGCGAATTCCTGGGTGAGTGTGGTGTTGGAATTTCGGAGACTATTGGTGTCGGAGATCCCAAAAAGGTAACTGCATTTGAAGTATGGATGTTTGATAAAAATGACATCCAAACAGTAACAAAAGTATTAATGAGCCCGCATGCTTTCAATGATTCCAACTTCAGATCAAAGCTGGAGGCCAAGGGTGAGTTAATTGATATGGAATTCCAGAAACAGATAGTAATGGATACTCAAACTCTGCATATGATCGCAACGGTATCAGATATGCAATATGGACAGGGATCTTTACCCAACGGTAGTTTCTTTGACCGGGTGACGCTGGAACTGGCAATCTGGACCAAGAGTTAGTTTTTCGAAAATTAAACAGACAGCAGAGAGTATTTATTGCTCTCTGCTGTTTTTGTTTTATAATCGTTATATGCCTGTTGTAAATAATGTGACCCGCTTTTTGGATGCCCGAAAGATTAAATATACTGCCTTCGAGACGCCTGCCGAAAAACTTGGGGCGATTGAGACTGCAAAAATTTTGAACTTACCGGCTGAGATAGTGTTTAAAACGATTGTGATTGTTCGTCAAAAGCCAGGTAAACCAATCCTGGTTGTTATTCCAGGAACCGCTCAAGTGGATCTCAAGCTGGTTGCTGCTGCACTTGGCGAGAAAAAAGTATCCCTGCCAACCGAAAAAGAGGCTGAATTGTTGACTGGTTTACAAGCAGGTGGTATTTCACCTTTGGCATTACTCAATAAAGGTTTTCAGGTCGTAATTGATGATTCTGCCAGGAAATATTCGGAAATCCATGTTTCTGGCGGGCAGCGGGGACTGAATATTGCGTTGGCACCTCAGGATTTCCTCGAATTAACGCGATCGCGCTTTGCCAGGGTTTGTGTGTCATTAGAAACGGAAAATTAAGTAGAACAAAATTTTAACTCAGGTCGCTTGTGGGGATAGTAAGTGTCAGGTTTATTCAAAACCGAGGTCTTTGAATAAATGCGGTGCTTCCACGTAAATTCCTTTTCCTGTAACCGCTACGCTACCATCAGGTAAAAGCATTCTGCTGTTTGTAAGGATTTTGCGAGGATGAACTTCGGAAATTTGGGCTTCAATGATGATATTTTTCCCTAAAGGTACCGGTTTTTTGTAATTAATTTCTAAATTTACAGCTACAACGCTGTAACCTGCTTTCCAAACTGCTGCTCCCATTGCTTCATCCAATACAGCTGCTGATGCCCCACCGTGTACATGCGCGGGTGGACCCTGGTGCGATAGGTTAAAAATCATATCAGCGTGAATCGAGCCATCTTCGTTTTTAAACCAGGTAAGGCCAAGGCTGTGTGGGTTTTGCGTTCCACACACAAAGCACGATCCATGTTCAGGGATTTTTTCCATCATAAATAATTTCCATTCTTTGTTGTAATATTCAGGATCAGTCTGGTGGCGAAGGTTACCTCGATTATTGAATATTGCCACCATCGGAGCTAATCGATTATCCAAGAATTATTTCTGTTCGTTCTCGAAAATGCTTGCGAAAAGCCCGACTTTCATCCAGCGCTTTTGAAAATTCATTTTCCAAAAATTCCGAACCTTCCGTATCATTATTATCCCCAAGGCTTAATTCCAGTATTTCTCCAGGTAAAAATTTTAACTTTACCAGGCCCCGTTTGGCTAGACATTCAAGCCCCAAGCGAACGTTGGACTCTTTTTGGGCAGTAGCCGCAGCCAAGGCGGACAGGTTGGTAATCCCATTTTTTTTATTTAAGGTGTATTTTACCAATCCAGCCAACCGTTCGAGCAGATATTTGGGTTCGTCGGCACCTGGATCAATTGCAAAGACAATCACCTGTTCGGGTTTGACTTTTTCCATAATAGAAAGTAGATCATAGCGAGATGGAGGGGTACTCCAGATTACCAGGTTTTTTGCTGGGCTGAGCTCATTCCGGTCTTGCCCATTTACTTTCTTTTTCCCCTCACCTTCTGCCCAGCAGATGGTATCTGCTTTTTGTTGGGTCGTGAGTAAAATATTCAGAGGGTTTTCCATATTTCGATAATCTAAAATTTCCAGTTTTTTAGCCTTGACCTGGATTTGTTCGCGTTCGATCACACGTATATCCAGATATTCCATTTGAGCCTGCGGAGACCCTCTCCAATCGCTGGCTCGTAGGGAATAGGCCAGGTCAAATCGTCCTGATGGAGGTTCTTCATTTCCGCCATCCCACCATAATATCTGCCTGACCGTTCCGTTTTCATCCGATACCGTCAGTTTCATGTGTTCTTTGTTTTTTCCTAGTTTTGTTGCCGAAACGAGTGTCAAATTTCGGCTTGCCAGCGTAAGTTTTGAATTTCCAGGCCCATAAGGAGCCAAACTCTCTAGTATTTCCGCTAATTCAATATTCGCATCATTTAGTTTCAGCCAGCCATCAATTTTGACCTGACCTTCTTTTTGAATATTAGGCCCAAGCATTTCCTGCACAGTTTTGGCAAGTTTGCGCCGAAATTCCGGAAGCTTTTCAGGTTCCATAGAAAGTCCAGCTGCCATTGGGTGCCCACCAAAACCCAGTAGAAGATCTTTCTGGGCAGCAATGGCAGCCGTGATATTTAATCCTTCAATTGAGCGGGCGGATCCTCGTATGGGTTCTCCAACTTGGGCAGTCAGCAAGATGGCAGGTTTACGATAACGTTCGACAATTTTACTGGCAACAATGCCCACTATTCCACCCGGCCACTGTGGATGTGCCAGGATAATTATTGGCTGAGCCAGAAGATCCGGGTTGGCTTGTAGTTGTGCTTCGGCAGCCTGGTAAACCTGATCGCATTGTAATTTTCGTTCAACATTCAGACCTTCTAATTGCGCTGCCATAACTCGGGATCGGATCGGATCTTTTGTGGTTAGCAGTTCCACCATTGGGTTGGCATCCCCCAGCCGCCCGATTGCATTCAGCCGTGGTCCGAGTCCAAAACCGATGTGCTCTTCGGTAAGTCGCATACTGGAAAATTCTGCCAGTTCCATCATTGTCTGTAAGCCCAAGCGCTTTGTGTTTCGAAGAAGTTCCAGCCCTTTCTGAACCAGACAGCGTGTATCACCTCGCAGGATAGCCAGGTCGGCTACCAATCCCATTGCTACCAGATCCAGCAGGTCCTCGGCTTGAAAATTGTGCGGGTTATGTCGGGAAATCAATTCTTGGGCTAGTTTATAAGCTACGCCCACGCCTGCCAAAGTGGCGAGCGGATGGGTTTCTGGTAACATTTTGGGGTTTACCACCGCTATGGCGGTTGGAAGCTCAGCGGGCAGGTCATGATGATCGGTTATAACCATCGCAACGCCGCGTGAACGTGCATAGGCGGCAGATTCATTGGCTGTAATCCCTGTATCGCAGGTAATGATTAGTTTTGCGCCTTGAGCGATAATACGAGCAAGGTTTTCAATATTTACCCCGTGGGATTCACTCTTCCTGATAGGTATATGGTAACTGACGTTTGCGTCCAAGGCTTGCAATGTCTGAACAAGTACTGTCGTAGAGGTTTGTCCATCCACATCAAAGTCACCCCAAACACAAATTGGCTCTTTTTTATTAATGTTGTCAATAATATTTCCTGCCGCCTCGGAAAGCCCTGGCAGGTCATTTGAAGGAGATTCAATAAAAGAATGAGGGTCAAGAAATGCCCTAGCAGAAACAGGGTCAAAAAAACCCCTATTTAATAAAGCTTGCCTAACTAATGGGTGCAGGTCAGGCAATGGATCTGAATTTTGGGAAATAACAGGTTCAATCCAAAGAGTCATTTGGTTTCCATATTCAAACTGCTGGCTTGCCAGGTGAAAGTCTAGAATTCAATTTCCTGAATCTGTTCCATATTTACTTCCCAACTGGATTCCGAAGCATTTTCAAGATATTCATCTTCACCAGTTCCGGCATTGGTACCTCGCTCACAATAAGAGCGATAGCGGCAGAAACTACAAACCCGATCATCGTCGGTTAGCGGAAAGCTTTGCTTGGCAGAAATTTCGTTGATCAGGTCGGTCAGGCCCTGCCAGTTACGTTTGTACTGTTCCTGAGCGTATGAAATTTTTGTTGGTTCAGATGGAAAATCTGAATACCAGTAGAGCATATCCATTTTTTCAGGGGCGAACGGGTTCCCTTGATTGAACTGAGATCCAGCTTTAGCGAGCAAACTTAGATAAACTTTAGTTTGCAAACTAGCAGATATACGTTCATCTTTAGGGCGTTTATGGTAAGTTTTCCAGTCAATGATTGTTGCCTGGTTATCTTTTACGGCAATCAGGTCAAATTTGGCAAGTACGCGGTGTTTGCCGACTGGTGCTGAAAGACTTTGTTCTGGAAAGTAAAGTTTGCCATCCAGATTTTTGAGCGTGGTTGATCTTGCAGAAATAAAATTTTCCCACCAACGAACAAGATTCTTGCTTTTGGAATTGTTTGCCATGAAAGTTAGTTTTTCTACTGGCAGCCCCAGCAGGTATTGTTGAACCATGCGGTGGAATTGTTGCCCTTCGATTTGTCGGCGTTCATTTTCCAGGACAGGGGCAGTTTCGACGGCTGGCCACTGAAGCTGCTCGATGTAACGTAATTGAAAGCGTCGAGAACAGTCTGTATAATCCTGGAGGGACGACTGTGAAAACGAAAAAGGGGCAATAAGTTTTGTTTTTAATGGTTGATCTGGCATAAATTTTTCATTATGGGGTTGGGGTGACTGTCGTATTGTCAGTCGGAGTGATATCAATGGTAGCTGAAGGAGTCTCTGTTACTTCCATGCTGCCAGGTTGTGGGGTCCCTTGTAATAATAACTGCCAGGCAATATCAAGGTCATCACTGGCGACAACCGGGAATTCTGGCAAACGTGAAAGACACAAATCCAAGCGGTGTACAACCTCAACCACTCCAGCTGATGTTGCATCCGTTCCACTGCTAACGATTGTAGCCAATAAATCCCTGGCGATTTGAATATCTTGTTTGGCCATCCCAAAATTGCTTTGATAGAGAAAAAGACGGGCTCTGGAAAGAAGTTCCATACTTTTCATAATTTTGATCTGCCGATCCAGCCGGGTAGATGATTCCAGGTTGTCTGTCTTCAGTGTTTTACCCAAATCGTCAATCACGCCCAGGGAATTAGCCTGTCTTCCGACTTCTGTTTCCAGTGACTCAATTCTGGTGTTGAGTCCGGTTATAGTATTGACTATTTTGGGTTGGTCTGTTTGGATGGCTGCTACCTTGGTCGTCAGTACGGAGAGCTCTGTCAGAGCCTCTGATTGTTTTGTTTCAAGTATGGCAATTTGGACTGTATGATTTTCCACGGGGAGAATGTAACGGTTATAAACCATTGGCCATGAGAGGTACAAGATCGCAGCCAGTAGGCCCAGAACGGCCAAAAAGAGGGCGAATTTTAATAAGACAATGATCACACGCATAATTGAGCTGCTTATCGATTGTTTCGTTGAATTCTGTGTCTGAGGGGCATTCGCAAAAAGTTCTGTCTGCGATTCTTGTTTATTATCCTGTCCATTGGTTTCATTCTGTGTTTGCTCTTCGGTAAGATCGGGTGTAATCTGGTTTTCCTGTGGAGCTTCAGAATTATTAATAGCTTTGCTCATACAAACCTCATTCGTCCTGAATAATTTGGGAACCCAAATTCAAATGAATTATAGTGCCAATAAAGTATATTGACTGTCTATTCAGTGAATTTTTGACCTGTTTACTTTATGACGCTGTGTGATGACATTAAATTGTTTCAGCTTTGGGAAAACGGGATTAGCTAATCACTTTGATCTATTTGAGCTACCTGGATTTCCCCAGTCGTGCCATCTAATTTAATTTTTTGCCCGTTTTTTAAACGAGTGGTAGCTTGATCAACTCCTACTACTGCAGGGATACCATACTCTCGGGCTACGACTGACCCGTGTGTCATCATTCCACCAACTTCGGTGATTAACCCGCCAGCCATCAGAAAAAGGGGCGTCCATGCTGGATCTGTTCCTGGGCAGACCAATATTTCACCATGCGTGAGCTGCGTTTCCCGCGGGTCAAGAACGATGTGTACAATTCCTTCCACTACACCCGGAGAAACCGGGCTACCCTTCAACAGATGGCTTGTATCGGTGGCAGCACCCAATCCGGCGTAAATTGCGCGCCCGTCACTAATCAAAACCCGGGGAACTTGTTTGCGGTTTTGTTCATATCTGAAATCAGCTCGTCGATTTGCGATAAGGGTTTTCCAATTTGTTGATTGATCATTTCTTTCCAAACCTTGTTTCGAAAATTCATCCAACTCGTCAAGACTTAAAAAAACCAGGTCATCTGCATTGATAAGGTTCCCCGCTTCAACGAATTGTTGCCCAACCTCCAATAAAGCCTGACGGGCTATCCCGATGGTACGAACTGCGAAAAACTTTGGACTTTCACGCGCACCCATCAGGATGCGAATCCTGAGTGCGGCAGCTCGAACTAGTTTTTCTTTTATCCACCCGCCTCGTTCTTTGCGCACCATTCTTGCAAGTAAATTGATGGTTTCCTGAGCAGTTTTTTGACCGTTTGCAAATATCAGGTCAGGTGCCAAATTTGTATCAATAGTAATATAACTTTGAAGTGTATACATCACTGATGAAGGATCCTCCCGCCACCTGGGTTGTCCAAAATCTATCTCTCCTACCCCGTGCATCCCGTATTTTTCCAGGAAGAGCTTGATGGAAGATTGAGCAGGTTCTGGAAGTTCTCCCCTTAAAAATAAATTTGAGAGTTGGTTGGGGTCTGTTGAGCGTAAAATATATTCTGAAATAGTATCTTTCCGGATATCTTCAGCAGTTTTCCAGAGTTGTAAATCCATCTCTGTTGTGACATTACTGGGCAGACCACGGGTTACGCCAAGGGCCAGGTTTGTATCTTTAGCGAAGTGAATTAATAAGTTTAGCGCTGCCATGCTCGGCCCAATAATTGGGATGAATCTGGGCAGCAGGAACCGAAATGCATTTGCCGTTCTGTCTCGTGTAAAAGCCACAATTGCGGATAACCGTTTGAAGCGATCGTCAGCCGGAGCAATTTTTGATGCAGCAAGATAAGTTTCGATCTGAGTGTCAAAATTCTTCCGAGCTTTTTGAGGATACACTACGTTATATCCAAAGCGGAATATGGTTGGCAATGCAAATGTTAACAAAGCTTTCAGTGTACTGAATTTTAACTTTCCCTTTCCTGTACCCAGGGCAGGTTCAGATTCTATTTGTTTTAAAATTTGGCCCACACTTGGTTCTATGACATCTAATAAAAACCCAAAAACATGCCTCCCAATCGGGTTTCGAATGAAATTGCTGATTCGGACCCAAATCCGTGATCCTGATGAAACCATGTATTTCAATTCCCCAGGCTTTATATGGACACCAAATATTCCACCTGCATTTGCAAAAAGATATTGGATTGTATCAATCCCTAACGGAGTCATAGGCCCGACTACACCCTGCACACTTCCGAACGAAAACCATACAATCAAAGGAGAAAAGCTAATTTCAGGTAATGGAAAAAGAGAAGTGATGGATCGTGATTGTAAAATGTATAAATCGTCATTTACGAGACTCCATTCGATATCCTGGGGATAACCAAATTCCTTTTGAATTGCCTGCCCGACGGATACCAATTCTTTTACTTTTAATCCGGTAAGAGATTCCAGCAATGATGCGTTTTCGTCATGGAGTTCCACTCCACCACCTGGTTTGCAGCGAGTGGAAATATGTTTCGTCCCAAGACTGCTCTCAATTATTTGACCATCCCAATTATTTGTCACATAATGATCTGGTATCACCTGCCCGGAGACGAGGGCTTCGCCTAACCCAAAAGTTGCATCAATCACAGTTTCGCTTAACAAACCTGTCACTGGGTTAGCGGTAAACATGATCCCGGATATTTCCGCAGGAAGCATTTTCTGGATAATCACAGCCAAAGATGCTTTGCTATCTTCCAGTTTATTGCGAAAGCGATATCCTATGGCGCGCGCAGTCCAAAGGCTGCTCCAACAGTTAACAATGGAATTTTTTAATTCTTGATGATCGGTGATATTTAAATAAGTATCTTGTTGACCTGCGAAAGAAAAATTGGGCAGGTCTTCTGTTGTAGCTGAAGATCGCACGGCGACTGGGGACTCATGCATCTCAGAGAGCAGGTTATGTAACGTTTCGTCAAATTCGAGGGGGAATGCCCCACGGGAAAAAGCATTACGAATTGTGTTTGATGCAGTTTCCAACGTGCCTGGGTCATTTATGTCAACAGAAATCAAAGCTTCCTGGATTAGCGTTTGAAGATTATTCTCTGTC
The DNA here is from genome assembly GCA_964462245.1 of uncultured Anaerolinea sp. GTDB lineage: Bacteria > Chloroflexota > Anaerolineae > Anaerolineales > Villigracilaceae > UBA5195. The sequence goes on from CAYWXS010000009.1 coordinate 29,297, forward strand.
ACAAAGTTTTGGTAAGCCTGGGTACTTATGATAAATCCAGTTGGAACATTAAAACCAGCACGAATAAGCCTGGTCAGATTTAACCCTTTGCCACCAGCATCTTGCAAAGTTGCCCCAAGATAGTTGAGCGGAAATATGTCCATAGCATTATTATTGCACAGAATGTTATACTCGGAATTAAAAGGAGCTGTTCATGACCGAATCATCCCTTCCTCGTCGTATTTGGATTGCTTTGATATTACTCGGCTTTTCCGGCCAGCTTGCATGGGGTGTGGAAAATCAATTTTTTAACACTTTTATGTATGACAAAATTACTCCCGATCCCCGACCGATTTCATGGATGGTGGCCGCCAGCGCTATTACCGCAACCCTGACAAGCATTCTGATGGGTGCATTGAGTGATCGGTTGCGAACGCGATGGGGAAAACGCAAGCCACTAATTATTCTGGGTTATTTGATGTGGGGCGTTTTCACAATTGCTTTTCCTACGGCTGCGTTTCTACATCCACTGGGTTTGGCGGTTGGGATGGCTATCCTTTTCGATTGCATTATGACATTTTTTGGATCTACAGCAAATGATGCGTCCCTCAATGCTTATATTACGGATGTAACCAGTAATAATAATCGTGGACGTGTAGTAGGCATTATGGAAATCATGACCTGGATCGCAATCCTGATAGTCTATGGAGGAGCTGGACTGATCATTGATGCCTGGGGCTATTATGCATTTTTCTATTTTATTGGTGGGTTGGTTTTATTAATGGGGTTGATTGGTGGAAGTCTGATTAAGGAAGTGCCCGACACATCCATGCCCGAAGGATCTTTTTTTGGCCAATTCCTTGATGCATTTCACTGGAAGACATTGCGTGAAAATAGCAATTTATTTTTATTACTTGTGGCAATGGCAGTATATGGTATTGCTGAAAATATTTTCTTCCCTTATTTGATGATTTATCTGAACCATCATTTGAAACTTCCAACTTTGCAAGCCTCTTTATTGATCTTCATTGCTATTCTGGTTGGTGGGATTGGATTGGCTTACCCCTTTGGTTTGTTAACTGATAAATGGGGACGGAAGAAGGTTGCAATGTTAGCACTGGTCATTAAAATGGCTGGACTGGTGTTATTCTCATTCTCAGTGGCATTTTTACCTTTGACGATTACGGGGATCATGTTTTTGGCAGGTATGTCGGCCTGGATGATTTCCACAAGTGCTTGGAGCAAGGATTTGTTTCCGGAAAATAAACGTGGGCAGTTTGCGGGTTTTGTAATTCTGTTTACGGTGGCGTTTGCCATGGTTCCTGGACCATTAATTGGAAGTTGGCTTTCCACTAATTTTGGTACACCAATCATGATTAATGGTCAGGCGGGTTTTATTCCTTCGCCTGTGGTATTCCAGGTTGCAGGATTGGCTACCCTGGTTGCTGCTATCCCGTTATTTTGGGTTAAAGATCGCTAATATGCCGAACATTCTTCCTGCTTTTATAGTAAATAAAATATTTGTCAGGGAAAGCCTTCAAAAGGATGGATCAGGTTTTACCTTTAAATTAAACAACACATTTGCTCCTGTCGTTATTCAGCACTTTACATTAATTTCGGACGGCACTCTTGTGGCACCTGAACAGGTCCAACTTACCCCAAATGGACAGGTTGCCCGAGATGGAAATTCCATATCCTCAGAAACACCGCTTCCGTTTTCAATTAATATCCCCTATGCAATCAGGGTGTTGGATATGCCCATTCCCACAAAAAACATCACATTACAGGTGGATACGAGGGATGCCGGGGAAGTTTTGCTTAAGTTTGATTTTGACCGGGATCGGAATATTTTCAAGATTGGTAAGGAATGGCATATTCCAGCCTGGCTACTTCCCAATTTGAAGGCAAGTGTAGAAATAGATGCGGAAAATGTCATTGGTCAAATTGATCCATTTATCTATGGTCATTTTATTGAACATTTGGAACGTTGTATTTACGGTGGTCTATGGACCGATGACGGTTCAGTTCTGAGAGAAGATGTATTTCACCTGGTGGATGCGCTAAAAATGCCCCTGGTGCGTTATCCTGGAGGTAATTTTGCATCAGGTTACCATTGGGAAGATGGAATTGGGCCAAAAACTTCCCGTCCGGAGCGGTTTGATGCAGCTTGGAGCGCCCCGGAAAGTAACCAGGTGGGTACAGATGAATATTTGGAATTAATGCACCGCCTGGGGGCCGAGCCATTATTGGTTGTCAATGATGGCTCGGGTACACCTGAAGAAGCTGCCCGGTGGGTGGCATATTGCAATGCAGTAAGTGGAGATCAGGCCCGCTTGCGTGCCGAAAATGGACATCCGGAACCATATAATGTGAAATACTGGGGTGTAGGTAATGAAGTATGGGGCAAGTGGCAGATTGGGACAACAACTGCAGAAAACTACGCCTCACGTTTATTGAAATTCACTCATGCCATGCATGCTGTCGATCCAACAATCAGAATTGTGGCTTGTGGAAATACAATTCATTCTGATCTCCCAGATGATCCTGGAAGAATGTGGAATGAAACTGTAGTTCGTCAGGCGGGTTCGGAAATCGATTATTTGTCATTTCACCTTTATCAGCCAGATCAAGATGGTTGGAAGGAAAATTATGAAGTTGAGAGTCTCCACCATTCTGTCTGCGCTGCGCCTTTGGAAGCTGAACGTATGATTGTGCGTATGGGTGCGCAGCTTGCTGAAATTTCTCCAAATAAAAAAATTGGTGTGGTTTTGGATGAGTGGAACCTTTGGTTGACACCATCTGCCCAGGCGGGATCCATGCATCAAGTAGTCTATACCATGCGGGATGCATTATATTGTGCAGGAATGCTGAATGCTTTTCAGCGACAGTGCAATTTCTTATCAATGACCAACCTAGCCCAGTTGGTGAATGTTTTGCCATTGGTGGTTACCGATGCTACAAGAGCTTATCCTACGCCAATGTATTGGCCATTTTGGATTTATAAGCATATGCAGAGTGTTGCCTTGCTATGTAATGTTTGGGTGAAAACTTATGATTCACAGACCTTGGGCCAGAACATGCCTGCACTAAAGGATGTGCCATACCTGGATATAAGCGCTACACGGTCTGAGGATGCTGATAAAGTATGTATTTCATTGGTTAACCGTCACCCACGGCGAAAAATTATTATAGAAATGGCAATTAAGGGTTTTACAGATTTAAAAACAGTTCAGACTTACTTGTTATCTGCTCCTGATCCACTGACGATTAACACTTTTTCATCCCCAGGAAATGTAAAGGCGATTGAAACAGAAAAGCCAATTCTGCGGGGTGAAAAACTCTCTGTTAAGATGCCAGCTTCCAGTGTGCTTTTAGTAATGATGGAGAGTCCGGTTTGAAAATATTTATCGAATATTAAAAAATTGTGATATCCATCACTTATCGGAGGGACATAATCGTTCTATACTTGGATTATGAATCTCGCATCTCAAAACCAGCGCACTATAAAAAAAATCAGGGTTGGTTGCCCGGCACATAATTGTGGCGGGCGCTGTCTATTAATTGCACATATTCAGGATGGGCGGATTATTCATCTGGATACGGATGATCGTCCCGATACACTCGCTGCGCCTCAATTGCGTGCTTGTGCTCGCGGGCGAGCCTATTTACGCCGGCAGTATCATCCTGACCGATTGCTTAAGCCATTAAAACGGGTGGCCGGTAGCAGGCGGGGTTCAGGAGAGTATCAAGCCATTACCTGGGATGAAGCGCTTGAGCTTATCTCTTCACGCTTTATCAAGATTAAGCAGCGATATGGCTCATCCGCGTTGTTCGTCCCTTATGGAACAGGAAGTTATAATCAGCTGAATGGTTCGGATGTTGCCCGAAGATTAATGAATCTTTGGGGTGGATGTCTTGGAATTTATAATTCATATTCATGGGGTGCTACCAATTTGGTCACACCTACCGTCTATGGGACCTTGATTACTGGAAATCAGCGCCAGGATTGGTTGAATTCCAGGTACATTATTATGTGGGGCTGGAATCCAGCAGAAATGCGTGATGGGACCAATAGTGATTATTTTATAAAACTTGCGCGAGCAGCCGGAGCACATGTAGTTTGTATAGATCCCCGACATTCTTTGAGCGCAGCATCATTGGCTGACGAGTGGATTCCCATTCGCCCCGGTACGGATGCCGCTATGATGAGTGCCATGGCGTATGTTATGTTGACTGAGGATCTTTATGATGTGGAATTTGTGCGCCGCCACTGTGTGGGTTTTGACTCAGAACAGATGGTCGTCCCGGGTGTTGAAAATTATCGGGACTATATTTTAGGTTTAGTTGATGGCCAACCCAAAACACCATCCTGGGCAGAGGTGATCACTTCCGTCCCTGCAGAAACAATCGCACGCATTGCTCGTGAATATGCTGGCAGCAAGCCCGCCGTTCTCATTCAAGGATATGGAATGCAACGCCGGGCTTATGGTGAGCAAGTCGTTCGAGCTGGCTGTGTTCTGGCAGCAATCACCGGAAATATTGGGATTAAGGGAGGTTGGGCAAGCGGTCTTGGCCTTCAGGCTCCGGATGGTGGCGCTTTATGGTCGGTTTTCCCAATAGGTGAGAATCCGGTAAAAGCTGAAATCCCGGTTTTTTTATGGACGGAAGCTTGCTTGAGGGGAAAAAACATGACCAGGGCTGACGGAGTTAGAGGAGTTGATCAACTTGATAATGATATTAAATTGATTTACGCTGTTGCAACTAACTGCCTTATTAATCAGCATGCGGATATAAATCGAACAGCCGAAATACTTCGCGATGAGTCCAAGGTGGAGTTTATTGTTGTACAGGATAATTTTCTTACTCCTACCGCTCGTTTTGCAGATGTAATCCTGCCTGCCTGTACCCAATTTGAAACCTGGGGAGTGGAAGATGGTTGGAAATATGGTGATGAAGTCATTCTTCAACCGAAGTTGGTGGAACCTCCTGGTCAGTGTAAATCTGATTACAATATTTGTGCGGAGCTTGCTGATCGTCTTGGGATAGGAGATGACTTCAGGCAGGGTAGAGATGAACGTAGTTGGACGGAATATTGTTTGGGCGAATTCCGACGACTGCGGTTCCCGGAGGTGCCTACTCTGGATGAGTTTCTTGAATCCAATATTGGTGCATGGACTCGCCCGGCAGTAAATCCAGCCATTGCTTTTGAAGATTTTCGTCTCGATCCGGAAAAATTTCCGCTAAATACACCCAGTGGGAAAATTGAAATATTCTCAAAACAGTTATTTGATATGGGAAACCCGTATGAAATTCCAGCCTTACCCAAATATATTCAGGAAGGGGAAAATCCTTTCGATCCGCCAACTGATAATGGTCGGGAATATCCTTTACAGGTAATTGGACATCATACGCTCCACAGGGTGCATTCCACTCATGATAACAACGATTTATTAGAGGAGGCATTTCCACAGCGTGTATTCATCAATCCGTTGGATGCCTCAGAGCGCGGTATTAAAGATGGCGACGATGTTCAGGTAATCAACCAGCGGGGTAGTCTGGTGTTACCATGTCGCATCACCACGCGGATTATCCCAGGTGTTGTAGATATTCCTCAAGGTGCCTGGTATGAGCCCGATGAAAAGGGGGTTGATTTTGGCGGATGTATCAATGTGTTGACATCCTCACGCTGGACACCTTTTGCCTTCGGGTCCACACAGCATTCACTGATGGTGGAAATTGTTCTGTTTGATCACTCGGTGGATAAAAAATCGGGTAAAAAGGCGCATGGTGGTTCATTATGACCTATGCATTTACGTTTGACGCCAGTGCTTGCTCAGGGTGTAAGGCTTGCCAGGTAGCTTGTAAGGATCGGAATAACCTGCCGGTGGGTGTCTTTTGGCGGCGGGTTATCGAGGTTTCTGGCGGAGAATGGACTAAGGAAGGCGCTGCCTGGAATAATACAGTTTTTGCATATAACCTTTCAATGGCGTGTAATCATTGCGTTCATCCGAAGTGTGCCGGTGTATGCCCAACAAATGCTTATCATGTTCGTTCGGACGGAATAGTTATTCTGGATTCGACGCTTTGTGTTGGTTGCGGATATTGTAATTGGGCTTGTCCATACGCTGTCCCTCAATACAATCCAGCATTGGGGGCAATGTCAAAGTGTAATTTTTGTTGTGATGCTTTGGATATTGGAGAGCCGCCTGCATGTGTGGCAGCTTGCCCGTTGCGAGTTCTGGATTTTATCGAGGTATCCAATCAAGACGCCCAATTGCCAGGGTTATCTCTTTGGGATATTCCTTGTAGTGAGCATCCTTTTCCGCTTCCAGTTTTTTCCCGCACTCAACCTCACATGCTTATAAACCCTCATCCAGCAATGCTCAATAAGTTGGAAAAGAATATTTCTAATAGGGAAGAATTTGTATCCCAGGAAACCAAAAGTGAATTTCCGCTATTAGTCTTTAGCTTGTTGGCTCAAATGGCAGTGGGGGCATACTGGGCATTTCAATGGATATTCGCTCCCCTTTGGTATGCTGTAGAGACGAACAATCAGGCTCTGCGTATGTTGCCTTTGTTATTTATCGGATTAATCCTTGGGTTGGGAGGGTTGGTTTCATTTGGACATCTGGGTACCAAGCATAATGCCTGGCGGGTGCTGAATAACTTGAAAAAATCATGGTTGAGTAGGGAAATTTTTTTTCTGGCCCTATTCAGCTTGGGTTGGTTGTTTTCAATAATGCTATCCAATGTCTGGGTGGGAATCATTACTTCCTTACTGGGTGTAGGATTGATCAATAGTATGGCAAATGTCTATAAAATACGCAGTATGGCTATTTGGAATACATGGGTTACAACCGTAAAGTTTTTTGTTACTGCTTCACTTTTGGGGGTATTTTTACTTATCCCTATATGGTTATATGGGAGTGGCATTACAGGTATTGTCTTGCCGATTACTTTCTTGGGTATGGTAAATTATTTTATTGCACTGCTGCTTGGCATTGAATTTATCCTACTTTCGATTACTCGTGAGCAATTTTCTGCATTGCAAGTCAAACTACAAGGAAGTTTGATCATTTTGCTGGTAGCAGGCTTGCTGGGTGAAATTTATATTCCGGATAACCTTCGATTGAATTGGTATGTAATTCTATTTATACTATTGTTATTGGAAGAGGGTCTTGGCCGATGGATGTTTTATTCGGCACTTGAGTATAGAAGGCTATAAAAGCTGGTAAAAAACGAGGGTGTGTCCATGAACTCAATTGAGTTTATTCCATAATAGCCCCCGAAAAAAGCCTGAAAATAGAAAAAGAAAAGGGACCGTCCGGCTTACAGACGGCCCTTTTCTTTTATACCAGAATTACCCAGCGCTATTTGTTTTTGCGGCATCGGAATTTGCACCAGATGCGCGAACATTAATTATATTTTTTAAGATATCGAACCAGAAAGGTGCGCCTTGTGCAGCAGCCATGCCGGTAATAAGTAAACCGAATAATTTTAACCACCAGCCTGCCATGTCATCGAACTTGGGCGTGTTTATTATTGGATAACATTGGGTTCCCATGTGGAAACCAAAAAGATCCAGCCCGGTTTGTGGGGTCAATGTACATAATCTTTGAGATCCATCGCCAATGTAAACGGCACTGTTTTCATCAGCGGGAAGCCCAGATCCAATCCAACCCACGGGGATATTAAGTTCATTGATTTGAATATTCAAGGCCATTAGTTGGCCAGCATCCGGGGTGGGTAACCCATTTGGGTTATTCTGAATCAGCGTGTCTGCCTGGGCTGCCAGGGCCTGTCGAATGGAGGGATCCCGCCATAATTGATTGGTCAATTCGATGGAATCGACATTCAAAATGAGGGCCAGGAATATGCCAATAATGAAAGCCAAAGCCTGGGCACGCCGTTTATACCAACCACTCAAACGGTCCATGCTGTTATTGAACCATTCTTCTATATTTTTCCGAACAAGGAGAAGAGCGTTATTGGCTTTGTTTTCGAGACCTGCGATTTCATTGGTTAATGCTTCAATGGCTTGTTTGATATCAGGATAGGTCAGACTCATGACAGCCAACCCAGCTTTGAATTGATCCTGAGAGGAAATTATTGGCTTCGCCTCATTGTTGGCTTGAAATTCTACAAGTACGCTATCGACCTGTTTTTTCAAACCTGCAAAGGCTAGAAATTTAGCTTCGATCATTGGTTGCAGGGTCGGGAAATCTGTACTCAGCTTGCGGATCTGTTTTTTGACATCATCCAGCATCGGATTGGTAATTTCTGGTCCGCCATCATTGGCGAGTGCTTTTTGAGTCAGGCTGAGAGCTAAATTGAGTTGTTTCTGAGCTTGTGATCGTTTGCTGCCACTGAGTTTATCTATATCAGTCTGCAGGTCATATAATGTTTTTTGAATTAGGGCGGCTTCTTTGGGGGAATTTTGAATAATATCGATTAATGCCATCGAAAACTGAGCAGAAGGAATATAAGAAGGACGGTTATTTCCATCAAAACCACTGTGCAGACCCTTGATAAGTGGGTGATCATATAACTGTCGAGATAGAATGGGGTCGGCCATCAAATTGCTGATATAGCTTTCCAGCATTTTGGATCGCCAATTCAGCTTGCTGACAATCAATTCTTGAATATACATGCCCGCCAGACTCATTACAAGCCAGGTGAAAATCATGCCGATCGCAACTTCCAGGATTGCAACAATGGACATAGTATGCTCCTTTTTTGTAATTATACTGCGTATAGACTGTGTAAGGTTGTCATTTTTTTTGGGAGAGAATGGAGATCAGGTGTGGGATTTCACTTAACGTTTCTACAACTGCATCTGGAGTGTAGGTGGGTGATAGTAATTGCTTGGCCCGGCGTTTATTCCAGATTGTGTAAATCCCCAGTGGACGAGCTCCACCGATATCCGCATCCAGTCGATCGCCCACCATCGCAATTTCATCCGGTAGATATCCCCAGCGATCGAGTGCTTCACTGAAGATGCGTGGATGCGGTTTTCGATAACCACAGGAGGCTGATGTCACAATAAAGTCAAAAAAATGTTCAATTCCAAAATTTTTAACTTGCTGTTGCACGTCATTATCATCCCCAGCGTTGGATAATAGCCCCAGATGTAAACCGGTTTCCTTCAGCGACAAGAGCGTTGATACCGCATCGTCCTCTAATTTCCAGTTTTTCTGAGTTACCGAATAAAACTCGTCCAACGTCTTTCGCAAAACATACTCTGGTATGTCGTGGTGGCCTTTTTCTTTAAGTAACTTTTGTAAAACAGCTAGAGTTGTGGTTTCGACCAGGTTTCGATCCCTGTCTGTATAATATTTATCCAGCTGGTGGAGAAAATCCAAGTGGAAGGATTCTGGGTCAACCTTAATACGATTGTCGCACAAAGTAAAAGATAAATTCCGCCCAGCATTTTCAAACACTGGTGGCCAAGGGTCAGGCGAAAACATTAAGGTGTCGCCTAAATCAAATAAAACAGCCTGAAAAAATCTCTTCATATAGTATGAGTAACGGTAAAGTTAATAGCCTCTATTGGGATCAAATAAATTATATAATGTCAAGCCTGCCAGGTAACGATGCAGGTTTTCGCTGAACAATGCGACCGCTCGTTCATTGTAAAGCAAACTTCCACCTGATATATGTGGACTGATGATTACCCCGGGCATTTGCCAAAGAGGACTGGATTGGGGCAGAGGTTCTTCTGGAAAAACATCCAGGGCTGCTCCAGCTAATTGCCCACTCTTGAGGGCGTCGGCCAAATCATTCAAATTAACAATCCCACCGCGGGAAACATCCACGAGGTAACTGCCGGGCTTTAGGGATGAAAACATTCCAGAATTCAACAGCCCTTCCGTTTCATTCGTGAGTGGGGTGGTTACAATGACAACATTGCATTCTTTTAGCATCGATTTTAGAGCTTGAGGAGGGTATAAGCGTCGAACCAGATCACCTTGCAGGTCGCCAAGACCTTCAGCAATATAACCATCATCAATTGGATTCATGGCATTTCGTTTTGTTGCGAGGATATTTACCCCGAAAGGTTGGAGAAGTCTGGCGATTTGTCTTCCAATACTGCCATAGCCAACTATGCCCACAGTCTTGCCGTTTAGTTCGAAAGGCAAAAAGCGTTCAAAGCGATCTTTGGGCCATTCAGACTTCTTTTGGCTATTTATGAGTGCAGGTATTTTTCGGCTCATGGTCAATATCATTGCCAATACATGTTCGGCCATTTGTGGAGCAGCAGCACCACTTAAGGTGGTAATCTGCATGCCTGCCTTCCGCACCACCGGGTCGTCAATAAAGCGATCGATCCCGGCAAAGTGAAATTGTATCCAGCGAAGTGATGGTACTAATTCTGGGTCTGGCAGGATGTGTCCAGTATATAACACTTCAGTTTTAGCCCATATGTCAGTAGAAATTTCGCTGGCTTTTTGGGCTGCAATTGCTGTAAGATTGATCTTGGGCGAGATAACACTCAGACGGTTAACCAATACTTCAGAAAAAGGGATCGTGATCAGGACTTCGACAGGCATGGTAGTTAGGAGTGAATCATTTTTTGAGAGTTTTTTGAAAGGGAATGGATTTTGTGTAAGCCAGAATAAGTAGTGTGCCAAGTAATAAGGCGGGAATGATCAGTAAACCTGCCTCTGGGCCAAAATCGCCACCTGTCCACAGTACTGGCCCACCCACACTGTGGCGCAACAAACGGAAAGACTCCGTACCGCTTACAGGGAATCCAAACACCACGCCTTCGGAAAAGTTCCATCCAATATGAAGACCAATCGATATCCATAATTGACGTGTGATTAAGTACGGTAGTGCCAGGAACAGACCCGCAAGAATGATACCAATTGTAGAAACCCAGGTGGCGCCAGGATTGAAGATATGTAGGGAACCAAAAATGGAAGAAGAAATTATGACTGCCCAAAAAAGATTTAGGCCACTTTCCATGGATTGAAGATGATAACCTCTGGAGAGTAGTTCTTCCTGCCAACCAACAATGATGAAAACTCCAAGCCAAAGTCCTAACCCGCTTAATACTGCCGATATGGGTTCAGTTTGCCAGGCAAACCCAGAAAATATTGTCCAACCCATGCCAATTTCAATTATAAAAACCAAGCCCAATTGAAAAAAGGCAATTATTATTCCTATAAATATATCTATTAGGAATTTGGGGCCAGTTGTTAAACCCAGGCTGACAATGGATCGCTTATCCAAAAACCGCCTTGCCAGAAAAGTCGCACCGGTAATGCCGATCAACATGACAACTTCATTAGCTAAGATAACGATTGGAGATTCAAAGCTGATCTTTAGTAAACCAATCGGGTAAAAAACGATTATTCCGGTCAGGATGCTGATTATGACGATGAACAAAGTATGAAGCAATATTCGCCAACCAGCACGCAGACGTGCCTCATTTGCGGAATAAAAAATTATCTGCCAGAAATTGCGTTTGGGGAGTTTAAATTCACTGTTAATATGGGGCTCCAATAAAAAAGAGTAACGAGTTTCTTTATTTTACTCGTTACTCAAGAATTAAATGTCATACGAAAGAAGTATAGACTCAGCTATCTTTCGGAATTATTAACCAACATAATAAATAGAGACTGATGCCTGGTACACCACCTGGGATGAAAGCAATTAGAAATGCCAGGCGGAACCAAAAAACGTTGATTCCAAAAAATTCTGAAAGGCCACCACACACACCTGCTAGCATCCGATTACGACGAGAGCGACGTAATGTATTCCGATTGGTTATATTCATTTTTTCTCCTTGTATGTTGTTCACTTCATACATACGCAGAAGGTGCTTATAAGTTTTATGGATTATCTAGCTACCCTTCAGGTAAATTCCAGTCGGGTCTAACTCAGATCTGAGGATGAATAACTCATCTTCCGTCATTGGTAGGGTGGTACGCAAACTGGAAGCAATTTTTAAATCCCAACCTGTATTTTCTCGTGCTTGATCGGCGGTCTTGCCAGGATGGAGTGCGGTTAGCGTGAGTTCTCCATTTTCATTTGGTTCCAAAAACCCGATATCGGTGACTACTCCAACAGGACCTTTACCGCGTAGACCAGCTTTTTCACGATCACCGTTTCCATCGAGGTAACCGGCTGACGTGAGAAAGTCAACTTTTTCTGGAAAGCGGCGTTTTTGGTGCGGAGTCATGATGTAACAACGGTTGGCCCATGCCGCAATTTCCTGGGCCCCTCCAGAGCCAGGTAGCCGGACTTTTGGATGTTCATAGTCTTTGCCAACAATGGTGGCGTTGATATTTCCGTAACGATCAATTTGAGCACCACCCAAAAACCCAACATCTACATTTCCGCGCTGCAGGTATAACGTGAAAATATCGTACATACTGACCACCGATAAAGCACCGCTTACCAGAGTTGGGTCGCCGATGGAGAGAGGCAGGCGTGCCGGTTCTGCGCCAATGACCCCTGCTTCGTAAATCATGGTCAGGTTGGGAGCATGTGTACGTTTTGCAAGGTTGCATGCCAGGTTGGGTTGACCGACGCCTACGAATACAACATCTCCGTCTTTTAACAGGCGGGCAGCATTAACGATCATAAGTTCGGCCGAAGAATATGTCAGTTCAGTCATAAAGTCTCCTTCAGGAAGCCCTGAATGGTTGTGAAAGTTTCTTGTGGTTTTTCCAGTGCGACCAGGTGAGTGGCCTTGTTCAGAGTCACGATAGTGATCTGTGGACAAATGCGTTTTATCCGTTGAGCAGCTGGCTTTAAAAATGTGTCGGTTTCAGCTCCGCGAATAATCAGCGTGGGTACTTTTAGGGATGGTAACCCCCACCAGATATCCATATCACGCCACACGCCGGTGTAATAGATGCGTGCTTCCCATTCGGGGGAATAGACCAGTTCAAACCCACCAGCCTCGGCAGGGCGGGTGATGCCTTTTACATAAGCCTTCAGAGATTCGTCACTGAAGTAGCGAAAAATTCGTTTTCGTCGGTATGAAGTATAAAGTTTGTCAATATTTTCAAATTGTTTGCGGCGTTTAAGTGCGCCTGAAATTAGAGGATGAAATTTATAAGCCAATCCAATTACTTTGATCAAGTTGTATGTGGCAATAAAACGAGGTGGAAACAGAACTGGGTCGATCAGGATCAGGTTTTTGAATTTTTCTGGACGTCGTAATGCGGCACGTAGAAGAACATTAGCGCCAACAGAATGTCCAATCGCAATGACTGGATTGTCTTGTTGTTCATCCTGGAAAAGGAGATAATCATCGCTGAGTGGTTGCCATGCACCAATTTCTTTGGGTTGAGCATGTGGCCAAAGTGGACGTAAGTGCATGCCGTAGACATGATGCTGGTTTGCTAACATGTTAAGTAAAGGTTGATAGCACTTGGGTGGGTAACCATTGGCGTGCAGAAAATGTAAGCTTGTGCCTTTGCCGCCGAAATCAGTAAATGGAATCATGTTTGTAATATTATGGGTAGTAAGTAAATTTTAGACAATGGCGTTTTTATTTAATAGATTAATCAAATAGCCGCTTAATTTTATTTTTTACTTTTCGCGGTCGAAACAGACCATTGATCAATATTTCCCATAATCAACGGTCGCGCTCAGACGAGGTTCGATCTTGAGCCGATCATGTTTTTCAGCACCCAGTTTTTGCCAGTATTCCTGTCGATCACTGACGCCATATACCCACTCGTCCAGGTATTGTTTGGTTAATTCGGGCGATTCACTAATCTTGTCCCAATTTAAGTAAAATTCATTGTCGCGATCATAGTAGCCTTGTGCGTAGCTTGGATGGGCTGCAAAGGGAACATGGCAGACAGCATTGACAATAAAGCCAGGGATAAGGGTACGGTTGGGATCTGAGCGAATTACAGATTCGTCAACAATCTCTTCTGCTGTGAGAATGACTTTTTTTGCAGCAAAGGCGACTTCTTTTTGTTCGCCAACAATCCCCCATAAATGAGCATTTCCATGCTGGTCACAGCGCTGTACGTGAACAATTGCGACATCTGGAGTCAATGCGGGAACTGTAATCACTTCATTCCCAGAGTAGGGATCAATGACTCGTTTTATTAATGGGTTGTTGCGCTCCAGATCTGTAGCAGCGGTCTGATTCATGGGTAAAAATGGCAACCCGGATGCGGCAGCTGCCAACCGGGTAATCATACCGAAATGGGAATATTCTTCCCATTCAAGTTGGCCCTTTTCAATGGCAGTTCGGACAATGCGTAGTGATCCAACACCCGGATTTCCCATATAAGAGAATATAACTTTTCGGGCACAACCTGCTGCAACCATCTGATCATAGATCAAATCAGGTGTAGCGCGAGCCAGTGTCAAGTCTTTTTTGCCCTGGCGAATAATTTCATGTCCTGCAGCAAACGGGATCAAATGAGTGAATCCAGCCGCGTAAACGACATCACCATCGGTTACATATTGTGAAATAGCATCGTGTAAAGATATGAGCTTTGACATCTTTTGCCTTTTTTGAGATTTATGGCGTTGGATTTTATCAGGTCACTTTTTTTTCTTGGGGTCGTTTCGAGCGGCTTCTTTTTGAGCTTTGGCATCGCGATTTTTTTGTTGAATCTTGCGAATTCCCTCGAAGCGCTTGCCTGGTTTGGAGGGCTGAGAGGATGCGCGTTTGAGAATAAATCCTGCGAAGAGCAACAAGGCACCGATGAAGAAATACCTGAAATAGGTAGTATTGCCCATGTCCGATGCAACAAATAAGATCAAAATCAGGACGCTAACCAGTAGAAAAAAAGTGCCAATACGTGAAATGAAAGATTTGCGTTCAGAATCTTCATCCATGCTAACCTGTCTTTTGCGCAGAGAAAAAGGTGCGTTTAAATGGATAAAATATTGGGCTGGTTGGAAAACTGGTGTGCATTTTATTAGATAACACAGATAAGAAATGTTCCTTTTCTGTTCCCAACCTTTCAAAATAAGGAACAAGGGTAGTTCCGGAAACCCAGTCTATTATTGCGTTTGAGTTTTCCAGTAGGTGGGGATAGATTTTTTCAAAAACGATGACATTTTCTGCACCCAACTCATATAACAAACGAGCATAGTCTTCTATTTGCAACACAGGAGAAACTCTTACATAGCCACCTAAAATGGTCCGGAAAGGTTCTTCCTTGGCGGTTTCGGCAATTAATTGATGAGACATGTGGGTATGATTGGACGGAACCTGTACTGCAATTTGTCCTCCGGGATTGAGGAGGAAAAATAAATGACTGACTAATTGTGCGTGGTTCTCACTCCATTGCAAGGCTGCGTTACTGAAAATTAGATCCCAATTCCCTTGAATGGTAGCCAGGTCGCCTAATTCAAAAGTGAGACCTGTATTTTGCTGAAATTTTGTTTTCCCTAGCATTTGAGGAGAGTTGTCCAGTCCGTGAACAAGACTCTCAGGTAAGGTCTTGGACAGGCGATAGGTCAGCTCGCCGGTTCCACAGCCTAGATCGATAGCTTTGATACCTCTTCGCTTAATGACAAGATTGAGTAAGTCATCAAAAGGTGCGGATCTTTGAGCTTGAAATTTATGATATTGGTCGGGGTTCCAGGGCATGGGATTTATCACTGCCCCCTTCCCAAAAAATTATGGGAAGGGGGCTGATGAATGTCTGGTTAATTACTTGGGACGTACCATTGTGCGGATTTGTTCGTGCATATAGAGCTGGACATAATGATGACCACCGGCATTCTTGCCGCTGGAACCGGAGCCTTTCCATCCGCCAAATGGTTGGAAACCCGGCCAGGCTCCCGTGGTAGCGCCTTGGGGCCGGTTGGCATATGTTACGCCTGCTTCGATTTTATCGAAGAAGTATTCTGTATCTTCTTCAGAACCATAAATACCGGCAGTTAAGCCATAATCTACATCGTTTGCCATGACCATGGCTTCTTCGAGGGTCTTAAACTTGCCAACTGTGGTGATGGGTAGGAACATTTCATATTTCCACAAACGATGGCTGTAGGGTATATCCACTGCCAAAGTGGGAGCACAGTAATAGCCTTTACCAAGGGCACCTTCGGTGAGAATGTTCCCGCCGGTTAGGAATTTACCCGCCTGGCTCAGCTCGTCACAGAATGTTTGGAAGTCCTGGTAAGAAGATTTATTCATAACAGGGCCCAAGAAAACTTTTCGATCAGTGGGATCACCTATTGATAATTTTTCTGTTAATTCCTTTAGTTTGCCAATCAAGACATCGTAGACTTCTTCCTGAATGTACACGCGGCTGGCCGCAGAACATTTTTGACCTTGCAGACCAAATGCTGAGCGAATTATGCCCTGGGCAGCGTCATCCAGGTTTGCATTTTTGGTTACAATGGCAGGGTTTTTGCCACCAAGTTCCAGTACCATCGGGCGCACGAAGCGACCAGCGGCGAAGTCTCGGAACATCTTCATACCAACGTCATACGATCCGGTAAAAGTTACCCCATCGACTTCCGGGCTATTGACCAGTGCAGATCCAATTGTACGACCAGGGCCGGTAACGAAATTTACTACTCCATCTGGTAATCCAGCATCGCGGAAGCAGTCAGCCAAAAGACGCACAATGAATGGAGTATCTGTGGCTGGTTTCATAACGATCGTGTTGCCAGCGGCTAGAGCAGCACCCGCAGGTCCACCTGTTAGCGCAAACGGGAAATTAAATGGGCTGACCACGAGCCAGACACCATAGGGTCTGAGAACAGAAGTGTTGGTTACATCGTGATTGGGAAGAGGGTCTTTGCCCAACGGGATAATAAAACCATTGTTTTGTTCCATCATATCGCAAGAGTAACGAATCAGGTCAGCAGTCTCGGCTACATCTCCCATTGCTTCCATGCGGTTCTTACCGACTTCCATTGACATAACAACACCCAGGTCAGTCAACCGTTCGTCGATTAAATCAGCAGCTTTTCGAAGCAAACGAATTCTCTCCTGCCATGGAGTATGGCTCCAAGCTGGGAAAGCTCTGCGTGCAGCGGCCAAAGCCTGTTCGGCATGTTTTTCGGATCCTTTTTGCATGATTGCCAAAACAGTGCCTGTGTCAATTGGGGTGCGGTCTTCAAATTTTTCTTCGGCAAATACATCCTTGCCATCGATGATCATGGCATGTTCTTTGCCTAAATTGGCCTTTAGTTTAGCCAGAGATGCATCATAATTATTGTGAAGTTCTTCTGGGGGGTTATACATCGTTGCATAAGTGAGTTTAAAACCTGCCATACTAAAGCCTCCTGGGTGTTAAGAAATTGAGGATTATGCTGGTCTGAAAGGATTGTTTTTGCTAGGTTCCAACCGGACCGAGTGACGCGTTGGATAAATATAGTATAGCGTAGGAAGAGAAAGCAGTCAAAGAAGAGATGAGTCAATTTGTTCAGTTGGTTATTATGGGGTTATAAAAATGGCTACCTCCATTTTTATAACCCCATAATTTATGTTTTTGACGCCCGGTCTGGAGTTAGGCTTCCGTTTTCAGTGTATATCTTGAGCATTTTTAGATCGGTATTTGATGAAGATATGACGAGTAATTCTCTACGATTTAATTTGTTTGTCAATTGGTGAGAAAAAACGAGTTAATCCGTTGTAGAAATTTGGATAAAAAAATGCCCGGTTGTATTAGCCGGGCATTATCAAAATGAGTTTATACGGGTTACCAAGAAAAATGGATTATCTTATTGGCAACTAGATTGGTAAACAATATGGATGGTGTTCTTGAAAAAAGATGTTTCTTGTGAGGATCGTAATTATCCTGCCAGATCTTTTTTAATTTTCCAACCTGGTTGCACTGCCGGATAGGCCTGCATATATTCCTCTTTTTCACCAAAAATCTTGATAAACAGGCCCATAATACCGCGTCGCATACCCGTTCCACCCTGGGATGCGTGACATGCGCTGGCGGCATCCTTGATTTGTTGTACCTTGCTTATATCAATTTTCGCATGGGTAGGGAAGTTTACCTCAGCGATGGATTGCATATCGATGTCACCATTTCGACCAAATTTGCGTGGGTTTTGCCCAAAGAGAGGCATAATTTTTACGACCAGTTTTAAAAACCCACGTGGGAAAGTGTGAAAGTACAATTTTCCTGGTTGGAATGGAGATCCGAACTCAGGAAAAAAGCTAGCGTCTACAGCTTTTTGAAACGCCAACACTGTTGCATTATGAATATGGATATGGTCCGGGTGACGATACCCACCAATAGGGTCAAAGGTTAGAACGATATCTGGTTTGATTTCGCGAATATACTTAACTACTTTTCCGGCAACTTCTTCCACTGGATGCGCAACTTGTGCGTCCGGATGGAAATTATCAGGTGAGCCTGGCATACCGGAATCTCGATAATCAAGAAAGAACACATTTTTTAATCCGAGATGTTTGGCCGCACAACGTAATTCGCCCTCGCGTAATTCTGCGATTGATGAATAACCCTGCATAAGTAGCGGGTCAACATCGCCTACTTCACCTCTTGTGGCGCAGATCAGATACACATCACAGCCATTTTTTGCGTAGAGAGCCAGCGTACCACCCATGCCAAATGATTCGTCGTCAGGGTGTGCCAATACTGAAAGAATGATCGGTTGTTTCACTAAGTACTCCTAAATCGGATAAATATAGTCTTGAATTGTAACACAAACAGAATTTTAAAAATATTAGTGGAAAACTAACGAAAAATTTATTTTTAATTGTGCGGGTATTATGCCAGCTCTTAGAGAGATTACCCAAATATTAATTACCGTAGGGCACTGCAGATCTTTCCATATTGCGCATTGTGCTTTCCAAGGGTAATCGCAGGTCAATAATTACCCCGGGTCCATCCTTTTGGTTACGCAAGTTTATAGTCCCACCCGATTTCCATACCAGGGTTGCGACCATAGGGAATCCAAGTCCCAGTCCGGGAAGTTCACCTGTAAAGTCTTTTTCTCCCTGAAAATAGGGTAACCATGCCCATTGTAATTGTTCTATTGAAAGATTTATACCATCATCCGATACACGGATTTGAACAAAGTTGTCTTCGGATTGGCCTACAGAAATCTCAATCCTTGGCTCATGGGTTCGATGGAATTTTCGAGAATTTTCGAAGAGTTCATGCAGAACCATTTCCATGGCATCCGGAGTCATAGCAATCTTGTAATCTTGTATATTTTGGGGCAAGAAAAAACTGCAATTTGAGAGTTTGAGAATTGCACTGGTGGATTTAATCATTTCCGGTAATTGATTCAATTCCATAGCCGATCCCAGATTTAGCGCAAGTGGAGCATCAATAAAGGTAAGTATGGTGCGAATTTCTTCGGCTAACCGATCGGTTCCTTTAATTGCGGATACTAACATTGTCTTGATCTCGTCCGGGGAAAGAATATCCAGTTGATTCTTTATGATGGACATGCTCATCATCAGCATGGACATCGGTGTGCGTAGTTTGTGGGCAACGACTGTATGGAATCTACGCATATCCTGATATATGGACATTCGTTCTGTTACATCCCGTAAGCGAACAAGCCGCTGATATTCAACCCCTTTTGGGGGTTCCAGGGCTTCCAATACGACCCATACCGCTCGGGCTGTTGGGCTTTCAGGTTGGATCAAAAAACATGGTGCGGGGTCTTCCATCCAGCTAGCCCAGGCTTCGTTTGGTTGAGGGAGATAATGGTGTTCTACAACATTTACAAACGGCAATCCGAAGAAATCTTCAGGCATGTTAAGCAGGTTAATTGCACTTTCATTGGCGTAATGAATTGTGCCGGATTTGTCCAGCATCAAGTAACCTTCTTGTGCATGTTCAACCATCCATGAAAAGCGTGTTAAATCAGCTATCAGGTATCTTTCTCGATTAAATCTGGTCAGACTTCGTAAACGGGCAAGGATTTCCAAACCGTCAAGCGGAACGTCCAGGAAGTCATCTGCGCCGGCGCTCAAACCAATTGCTCGTTTATCAGTTTCTTCGTGGCTGATTAGCATCACAATAGGAGTGCCTTCCAGAATTCGATTACCTCGCAAACGACGACATACCTCGTAACCATCCATGGGCTGACTATGCTCCACAACTATAATGGATGGTAATTGTTCGAACGATTTTTGCAGACCATCTTCCAAGGTCTTTGCGTATGTGGTTACAAACCCGGTACCATTAAGAATTTCTTCGAGCGAGTGTCGGGTTGAGTCGTTCGCTGCAATGGTTAAGATGGTGGTTTGAATCTGGTTAATCATAACTGGGACTCATTCTTCTTATCTGTGAAAGGGGGTGGAAGATATTCGATAGTTTTATTTTACCCGACGCTGCCAGAACCGTTCAGCCGATATTTATTGAAAACACCACAAAAATTAGTATTGACAAATAAGATGTCGGTGTATAAACTACCACCATAGTTGTTAGCTGAAGTTGTCTAGTTGACTTTCCCTGTAAGGGATATTTTTTATTTATTTGGAGAAATACTGTGTCAAAAATAATTCCTGCTACTCTGGTTCTGGAAAATGGTCTTGTTTACACAGGCCAATCTTTTGGAGCTCAAACTGATGCGGTATTTGAGCTGGTTTTTAATACCAGTATGATGGGGTACCAGGAAATAATTTCTGACCCTTCTTATAAGGGACAGGGCGTATTGTTTACTGTTTCGCATATTGGGAATGTAGGCATTAATCCTGAAGATAATGAGTCTACCAGACCACAGGTCTCGGCAGTCATTGCGCGTACCATCAGTCCGGTTGTGTCCAATTGGCGTTCCACAAGTGATATTTCAACATGGTTGGATGTTTATGGCATTCCTGGTATTGCTGGGATCGACACCCGTGCCATTACCAGGCAGTTGCGTGAAATTGGGACAATGCGGGCTGCTCTTTCTACCCGGGGAACCTCATCTGATAAGCTGCTTGCTTCTGTGCTTGCCTGGCCTGGTCTTGATGGGCAGGATATGGTCAAGGAAGTGACACGTTCCAAAATTTATCGATGGCAAGGTGATAGCGGTGATAAATGGCTCGGGATGGATGGCAGTCTAGTTGAAAAGTCAAATTCGCCTGTGTTTGTGGGTGAAGTCAGTACCCATGTAGTTTTGATGGACTTTGGTGCAAAACATAATATTCTTCGGCACCTTGCCTGGTTGGGGGCACGGGTGACGGTAGTACCTGCAACCACTAATTGCGAGACAATTTTGGCTATGCATCCAGATGGTGTCATGCTTTCAAATGGGCCAGGTGATCCCGCGGGGTTATCCTATGCCATAAAAACTGTAAAAGAACTACTCGATACGCAAATGCCAATCTTTGGTATTTGCCTGGGGCATCAACTCATCGGTCTTGCCATGGGTGCCAAAACATCCCGGCTAAAATTTGGTCACCATGGTGGAAACCATCCAGTAAAAAATATTAAAACCGGTAAAGTTTATATTACTGCCCAGAATCATAATTACATGGTACTTCCTGAATCTCTAAATTCGGATGAGGTCGAAGTGACCCATCTCTCATTAAACGACGGATCGTTGGAAGGAATGCGGATGAACCATAAGCCCGTATATAGTGTCCAATTTCATCCAGAATCTGCACCTGGTCCGCATGATGCTCAGGAAATATTTACACCTTTTTTCGAATCGATGTGGACACGAAAGAATGACCTTATGGAGAATAAAAATGACTGATCATCACACGATTCTGATCCTTGGATCAGGACCAATTATTATTGGTCAGGCTGCAGAATTTGATTACTCTGGAACTCAGGCTGTAAAAGTCTTGAGACAGTTGGGCCATAGGATTGTTCTTGTGAATAGTAATCCTGCTACTATTATGACCGATCCAGATATTGCAGATGCAACTTATATCGAACCTTTGACTGTCGAGGCACTGGAAGTAATTATTTTACAGGAAAAGCCAGACCTGTTATTGCCTACCGTAGGTGGTCAGACAGGATTAAATTTGGCTGTTCAGCTCGCAGAAACCGGGATACTGGATAAATATGGGGTAAAGCTGATCGGGGCCACTCTAGCTTCAATCAAAGTTGCCGAGGATCGTTTGTTATTCAGGCAGGCGATGCTTGCCAAAAATCTTCCGTTAGCCGAGGGTGGCCCTGCCGGTAACCTGGCTGAGGCTGAAGAATTGGCTGAGCGTATCGGCTTTCCTTTATTGGTACGGGCTTCTTTTGCCATGGGTGGTTCTGGTGCATCCTGGGTTTACCAGCATTCCGAGTTGCTCGAAGCGGTACGTAAGGCAGTTGCTGCATCACCAATTCAACAAGCATGGCTCGAAGAATCTGTGATGGGCTGGAAGGAATTTGAATTGGAAGTTATGCGCGATGCTGCAGATAACTTCGTAGTGGTTTGTTCAATTGAAAATCTGGATCCAATGGGTGTTCATACGGGAGACAGTATTACTGTTGCTCCTGCCCAAACCTTGACCGACCGTGAATATCAAATTATGCGAGATCTTGCACGAAAAGTGATGTCCGCTGTTGGAGTTGAAACTGGTGGGGCTAATGTGCAGTTTGCAGTCAACCCATTGAATGGACGCATTATTATTATTGAAATGAACCCACGGGTCAGTCGTTCGTCTGCACTTGCAAGCAAAGCTACTGGTTTTCCGATTGCAAAAATTGCGGCATTGGTTGCCATCGGCCTTACCCTTGATGAGATAGTTAATGAAATCACAGGGCTTACCAGGGCTGCTTTTGAACCCTCGATTGATTATGTAGTTGTGAAAATTCCACGTTGGACCTTTGAAAAATTTCCAGGCGTTGATACAGTGCTCGGTCCGCAAATGAAATCGGTTGGGGAGGTGCTAGCTATGGGAAGAACTTTCCCTGAGGCTTTGCAAAAAGCTGTTCAATCGCTTGAAATTGGTGTGGACGCCCTCGATGGTTCTGGACCAAACCGACCCTCTGTTGTTTTTTCCAGCCCAGCCGAACTCAAAATCCCTTTGGCAGAGCGTTTATTCACTACCTACCAGGCAATTGCATCAGGGTTACCAGTTCAGGTGATAGCTGAAAATACTGGGTTTGACCCCTGGTTTTTGGCTCAAATGGCTTTGATCGAAGACCAAAGGGTGAACATTCTGGGAATAAAAAACCTGATAGATGACCCGGCTTATATTTCTGAAGTCGAACAAACCTTACGATTGGCTAAACAGCATGGTTTTGCAGATTCATTCCTGGCAAGATTGCTATCCACTGCTGAAAAACAATTTACGTCACTGGAAATTCGTTCGTTGAGAGAAAAACTAAATATAAGAGTCTCTTTTTTACGAGTTGATACTTGTGCTGCAGAATTCAAGTCCCAGACTCCATATATGTATAGCTCTTATGAAAGTGAAAGTGAGGCTAATCCTACAAAAAAGGACAAAATCTTAATCCTGGGTGGCGGCCCAAATCGTATTGGACAGGGGATTGAGTTTGATTATTGCTGTTGTCAGGCTGCTTTTGCCCTGCGAGATCTTGGTTATGAAACGATCATGCTGAATTGTAATCCTGAAACAGTCTCGACTGATTATGATACAGCTGATCGACTGTATTTTGAGCCCCTGACACTTGAACATGTTCTCAATGTTGTTGAATGTGAAAATGTTAAAGGCGTAATCGTTCAGTTTGGGGGACAAACACCTCTTACATTGGCAGCAGCTCTTAAAGCAGCCGGTGTACCGATTATTGGTACCTCTCCAGAATCAATTGCTCTCGCAGAGGATCGCCAACAGTTTGCAGCAATGTTAATGGAACTGGAAATTCCTCAGCCGGAAAACGGGATTGCGACTTCATTGGCGGATGCTCACATAATTGCCAATCGGATCGGGTATCCGGTATTGGTACGACCATCTTTTGTTTTGGGTGGGCGGGCAATGGCGATCGTTGGAAGTGAAGAGGAATTGGAAGCGGTGATCTTGCAGGCTTTTATAGCTGCTGATGGTCAGCCTTTATTAATCGACCGTTTTTTGGATGATTCCTTTGAAATGGACGTAGATGCGCTTGTAGATTCCGAGAGAGTAGTTGTCGGTGCGATCATGGAGCATGTGGAACAGGCTGGCATCCATTCAGGAGATTCTGCTTGTGTGCTGCCACCTTATAAGGTTAGTGCTTATCATCTTGGAATTTTGCGGGATTATACAGAACGACTTGGTAAGGCACTGAATGTGCGTGGTTTGATGAATGTGCAGTTTGCATTAAAGGACGATATTGTTTATGTTTTGGAAGTTAACCCGCGTGCATCAAGAACCATACCTTTTGTTAGTAAGGCGACAGGATTATCCATGGCACGTGCTGCAGCTAAAATAATGGTGGGCTGGTCATTGGTTGATTTGGGGATTACGGAAGAGCCCCGCATTGATGGCTTTTTTGTAAAAGAAGCTGTTATGCCTTTTAATAAACTCCCTGGGGCAGATCCACGCTTGGGGCCAGAGATGCGTTCGACTGGGGAAGTGATGGGGATGGCTTCACAATTTGGTCATGCGTTTGCTAAGAGTCAGCTGGAAGCAGGTTGTGCCTTGCCACAGGTGGGTGGGGTTTTGATATCAGTTAATGATTTTGATAAAGGTGCTGCCTTGAAAATTGCACGGGATTTAGTACGACTGGGTTTCAAAATTTACGCAACCCCGGGAACTGCAAAGTATTTTAATGGTGCAAATGTTCAGGCCGAGCCTGTAAAACAGATGCATCTGGGCTCCCCGCATACCGTTGATCTGATCCGTGCTGGGACAGTGCAATTGATCATTAATACCCCTCTGGGTTCAAAAACACACTCTGATGGGGAAATGATTCGTGCGACAGCGATTATGATGAATGTACCCTTGCTTACCACACTCACTGCGGCTATGGCAGCCGTGGCCGGAATACGGGCTTTGAAGGAAAAGAATATGACTTATCGAAGTTTGCAATCCCATTATGACAGGCAGAAGTGATATCGAATTGACTAAGCCGTTGTTTAAGACTCGCGTTTGATCAATTGATCTGTCAGATTCATCAATAACTCACCGGCCTCACCTTTGGGATCGGCTTCTCGCAAGCTGTTGATGGCCAGGTCAGTCATCTGTCTCGACATATCGTGCGTATAGGCGTAACCACCTTCATTCGCCAGCAATTTGGCAGTTGCTTCTACTTCCTCGGGTTGGATCGCGCCCTGCGCCCAGCGCTGTGCAAATTTACCTTTTTTTCCCAGACCGACCAATACCGGAAGGGTTTTTTTCCCTTCAAGCAGGTCACTTGCAGCTGATTTTCCCGTGATGGCTTCATTGCCCCAGATGCCCAGGATGTCATCTTGTATCTGGAAAGCCAGCCCAAGGTAATGCCCAAATGAGCGATAGGCATCAATTTCGGGTTCATTTGCACCACCCAGTAATGCACCCAATGCGCAACAACCTGAAAGAAGCGCAGCTGTTTTACCACTGATCATTGGCCAATAATCTTCCACGCCCAAATCTGTACGTTTTTCATAGGACATGTCCAGGAATTGCCCTCTCGTAAGATCCAGGCAAGTGTTTTGTAAAATGTGGGTGGCCTTTACAACAATTTCGGCAGGAAAATAAGTGCTGAGATCTGTCGCTGCCAGGTTCGCCAGAACAAATAGACCATCACCGGCATTTATCGCTTGTTGCATGCCCCATTTTGCCCATAAAGTTGGGCGCCCACGACGTTTTGCAGAGTTGTCTTGAATATCATCGTGTACTAAAGAAAAATTGTGTATCAACTCTACTGCGGCAGCGGCGGGAAGGGCTGCCGTCCAGTTATTATTTTTTGTTTCAGATTCACAAGCGGCGCATATTAATAAAACAAGCAGGGGGCGGATGCGTTTTCCGGTTGTTTCCGGCCCTGCACCTTCACCCGTCCATCCCATGTGGTAAGTAAGCATCTCATGATAGACTTTTGTACGCACCACATCGACTCGGGATACCTGTTTTTGAAGCTCGACCTCAATTGCCGGCAGCATGATTTTTAATAGGTCAGTCATATTATTTCCAATCGTTATCAGGATAAGAATTGTTGGATTATATCAGGCGTCATTGACTGGTCTTGCTAACCATTTCGTTTTGAGCTTATTAACTAAAAGCCTGCATCTTTATTGCATCCGCAGTTCGATGTGTTGCAGGGTAGTGATTGTTCCTGCTCCTGCTGCAAACATGGATACCTGTAATTGTCGTTTAGTTAATTTCATTAATTCCAGCGCGGTTTCCGTTGAGACAGCAGCAGCTTTTAAGAATTTTCCAGCCATCCCACCCAGGCATGCACCCAATGCCAGGCATTTGGCAATATCCAGGCCATCTTTTATGCCACCGCTGGCAAATATCGGTAATTGTGGCGAAACGCGCCTGACATTCAGTATCGAATCTTTTGTTGGAATTCCCCAGTCCACAAAAGTGCCTGCCAGGTCACGCAGAAAATTATCTGGGGCACGATGCATCTCAACCTGGGACCAGCTTGTCCCGCCCGCCCCTGCCACATCTATTGCAGCGACGCCGCAATCGATCAAGATTCTAGCTGTGTTCTCAGAAATCCCCCATCCAACTTCTTTGATCACGACAGGTACGGAAAGTTTTTTACAAACCTGTTCGATTTTCGTGCGCAGGTTTTTCCAGTTCGTATCGCCACCAGCCTGTACAGCTTCTTGCAGCGGATTCAAATGTAAATATAAAGCATCCGCATCGATCATGTCCACAGTTCGTAGACATTCATTTACGCCATAGCCATAATTTAATTGTACTGCTCCGATATTGGCAAAGAGCAGAATATCCGGCGCAACTTTCCTGACCTGAAATGAATTAATTCGTTCGGGATTTTCCAAAGCAGTTCGTTGGCTTCCAACTCCCATTGCCAGACCATAAATCTGAGCCGCTTCAGCCAGTCGATAATTGATCACCCCGGAATCTATTGTCCCACCAGTCATGGATGAGATAAGAATAGGCGCTTGTAATACTTTATTGAAAATTTTTATTTTTGTATCAACTTCATTTAGATCAAGATCAGGTAAAGCTTCATGAATAAAATGGACATTTTCAAGCCCGCTGGTCAAAGCAGAGCGAACATCTTGTTCTAAATTGATCTTAATGTGATCAGTTTTCCGGGTTGTGATAGGCGCAACTTTTGACATAGTACTGTGTTCCTGTGTATGGATAATATGCATGGTGGTAAAATCACCCGTGCAAACAAAAAAACAGATGTAATTCCAGGAGGAATATATGGCAGAAACTTATGATGCAATCAAGGCAATTATCGTCGATTTGCTTGGCGCAGACGAAAGCAAGATCACGATGGACGCCCGGTTCCGCGAAGAACTTGAGGCTGATTCTCTGGACCTGGTCGAATTGATCATGGCTTTCGAAGATAAATTCGGCGCAGAAATCTCAGACGACGATGCCCAAAAAATCACCACAGTGGGTGAAGCCGTTCGTTACATCGACAGCCACCGCTAAAAGTCAAGGCTATTATACAGGATGGATAGATTACTAATCTGTTCATCCTGTAATTTTTTAAGAAAAAAATAGAGCCCAGCATTGGCTGAGCCCTATTTTTTTTATTTTAAGAGAGATGGGATCTCTTCAGGGTGTCGCGCAACCTTTACACCAGCTTTTTCGAGCGCTGCAATTTTGTCCGCAGCACTACCAGAACCGCCTTCAATGATGGCACCTGCATGGCCCATGCGTTTTCCGGGAGGTGCAGTTTGCCCTGCAATAAAGGCAACAACGGGTTTAGTCATCCGGGTAGCGATGTATTCTGCTGCCCTCTCTTCGTCAGAGCCACCGATTTCACCGATCATCACCACTTTGTCGGTTTGAGGATCTTCTTCAAACATTTGGAGTACATCGATGTGATTGGTGCCGTTGACAGGGTCACCGCCAATGCCGACCGTTGTGGAAGAGCCCATGCCAACTTGCTTGAGGGCGTATAGCACTTCGTAGGTGAGGGTGCCAGAACGGGAAACAATGCCAATGTTACCGGGCAGTGCAATATCGCCAGGGATAATACCAACCTTGGCTTCGCCAGGTGTTAATAATCCAGGACAGTTGGGTCCTAATAAGCGGACACCTTTTTGATCTATATAACTACGGACGCGCATCATGTCGCTGACAGGAATGCCTTCGGTGATACAAACGATAAAGGGGATGCCTGCATCAGCAGCTTCGAAGATGGAATCGGCAGCAAAACGAGCGGGGACAAAGATGATACTGGTATTTGCACCGCTGGCTTCTACCGCAATCTTTACCGAATCAAAGACAGGAATCTTCTCGTCGACCCATTCGCCGCCTTTGCCCGGGGTCACACCGGCGACGACGTTTGTGCCATAGGCCACCATCTGTCGTGTGTGAAACAAACCTTCACTCCCTGTAATGCCCTGTACGAGCAAACGGGTTCCTTTATTTACTAATATGCTCATGCCAGGGTTCCTTTCGCGGCTGCGACAGCTTTTTGGGCAGCGTCAGCCAGGGTTTCTGCTGTGATCATGTTTGCATTTGCCAACATTGCGCGACCTTCCTTGGCATTTGTCCCAACCAGACGCACTACCATCGGCACTTTTGGCTTTACTTCAGCCATGGCTATTAAAATACCACGGGCAACTTCATCACAGCGAGTGATACCACCAAAAATATTAAATAGGATGGCCTTAACATTTGGGTCACTCAGGATGATGCGCATTGCAGCAGATACTTTATCTGCCCCTGCACCACCGCCAATATCAAGGAAATTGGCCGGGTCACCGCCAAACAATTTCAAAATATCCATGGACGCCATGGCCAAGCCCGCACCATTCACCATACAGCCGATATTTCCGTCCAGCTTGATGAAAGTCAAACCATATTTGCGAGCTTCAATTTCAGATGGAGCGTCCTCATCGGTGTCGCGCATTTCTGAAAGCTCAGGGTGCCGGAAGAGGGCATTATCGTCAATTAGCATTTTCCCATCGAGAGCAACCAACTTCTTTTCTTTTCCAATAACCAGTGGGTTGATCTCTGCCAGGGTGGCGTCGTTGTCATTATAAACCTCCCAAAGCGCTTTGAGAATCTCACCAAATGATTTCCAGCACTCACGCGGAAGATCAATTCCCGCTGCAATGTCCCGGGTTTGATAATCCTTAATGCCCACCAATGGGTTGATGTGCATTTTGATAATTTTTTCTGGGTTGGTTTTGGCTACTTCTTCGATTTCAACGCCACCAGCCGCAGAAGCCATGATCACAGGTCTTTTTGCTGCCCGGTCATTGGTGATCCCGAGATAAATTTCCTGTTCGATGTATGCAGCTTCGTCTACAAGTACTTTGCGTACTGGTAAACCTTTAATTTCCATCGAAAGAATTTGTGTTGCAAACAATTCTGCTTCTGCAGGATCTTTTGCAACTTTGATGCCGCCGGCTTTACCGCGGCCACCGACTAACACTTGCGACTTGATGACGACGCGACCACCGAGCTCCTCAGCGATTTGCCTGGCTTCGCTGGCGGTTGACGCGACTCTTCCTTTAGGGATCGGAATCCCGTACCGGGAAAAAATCTGTTTGGATTGATATTCGTGGAGTTTCATGCGGGTGGGTCTCCCTGTTGAGATGAGAGCATTGCTCCCTGTCTAGCATTGCGATTATACCATCAGGCCAAAATATAAGCCCGGTTACATTATCTGAAACCGGGCTGGGTGGATATTTTTATGTTATTTTAGAGGTACCGTGAAGCGCATTATGCGGTTATTGCCTGAATCTGTGACCCATACATTTCCTTGAGGGTCAACGGCAATCCCGCTTGGTAATCCAAAGGTGGCGTTATCTGTTCCGAATTGGCCCCACAGTTGAACAAATGCTCCCTCAGAGTCGAATTGGATAACACGGTAACCTTCAGGATCGGTCACAAATGTTGATCCATCCGGGCGTATGGCAAGGAATGGCTTGTTGTCCAGAGATTGACTATCCCATCCGGAAACAGGCCACTGTTTTAATGGGGCATAGTTAATCTTATCCATACTTTCAAGGACTTGTATTCGCTGATTCCATGTATCGGTTACATAAACTCTACCACTCGAATCGACTTTGACATCAACTGGTTCACTGAATTGACCCGGATCGAATCCTTCAGTTCCGAATTGAGTCAAAATTGCACCATTCTGGTCGTAGACAACAATTCGCTTATTCCCTGTATCTGCAACGAAAACATTCCCAAGTGAGTCTGTTGTGATTCCGCGCGGGCCATATAATGCTCCCGGAGTTTCGGCTGTTCCAAATACGCCCCACATTTTGATGGGTGTCCCATCTGGGCTGAATTTTTGGATTCTGTGGTTCCAGGTATCACTTACAAAAACACTACCATCTGGTCCAACAGCAACTCCCCATGGTTCATTAAATGATCCAATTGGAGCAGCACCAGCAGATTGGTCTGCAAATGTTCCCCATACTTTGATCACGCTGCCGTCACTATTCAAGTGTTGAATTCGATGGTTGCGAGAATCAGCCACATACAGCGTGCCATCTGGTGCAAAGGCAATTCCTCTGGGCGCATTGAACTGCCCCGGTTCTGAGCCCATTGAACCTAAAACCACATTGGCCGGTAAATCTATAACACCTTTTGCATAAGGGTCTTCTTTTGGTTTGGGTGCAGTTTTGATACCATAATTCCAAACCTTGTCGGCCACATCTTTTCGAACATATAACCGCATCTTGTCAGAAGGATCCCAGGTGCTTTCGTTTATGCCAATACTATTAGTAACTTCACCATAAAGTTTGTAATCTCGGTTGAGCCAGATATTGAACAGGGCGGTACGCATACGAGGATCGTTGAGGGCACTGCATATTCGTGAAAAATCATAACTTCGTAAGAGTTTTAGTCCGCTGAAAATACCTGTACAGGTGTAAGTGTCATCGAACGGAATGGAAGGGTCAGGACGGTTACTTATTAAGTTGAAGTAATCCTGATTTGGCCAGACCATGCGGATGTAATCGAAACGATAAAAATTATCACCTACAATAGGTTCAATTTTGGCGAAATTATTATCACCCACAATGATGGCAGGTACATCCCGCAAGGTGCGATCTGGTTGTGCGCCGTAAAAACGGGCATTCGGATATTCACGCATATACCAGGACATCGGCCAGGAGGTGTCATCATCATATGCTACGACAATGTCTTTGCCACCAACAGTTTTTTCAGAAAGATCGTCGACCTGTCGTAATACATCTTTTACACCGCTGTAACTGTGCGCATAAACGAGATATTCCTGTGCGCTATCATATTTTATATAATTTGCCCTGATAGTAGTTCGAATTGTTAATATGGTTAGAATGGCAAAGAAAACCAGTGTATTCAGGTACACGACTTGTTTGTAATCCCAGTCTTTGAGTAGAAAATATAAGGCTGAAATACTGGCTAGAACTCCAAAAATGGCGAAAATAAAACTTGTTGTGACCTGGATTTGATTTAGTTCCTGCCCTTCAAAGGGGCGTGGGCTTCCCATTAATGCGATCAGGACACCGACAACGC
This sequence comes from uncultured Anaerolinea sp., assembly GCA_964462245.1. Taxonomy (GTDB): domain Bacteria; phylum Chloroflexota; class Anaerolineae; order Anaerolineales; family Villigracilaceae; genus UBA5195. The sequence goes on from CAYWXS010000009.1 coordinate 60,684, forward strand.
TCAATGTGAAGATCATCAGGACCGAGAGTACGAGAAGTGCATTTCGGCGCTGAAGTTCTTTCCAGTCAATTTTATCGATAACTGTGCCAACTGCCCAGCCGCCCCAAAGAACCATGGGAAGTGACATATGAAAGGTCAACCAGGGCATTTTTTCGCCTGCGATAGTGAATGCGATAATACTGGTGACAGTCCACCAGCCCAACAGGCTCAACATGTTTGTCAGATTGTGATGTTCTTGTTCGAGTTCAGGTGAGTTTATTTGAGATTCAGTCTTTTTGCGAAGGCTCAAATATGCAGCCAACAAGCAGGCGATGGCTGGCAAGAACTCGTATATGGGGATAGTAATGAATACATAGTAATACCAGGGCTGTGAACCACGCTGTACTCCCTGTTGTTCCAACCAATACCCGAGTGAACCAACCGAGCCAGTAAAAAATCCAGCTCCATTTGTAAATAAAGTTGTATATAAGAGCAAATATGGAGTCCAGAAGATGAGGGCCATCTTCCACCAAACGTCACGGTTCCACCACAATCCAATCGCTATCGTAATAAGAACGATGGGTCCTAAAAACGCACCGGTCCGCATCAAACCAGCCGAAGAATAATCCAGTGGGTCCCAGCCAAGTAGGTGTACAGGAAGTGCCGAAAGCTGAGGTAGTACTATGGTTCCAAAAACCATTAGAAGATCAAAAGAACGTTCCTTGCGTATATTTTCAAGGCCAAAGCCACGGATCAGGAAAAAAATTGCCGCAATGATCGCCAGACCGGTCAGGGCAGCCAGAACGATTGTCGGGGTCAGGCTGGCTGCATCGCGGGGTAGGAGTGCATTTGTTGCAGTTGGGTCCGCGGGTGCAGCAGTTTGTGTGCCATTAATGTCTGTGGCTGCTTTGGATGATATTGCCATATATCCAGTGGAGCCCAAAAGAACTGCCCCAAGAATCAACATGGTAATAAACCCGCGATAATTATTTTGACCACCAGTCCAGGGTTTTTCCAATACACGCACGAGTAAATAAATCGTGAGGTAAATTAATAATTGGGCGGTATAGATAAAAGAGGTTTCCTTGGTCAGGTAATGAATGACCAGGGAGCCAGCGATAAGGTAAATATATTTGGCTTTACCAGTTTCAAGGTATCGCAAAATACTGTACAACAAGACAAACAAGGAAACAGCAACATACGAATCTTCGCGCGTATAGCGCGCGTAATAAAGCAGGAAGGGCGAAATAAGCGCCATTAAGGCTGCTACCAATGCTCCGGCCCGCCCGAGGTATCTTCGCCAAATCCAGATAGACCCGATCGCAAGTATGCCGAATGTTGCTGCAGGAATTCGGGCAACAAAATCACTTGAGCCAAATAAGAAATAAGCCAGTGCAATCAAGTGAAACTGTAATGGCCCGTGCATCATTGGGTTGTGTTGATACCCTTGACCGGTAGAGAGTAAGTAGGAGAAATAAGTATGTAAACTTTCATCATGACTCATGGCGCGTGCGCCAAGGTTGTAATAGCGGGTTACCACTGCAGCTAATATAATTAGGCTAAAAATCAGTACTTCGATTGTCAGCCAGGGTAGAGCAGCGATAGGTGTGCGTTCTAGCCAGTTTTGTTTTTCGTCTTTCATGGATATTTGCTCTCTGGGTTTGGATGTGAGACAATAGATATCAGGATTATTTGTGAAAAAATTGAAAATCTCGATTTTTCAAAAGGCAGTTCAATTCTAATTGATTTCAATGACCATTGGCAGTGGAATAATCTGTTCAGTTATTACTCGAAAATTATTCAACTACCGGAATATTATCTCGTAGATATTGGATAAAACGGTTCGTGCCAATTCCAATTAGTATTTGAGTATAAAAAATATGAGTTTATTTCAAAAACTATGTGTGTTCTGGCTCATTTTAATACCTGAAAGAGGTTACTGTAATTATCTGTCCATAGCGGTAAGTTTTTATTAAAATCTTCTAAGCCTGATACCTGGCTTTTAATAGCCGGGATGTCCAGTATGGAGGGATTGCGCGACATTAATATCCATTGTGATGCATAAGATGATAGCCCATCACCGGGCTTGGTAATATACACCATCTTCAGTCCATAGAATTGTGCAAGTTGCCACGCAACGGGACGAAGATCGAGGTAATTATTGGTGACATTCATGGCTAGAATACCATCTGATTTGAGATGATTCAGGTAAATTTCAAAAGATTCCTTGTCAATCAAATGTACAGGGACAGAATCGCTTGAAAATGCATCCAGAATTAAAATATCAAATTGGTTTGACCCCGTTGTTTGTAGTTCCTGCTCCAATGAGATCCGTCCATCACCCGGAATTACAACAATTTTTGCAGGGCTGTCTTGTAAAAATGAAAAGTATCCGCCTTCGCCTTTAGCCAGTCGAATGGCAACTGGATTGATTTCATACAAGCGGTAAGCATCTCCGGGCTGACTGTATGCAGCCAATACGCCAATGCCCATCCCAACCACTCCGACATTCATGCCCTTTCCGTGTTGTGGATGGTTTAATATCGCCAATCCAACACCACTTTTTTGGGAAAAATAAGCGGTTGGTATGTTTTTAAGCGCTGGATCGATAAATTGGACGCCATGCACTGTGATGCCATGCACCATTTTGTAAACTGCTTGTCCAGTAGTGGGGAGGATGGCTTTATCCACCCTGACAAGCCCGTAAAAATTACGTTCCACGAACAGAATACCGCGAGAGAGGATCACGAAGACTACAGCCACTATGCCTAATGCTACCAAACCTCCAATAGAAATCGATAACCGGTTGCGACGCCAAAATGCCCGTCCGGCTGCCGGTCCCTGGCGAATCCGCAGGTACATGATCAAACCCCATGCAAATAAAATTCCCAGGGGTAATTCCCAAAAACCCTTGAATATTAATGGCGCCACCAGGTTGACAAAAATTCCTCCCAGTGCCCCGCCGATTGAAACCATCAGGTAGAAACGTGTTAGATGGGAGGGGTGTGGCCTTAGCCGAAAAATTTCTCCATGACATGCCAAAGCAGCTAGAAAGAGCGTTGTAGTGTAAATTGTTACCTGCAAAGGTACTCCAAGGTTGGGTCCTCGTACCAGTGCAAATGCAAATAATAATGTAGCGATGTAAAAAGCAATAAAAACTGCCTGTCGTGGGTACCATTTTTCATCTGAAAAGGCAATGATGAAGGTCAGGAGGTAGACAGTAAGAGGTAACACCCAAAGAAATGGAACAACAGCAACTTCCTGAGTGATATGACTGGTAGTCGCCAATAGCAGTATAGAGGCGCAGGCGCTGAGGGCTAACCAGAGTATCTGAACCTGACTATCTGGAGTTGGGGCTATCTCGGATGTGACAACTGCGATAGTATCGTCTTGTTGTTGACTGCGTAACGATCGTATGGCTCCAAAACAGGTGAAAAGTGCAAATAGAATGAATCCGCCTGACCACATCCAGCCTTGTCCTACCAGGGTAAGCCGTGGTTCAACCAGGATGGGATAAGTGATCAGCGCTATTAATGATCCAGCATTAGATAGTGCATATAAAATATAAGGTGATTTGGTCGGGTATGCCCGGTTGAACCAGGCTTGCATAATGGGGCTATTAGTAGATAGTAAAAAGTAAGCAGGCCCAACCGAAACGGTTAGAAGTTTAAAAACTTCCCAGATTGGGAAGGATATACCCTGTGGGCGCCAGGATAAGCCAGGTGTAATCGGGGAATCCCAGAGAAAGCCCAACACAATTACCTGTACCAATGCTAAAACCAGCAAAACAACGTGAATCTGCTCACGTCGGGCTTTTCGCTTGCGTCCAATCATCCAGTTAGCGTAAGCATAACCACCGGTTAGAAGTACCTGAAAGTACATTTGCACAGTGGACCAGACCGCAGGTGTACCTCCAAACCATGGGAGGATATATCTGGCGATCATAGGTTGGATTTGGAAAAGTAAAAAAGCCGATAAAAATATGTTGAGGATATAAAAAAACATAAAGCCCTCCGATGAGTTTGATTTTACTATAATCTGAACTGGCTTGATCTGATCAAACTCCCTGCGGATTAGTGACTAAATTGGAATTGTTGACGAAAAAATAGAAAGGGCTCTTGGAAGGCGAACGCATTCGTAAACTAATGAGAAAGGTTGGTTAGCTTGTACTTTGCCGGGATGCAAGCTGTCCACAGCCCGCCTGGATATCAATACCACGGCGAATGCGGATGGTACAGGGTATGCCATTTTGCTCTAAAATATCTTTGAAGGCTTCAGCGCGATCACGGGTAGTGGCTTTACCTTCGTAACCGGTGGTCGGGTTTAAGGGGATAGCGTTAACATGGCAGAGTATGCCTTTTAGTAAACTTGCCAGTTTTCTTGCTTGTTCCGGGGTGTCATTGACATCATTTATTAATGCCCATTCAAAGGTAATTCTGCGACCAGTAATTTCAACATATTCACGGCAAGCATTTAATAGTTCTTCAATATCATATTTTTTATTAACTGGCATCATTTTCATCCGTAAATCGTTTTCGGAGGCATGTAAAGAGACGGCGAGGTTTACCTGTCGTTTTTCGGATGCGAATTGACGGATTGCGGGTGCAAGTCCGGAAGTAGATATAGTAAAGCGACGTGCCCCAAAATTGTATCCGTCGGGATCATTCAACTGATCAATTGCGGCCATCGTATTTTTGTAATTGTGAAATGGTTCTCCCATCCCCATCAAAACAATATTTGTAACTACATCATCCTCGTCGTGTAGCAAGCGGGCATAATACATTACCTGTGCAATGATTTCACCACTTGTAAGGTGGCGGGTGAAACCCATTTGACCGGTTGCGCAAAAAGTACATCCCATGGCACAGCCAACCTGGGTGGAAATGCAAAGGGTCCGGCGGCGGTCATATCGCATCAATACAGCTTCAATCTGTCGTCCATCCGGAAGTTTAAAAAGAGTTTTACGGGTTTGACCGTCGGAGGATTCGAGTTTTATTGTAGGAGTGAGAATGTCAAAAGAAAAATTTTCCGAGATTCTTTGGCGAAGTTCAGAAGGCAGGTTGGTAAATTCAGATGGCGATTGCCAAAAACTCTTATAAAGGCCAGCCCATATTTGTTTAGCGCGGAAGGATGGCTGCCCCCAATCGCTAATAATTTTGACCAATTCAGTGTATCCTAGATCATAAATAAGCATGTCATACCATTGAAAAGTACTCGATTATGGGTGTAATCAAAATTCATGTTTACACCAGGATAAAAAAATCATTTATTTTCCGCTATTAAACTTTATCGATACCAAGTAATTTTGCTAGATCTTCAGAGATGATATCTACTGCAGGAATCCAACTTTGAGCTTGTGAAAGTGTACTGATTCCGGATAATACTACTACTGTTGGACACCCCAAATTCTGCCCACCGGCGATATCAGTTTCGAGTCGGTCACCCACAACAAAGGTGTTTTCCCTGGGTGTTCCTAGACGGTTGAGTGCCAGTTCTAAAATGTATGGATAGGGTTTGCCTGCATAGGTGGGTGTAACATCGGTAGCTGTTTCAATCACAGATATCCAAGCACCTGCACCGGGAATTTGTCCGCGGGGAGTGGGGAAGGTTTTGTCGGGATTTGTGGCATAAAAAGGTTTACCTGCTCTGACCAGTAGAGTGGCCTCGCGCATCTTCGCAAAATTAATATCCCAGTCGATTCCGACTACTACCGCTTCTGCGTTTTCGGCTTTTTCAACTGGCAATATTTCGAAGTTTTTTGCTTTCAACGCTTCAAATAATCCTTCGTGACCAATGGCAAAGATTGGTGCTCCAGAAAGAAGTTGTTTGCTCATTATCTCAGCCACGGCAAGGGATGATGTGACAACCTGCCAGGGTTCCACAATTACACCAAAATTCATTAATCGTTCCACGTATTGAGTGATGGTTCGACTGGAGTTATTGGTAGCCATTGCGACGGTTAGTCCTAATTCTTTGATCCGTGCGAAGATAACCGGCAGATTACCGATTGGCGAGGAATCCGTCCACAGCACGCCATCCATGTCTAATATCAAACCTTTTGCAGTTGGTGGTAGAAGTAGCATAAGAAAATTTCCAGTTTCTGAATTTTTGGGATGCCGAAGCCATCATTGATAATAATTTTGTTCTCTTTTTTGATTTTCTATTATAAACAAAAATATGCGCGGAGATGCTTATTGGCATCAACCGCGCACATTAATTTGTAAATTTGATTTTACTTCTTTTCGGGTACCTGTAAAACTTGATCAACAAGGCCATAGGCTACGGCTTGTTGGGCATCCAAGTAATAGTCGCGATCAAGATCACGTTCAATCACTTCCAGGGGTTGACCAGTATGTTTTGCCATTACACCATTAAGAAGTGCCTTCAAGCGCATAATCTGCTTGGCTTGAATTTCTATGTCAGTGGCTTGCCCTTGAGCTCCACCTAGAGGTTGATGCATATGAATAGTTGCGTTTGGCAGTGCATAACGGCGGCCTTTTGTACCAGCGGTGAGTAAAACAGTTCCAAAAGAAGCAGTAACACCAACGGCCACGGTACTGATTGGATTACTGATCATTTGCATTGTGTCATAAATTGCCAGACCTGCATAAATTACTCCGCCGGGGGAATTTATGTACATTTGAATTTCTTTTTCCGGATCTTCGTGATTCAGAAATAAAAGTTGCGCAACAATGACATTGGCGACTTGATCATCAATGCCTGTACCAAGAAAGATGATGCGCTCTTTGAGCAAGAGCGAATAAATATCATATGCCCGTTCACCTCGACCGGATGATTCGACTACCATTGGGACAAGGTTGTTAAAATTGGATATCATAGAGTTCCTCCTAATTTGTTAGACCAATAATAATCGTTTTTTGTTTGAATTATATTAAAAATTTACCGGAGAAATATTGAGAGTTTCTTCCGCTAATTTTCAGGGAGTAAGTTTTTTTCAGAATCTTATGCTTTGGAAATTATATTAACAAATGTTGTAAATAATTAAAACATTATAAAAAAAATGCTAAGATTTTCCGTTTTTATCTTGTTGATCTAATGATTTGATTGTATACTTTTTTAGAAGTTAATTCTTGTGGAAAGGAGCAAATACTCATGTTATTCTCTCTCAAAGAACGTGGTCAAGGTATGGTCGAATATGCATTAATTCTTGTTTTAGTTGCAGTTGTTGTTATTGCTGCGTTGACCATTATGGGACCGTTGGTCAAAAATATCTTCAACACCATTAACGCAAGCCTATAATCTGGGTATTTAGTCTATTTTTTGAACGTGTGGGCTATATTTTTAAATTATTTATTTTTCTTTTGCCAGTTATTTTAGATTAAATCAAAAAAAGAAATCTTTTGTTAAGTAAATGCAAACTCAAGGGTATTTTCTTTTGTTTCATTATGTGTATAATAGAGTTGTAGTTCATTCTTTTGGAAAGGAGGAAAAACTTCATGTTGTTTTCACTTAAAGAACGCGGTCAGGGTATGGTTGAATACGCTTTAATCCTTGTTTTAGTTGCTGTTGTTGTGATCGCTGCCCTCACAATCATGGGACCGTTGGTCAAGAATATCTTCAACACCATTAATGCAAGCCTATAATTTTAGTTTTTTATAAAAAAAACCTACCCTTTTGGGTAGGTTTTTTTATTATTTCTTGAGAATTTGCTGAAATGCTCGCAATAAAGCTCCCCGTTGTTCATAGCCACTCTCGCTGAGATCCGTTAATCCCAGAAAAATTTTATTTCGGCAACGATGCAAGAGACCTGTCAATAATCTTGCCAAAGTTTTATTATTGGCTTCCATTTCTTTATCATCTGTCCACGTTTCTGTTCCAGACCATTGACGGGAAAGAACAAATGGATGAGTGATTGGTTGGAATAGACGTTCGTACCACCCCCCCGAGCCGGCATCCAACCAAAATTGAATACCTACAGGTCTGTTGCTCATCAGGAACGTATAAGCTGGGGCAAGAAGTACGGAATCTTCAATTGGGTTTACCCAAGCTGAGACATATTGGGCGGCAATTACTCCATCTTTTAACATCGAAATATATTCGTGTCCAATATCCACGGGTGTGCTCTGGTCCAGGGTGGGTTCCATTGCCCAGCGAAATTTCTGTATGGATTCAATTAAATTGGCGGTTACTCTGGCTGAATCAACTTTATTGTGAAATCCAAACCCAGATTGGGAAAGGATTTCGCCGAATAATCTTCTTAGGAAATGATCGAGTGGTTGGTGAATTTCAAGCCGATAGGCCTCGATCCATTCCCGTAATTGAGTATATCGCGAGCCAAACGCATGGGTGATACGATCTTGCATTTCAGGTTTGATATTTTCAAAGGGGGATAACGAACCATCTTTTGTGCGATAAACGATATCGGTTAATAATTGTCCTCTTACAAGATCCATATTCTCGATCGATTGAACTAATGTATAAGCAATATCGAACTTGGAAGGTTTAATACTCCAGGCTGGATGAGCAAGAGCTGCCAAGGTAAGCAAACATTGACTCGCTGGTTCATCTCGTAGGGAACGTGAGGGTCGATGGGATCGTGTAGGAATGCCAAGCGCCTCAAGTCGGCTCATCATGGAAAAGCGAAGAGAATCGCTCAGATAGGGTGCAAGGACGACAATCTCTGATGGCGGAATACCGTCTTCCGAAATCAAACGATTTATTTCCTGGGCAGTCGAATCCAACATCTCAGGGTAAAACCGGGTAGGGAAATAAGTGATGACTTCGCCGAGCAGTTCACTTCCTGGTTGGTTTGGTTCTGGGAGGACCGAGTCTATGATGACGTTAGAAAGAGACTTTGATAAATAATCCAGTCCTTCGCTTATTACAAACGACTCAGTAAACTCAATTATTTCATCACAGCTTTCAGACAGACTATAGGCAGATATCGGATCAGCTCCCAGAAATTGACGATATCCGGCTTCATTGTCGAAAACCAACAAGGCAGATTCACATTCAGGCAACCATTCACTCAAAATGTCATGGGCAACCGGGATGTCCTCTTCGATATTGTCGTATATGATGTGCCTATAGGAGCGATAAAGGTAGTTACGCACAGTGGCATCATTCCAAAGTATTTTGGAAAATATTTCTAATTGGAGAGAAAAATCGAGCAAATTATGCTGAAGGCAGTATTGCCTGAATTCACTCGCACACGCCTGGGCATCGGCATAGATTCGACGCTGTGCAGGTTCGCCCGCCCAAGCAGAACTTAATCTCACTCCAATTTCTTCGTATGGGAACCCAACCATGGCAGATTTGTTCAGGTTATCGAGTATTTGGCTGCACAGACGGTTTCGATCCATGACCACTGAGTCGAACCAGCCTTCATCCAGATGGGGTCGTACTAAATACGCCATGTAATATTGAGCGGTTTCCAGGGTTAGAAATACCGGAGGTTTTTCCGGATGGGCTACTCCTGCTATTTCGGCTGCTAGGGGCCAGAAAAGATCCAGCATACGCCTTGCCAGACCGCCGATTGTGGCTGGTGTTACCTCACTGCCCGCACTTATTTCCGGACTGTGGATAATATTCAAGAAAGGGTCCTGAAGGTTTCGCTGTGGAGTCAGAATCAAAATCTGATCAGCAGGAATATTACTTGTCAGCAAAAATTTCATCCGTTCAACGGCTGTCGTTGTTTTCCCCGTACCTGCAGGACCGCTTAAGAAAATCTTATTTGAAATGGGAGCTTTAATTACAGAGAGTTGGCTATCGGTGAGCATACTACAAGCGTATAGGAAAGCGTGTATTTTGTCAATCAAAAAAATATCCTGCATGAAAAGTTTCATGCAGGATGAAGAACATTAATTCAGGTTTTTTTGGAAGAATATTTTTACTCTTTCCCATGCATCTTTGGATGCCACAGGTTTGTAGACGCTTTTGTCACTATCACGGAAGAATGCATGCCCAGAGTCTGGATAAACGATAATTTCATGTTCCACACCGATTTGGTCTAGCAGAAGATCAAATTGTTCAATCGTTCCAACTGGTATGGAAACATCCTGGTCCCCGAATAGCCCAAGTACAGGGCAATGGATGGCATCGAGTCGGTTAAAAATTTGCTGCATCCCCCCACCGTAAAAAGTGCAGATTGCATCCAGAGGGCGGTCGATTCCAAGTGTAAGAGACATTCGCCCGCCAAAGCAAAAACCAACGCTACCGATTTTTCCGCTGCAGTTTGGATCAGCTTTAAGATTGTCGAAAAGTAATTGTAAGTCAGAGGGTGCACTGGGGCCGTATTTTTGCACCAAAGTCATGGCTTTGTCGCCGTCGCCCAACTGGGCCAGTTCCCCGTGATATAAATCAGGAGAAAAAGCCAAATAGCCTAACTCGGCGAACCGATCTGCTATTGATCTGGTTTGATCGTCAAGCCCCCACCATTCCTGTATGACGATGACAGTCGGCCAGGGTCCGTTACCGACTGGCTTTGATAAATAACCAGATGTAGTTCCAATGATAGTATTAATACCCATATAGTCTCCTTTTATGTAAGTTAAGATTAGTCATTTTCCTCGATTTTGTCAATAAGGGGTTTGTACAAATATTGACATTATTACTACAGCTGATTATGCAGCCAAATTTTTGGCCAACCTCTTTTTGGTGAAAAGCATAATCATATGTACAATGGGACTCTGTTCTTTGTTCTTCGTTTTGGATATGATATGATACGCTTTCGTGAGCATTACGCAACTTAAGACATATTGATAAAAAAATATTGCATATTTTTACAGGAACAAAAACATTCATGACTAGTCTCCCCTCTGCACGTATTCTGGCAATTGAGTCGTCTTGCGATGAAACTGCTGCAGCTATCATTCAAAATGGGCGTGAATTGTTATCATCTGTTGTCGCCTCTCAGATGGATATTCATGCGCGATATGGCGGAGTATTTCCAGAAGTAGCCTCACGTCAACATGTTCTGAGTGTTGTGCCTGTTTTGCAATTGGCACTTGATCAGGCAAATATGAAGCTTGAGGATGTAGATGCTATTGCGGTGACGCGAGGTCCTGGGTTAGCTGGTTCATTGGTGGTTGGGTTGAATGCGGCCAAAGGATTGGCTTTAGGTTCTGGTAAACCTTTGATTGGTGTTAATCACCTGGAAGGTCATATCTATTCTTCCTGGGTATATGAATCTGCCACAAGGAAACTTTCCGAAGAATCTGGTGGAGATAATACAGCACCACAGTTTCCGCTTCTCGCGCTGCTTGTTTCGGGTGGTCACACAGAGTTGAATTTAATGACTGACCATCTTACCTATCGCCGGCTTGGCGCTACCCTGGACGATGCCGCTGGGGAAGCTTTTGATAAAACTGCCCGGTTGCTGGGTTTACCATACCCAGGTGGGCCTTCTGTTCAAAAAGCTGCAGAAACAGGTAATCCAGTGGCTTTTACTTTCCCACGAGCACGGACCGATCAGCCCTGGGATTTTTCCTTCAGTGGAATAAAAACGGCAGTCTTGCGTGAAGTACGCAAGATGCAGGCGAATAATCAGACTATTCCAGTTGAAGATATGGCGGCAAGTTTTCAATCTGCGGTGGTTGGCACATTGCTTACAAAAACGTTGAATGCTGCCCGTGAGTTTGGTGTACGCGAAATAGTGATTGCAGGCGGCGTTTCTGCGAATAAAGCATTAAGAGATGCTTTCACGGGCCAAACTGAATTCAAAGTCCATATCCCAAAATTTGCCTACTGCACTGATAATGCCGCCATGATCGCATCTGCCGGTTATTTTCGATTCGCCCTCGGGCATTTTTCTGAATTGGATATTGACGTCATGCCTACATGGCCCCTGTCTTGATCGACATCCAAATCGGATTGATTTAGTCTACTAAAAATAGATAAAAAATTGCCAGTGGAGAATAATTCTTCACTGGCAATAGCATTAATATCCTTTTGATATCCGTTCAGGCCAACTCTCTCAGGATTTCTTCCAAGGTTATAGGTCCTTCTCTGAAGATGTGCGGCTTTCCATCAATAACCTCGATGACAGTAGAGGGAATCCCCCCGGGAGTCACGCCACCGTCTAAAATTAACGAAATTTTTCCGTCAAGTTGAGATTGGACTCCTCGTGCAGTCGAGGAACTACCTCTTCCGGTCAGGTTAGCAGAGCTGACTGCCATTGGACCAGCTAGCTGTAGAAGTCTAATAGTTTGCTGTAAATTCGGAACGCGTATACCAACTGTTGGCAGGGGTGTCACAGCATCCGGAATATCGGAGTGACGAGGGAAAACAATTGTTAACGGGCCTGGCCAAAAATGTCTGGCGAGTTTATTGTGGTCATTATTTATCTCAGCCGCAACTAATTTTAGCTGATCGATATCTGCAATTAAAATAGGGATGGCTTTTTCTGCGCTGCGTCCCTTGACATCTGATATTTTGCTGACTGCCTGGTCATTGAAGACTAATGCACCCAATCCGTAAACAGTATCGGTGGGAAATGCCACCAGTCCACCATCTTTTAGAATATGAATTGCCAAAGTTATCGCTTTTGGGTCATCCATTGCCATCAATACAGTTTGCATGATTTCCTTAACAAGAACTTTACTTCTCTAAAAAATTAATTATTGGATAGGTTGATAACTGCCAGGCGGTCAAACCCGGCCAGGTCACGTTGTATTCGAATATATTCTGCACGTGGGAAAGCTTCTCGTGCCATGTTACTGACTACCGCCCCTTGTCTTTGTTCGATTTCAAGCAAAATCAGGCAATCTTCAAGGTGCGCAGCAGCCAATATCTCCAATAAATTCCGGATTAGGTCCAGCCCATCAGGGCCCCCGTCCAGTGCCAGGGTTGGTTCCTTGCCAAATATATGCAGGTTGATTAAGGTTTCGCTGGGAATATAGGGTAAATTGGCACAAATAATATCAAAACGGTTGAGATCCAAATCTGATGGCACAAGATTCGCTTCAATAAATTGTATACGATCACTAACACCATGTTTTTCTGCGTTTCGTTCTGCAACTTTCAATGCTGTTGGAGAAATATCAGTGGCGACCAGGTCAGCCTGTGGTACATGTACTGCCAGGCTGATTGGTATGATTCCCGATCCCGTCCCGATATCCAGAATCCGATAATCAATCAGGGGGTGTGATCGGACTTGAGCAAGGGCTGTTTCAATTAGCAGCTCGGTCTCTGGGCGCGGGATGAGCACTCTTGGATTAACGACGAAATCCAATCCGAAAAATTCCCAATGTCCCAGAACATAGGGTAACGGTACTCCATCCTGCAGCTGCTGGACTGCTCTTTGCAATAAAAGCTCTTGTTGAATTGTTAATTTTTCTTCAGGGTGGCTTAGTAACCAGGCTCGATTATGCCCGGTAATGTGCGCTAGTAAGATTTGCGCATCAAAGCTGGCAGTTTCTCCAGGTAATTGGGTGGCTAGCATGCGGATCATGGCTTCTCCAAAAAAGGGCGACCAACTGGTCGCCCTTTTTTTTACTCATCATCGTCAATATCAGCAGTGACTGAGAGTCGGTCGGCTTCATCACGATTTGAAAGTTTTTCAATGAATAATTCAATGTCACCATCCATGACAACCGGCAGGTTATAGGATGATACCCCAATTCGGTGGTCAGTTACACGTGATTGAGGGTAATTATAAGTACGGATTTTTTCAGAGCGTTCACCTGAGCCAACTTGTGAGCGGCGTGTATCTTCAAGATCAGAACGTCGTTTTTGTTCTTCCAGCTCAAATAATCGGGCACGTAAAATGGATATGGCTCGTAATTTGTTCTGCAATTGGGAGCGTTCATCTTGACATGCAATCACGATTCCAGTGGGTTTGTGGGTAATACGCACGGCTGTGGAGTTTTTTTGCACATTTTGACCACCGGCACCAGCCGAGCGGTAAACGTCAATTTCGATATCGCTGTCTGGAATGGTGATCTCAACATCTTCAACTTCTACTAATACCACCACAGTTGCGGTTGATGTATGGATGCGACCCTGGGCTTCGGTGGTTGGAACGCGCTGTACACGATGTACGCCAGATTCCCATTTGAGTTTTGAAAACGCACCTTTACCCTTGATTTCAAAAATTACTTCTTTGTAACCACCAATTCCAATTTCACTGGCAGACACAACTTCTGATTTCCAGTGCTGTCGTTCTGCATAGCGGTTATACATGCGAAAGAGATCCGCTGCGAAAAGGGCTGCTTCATCACCGCCCGTCCCGGCACGTATTTCGACAAATACATTCTTGTCATCGCGTGGATCCTTTGGAACCAGCATGCTCTTTAGCTCAGCTTCTATCACTGGGATTTGGCCTTCCAGTTCGCTGGCTTCCATTTCAGCCAACTCTCGCATTTCGGCATCGTGCTCGCTGGAAATAAGGGCTTTGGCTTCCGCTAATCGTTTTAATACTTGCCGATATTGACGTGCTTTTTCTACAATGGGTTCGATTTCAGTACGTTCTTTATTAATATCACCGGCTTTTTGGTAGTCGTTACCGACTTCCATTAATTGACGAGTAAGTTCTTCGTAATGGTCTTCTATTCCAGAAAGGATATCTAACATAAATTTTCACTGTTTCTTGAAAAAAGGACAAAATCTTAGGAGTAATACCGATTTTGGTGGTTCTAACCTGGAAAATTGATAATTCAATCCATAACCAGGCCTGGCCCGCCGTATGAAATTTTTCTGATTGTGGTCCGAAACCTGGATATAAAAATTTTATATCCCTCAACCAGACCGGTGTTCTCAGTGAAGTAAGTTAGAATTTAACCAACGAAAGCGCCATGGACAGAATAAGGATAACCGCAACAAATCCAAAAATCATCTGGTTGCGGCGTACTTGCTTGGAGTGATAGTCTATCTTTTCTATTTTTTGGTTTTTTGATTTGCTGGACATTTTATAAACACCTTTTCTTTAGTGGGGCGAATTGCCAATATCTTGTATTTCCAGAGAATATAATGATCTGCTTATTTAGTGCATGGCACATGAATGTTGCAGATTACAGATTACATTTTACCGTGAATCTTGCTTACTGTCTGTAATCCCGATTTCTCATTCTGAGGGGTCAGTCCAGATGTGCTTTGACACTTTCTGCAGCAGCCCGGGTCATCCCTTCTACTTCAGATAATTCATCGATAGAAGCCGTGCTGATCTTATCTAAAGAGCCAAAGTGAATTAATAGCTTCTTCCTTCTGGCTGGTCCAATTCCAGGGATCGAATCCAATCTGGATGCCATGCCTTGTTTTGAACGCCGAGCGCGGTGGGCGGTGATGCCGAAACGGTGAGCCTCATCACGGATACGCTGAATTAAGTACAGTCCTTGTGAGTGACGTGCAAGCAAGAGGGGTTCGGATTTGTGAGGAAAGAAGATCTCTTCTTCACGCTTGGCTAGACCTACTACCGGGACTTTTTGAGAGAGTCCAAATTCGTCCAAGACTTTTACAGCCCGGCTTAATTGACCTTTTCCACCATCTATAATAATTAAGTCGGGCAGGAAGGAAAAAGATTCGTCGGGTTTGGCACCAGGAGTCTGATTGGAGTTTATCGTTGCAGCCTGCCATCGTTTAAATCGCCGTGTGAGCATTTCCTCCATACTGGCAAAGTCATCCGGTGCACCTATCGATGTGCTATCTATATTAAACTTACGGTACATTTTTTTTGCGGGTACACCCTGTTCAAAGACCACCATCGCGCCGACCGTGGCAACACCCTGGGTGTGGGAAACGTCATAGCATTCAATTCGATTGGGGGGTTGATTCAACCTGAAAGCTGAATGAAGTTCAGCCAAAGCCATTTCTTGTTTATGGGTATCGGCCTGCCACTGAGCGCGTAGTGCTTGAAGGGTTTCGGCAGCGTTTTCGGCTGCCATCAGCACCAAATCATGGGGTTGACCATCCTTGGGGACCGTCATTGTAACTTTTTTCCCACCATGCTTGGATCTCAACCATTGTGAAACGATTTGAGCTTCTTCGATTTGATTTGGGAGCAGCATTTGGTCAGGAATGGACGCTGCTTCAGCATAAAATTGCTGGACAAACTGGGTCATTACTTCAGAGTCACTGGTTTCTTCAGTGCCCTCCAAAATAAAATATTCTCGTCCAATCAACTTGCCACTACGAATGAAGAAGATCTGAACACAGGCTTCACCATCACTGCGTGCCATGGCAAGAACATCTGAATCTACGTAATCGGATGAAAAGATTACTTTTTGCCGTTCAACTATGGATTGCACAGCTCTCAGGCGATCTCGTAGCGCAGCAGCTTTTTCGAATCTCAACTCTTCAGCGGCAGCGATCATTTCATCTTGCATGCGGGTCATGATGGTGTCGCTGTGACCTGATAAGAAATCCATCAAGTCTGTGATCATCTGCCGGTACCCAGCTTGATCAATTGCGCCTGTACAGGGCGCTGTACACAACTTGATGTCGTAGTAAAGGCAGGCACGTTTATCAAGCCCGGTTATTTCCCGGTCGCAGGTCAAAAACGGGAAAATACGTCGCAGAACATCCAATGTTTGGTAGACTGCCCAAGCTGAAGTGTAAGGACCAAAATAACGCCCTCCGTCCTCGCTCATCAAGCGTGTAACAGTGACAGTTGGGTAAGCATCATTCCAATGAACTTTAATATATGGATAGCGTTTATCATCTTTCAACCGAATGTTATATTTCGGCCTGTGGCGTTTGATCAGGTTCATTTCCAGGATCAAAGCTTCCAATTCTGATCCTACGACAATCCATTCGAGATGAGCGATGTCTCGAACCAACCTGCGTGTCTTATTGTCGTGACTGGCGTCAGAGTGGAAATAAGAACGAACCCGGTTTTTTAAATTAATAGCTTTCCCAACGTAAATGATTGTATCCGCGGCATTTTTCATGATGTAACAGCCGGGTTTGGTTGGGAGAGTATCGAGAATACCTTGAAGGTGGGTAGAAATTTCCATCAGCCTGATTTTAACCTGATTTCAGTTCATTTGCAGGTATATACTTAGTCACCAGTTTTATTTCATATTTTAGGAGCACGGTATGAGTGAGTCATTGGAATTAATAATCGGGTCTCAGCTGTGTTTGAAAAAATTAAAATTAGCAACCGCAGAATCTTGCACAGGTGGCTTGATTGGTCATCGCCTGACAAATATTCCTGGATCATCTGATTATTATTTGGGTGGCATTATTGCTTATGCCAATGATGTCAAAATAGCGCTTTTGGATGTATCTCGGGAAACCTTAGAAAAATTTGGTGCGGTCAGCCACGAAACTGTTTTGGAAATGGCCATTGGTGCCCGAAAAGCGCTTCGTGCTGATATTGCGGTTAGTGTGAGTGGAATTGCTGGTCCAGGTGGAGGTTTACCCGAAAAACCAGTGGGGACGACATGGATTGGATTGGCTACCCTGGAGGGAGAATGGGCGCGTGTATATTGTTTTGTTGCTAATCGTGAGATGAATAAATCTCATTCTGCGGATGCTGCATTAAGAATGGTTTTAGATTATTTAGCAGGTTCACGCAATCTGAATGCTGATCTGCGTGGTGCTGTTTTCATGGATTAAGCTGCCTTATGAAAATAGTTGTTCTTATCTCCGCAGGTGCTGAATGGCGTTCTGTAAAACCGCTCTTTCCTGATGTTAAGTTAGAGAAGTCTCCTTTTGGTGAGTGGTTTATTACAATAATCAATTCCAAGCAGTTTATATTTTTTCATGGCGGGTGGGGGAAGATTTCCGCAGCTGCAACCACCCAATATGTGATTAGCAACTTTCAGCCGGATTTATTGGTCAATCTTGGCACTTGTGGTGGATTTGAAGGACGAATTGAGACCGGGGTCGTGATATTGGTCGAAAAAACAATAGTTTATGACATCATCGAGCAAATGTCTGACCCTGATGAAGCCATAGCCCATTATTCCACCAATATTGATCTCTCATGGATCAAAAAGCCTTATCCGGCATCTGTTTACAGGGGGCTTTTGGTATCTGGTGATCGGGATATTGTTTTGGAAGAGATTCCAATGTTAATCAGCCGTTTTGGGGCTGTCGCGGCAGATTGGGAATCTGGTGCGATTGCCTGGGTGGCAGAAAGAAATGGCACAAGATGTTTAATCTTGCGCGGTGTCAGTGATCTTGTGGGTTCAACTGGGGGAGAGGCGTACGGGAATTATGATCTTTTTCAGGACCGCACAAATCAGATTATGCAAAACCTGGTTTCCAGCTTAATGGTCTGGCTAACGTTGATAATTAATTAGGCGTCGGGATCGATCAACGCGACTGCACGCAAAAATTCTATTGTAATCCGGGCAGTTACGCCCCACAGCAGTTCACCATCGAAGGGGTAATAAGTAATTACACTACGATTGGTTTCCTTGCGAATAAATTCTTGCCAGTTAGCACGGTCTGCCAGCCATCGAAGTGATAGCGTAAAAACTCGATCAACTTCGATGGTGTGCACCTTGAAGGCATAAGGCCAGGGAAAGACCGCAACTATGGGTGTAATCATAAAATTAGTAACGGTTAACATTTCCCCCAAACGACCCAGAACACGCACATCCTTGGAGATCAATCCAATTTCTTCATATGCTTCGCGCAGTGCTGTAGCTTCCGGACTGGTATCTTCTGGATCAGTCGCACCACCGGGAAAGGATACTTGTCCTTTGTGATGCTCCACAATATCTGTGCGCCGTGTAAATAATACCTGCCATTCTTCATTTAATTTTGAGAGTGGAACCATTACTGCAGCTTTGCGTGGAGAGCGTCCAGCAAACTGAGGGAATGGTTCTTCGTGATGAGACTGATGTCTGGCAAGTTCTAGTCGCGAGGAGATTTGGGATTCGGTCAGGTGTGAATACATAGTAATATTTTTGGGTCAATTACCCGGCTTGTCTAACTGGAAGACATTAGCCGGGTTTGATCGAGTGAATTTAATTGGATTATTCCTGTTCAATCTCAATTTCGGGTTCCTCAATATCGGATTCCGAAGCAGATTTTTTCAATTTGCTGATCATACCTACCTCTGCCAATAGTTCCAGAGCGCGCGGGTCTTCACTTGGCTCAATTCGGCGTCCGAAGATCAGGAAACCAGTGTGCGCAACCATTCTATCTGTTGGCCTAAGCCGGCTTGGTTCTGTCTTGTAATAGCGCAGTAATACTTCGCACATTTCCAAAAATGCAAACTTATTACGCTGCAAGGAATAAAGTAGTTTCTCAACCTGGTTAAAAGTCGGAATGAGCGCACAGAAAAAGCCGCCTGGTTTTAGCGCTGCTCTTACTTGCTCAATATAGTCATAGGGGTTGGGGACATCCAGGAAGAATGCGTCAGCGTTAGTATCATCGAGCCCTTCTCCAATATCTTTCAGTTTGAAGTCCACTCGATCTTCCAACCCCAAGCGGGTTAAGTTTTTGATCGCCAGCCGTTGAAACTCAGGACGCCGTTCGTAGGAGATTACTTTCCCTTGCGGACCAACCAAATGGGCAAGTGCAACTGTCATAGAGCCGGAACCGGTACCCGCCTCAATTACACGTTGCCCAGGTCCAATACCCATTGTGACCATAATAAAGCCAATTTCTTTGGGGTAAAGTATCTGGGTGTTGCGAGGTAGATTATTAAGAATATCGCCTAACATTGGTTGCAGCAGGAAAAATGGGCTGCCAAGATGGCTGAATATCTGGGTTCCCCAAGGCAGGCCGATCAGATCATCATGTTTGAGGATACCGCGATGGGTATGCATCTCACCACCGGGGGTGAGGGTGAAGATAAAATGTTTGTGGCGCAGGCCAACTAATTGAACGATATCACCTGCCAGAGCTTGGGTGGATGTTAAATTCCAGGGCATGGTTTCTTTCTGGGGCGGAGCGGTTTTTCCGCTGCTACCCGGTCGAATATTTGGGATCCCGATGAGGGAGGAAATTCATTGTAACAAAAATTTGAAATATGGCATCCCGCAAAATTAGTGTAAGTGGGATGCCATACTTGACGGTTTCAGCTGAAGATGAATAGTGGTTTTTAAGCAGCACTCTCTAGATATTTTGTAAAGAAATCAGTAATCGCGTTATAGCACGTAACACGGTTTTCATATTTTAATACGTCATGACCTTCATCTTCGAAAATGAGCAGGTCGATCTCTTTGCCTTGTTCGCGAAGGTTTTTAACCAGATCTTCAGATTCTGCTGCCACAACTCGTGGATCATTTCGCCCCTGAATGACAAGCAAGGGGCAGGTCATTTGGTGAAGGTGGCTTTTAGGTGAGCGCTCGATCAGAAATTGTTTTTCGTCTGCTTTTTCCGGGTTACCTAATGCAATTTTGAAGTAAGGTTTCCAGGTTTCCGGGATGCGTTCGCTAAAAGTCAATAAATCATAGGGGCCAAACATATCACAAGCGGCTTTCCAGAGATTAGAGTGCATACCAGCCTGGATTAGAGTCATGTATCCACCGTATGAGCGTCCTACAACAGCGGATCGGGTAACGTCAAGACGTACATCCTTTGGCAGGATCTCTGTCATTGCATGGACGTGGTCCAAGCGATCTTTACCACCCCAATCACGATCCACATGCTTCGTGTAGGATAGGCCGTAGCCTGTGGAGCCCCGTACATTGGGTACAAAGACAGCAAATCCTCGTAATGTCAGGAATTGAATCAAAGGCATTGAGAACCAGGCAAAATTAGGGCGTTCCTGTCCTTGTGGCCCACCGTGGATGTAATAAACCAGGGGACGGGGACCTTCAAAGCCCAACTCACTTGCCGGAAGATACAACCGTGCTGAAATTCTCAGTCCGTCGAAAGATACAAAGGAGGCATCCTCACCTTTGGATAGTTTTTCTTCAGGAATTCCCAAGACTTTCTCATTGGTGTGTAGAACAATAAAATCGCGTTTTTTCTTTTCGATACTATAAATTTGGGAGGGTGAGGTCGCAGTCGAATAAGAAACAGTGAATATATTCATGGTTTTGTTGTAGTCCAAGTGTTCAAGTTCCCCATTTTCGAGAGGCATTTCACCCACTACCACGTGCTTAAGTATTAAACTTAATTCAGTTTCATCGAATTTACCATCATACACCAATGAACATCCATCGATATTGTAAGAAACGGCATATCGATTTTTATATAAATGTTGAATCCCGGTCATTTCTCCTACTCCGGAGTGTTTTTGACCATTTATTGTCACAGGTTTTAAGGTGCCTGGTTGATTTAGTGCAATATAACCTAAAGAGTATGTGTCTTCAAATACAGATGAAGTTACCAGTACGCCTAAACCGCTTTCAGTGAATTCAGCAGCTCCCAACCCATTCAATGGGACAACTTCATCCGCTTTGCGTTTTTCAACCGGTTTTCCATACAGGATTGTTTTTTTCTTGCCTTCGAGTAAATACAATACATTATCGCCAACAGTATAGCCATCTGCAAGCAGTACCCTGGTATGTTCAGGGTTATAAGCAACTGGAAATGCTCCCCATTCTGATTCTGCCAATTTGGATAATTTATTATTTTCCAGGTTAGCGCGGTAGGCTTCAAGAACAGGCTTATCACGTCGCTCAGCAGAAAAATAAACCACACTCTTTTCAGCGTCACACAAGGTTAAATGAACCCGATGCTTGGCGAAGAAATTGTCAAAAGCCGGTTCTGGAAAACCGCCATCGATGGGGATGAACATTGGTTGATAGTTTTCATCACCATTGTCATCGATCATAACCAGTATCTTGTTAATGTTTGGAAAAACATAATAAGCGTAACCACCCAGAAGGTCAGGGTTTTGGAGAGCAATATTGGAAGGTAACAAAGGTTCTGGCACACTGCCACCGTAGTTCATCCTGTAAAGGCTTAGGTGTCCCGAGAGATTGCTTAAAAAATAAATGTAATCCTCAACAAGTTGAGGGAAAATAAATAAACGCGCTGATAAAAGCGATTCTATACGTGGAAGCATGGTTTTTTCCTTTTGATGTGTTATGTAACACTTATAATCAATCTTACCACGAAGACATATGGTTGAAAAAATGACACTTTTTTTAGACGACACGTGTCTTTACTGATGGATCCCAGGATGGTTCACACACAGGCAAAGAAGATTCAGAAAAGACAACCATGCTATTCGTTTACTATTGGTGTCCACATAATTTGCCATGTGTCTGAACGAGGCAACGACTGAAGCTTTTATTCTTTCTGCGGTGCATCGCCAGCAGCTACGCTGATAAGGTCACCTGCGAGCATCAATACAAAGCTGCCAAGTGCGCCCATGCCAGCATTTAGCAAACCTACAGCCATGAATGACCAACTCAAGTACCACCCCAGGTAATCTCCCAGCCAAAACCCTATCCAAGCGAGAATGAGAAACATGGCAAATTTACTCGATTTTCCGCCACGTACCATATGGTAGACCGCAGCCTCGAGTGTGGAAAGTAAAATACCGAAAATAATGGTTGGCAAAGGCAGCATCATGTCTCCTATTTCGAACTAATAATCAAACCCCCACCCAGCACTATATCGCCGTCATAGAAAACGGCAGCTTGTCCGGGCGTGAGATCACGTTGTGGTCCATCGAATTGTATTCTGACCTGAGAAGGATCTGAGTTGGGTATTACTTCGGCAGGTGCTGGAGCTGCTGAGTAGCGTGTCTTTACATCGGCGTGGAACGGTTGCGTTGGGATAATTCCACAGGTCCAGTTTACATTTACAGCCCATAATTCTCTTGTACCAAGTTCAGCGCTTGTTCCGACGATCAGCGTATTGTTAGTGGCATCCTTCCTCAGTACATATAGTGGGTCCGGAGTCGTTAGGCCCAAACCTTTGCGCTGTCCGATAGTGTAATTTGGCAATCCGGTGTGATGTCCGAGTATCTTGCCGGCCCCATCGCTGATATTTCCAGGGGTCATCATTTGAGGTCTGTTTCGTTGAATAAAATTACGATAATCGTCGCCTGCAAGGAAGCAAAGGTCCTGACTGTCGGGTCGTTTGGCGACAGAAAGACCTAAGGACTCAGCGATCTCACGGATCTTTGGTTTTGTATAATCTCCTACTGGAAATATAGCCTTGCTCAGCTTCTCTTGTGTTAACACATGCAGAACATAGGATTGATCCTTGGCTGGATCAATCCCTTTTAGCAAGAGTTGGCGTCCATCCGGACTCACTTGTTTCCGAACATAATGACCGGTGCACATGAATTCGGCTCCAAGTGCCAGAGCGTGGTTTAGCAAAAATTCCCACCGGATCTGTCTGTTACAAATCAGACAGGGGTTTGGAGTTTGACCGGAGGCATAACCTTCTAAAAAATAAGATACTACAGTTTTTTGAAAAACATCCTTGGCATCGACTACATAGAAGGGGATATCCAATTTAGCCGCTACGCGCCGCGCTTGCGCCATTGCGTCAGGGGTACAGCAGCGATTAGAGTTTTCTTTTCCAGGCTCACTCCATAAGCGCAGCATCATCCCCGAAACCTCATACCCTTGTTTTATGAGTAAGGCAGCGGCGACTGAACTATCAACTCCACCAGACATGGCAACAACAACTTTAGTCATTTCTTTTTTCCACTATCATCAAGGTTGCAATCAGTTTTTCCTTGCCAATTGTTTTTGTAAATGCTTGATATGGTGTAACACTTAGCAGGTGGGTATCGAGTGGCTTGGTCGCATACTGGTGTTGGGAGCTAGTATGTAAACCCGATTCGATTTCGACATCCAAAGAAGAGGAAATTATGTTCACTTTACCAGTTCCTAAGCTAAATCCCGTGCTTGTTTTACAAGTGATGGTAGCGCTTTTAGAAGTGCATCCACCTCTGCCGGGGTGGTTGCTGTCCCCAGAGTCAGTCGTAAAGAGCCCAAGCCCCAGTCACGGGTTAGCCCAATGGCAGACATGACCTCACTGGGTTCCGGGTTACCAGTTTTGCAGGCAGAACCAGAGGAGCATGCAAATCCGGCAGCATCGAGCAGGGTTAGAAGCAGGTTGCCATCCACATTCTTGAAAGCAAAGCTGGCATGTTGAGGTAACCGTTTGGATGGGTGTCCTGTCAATTGGCTCTCTGGTATTTCTTCCAGAATACTACCGATTAATTTGTCACGTAAAGGTAGGGTGTGGGCTAATCGTTCTGTACGTTCTTCATGTGTAAGGCGAAGCGCTTCTGCAAACCCGACAATATATGGCACGTTCTGAGTTCCGGCTCGCAATCCATGTTCCTGTCCACCGCCTGTTTGAGTTGGGATAAGGCGTGTACCTTTGCGTACATAAAGCGCACCCACACCTTTGGGTCCATAGAATTTGTGCCCACCAAGTGAAAGTAAATCCACATCAAGGGTGTTGACATCCAGTGGTAGATAGGTCGCGGCTTGAACTGCGTCTGTGTGAAACAAGACACCATGTTTGTGGCAGATTTCCGCGATTTCTCGAATCGGATTAATGGTTCCGATTTCATTGTTGGCATACATGACCGATACCAGCGCAGTTTTTTCGCTGATGATTTCTTCCACAGATGCCGGATTGACCATGCCGGTTTTATCCAAATTCAGCCATTTAACCTGGAATCCGTAAAATTTTTCCAGTTGTTCTGCCGTTTTGCTGACCGCGTGATGTTCGGCCCGTGAGGTGATGATCCAGGATGAATTATTTTGTTCACGTTTTGCAAGGGCTGCGCCTCGCAGGGCCAGATTATCCGATTCAGACCCACAAGAAGTAAAGACAACCTCGTCTGGGGTGCAATTTAACACTGCCGCAACAGTCTCACGGGCGGTCTCCACAGCTGCCTCTGCTTGTTGTCCATATCTATGAATTGATGATGGATTCCCAAAGGTTTCGTTGAAAAAAGGCAGCATGACCTGAAGCACTCTTGGGTCAAGTGGGGTGGTGGCAGCATAGTCCATATAAATCTTATTCATAACTCACCTTTGATAAAAACATATCAGTTGATTATACCTGTGCTTTCTACACTATAATACAGACACATGGGTACTTACTTTGTTGTTACCGCTCCCGGATTAGATCAAATCGCTGCACAGGAATTGCTGCAGCTTGGTTTGATTCCGCAAGTTGAACCAGGTGGTGTAACCTTCAAAGCAGATGATGAAGGTTTGTACCGAGCAAATTTATATTTACGTACTGCCAGTCGGATACTTTCCCGAGTGGGGCAGTTCTTTTATGCAACTACATTTGGTGAGTTGCGGGATAAAGCCAGCAGACTGCCATGGGAGAAGTTTCTTATACCTGGCCAGCCAGTTGCAATTCGTGTAACCTGTCATAAGTCCAAGTTAATCCATTCAGATGCGGTTGCAGAGCGGATTGCTGGCGCAATATATGATAGGTTGGGTAAAGAGTCTCCGCTAAAAAAAGCGCTTGGTGATGAAATTACCAATCCAGCCCTTAATGATCTCAGCCAGGCTGATGCGCAGCTAATTGTTGTGCGTGTCGTTAACGATCAGGTCCTGGTAAGTATGGATTCTTCTGGAGAGTTGTTGCATCGTCGGGGGTACAGGCTGGCTGTAGCAAAAGCTCCTTTGCGCGAAACACTCGCGGCAGGCATGATTTTAGCTTCTGGCTGGGATGCTAGTTCACCTCTGATCGATCCGTTTTGTGGATCTGGCACCATTCCTATTGAAGCAGTGCTTATGGCGTTGGGAATTCCCCCAGGTCTGAATCGCCGGTTTGCTTTTATGAATTGGCCTGGGTATGACGAAGCTCGGTGGCAAACTCTTTTGGCTGAAATTCCACCACGAAAAGAAGTTGATCTTGAGATTATTGCGTCAGATCGAGATGCTGGCGCAGTCAAGATGGCCCAGGAAAACGCAGCCCGGGCTGGTGTTGAAAACATAATCCATTTTGAATGTCAGGCGGTTTCAGCTATTTCGCCTCCTGAAGGATTAGGTTGGGTCGTGACCAATCCACCCTATGGTTTGCGTGTAAGTGAAGGTCGTGATTTGCGTAATTTATATGCTCAATTTGGCAATGTTTTGCGTGCTAAATGCCACGGTTGGAATGTGGCTGTTTTATCCAGCGATCCAATGTTGATTGGCCAAATCGGAATCAAGATGGATACTTCATTTGCCATGATAAATGGTGGGGTTGGTGTTCGTCTCGGTCGCGGTCGGGTTGAATAATGCGAAGTAAATTTGGGTTCAATCGAATCCAAGTATTCTGTGGTAAATAGAAAGTTTGAGGAAATAAAATGAGTAAGGTTATCGTTATCACCGGTGCCAGCGCCGGGATTGGTGCAGCATTGGCCAAGCAGCTTGCTGCACGTGGTGATGAGCTGATGTTAGCTGCCCGTAGTGCCAAGGAGTTGAACCAAATTTCGCGTGCCTGTGGTCGGGGTAACTATGCTTTTACAACCGATGTTACCCGGCGACAGGATGTCAATCGTCTTCGAGATGAAGCGCTGCGAACTTTTGAAAATGTTGATGTGTGGATTAATAATGCAGGTCGTGGAATCACACGCTCGGTAATGGAATTGACTGACGCCGATATTGATGAAATGATGGCGGTGAATGTTAAATCTGCATTGTATGGTATGCAGGCAATCGTTCCGCACTTTATGGAACGTGGTCAAGGGCATATCATCAATGTGTCTTCCATGCTGGGTCGAATTCCATTCGCCACGTTCCGATCAGCATACAATGCCTCCAAGAGTGCCCTCAATGCGCTGACAGCCAACTTGCGTATGGATCTTAGTGTAGATTATCCCAAAATAAATGTCTCTTTGGTCATGCCTGGGGCTGTTGCGACAGGCTTTGCTGCAAATGCATTATATGCGCCAGTTGATGCTGGTCCCATGCAAGGCGCGCAGACAGTGGAGGAGGTTGTTGCGGTAATTATTGATCTGATTGATAATCCGCGTCCAGAAGTTTACACCAATCCTTCGGTGCAGATGGAACAGGTAAAAAGTTATTATAGCGACGTTGCTGCTTTTGAAGCAATAATGCGTCAGTGATATTTATTCTATTCGTTAAAAAAACTGGTAATTCCCATATATAAGTGGGAATTACCAGTTTTTTTATTACGAGTTCAACAAAAGTCTATTGGTAAGTTTTGACGGTTGAACCATGTATGACCTATAAAAAAAATACTCAAGATTCTTGGGATTGACTCGGTAATGCTGGGGTGATTTTTAAAGTAAATTAAAATACACCTTGCCTGTCAGGCTAGGTGTATTTTTGAAGGAGGAAGATGGCAAATTAGTTGGTATGGATAATGCTCAGACGTGCTTCGGATAATGCTTCGATCAAGACATTGCTCTTTTTGCTTATGACCATTTGATCACCGGCGTTGAGCATATAATCGGTGAAGTCATCAGATCGTGTTAACCAGAGGATACCTTTTTCACACACCAGGGTTGTACCGGGGTCAATCAGTTTGGCACTGATAAAGTCTTCGCAGTGAAGTTGGAGAGTAGCGTTTTTTGGGTTTTGAATTGTTGTATTCATGAAAAACTCCTTGATACTTGTAAGAACTAGATTGTCGCTATTATCCCAGATACAAAAAAATAAGTACAGATGCAGTAACTGGCTATTGTTACCGTAACAGTTTCAATTATAATAAACTGTACTGGTTGCGATTGCCCCCAACTGTATCCTTGCTTGTATTTGGATGTGGAATGAAAACACAAAAAAACGAACAATTTCTTTATGCCCAAATAGCCAATGAAATAATAAAATTAATTGAACAGGGGACATACCGTCCAGAGGAGAAGATTCCATCCGTACGGCAAATGAGTTTGCAATATGGGGTCAGCGTCAGTTCTGTGCTTCAGGCATATTTGCAACTGGAAAACCAGGGTTACATTGTAGCTCGCCCACAATCCGGATACTATGTTCGTTTTGCAAACGATGAAAATCTTCCTGAGCCTGAAATTTCAACGCCGAGTTTGGATCCAATTCATGTTAACTTGCATGATTTGATGATGATGACCATGCGTGATTCGGAAAACCCCAACCTTGTTCAGCTTGGGGCTGCCATGCCCAACCTGGAGTTATTACCAACCGTGCGTATAAATCGTATTCTTGCAAGTTTGGCACGTAGTGCCAGCCCAGGAATCCACAGCTATGAGTTACCTCCGGGGCTTGAAGAACTACGAGTTCAGATTGCGAAAAGAGCTGTATTAAGTGGGTGTCACCTTTCACCGAACGAGATTGTGATTACATCAGGTGGAGCTGAGGGTACGTCGCTCTGTCTGCATGCTGTTTGTAATCCGGGTGATATAGTTGCAATTGAATCTCCGGTTTATTTTGGGACATTACAGCTTTTGGAAGTTCATGGGTTGAGGGCCTTGGAAATTCCTACCAACCCTCGGGATGGTATCAGTTTGGGAGCTTTGCAGTTTGCAATTGAGCATAATCCCATCAAGGCTGTCTTGACAATTACCAATGTGAATAATCCATTGGGAAGTTGTATGCCAGATGAGCGGAAGAAGGAGTTGGTGGATTTACTTGCCCGCTACGAAATTCCCCTGATAGATAACGATGTTTGTGGAGAAATTTACTTTTCAGAGAAACGCCCGATGGTTACGAGTGCTTTTGATCAAAAGGGATTAGTGATGTTGTGTTCTTCATTTTCCAAGAATATCAGCCCTTCACTCAGGGTAGGGTACGTGATTCCCGGAAGGTTTAAAAGCAAGATAGAATGGCTGAAATTTACCACCAGTCTGGCCACTGCCAGGTTATCTCAAATGGCTGTTGCTCAATTTTTGGAGAGTGGCGGTTATGACCATCAGCTTCGGCGGCTTCGGCGAGAATACGCAAGTAATATTAAAATGCTTTCACAGGCAGTCACTCGTGCTTTTCCTGCTGGGACAAGAGTAACGCGCCCTTCTGGCGGTTTTGTTCTCTGGGTCCAATTGCCGGAGACGGTCGATTCACTTGAACTGTATGCACTTGCACTTAAGAATAATATAACCATCACTCCAGGATATTTGTTTTCCCCCACCAATCAGTTTTCCAATTTTATTCGCCTTAATGCAGCAGCGTGGTCTTTGCCAATTGAGCGTGCAGTAAATAAATTGGGAAATCTTGTGGCTCAGCAATTAGCTTCAGGTTGATTATTTCGGATAATGAGTTTCGATTGAGCCAAATTAAGCTAATGGTCGTATAAGCTTGTTTTGGGTGACCACATAATTTACTGGCGAATCGAACTCTCCCGTTGGCAGTTCTTTCAAAAAAAGGGAATCAAATGTTATTCCCAAGCTGATTCCAGCATAACTCGTAAGAAATCGATCGTAATAGCCACCTCCATAGCCCAGCCGATTCCCTCTCAGGTCATACGCCAATCCTGGAACCAATACGAGCTGAATCGTTTCAGGGGTAATGACAGGTAGGTCTGCACTTGGTTCATCCATGCCAAATCGATGATGTACAAGTTGTTGTGAGTCATAAGGATGGAAAATCATCTTTTTATCGGCTTCAATTATTCTGGGTAGGCACCATTTCTTTTCTGGATGAGCTTCCATTAGTGAATATAAATCAACTTCTGATTCGATCGGTAAATATGTCAAGATTATTTCTGCAAATTGAAAAACTTGCCAGCTTGAAATGAGGTTGCAGATGGCCAGACTGGACTCAAAACGTGTGGACTGGCTAATTCCTAGCCGTAGTTGTTTACATTTTTGCCGTAGTGAAGCTTTTTGTTTTGCGACCGATTCTTGCATAGTTTCACCTAATATTGAGTGGATGGGTATTTGTCCAATCATCCTTTCTGATATAATGCCGCAGTTACTACAAATAAGGAGATTATCATGACATATAAGATTAAATTTGGAACAGATGGTTGGCGTGGTGTAATTGCGGATGATTATACATTCGATAATGTTCGACGCGCAACGCAGGGATTTGCATCTTATATGCTTTCTCAGGGACGAATTGGTCAGTGGGTAATTGTTGGTTACGATAAACGATTTGCTTCGGAAAATTTTGCCTGTGCAGCCGCGGAGGTATTGGCAGGGAATGGGTTGAATGTGTATTTGACCGATGGCGCAACTCCAACTCCAGTGATTGCATTTTCAACTGTTATTAGGAAGGCGTGCGGTGCGATCAATATTACAGCCAGTCATAACCCGCCATCAGATAATGGATTTAAGGTACGCAATGAAACGGGGGGTGCGATTGACCCACAAGGGCTGGTAAAAATTGAAGCTGGAATTCCAGATTCCTTGGATGATGTTAGGCAGATGAATTACGCTGAAGCTGAAAAAACAGGAAAAATAATCAAATTTGATCCAGCGCCTGCTTATATATCACACATTCAAAAACTAATTGATCTTCAGCCGATCAAGGATGCAGGATTAACTATTGTAGTGGATTCGATGTGGGGAAATGGCGCGGGTTGGTTCTCTCGTTTACTGGATGGAAGTAAAACCCGCATAATTGAGATCCATAACCAGCGTAACCCATCCTTTCCAGAAATGAAGCGACCGGAGCCAATTCCCCCGAATATTGATCCTGGTTTAAAAGCCACGCTCGAAAATAAGGCTGATGTTCTAATCGTTACTGATGGGGATGCAGACCGGTTGGGGGTGGGTGACGAAAATGGTGAATTTATTAATCAACTACGCGTTTATGGTTTGTTGGCTTATTATTTACTTGAAATACGTGGTCTACGTGGAGATATAGTAAAAACCTTATCAACTACTGGGATGCTTAATATTCTGGGCGAAATTTACAATGTGCCAGTACATGAAACCGGTGTTGGCTTTAAGTATGTGGCACCCAAGATGATTGAAACAGATGCCCTTATCGGTGGGGAAGAAAGTGGTGGTTTTGCCTTTCGTGGAAATGTCCCAGAACGGGATGGCATTCTGGCCGGTCTATTCATGCTTGATTTTATGGTTCGGACAGGTAAAAAGCCCACCGAATTACTTAAGTTACTATTCGATAAAGTTGGTGGGGAATTTTTCTACGATCGCATCGATAGTGTTTTTAGTGGCAATCGCAAAGATCGTGAAAAATTAATTATAGATGCCAATCCGTTGACTATTGGTGGCTTGAAAGTGTTAAAACTGATCAGTATCGATGGTTTTCAATTCAGGTTGGAGGACGGTGGATGGTTATTGATTCGTTTTAGTGGCACAGAGCCAATCCTGCGTGTATATTGTGAAACTCGTCATGGAGATAAAGTACAGGCGATATTGCAGGATGGTTTGAAGATCGCAGGTATAAAGTAGGCTTTGGCTTCATTTGTGAATCTTACTGATACTCATTGCCACCTGGACCTGGATAAGTTTGATGAGGATCGTAACTGTGTACTGAATCGAGCCAGGGCTGCTGGTGTAACTCGCATTCTGATTCCTGGTATAGACCTTTCTTCCAGCAAAAGGGTGGTCGAACTGGCACAATTGCATCCTGAATTATTTGCTGCCATCGGGGTCCATCCGAGTGATTCTCTCAGTTGGGACGATGGAACTGCAGACCAGCTCAGGGTTCTCTTTTTGTCTTCTGCTGATCGGGAAAAAATTGTGGCAATCGGAGAAATTGGGTTAGATTATTACTGGAATAATGCACCGCATGAGTGGCAGCAAGCTGTATTGAAAAAACAGCTTTGCCTTGCTGCGGAATTACAATTACCGGTTATCCTGCATATGCGCGAACATGCAGATTCCCAAGACGGAGACTGTTCCAGCGACCTGTTGGCTATCTTACAGTCATGGATTTTGGATCTACAATCAAGAAATAATCCGTTGGTAAATGCACCGGGTGTGTTACACTCTTTCAGTGGCAGCCTCGAAACTGCCAAATCAGTTATTGATTTGAATTTCTTGATTGGTATTACTGGTCCAGTTACTTACAAAAATGCAGAAGCAAAGCGTGAAGTGGTAAAATCGCTTCCGCTTGAATGTATACTTACCGAAACTGATGCACCTTTCCTTGCCCCTGTGCCACATAGGGGGCATCGTAACGAACCTGCTTTCGTATCATTTATTACTGATAAAATTGCAGAAATCCACAATAAAAACCCGGAGGAGATCGCGGCGCTTACGAGTAATAACGCGGCGAGGCTTTTTTCCTGGGGAGGCTGATTTTTGAGCACACCGTTTATTGCACCTG
This sequence comes from uncultured Anaerolinea sp., assembly GCA_964462245.1. Taxonomy (GTDB): domain Bacteria; phylum Chloroflexota; class Anaerolineae; order Anaerolineales; family Villigracilaceae; genus UBA5195. Next base: position 92,624 of record CAYWXS010000009.1, read on the forward strand.
TACAAGATGGCATCAAGGAAGTTGAGCAGTTGATGCGCGCCCAGGCGGGTAATGATCATCACCCCGACCTGCGTGCAGCATTGGAGCATTTGTTGATGGCGGGGGGTAAGCGTGTCCGTCCGACGATTGTTTTTCTTGTCGGAAATATGTTCAATGCCCCCCATGATAAATTGGTAACCTTGGGTGCAGCGGTTGAAATGCTGCATACCGCTACACTCGTCCATGATGATTTAATTGATGGTTCATTACTGCGTCGCGGAATTCCGACTTTGAATGCGCGCTGGTCGCCAGCCGCCACAGTTTTAACCGGTGACTTTTTATTTGGTCGTGCGGCTAAATTGGCTGCGGAAACAGACTTTCTACCAGTAATGAAGCTCTTTGCTGAAACACTGACTGTTATTGTGAATGGTGAGTTGACACAAATGTTTGCCGCAAAAGGGATTATAGAACGTAAAAATTATTACAGTCGAATTTATGCAAAAACTGCATCACTTTTTGAAATGAGTGCTTTGGCGGGAGCAATGGTTGGTACGGAAGATGAGGTTATCCGGACTTCGATGAAAACATATGGTTATGAAATTGGAATGGCGTTTCAGATAATGGATGATGTTCTCGATTTCACCGGTGAACAGTCAACTGTTGGGAAACCGGTTGGCTCGGATTTATTAAATGGTTTGGTTACCCTGCCTGCAATTTACTATGCAGAGAGTCACCCCGATAATCCGGAAGTCAAATTGCTGGCGGAAGGTGGTTGGGGAAATTCGGAAAAGATGGAACTACTTGTCAATTCCATTCAGTCTAGTAATGCTATTCGACATGCAATTGAAGAAGCAATGGAGCACGTTGAAAAAGGCCTGGATGTTATTCAGCCTTATCGTGACTCTATTGAATACGAATCTTTAGTAGCTTTGGCTCGATACATTGTTGATCGGGATTTTTAACATAAATTTATAAAATGGATCTTTTCCCAGGGTCGGTTGACCGTAAATTTTCGGAGTAGCCTGTTTCTTGTAAATCGGATCAGTGTCACTTCGATTTATTTTTTAACACCGGAGGGCAACTTATGCCGATCGAATCTAACTATTGGCAGACCACCATAGCAAGCAGCGAAATTCCCTTTCAGCCTTTGCCGGTCAGAATTGATGTGGTCGTTATTGGAGCAGGTTTTAGTGGTCTTTCAGCGGCTTTAACCTTGGCCAAAGCAGGGGTTTCTGTGGCAGTTGTGGAAGCCGAAACGGTTGGGTGGGGAGCATCCAGCCGTAATGGTGGGATGGTGCTAACCGGGATGAAGCTGGGTATAGAAACGATCATCCAACGATATGGATTTGAACGAGCCCGGAGATTGTTTACCCTATCACTGGAAGCCATCAATACTGTCGAGCAGATTGTCCGGGACGAAAAAATTAATTGTGCTTTTTCGCGTTGTGGACATCTTGAGGTTGCATGGAAACCCACGCATTTTGAAGGATATACGCGCGCAGCTGAACTGCTGGAGAAGGAATTCGGTCATAATGTGAGAATTCTTTCACGTGCTGATCAGCACGAAGAAATTGGTTCGGACTTATATTATGGTGGGATGGTGGATACATTAAGTGCAGGTGTTAACCCTGCACAATTTGTGATGGGGTTGGCAATGGCAGCTGCAAAAGCAGGGGCTGTTTTATTTGAGCATACCCGTATTTTGAAGGTTGAACCTCAATCTGGAAAATTTTTAGTGCGCACGAGCAGGGGAGATATCGTGGCAGAAAAGGTTTTTGTCGGGACAAGTGGGTACAGCGGCGTGGCTGTACCTTCACTTCAAAAACGTATTGCCCCAATAGGGTCTTACATTATTGCAACCGCTCCTATCCCAGAGGCATTGGCCAGGGAACTTAATCCGCATAACAGAATGATTTTCGATTCCAAGCACTATCTGTATTATTTTCGGCTGACGCCCGATCAGCGCATGCTATTTGGTGGCCGTGCTGTCTTTAAACCAGAGACCGTTAGTTCCATTCAGGAGAGTTCTGTAATATTGCAGAAGGCATTGCTGGAAGTTTTTCCCCAATTGATGAATATTCCCATTGATTATGTTTGGGGTGGATCGTTGGATTTTTCCATGGATAATATGCCACATACTGGTAATTTGGATGGTCTGTACTACTCACTTGGTTATGCAGGTCATGGAGTTGCTTTTGCCACGCACCTGGGCAGTTTTCTCGCTCGTCAGATGCTTGGGCAAGTTGTGGATAATCCACTCGATGGTTTACCCTTCCATAAATTCCCATTTTATGCATGCATGCCTTGGTATTTACCGCTGGCAGGTTTATATTACAGGTGGCTGGATTTGATTTCCTGATAACACATACATAGGACTTACGCAAGACGGAAAATTTGACTATTGAACAAAAAACGGTTACTGTA
>CAYWXS010000010.1:0-94704 GCA_964462245.1 uncultured Anaerolinea sp.
AGTATTCTCAAGAAGCTTGAAGTACCTATTTTGTCTCATTCAGATAGTACAAACATCCCATTAGGGTAAGACCATGCCATTCAACCCTTTATCTGAAGAAGATAAGAAAGACCTCGACAAACGCTTCGACTATCATCCAGCTAACGATGAGCAGCGGGAGCGGTACACTACACTTCGGCAAGAAATAAAGCAGGTTGCCGAAAACGTCATTCGGTCTTGTCCTCCAGGTCGTGAACGCGCTCTTGTGATCACAAACCTGGAACAGGCTATGATGTGGGCTATCGTCGCTATTTCCAGAAACGAATAAAGGAGGATAACATGGCTACCGCTAAGAAAACCACCATCAAGAAACCAGCACCCAAACCGTCAATGAAAAAGAAAGGCTGCTAACCAGCATAAAAGGGAGTACGAGCAAATAACCCGTACTCCCTTTTCTTTATAGGTGATCGTATGTCCGAAATAATCAAAAATCTAAAAGAAAAATACCCGCACAACGCCGCTTATCTCGTCGGCCATTCAAGCATCAATGTATTCCCCGATCTCACTGATGACCAATCAAAATCCATCGGTACTATCCCTCCAGGACAGCTTGTCTATGTAGATTTCACTATCATAGTCCCTGATAAACTCTTCCCGGATTGGTGGGTTTGGGGATCACTCACTACAATTGGCACTCCAAAGTATATCTGTATGCGCAAACCAATCAGAAACCAATCTTCACTTGAGGGAAATTGGCCTTTTTTTGCTTTATTTTCGATGGGCCTGTTTTTTTTACAGGCCCATCGAAACCTTACCTATTTTATTATGCGACACTATTCGTTGAAAATGCCCTATTCTGGTAACTGATCCAACAACTGCCGGGTTTGATTCCACCAGTTCTGTTCGCCTTCTTGGAAAAATCTCCAACGACAAATCGTTATAAAGGTATCCGCAACAGCCTTTTCCGCCTGCTCCCATTCCACAATTGGTCCCCGCTCTTTTTGAGATCTATTAATGCTATTTACAATCCCTGTCTCATACTCAGCTACAGTCCAAGCCAGCACCAGTAATGCACCATCTTGTTCAAGATAATAATCCAGGTGGATAACAAGTGAAAAAAGGATTCTGCCAATCAACCCTTGCTCAATATTTGCAAGTGTATTGTGCGATAACCGATTTTCTGTAATTTTACGCAGACTACTCCCATATCTGGCTCTGGTTAATCTGACATATTCAGCCAAATCTGATAGCATCAACTCTCCCCCAGCTTTATAAATTACGTCAAATGGATCCTCATCCAATGAAGCTTTTCCCCGTGGGTAAGCTATTGGTATGACCTTCTCAGAGACAGGATGAATCGCATGAGCGATTAGATCAGCAGCCTTTTCCTTTGGTAAATCAGGAAACACCTCAAGGATACCTTCTATCAGAATATTTTCTGCTTCCGTCGGACTAGCTCGAAAAAGCCTGACAAAATTGTATAAATCTTTAGGTTGTGGAATTGGCAGCTCTGGCTCCAGCTTTTTGAACCGAGTTTGCTGATAACGTTGCGGTACAAGGTCATGGCAGATATCGGATAAATACTTAATATGCAGCTCTTCATCCTTTGACAAAATAATTGTCGTCAAAAGTTCTTCAAAGCTAAGCCCCAACCCAAAAGCCAATCGCGCTATGGCATTCAAAGTTATTTCAGATTTCCCCGACTCGATTCTACTGATCTGAGCAATAGTGATACCACTCAAATCAGATAAATCACTCAATATCAAGTCTTGCTGATTTCGGATCTCTTTTAATGATTGAGCAAAAGGATTCATATAAATTTCCAACGCTTTCATAGCAAACTCACTCTTTACATTCAAACAAATAGGGATATAATGTTTGTTGTAAGTCCAATTTACGTAAAATGCACTGCTTATAGCGTAGTAAAAAAAAGAAGAAACTTACCCGCAAAACAAAAATAAGAATTACACAAAGGAGTAACCATGAACAAAGAAGAGTACCCGGATAGTTTAAAAAAACTGCTTTCAGAATTTACTGTTTATATAAAAGATGTACGCAGAGGAGCTGAGTCAACAATAGAAGCTTACAACCATGACTTGGACACGTACTTTGAATATTTACAGAGTATCGGAATTGATTTATCGAAACCCGAATTTAGTGAACAATTAAATTGGGGTTATGTGACCTACCTTCGCAACCGTAAAAACGCAGATAGCACAATTCAAAGACGGTTCGATGGCCAACATGCATTTTGGTATTTTCTTCATAAAATATAAAGATGAATTTTCTGAGCCACAAACAATAAGAGATTGTGGCATCAGGTTAAAAAACAAACGCAATCCCACACCTGCAATAGAGCACAATGAATACATTAAACTAATGAGGAGTATTAAAAATGAACTTTCAAGGATTGGCTGAATTCCGGTATTCGCGAGACATGGTAATCACTTACATGGCAAGAAATTCAAAAATTTCAGTGAGCAAACTCTTGCAGTGGCAAATTAGCGAGCATGAGAAACTCCAGGACTATTTCTCTGACAATATGCTTGCAGATTATTTGTTAATAAGGAAACAATTATCAAATAATTGCGTCTGGTTATTCCCTACAGAAAACGGCAATTTGTATATGCAGGATAAGTTCGCCCAAAACATCAGACGTTTGCTCGTAATTGCAGATATGCCTGACCAGCCGCATCACCCAATAAAACTAACACCGGCTCAATATAAAGGCCTGCAAAAATTGCGGTTTGATTATCAACGTCCTGTCTTTCAAAATACGATAGCTGTTGCCTTACTTGGTTATGGAGCTTTACGACCTGGCGAAGTTGCGAACTTGAAGAAAGAAGATTTCAATCTAAACCTTAATGAAATTACTCTCCAGGAAACAAAAGGCCTGAAAAACAGGTAGTACCTTTGCATCAAGACTTGGTCGATCCTCTTACCAAATATCTGGCTCATTTAAAAGAATGTGAAGCACTGTTTGTGACTGAAACTGGTAAGCAGTGGTGCCGTAAAGATGTTCACGGATCGACGATAAATTTCTGTAAGCAATTCTCAAAACACGAAATTAATCCTCGTAAACTACGTTCTACCTTGGCGCATGAGCTGGCAGCAACTGGGGTACCACAAAATGTCATTTCCCTGGTTTTAAGGCACAAAGACCCGGCAACAGCCGCAAGGTATTACACCTCGGTCCAGGATATTGGCTTAGCCCGAAATGCCATTAACAGCTTCAATCCATTTCGTTAAAAAATACTAATTCAACTAACGAGGAACAATAATCATGGAAAACGTCTATTTTTGTAAGGTTCAAGGGTGGGGCATACTTATGTCCCACCTTAATAGTGCCTCAGGCCGGTCTATAAGCCGCATTCTGTCTGGCACCGAAGTGCCTGGACGATCATCTCTCTAGGCGGTCTACCCGGGACTCACTGAGTCGAGCCGACTCTCATCCCTGTTTGACCTTGCTCCCGACGGGGGTTACCAGGCCGCCCACATTGCTGCGAACGCCGGTGGTCTCTTACACCACCTTTTCACCTTGACCCTTAAAGGGCTGTTTTTTTTCTGTGGCCCTATCCGACAGATTGCTCCGCCCCGGGATTTCCCCGGCATCGTGCTCTTTGGAGTGCGGACTTTCCTCGACCCTTACCAGCAGAGCCGCGACCGTCCAACCGACCTGAGGCGACCTTCATCATACCTGCTCACAGCCCTGGGGTCAATATGCCAGAACCCCAATTAACCGCTTTTAAACCACGCAGATTACAGCCAAAACCCACAACATGCCCCTAACCTTTGACATTAATGGATGGTAAGGCTAAAATGAAGATACGGGAATCCATCGAAGGAGCCAGAGTTGAATAGTAAATGGCCTGAAAAAACCGTCATCGGTCTGACCGGAAATATCGCTACCGGAAAAAGTGTCGTACGCAAAATGCTTGAGCACCTCGGTGCCTACGGTATCGATGCCGACGCTCTCTCCCATCGCGCCAGCGCCAAGGGTGCCCCTGGCTACAAACCCATACTGGATCTTTTCGGGCGCTGGCTGGTACGACCGGATGGCGAAATTGACCGCGCCAAACTGGGACGGTTGGTATTCAACGATCCGGAAGCCATGAAACAACTGGAACAGATCATCCACCCGCTCGTCTATCAAGCCGTAGAGCTGATGATCCGGCGCTCCACCCAGCGTGTCGTCGTCATCGAAGCCATAAAACTGCTGGAAAGCGACTTGCGCAGTTTTTGTGACACGCTCTGGGTAGTGGATTTGCCCCAACGACAGCAAGTACAGCGATTAATGGAAAAACGCGCCCTCAGCCGAAATGATGCCTTGCAGCGCATCAACTTTCAGGGTGACCCCAAACTAAAGCTAAAAGCCGCCAACGTCATCATCCAGAATTCTGGCAGTTATGAAGATACCTGGAAGTTGGTCGTAGCCGAATGGAAAAAAATTGCTCCAGCACCCGAAGTGGTTCATGCCATCGCCCAACCCCAGCAAGGCGAATTCCGGATCACACGTGGACGCCCCCGTGATTCCGCCACCATCGCCGAACTCGTTACCCGTCTCAGCTTGGGCAGTCACGCCATGACTCAGACCGAAGTCATGACCGAATTCGGAGAAAAAGCCTTCATGCTCCTGCAGCTGGGCAACAAACATGTCGGCGTAGCAGGCTGGCAGGTGGAAAACCTGGTTGCGCGCACCACAGAATTTTATATCGATCCGGCAGTTGACCTGTTGAAGGGGTTAAAAACCCTTGTAGATGAAGTGGAACGAGCCTCACTCGACCTTCAATGCGAAGCCTCGATCCTCTTCCTGCCCAAAACACTGGCAACACTGCAATCCAACTGGAAACAACTGGGCTACGAACCACGCACTCCACAATCCTTGGGCGTGCAAGCCTGGACCGATGCCGCACTCGAATCTGCGCGGCCTAATACACTTCTCTTTTTCAAACAACTACGCATGGATCGCGTTCTGCGCCCTATCTAACATAGTTTATTATACAAGCAGGGCCTTTCAGCCAACGGCTGCCACTTTATTAAATGACCGAGCTTCTAAACAACCTGTTCTTCATCTTCCAGCGTATCAACTGGCTCAGTGTCTTGGACATTGGACTGGTGACTTTGGTTTTCTTCAGCCTCTTATATCTTCTTCGCGATACCCAGGCCATGGTCCTGTTGCGCGGTGCCATCTCTTTGATGGTCCTGCTAGCCCTCTTGACCGCGCTGGTAGACCTACCCGCCTTTTCCTGGCTTGTGAGCACCACGCTGCCCGCCCTGCTGCTAGCCATTCCAGTCATCTTTGCCCCCGAGATCCGGCGCGCACTGGAACGCATCGGCCGGGCCGGGACCTTTGTGCGCGGCAACAGCCGCCGTGAAGATGCCGAAATCCAAAAAGCCATCCTAGCCATCGTCACCGCCTCTGCCCGGCTTTCCTCCCGCCAGCATGGCGCGCTTATCATAATCCAACGCCTCGACAGCCTGCAAGAATACGTCAATACCGGTGTCCGCATGGATGCTTACCTAACTCCTGAACTGCTGCTGCAGGTTTTTTATCCCAACACCCCACTGCACGACGGAGCAGTCATCCTCGATAAAATGTCAGTCCTGGCCGGAGCTTGTGTCATGCCCCTCTCCGCCAGCGGCATCCTGGCCCGTTCTCCTGAGCGCCAGATGGGTCTGCGTCACAGGGCTGCCCTGGGCATCTCGGAAGCCTCCGATGCAATTGCCGTGGTCGTCTCGGAAGAGACTGGCTCAATCTCGATTGCCCATGCCGGGCGCATGATCCGACGCCTGGACACCGAACGCCTGGAAAATATCCTGGGAGCCTTTTATCACCCTGAACAAATCCACAAAGGCTTTTTCCAACGCCACTTTCCCTACCTGTTTAATATTGATGAGTAAAAGCACAGTATGAACTGGTTTTTTCGCAACTTACGCCTGCTCCTGATAGCCGTTCTCCTGGCGCTATCCGTCTGGGTTTCTGCGGTCACATCCGCTGACCCTGATGAAGTCCATAATTATATCCACCCAGTGCAACTGGAAATTATTGGACAGGATCCTAGCCTGGTCATCGTCGGCAGCCTACCCACACAAGTTACCATCAGCCTGCGTGCGCCACATTCCATCTGGACTTTGCTTGATTCCAGTGACGGCCAGGTACGCGCCATCCTGGACCTTTCTGGTCTGCAAACGGGTGAGCACACCATCAATATCCAACCCCAGGTAAAGACCCAACCTGTGCGCGTCGTTTCAGTCTCCCCTGAAAGCCTGAAGTTCAAACTGGAGCCACTCGAAACCGTGACGTTGCCCATTCAACTAAGCCTGCGCGGTGAGCCTGCAATCGGTTACGAAGCGGGCACCCCCAAATTAGACGCCACCCAGGCTATCATCTCCGGCCCAGAATCTCAGATCAAACAGGTTGAACGTGTTCAGGTGGACCTGAGCATCGCCGGGGTACGCCAGGATATTCAAACCACCCAGGCGCTGCGTATTCTGGATATAAACGGAAAAGTCATCACAGGTCTTACATTCCTCCCGGAAAATATCCAGATCGCTCTGCCCATCACGCAGCAGGGTGGATACCGGGATATCGCCGTCAAGGTCAATGTGCGCGGACAGCAGGCGGGCGGCTATCGCGTCACCAACATCTCTGTCTTCCCGCCAGTCCTGACGGTCTACTCCAAAAACCCAGCCTTCGTGAATGACCTGCCCGGTTATGTGGAAACCGAACCACTGAACCTGAACGGTGAATCACAAAATGTGGATACCCACCTCAGTCTGAACCTGCCCAGCGGAGTCACCATCGTCGGTGAACAAACCGTCCAGGTTCAGGTAGGCATCGCAGCCATCGAAGGCAGTCTCAGCCTGAACGGCATCCCAGTCGAGATCACTGGGCTTGGCCCAAACCTGGCGGTCCAGATATCCCCCGGCCTGGTGGATGTCATCTTGACCGGTCCACTGCCCCTGCTGGACAAACTGACCCCCGGAGATATCAAATTTGTGGTCGATCTATCTGGTCTTACCAACGGAACCCACCAGGCAACTCCACAAGCAATAATCTTAATTGCTGATATTCGAGTACAATCCATAAACCCCGGTACCATCGAAGTCAGCATCATTCCGGGTGTTTTTGGGTCACCAACAGTCACGTCGATACCCGACCTCACGCCAACCCTGACGCCAACCCTCATGCCCACTTCCACGCGGAAGCCCTGAGCAGCTTGGCAGTCGATCATCTCTGCACTTTTCACAGGAACCTTTGCATGCCCAAACCAGTCGTAGCTCTTGTAGGTCGCCCCAACGTGGGCAAAAGCACCCTCTTTAACCGGCTTGCCGGTGAACGTCTCGCCATCGTGGATGATACCCCCGGTACCACCCGCGACCGCATCTTTGCCGATGCTGAATGGACTGGGGTTCAATTTACCGTTGTGGATACTGGTGGTATCGACCCCAGCCACGGCGGACGTACCCCGCTTTCCACCGGCTCCGCCGATTTCATCGATGAAATCAAAAGTCAGGCCGGGGTTGCCATTGAAGAAGCCGATATAGTGCTGCTGCTGACCGATGGTCAGACCGGGCCTACACCTGCCGATCACGAAGTTGCCGAAATTCTACGCCGCCGCCAAAAAATGGTCAATGGTCAACCCCATCCCCCTGTCATCCTGGTGGTTAACAAATGCGAAAGTCTTACCGAGCGAGAGTCTGCAGCCCAGTTTTACGAACTGGGGCTGGGCGATCCTTACGCCATCTCGGCCGTGCACGGCACTGATACCGGTGACCTGCTGGATGCCTTGATCAAAATCTTCCCGGCACCCGAAGCAACGGTTGAAGACGATTCGGTCAAAATTGCCATCGTCGGCAAACCAAACGCTGGAAAATCCAGCCTGCTCAATCGGCTGGTTGGACAGGAACGCGCCATCGTCAGCCCCATCGCTGGCACAACGCGGGATGCCGTGGATACCAAAATGATAGTCAACGACATCGACGTGACCCTGATCGATACCGCCGGTATCCGCCGCCGAGGTCGAATTGACCGCGGTGTGGAAAAATTCAGCGTGCTGCGCGCCATGAAAGCCATCGAACGCTCGGATGTGGCGCTGCTGATGATTGATGCAGTTGAAGGCATTACCGCGCAGGATGCACACATTGCCGGTTACATCTTGGACGAATGGAAAAGCTGCGTAGTGCTTGTCAATAAATGGGATGCACTCACTAAAGACAACTACACCATGGAAAACTTCACCAGGCAGATACGCGAAGATCTAAACTTTATGGATTATGTACCGATCCTGTTTATCTCCGCCAAAACCGGCCAACGTGTAGACCAGGTCATGCCGATGGCATTGCAGGTTCAGGAAGAACGCCTGGCACGTCTAACGACATCCAAGATCAATGACATCATTCAAAAAGCCATGGATTACCAGCCGCCACCCGCACACGCAGGCGTACAGCTCAAAATTTACTATGGCACCCAGGTCCGCTCCGATCCGCCGACTTTCGTACTCTTCGTCAATAATCCCAAGCTGATGCATTTCAGCTACATGCGCTATCTCGAAAACTGTATTCGCAAAGAATACGGCTTTCTGGGTACCCCCATCAAACTGGCTGCCAAAGGCCACAAAGACAAAGCTTGACCCACCCACTCAGCAAATAAATAAAAAAAAAGATCTGGCCTTTCTCAGATCTTTTTTTGATTCCACTCTGACCATGTCACAATCATCAACTGTTCCATAAACAGTGTTTATCTATCAAAGCCATCCAATAATAGCCGCAAAAACACACCTCAATCGATAAATACATCCTGGATCAAATCCCCAAAAATATCTTAGAAACTATCATCGCGACCAGCAGTGCTCTTACGCTGGCGTGGCAATCTCCTCAATGATTACAAATATTACCCTACCACCAAATAACAAAAACAGGGTTGGCAAAATTCGCCAACCCTGTTGCACCTCATTACAGGTTACAAATTAGCGGGTAATGCGCGGAGCAACCCAAACAGCGCGATCCTGCGCACCCGAAGTACCGTTATCTTCATCAATCTTCAGAATGAACTTGACACTCTGCCCGGCCAACGCGCTCAGATCAAAATCCACATTGCGGATCATGCCTTCATAGCGCTCGGAGTAATTGATCAAATTGTGCAGAGTAGGATCACCATCAATCTGGTAATCGAGAATATAGCGCGCATAACAGGTGGTAGCACCGTACTCACAGCCGATGGTGGTCTTGAAGTGGTCGCCATTCAGCACTGCAAAAGCCGGGAAGACACCCTGAATAATACCGCCATCGATATTCTGCGGAACCAGCACCAGGCTGGCGCGGGTATCGGTGCTGTTATCTTCCAGATGAATACTGGTCACCTTCTTTGCTACACCAACGTCGCTCGGATCAGTACCGCCAAAGGTGACGGAACCTGAACCATTGGTCCAGACTGCCGCCGCCGGGTTGGTAGTGAAATCAAACGCTGTGGCGCCGCTGGAGGCTGGTGTGCTGGTCCGGGTGGGAGTGGCTGTGGCAGCGGATGCAGGTGTGCCGGTCGGAGTGGCCGTGGAAGTAGGTAATGGTGTACCCATCCCCGAGCCAGGGGTATTAGTAGGCACAACCACACTGCTGTTGACATAAATATCCACCCACCAAGGCTTATCAGCAAGGTAACCAATGCCAAAGGGTACATTGCTTGCGTTTTGAAACTGCCAGTAACCACGGTAGGAACCAGCGGTGGCAGGAGCAGTCAGGTTAACAGATACATCAAATGAAGTATTCGGACCAACCGTTGAAGCCAGATTGATGGGAGAAGTACCACCCATCTGAGCGCCGCTGACGAAGACCAGCTTGTAACCTGTAGTCCAGGTACAGCTACCAGTGTTTTTGATGCGCCATGTCTTGGTAAATGTCGCATTGGGACCATAAACGGTACCATCGGGTACATTTACATCAGCAATAAACGTGGCACGATCACAGGCACTCGTGGCACCGGCTGTCGGTGATGGACCAGGAGTTATTGTCGGGGTAATGGTGCCGCTGCCACGAGTAATGCGTGGGGTGCCCCATAAAGCACGGTCACCATTGGAATAACCATAAGCATTTACATACAGAATGAACTTAACATTCTGTCCAGCCAGTGATGACAGGTCAATATTGGCGTTGTAGTACAAGCCTTCATAACGCTCATTAAAGCTCCAGAAGGTATACACTGGACCGCTATCGACTTGATAATTAAGCCGGAAATTAACATAGCAAGACGTGGCATTATATTCGCAATTGATGACCGACTGGAAACGATCGCCATTCTGAACAGTGAAAGCCGGGTAGACACCCTGAATGAAGCCGCTATACACATTTTGCGGGACAGTCAACAAACCAGCGCCACCAGCCGTACTGCCATTTTCCAGAACAGGAGCATCCAACTTGCGGACAAAACCATTGGCATCCCCATCTGTTCCGGGGAAAGTCAGGTTTCCTGCACCGCTGGACCAAACTGCAGATGCCGCATTGGCCGCAAAATCATAACCCGTCGAACCAGAATCAGTGCTGCCGACTCTGATCTCAACCCAGAAAGAACGGGTGGCATATGCACCAATCCCAAAGTTAACTGCACTGGCATTCCGCAACTGCCAATTACCACGATATGTTCCAGCAGCGCTTGGGGCGGCCATAGCGACAGTCAGGTCTACCGTGGCACCAGGAGCTACACTGGAGGGCATAACCACCGAAGCGGGCGCACCCATCTGAGAGCCATCCACAAAGACCATGCTATAGCCAGTTGTCCAGGTACAGGTACCAATATTCTTCAAGCGCCAGGTCTTGCTAAAGGCAGCACCGGCAGCAAAAGTCGTGCCATCCGGAACGGTTACATCAGAAACGAATTGAGCCCAATCACAGGTCGTATTTGCAGAGACAGGTTGAGCCCCGGGCATCAGACCAAACAAAATGATCACCGTCATAAAAGCGGCGATCAGGGCATTTCTTGTTTTCACATTAAATTTCATCTCATTCTCCTCTCTAAAAAACAATAACTATCTAACACATGGATAGACGACGGTGAAATACATAAAGTTCCCTTTTTAACAATTGCAACTTCATTGCATTATAAATCTCATCTATTATATACTGTTTTCGCGTTACACAAATACCTTTTTGAAGTAATTTGAGGGAAATATCCTTGCATTTTTATCAATTTTCCATACACTAAGGCAAAATTTACAGGTTTGGAAAGGGTTTTCATTCCTAGACCCTCACCAATACTTTAACTCAAACTGTCCAGACCATGCAAAACAATTTCTGATCAGGACCTCAGCCTTCAAACGAAAAAACATCCACCGCACCCTCATATTCAAATCTTAATCCCAATTGACTCGCAGTTTCATTGCAATATGAGGTTAATATCGATTTCGATTCAGATTCCCATTATTTATGAGGAAAAAAAATACCTGGTCAGACTGCCAAATCCGCTTCCCTGCCGGTTAACTGAATAAAGCAGCCTACCATGTCACCAAGAACAGATCCAGACACATTAAATCAAAAGCTAGTTATTATCAAAACTGCCCAAATATTGGCATAACAGTCGCCAAAACAAATGTTACAATTGAATTTGTATAAAAACTGCAATCATTTTGCAATGAAAGCGTAATCCGGCTGCAAGGTTAAAAAAAAAATAATGCCCCTACAATAATTAATGGGCAAACATTCTTTAATGAGGAGATCAAAGCAATGAAAAAGCAAAGCATCTTTCGAATCTTCGGACTATTGACAATTTTATCCATGCTGATCGCCAGTCAGACCCCGGCCTTCGCCGCCGCCCCCGGGCAGACCACCGGTACAACCGCAAGCATCCATATTGCCACAACCGCCTTGCGCACTGTCGCCCCCACCTCTATTCACGTAGATGATGTCATCACATATGCCATCGATTTGCAGAACCTGCCCAGCGGTGGTCTCTCCAGCGCCGAATTTTCCTGCCGCTATGATGAAACCCTGGTGGATATCTCCAATCTGAGGGATGTCGGGCTCTTTGGTGCCACCCCGGTCGTTGCCATCAACGGTCCGGATGCCGGCACTTTTGTCTTTGCCATTGCTGCCACTTCTGGTAAAGCCACTAGCTCAGGAACAGTTTTCAACCTCGACCTGACCGCCAAGGCTGCCGGATCTTTCACTTTTGACTGCCAGGTTCGCGCTTCCACCGGTGGCGCCCTGTTTGCAATTGCTTTCTCCCCTCTGACCATCACCATCACGGTCGGTGACCCGGCGGGAAGCGGCAACGTCACTGGCATCATCACCGCTAGCAAAGCCATCACGGTCGAATTGCTAACTGGCGACGTTGTTGTGAAAACTGCCAGCCCCGCCTCAGGTGTCGCCTTCCTGATCAATGCCCCCGCCGGAACATATACCATTAGAGCCCGTGCCGCCGGTTTCTTGACCCGAACCGGAACAGTCGTAATCGCATCCGGCAGTACAACCACCAAGACCACCGTTGCCCTCATGGCCGGTGATATTGCCCTCCCACAAAATGGCATTATTGATGCCAATGATGTCAGCACCATCGGGATGAACTACAACTGGAACACGCCAACTGAAGCCGACTTGAACAATGACGGTATTATCAACGTACTTGACTTGCAGCTCCTGGCTCCCAATTTCGAAAAGACCTACCCGGCCGCCTGGTAACCCCGAGTCATAACCGCGCATCGTGCCTCGAAAAGGCGATTTGCAAAATTATTTAAAGGTCAGGCTAATGCATTCAGGGTTTACCAATTCACAACCCAAATCAAAGGTTGTAAAGGCGCGTCACCTGCCCGGTTTAAATCAGGTAAGTGGTCTACTGCTTCTGTTGCTCTGCTTTACCGTCCGCCACCCGAGCGTTGTTCGGGCGGCGGACAGCCGGCAGGCAGCGGAGCCATCTGCCAGTTTTCACTTGGCAGATGGCTCCCTCCCAAACCCAACCACTGGCCTGTTGGTTTCAGAGACTTATACCGCCGTGCTGGATTTGCAAAACTTACCTGAAGAGGGTTTGACCAGTGCCACATTTGCCTGTCGTTACGACCCATCTCTGATCCAACTCGATCCCCCTCAGGATGCCGGCTTTTTTGGCCCGAATGCTCTCTCCAACCTGGATGGTCCATCTGGTGATACCTTTGTTTACATCATCTCAGGCAAAAGCATCGACCAATCCGGCACAGCGCTGCGCATAAACTTCCAGACCCTGGCACCCGGCACCTTCAACCTGGATTGCCTTGTAAGTACCTCCAATAATAGCGATCCCAGTCCGATTCCCTTCAGTTCCAGCAGCTTAAGTATCGTCAAACCCGTGGTCAACCTGCCCATCACGGGCATAATCTCTGCCAACCGTCCTGTCAGCCTTTCTCTGTATTCTGGCAGCACCATCATCACCTCCACCAGCCCGGATTCTAATGAAACTTTTAGCCTGAGTGCCCCGCCTGGCGAATTTACCCTCGTTGCAAGTGCTCCCGGTTTCCTGAATGCTCAGACGCTGGTCAGCCTATCCAATGCCACCAGTCTGCCCAAATTGCAACTCATCGCGGGTGATGTCAACCAGGATGGCACAATTGATACCGCAGACGCACACCTGATAGGGATTTACTACCAAGCCAACATTACAGATCCGGCATTCACGCCCGATCTGAACAATGATGGCAGCATCGATATACTTGACCTGGAAATCATAGCCCAAAATTTTGGACAAATTGCTCCAACCAGTTGGAAGTGACCCCCAGCCAGGTCATCGGAGGTTCTCATTGAAATACTTGACCGCAATCTTTCTAACGATCTTGCTTGCCAGCCTCGCCCTGTTTGGAGTGAGTGCCCAGGCCGCTGACACCATTTGGATGGAGACAGAAAAGGATGCCTTTGGTCCTGGCGAAACCATCACCGTCACCCTCAAAGCCAATTCAAAGACACCCATCCAGGGCTTCAACTTCAAGCTGCGCTACGATCCCAACTGCCTGCAACCTGACGTCCCAACCAGTCTGGTTTCCGGTCTAAACTACATGACCGTTCCCCAGATTTCCGGAATGATCAATGGCATTTTTGCCAGCACCAACAAGGTCAATGCCAATGGTAGCTTGGTCAAGATCGATTTCAAGGCCATTGCCAACTGCCAGACATCCGTCACTCTGGAAAAAGCCAACCTGGCAGTGCCAAACGAAGCCAGGACTGCCGTTTCGCTGCCCGGCATTAGTCTTGGCACCAGCAACCTGATGCTCTCTGTCTCTGCTGGCAATGGCTCAACAGCAGCACAAAGCCCAGGCACACCCGCGGCACCCTCCGACCAGCAAGGCAATCCAATTCTAGCTCTGCCCACCGTTGCCGCCCCAGAACCAACCGCGAGCAGCTTCCTGAGCCGAATGATCCTGCCAATCGCCATCATCTGCGGGTTAATCCTGCTAGCCGGGGTGATAATTGCCGTCTTGCCAATTATGCGCAAGCGTAAAGTTACCGCAACCAGCGCAACAGGCAATATTCAAGCTGCTGTTCTCCTAATTCAGCGTGGCCCACAGGCTGGAACCAGTCTGCCCCTGACCACATCCCCCTGCCGCATTGGAAGTGGCCCAGATAACGAAATTCGCCTAAACGACCCGCGCATTGCAATCAATCATGCCGAAATTCTAGCCGACTCACAGGGTTTTACCCTGGTGGACCTGGGCACCCCAGAAGGTACCAATCTAAACGGTGTACTGATTAGAAATCAGCAGTCACCCCTTAAATTTGGAGATGTGCTGCGTCTGGGCGGTGTTTTGCTGGTTTTCAGTCCAGCCTAAAGACCTGAAGGTTGCGAGGATGCCTCGTACTATATTGCATCTGGACCTGGACGCATTTTTTTGCGCCGCCGAAGAGCTGCAACAGCCTGCGCTGCGTGGCAAAGCATTTGCGGTTGGCGGCCGGCCTGATCAGCGCGGCGTGGTGGCATCCTGCTCCTACGCCGCGCGGGCTTTGGGAGTTCATTCTGCCATGCCCATGAGCCAGGCCTTACACTTGTGCCCGGGGCTAATCATCGTTCCACCCACGCGCGGAATTTACGAAAACCTCTCACAGCAAGTCATGGATCGGCTTAACAACCTGGCACCCCTGGTTGAACAGATATCCATTGATGAAGCCTTTGTGGATATCAGCGATATCCTGGATCCCCCGCTCCAAACCGCCCAAACCTTACAAAAACAAATCCTGGACGAACTAGGGCTGCCCTGCTCAGTCGGGGTGGCTTCCAATAAATTAATGGCAAAGATTGCCACCGAAACCGGCAAGAAAGCCACCCGTGGGCTGCCTGATTACCCCTTCGCGTTAACGGTGGTACCCGCCGGATCTGAAGCCCAATTTCTGGAGAAATTGCCCGTGTCCATGCTGTGGGGCGTGGGTCCAAAAACCGAAAAACGACTATCAGAACTGGGTATTCACCGCATCGGCCAACTGGCCACGCTCGGAGAAAACACCCTGGCGGACCTGTTTGGTGAAAATGGGCGCGAGCTCGCCCGGCATGCCCTCGGTCTCGATGATCGCCGGGTGCACAACGAGCACATTACAAAATCCATCAGCCAGGAAAACACCTTCGCCCGCGATGTCAGCGACGATAAAGTTCTGGAAAACATGTTGCGTGATCTTTCTTTCGAAGTCGGAAAAAACCTGCGGCACGAACTCCTGGCGGGTACCACTGTAAAACTAAAAATTCGCTGGACCGATTTCACAACCCTCACCCGCCAAATCACATTACCAATTGCCACCAACCTGGATGATGAAATTTATAAAAACGCGCGTAAACTACTACACAAAGTCCGGGAAACAGGACAGGCGGTCCGGTTGATAGGCGTGGGCGTCAGCAACCTGGGACCGCCTGTTCGGCAGATGGAACTATGGGGACAGCAAAGCGAAAAAGCCCACAAGCTGCAAGAGGCGCTGGACGACCTGCAGGCAAAGTATGGCAAAGATATTATTTCAAAGCATCAAAAACACTAAACCCGCGCATAAACTCAGCCATGGCTTGATATTCTGCGTTAAAAGGCGCGTTTTCGACATGCGACTCAACCGCAAAGATCATTGTTGGCTGAGCGTCTGCTGTAAATACAGGCCAGTTCGGCAGATCACCACCATTCGGATCGCCAGTTTTTGCGAAGTTGGTCCAGGCTGAAATCATCTGAGACTGCAAATGTTGGCGAGTAGCCGTATCCTGGGCATCGCGCGGTTTGCCAATCCAGTCAAATCCGGCTTGCGTATTGCTGCTGCCAAATACAAATGGCAGCTCGGCACCGTGCGGCGAACGGTCCATCTGGCAGGGCTGGTCCGGTAAGTTGACCGGGTAATCTACCCGATAATAGTAAGTATTGGCAGCCTTGCTTTGTTCTGATGCCAGTTGCAAAGCCTGCACCCGGAAGGCATAATCATCCCCCAGTGCCAGAATGACATCACCTTCCTGTTTCCATTTGCGCTCTGGGTTTTTTGCGTACAGGTCATATAAAACCCGCAATTTGGGTTCAATCCCAGGATCAATATCTGTAAACAGGTTTTCCTTGATAGTCATCTGGCAAATATGACTATCTGGGGTATCATAAAACGACCAGTAACTCAACTCATCGGCCATATTACCAATCATCATCGCGATACCTTGGGTATTACCGGCTGCAACGGCCTCAACCGGGCTGAGTTTGACCGGGTAATCCTTGCCATAAGTCGGTGCAAAGATCAGGTCAGATAAGGGCGAGCCAACTGCATCCAGCACCTTCTGTTGAATAAACATCAGGGCAAAGGGGGGCGCCATCTGCCACAGCAAGGGTGAGTTGATCCCAGTTTGTTTCTTGAGCAAATTGGCAATGTCACTCGTATTTTGAGCCGTATGTAACGGGGACCCACTCATCACGATCATGCGCTGATATAAATCCTTGGGTTGATCAATGCCCAGCAGGGCCAGCGCACTAGCACCCCCGGCAGATTCGCCGAATACGGTTACATTCTGCGGGTCACCACCAAAAGCTGCGATATTCTCCTTTACCCAACGCAGCGCCAGGATCTGATCCTGGATACCAACATCGGCGCTACCGGCATACTCCGAGCCACCAATCGCTGAAAAATCAAAAAAGCCCAGCAGTCCCACACGATAGTTGATGGTCACAACCACCACATCCCCATTTTTGGCGATCGTCTGACCGTGGTAAAGGTTCTCTTTGCTGGATCCACCCACAAAGCCACCGCCGTGAATATAGACCATAACGGCGCGTTTTGCCTGCGGCGCAGCGGGAGCCCAGATATTCAGGCTCAAGCAGTCCTCATTATTAAGATCTTCTTGCGGGTCATCAATCACAACCTTATCGTACACCTGCGGACAAAACGCACCAAAACCATAAGCATCCAATGTGCCCTGCCAGGGCTGGCGTGCCACCGGGGCTTTGAAACGCAGCTTGCCCGCGGGCGCTTCAGCATACGGAATCCCCAGGTAGACATTCAAACCATCCTGGCCAAAACCACGCAGCTGCCCGCCACTGGTGGCAACCACCTGTGTGGGTGGTCCTCCCGCGGCCGACTTTTTACCTGAAAACATAAACCAGGCTCCAAACAATACCAGCACCACTCCCAGTACAAGTATCAGCCTTTTTTTCATCCGTTTCCTCCTCCTAACAGATTATTGACGCAAACTTCTGAGCCAGAATTCTGCCCTGAATACAAAAACTAAATCCAGTCAAAGGTCCGGGTCACAGCCTTCTTCCAGCCAGCATAAAGCGTATCGCGCCGGTCAGCCTCCATCTGCGGCTGCCATTCCTTACCCTTGCCCCAGTTGGCGCGCAGCTCGTCAAAATTCTTCCAAAAACCAACTGCCAACCCGGCCGCATACGCCGCACCCAACGCGGTGGTTTCTGCCACCAGTGGGCGGATGACTGGCACATTGACCAGGTCAGATTGAAATTGCATCAATAGTTCATTAAACACCATGCCGCCATCCACCTTGAGTGCCTTCAGGCTGACGCCCGAATCCTTTTCCATTGCATCCAGCACTTCACGCGTCTGGTAGGCCGTCGCCTCCAGCGTAGCGCGTGCGATATGACCTTTATTGACATAACGCGTCATACCCACAATCGCCCCGCGCGCATCCGAGCGCCAATAGGGTGCAAATAAACCGCTAAAGGCCGGTACAAAATAGATACCGCCGCTATCTTCAACTGTCTGAGCCAGTGTTTCCACATCCGAAGATTTCTCAATCAGTCCCAGGTTATCCCGAAGCCATTGAACCAGCGCACCGGTGATAGCGATCGAACCCTCCAATGCATAAACTGCCGGTTGTTGCCCAATCTTGTACGCCAGCGTGGTCAAGAGACCATTTCTGGATTGGACAGGTTTTTCCCCGGTATTCATCAACATGAAGCAGCCGGTGCCATAAGTATTTTTTGCTTCTCCCGGCTGAAAGCAAGTCTGCCCAAAGAGTGCGGCGTGCTGGTCACCCAGGTCACCTGCCACCGGAATACCACCCAAAACACCCCGTGCGTGGCCGTAAATTTCAGAAGATGAAGCAATCCGCGGCAGCATTTGGCGCGGCACATCCAACAGACCCAATAATTCATCATCCCAATCCAGGCTGGCCAGATTCATCATCAGGGTCCGGCTGGCATTGGTCACATCTGTCACATGCACTCCGGTCAGATTCCAGATGATCCAGGTATCGATATTGCCAAACAGCAGCTCGCCCTCTTCGGCGCGTTCACGTGCACCGGCAACATGATCCAAAATCCATTTGACCTTAGGGCCCGAAAAATAAGTCGCCAGTGGCAGCCCAGTTTTAGCCCGCAGCCTGTCCTGCCCCCCTTCCTTTGCCAGCTCATTACAAATCTCATCCGTCCGCGTATCCTGCCAGACGATGGCGTTATAGATAGGTTTACCAGTCGCTTTCTCCCAAACCACAGCAGTCTCACGCTGATTGGTAATTCCAACTGCCGCCAGGGCCGATGAATCGATCCCGGCCTCGGTCAGGGCAGCGCGCATCACCTCTTGCGTCCGCTCCCAAATTTCGAGTGGATCATGTTCCACCCAACCAGGTTTTGGATAAATCTGGGTATGCTCACGTTGATCCACTGCCACGATCTTACCGGCGTGGTCAAAGATAATAAAACGTGTACTGGTAGTACCCTGGTCAATTGCGGCAACATATTCTGGCATAGCTAAGCTCCTGGGTGAGTAAAAAAGTAACGTGATTCTATACCAGACTGACATTTGCTGCAGACCTGTTTTGTCTAAAAATAACAGCACCTTCTTCATAAAAACGAAAAAAGGAGCTGGGGTTTTAACTACGCGCAACACCGTCAGCTGGCAAACTCGCTAATTCAAATTTAGAATTACCAATCCCGTGCGCCCAGCATAAAGGCTTTACCCGGCATGGGTTTTTTTCCAGCGGGTTGCAATTCATCAAAGACAATCACACCCTCTACTGTTCCCAAGGCGGGTAAACCATCCACGACCAGGCGCTGCCCAGCCTGAGCCTGTGTATATTTAACATGCGCCCGGTGTACCTTTAATGGTCCGCTGTTCCAGGGTACATAGGTACCCGGCCACGGAGAAAAGGCTCGCACTTTGCGTTCCAGAACAGCCGCAGGTAGGTTGAAATCCAACAACCCATCCTCCTTTTTAATCATGCCAAAGTAGGTCATCCCCTCTACTGGCTGCGGTTGAGGTAGGATTTCCCCACTCAGATAGCCAGGCAGGACCTCCAGCAAAAGCTCCCCCCCCAAAGCGGATAGTTTTTCAAACAGGCTTCCACCCGTATCCTCCGGCCCAATCGGTATAGCACGCTGTCTCAGCATCGGCCCGGTGTCCAACCCGGCATCCATTTTCATAATGGTGATGCCTGTCTCGGCATCCCCAGCCAGGATGGCAGCTTGAATCGGCGCCGCACCCCTGTGACGCGGTAAAAGTGAAGCATGGATATTTACACAGCCGTAGCGCGGTAGGTCCAGCACATTTTGGCGTAATAGCTGTCCAAAAGCCGAGACCACAATTAAATCTGGCGCCCAATCCTGAAGCTGCTGAAAAGTATCAGGAGCACGCAGCTTCTCGGGCTGTATAACCGGCAAGCCCAGTTCCAGGGCCGCCACCTTAACAGGCGGCGGGCTAAGTGTCATCCCGCGCCCGGATGGGCGATCAGGTTGAGTGACGACCCCACAAACGGGGTAGGTCCGGGCCAATTGCATTAAAGCCGGAACCGCAAAATCAGGTGATCCCATAAACACAATTTTCATAGCCATATTCCTATTTTAACACAGGACAAATTAGTTGATTTTTGTCCAGTTTCGTTGTACAATCAAAACAATCTAATCTTATGGAGGCTATTTTATGAATGATCTTAATACCGAAGTAACCAGTGACGATAAGCTTTGGGCTTTACTCGCCTGGATTATCCCGATTATTGCCATCGTTTTATTATTGATGGAAGACAAGAAGAACCGTCCATTCCTGAAATATCACTCGGTTCATTCACTCGCAGTCACAGTCGTCTTGAGCATCGTCTCGGTTGTAACCTTTGGTTGCGGCGGCGTACTGTTCCTGGTCATGATCTGGTGGGGTATCAAAGCCTACCAGGGTGAATATGTGGTCATCCCCATGCTGACAGATTTCGTCAAGAAACAAGGCTGGTGCTAACTTTACGCAGAAAAATGACCTGCCCATTCGGGCAGGTCATTTTTCTGAATCAATGGGGAATAGCGGTAAGGGGAATAATTCGAATCGGATTAGACGGGTAAAATAAGTTTCGTAACACCTTCAAGGAGCTTTGCATGCAAACATCCTATCCACCTGTTGCCAGAAAAAATAACGGCAACGCCATCGCCAGCCTGGTGCTTGGCATTCTTTCCTGGCTGCTTTTCTTGATGACTATCTGCGTCAACTGGGTTATCCTTCCGATTATTACCGTTGCCACACTGGGAGCGGGTTTCATTTTTTATCTCTGCACCGGTGCATTGGCCTGCGTATCGCCTATCGGTTGGCTGATTGGTTTTGTCCTTGGACATAAAGCCAAAAAACAAATTCTGCAAACAGGCGAAAGCGGAGCGGGCATGGCCACCTCTGGCTATATCCTCAACCTGATCGGGCTGATCCTGACGCTGATAACCCTGTGTGGCGTAATTGCTATTATCGCTGTCTCTGGAACTGCCGGACTGGCACAATACTTCGGATCACTTAAACCCTAAATTCTATGGAGAATCCAATGTCTTTCCAGCAAATACCGCCTACCAAGCCAGGCATGTTTACGGCTTTATCGATCTTTACCCTTATCAGCGGGATACTTAACATCATTTCCGCCCTTTCACTGACCTTTGCGGTTGTGATCGGCACCTTCGGGCTTGGCTTGTTATGCGCACCGCTCACCATCGCACCAGGAATATTGGGAATTTTTGAAATTTTATACTCTATGAAACTCCTGGCAAATCCGCCCCGACCTACCCAACCCTCTCAGGTTTTGGCCATCCTCGAAATTTGCTGCATTCTATTTGGAGGTGTGCCCCAAGCTGCCGCAGGAATCGTGGCGCTGGTGGCTTATAACGACCCTGGCATCCAGCAGTACTTTGCCAGCCTCAATACTCCCGTTTACTAATCTTCCGCACCAACGTTAAATCCAAGACGATGATCTCCCCACCCGGAGATCGTCGTCTTGGATTTAACCAGGATGAAACGAAATTACCATTCACAGCGTATACCATGATAGAGATACATGCTCATTCAAACGAGGCAAAAATGACAACTGAAAACCTGAATTCGAATAACTTGCCACTGCCCATGTCAGAGGCCGAAGAACATAACTGGGCCATGCTGGCGCATCTGAGTGTCCTGGTCAACCTGTTCACCGGTGTGCTTGGACCGGTAGTTGCACTGATCATCTACCTGATGTTTGCAAAACGTTCCCGCTATGTGGCTTACCATGCCATGCAATCCTTCCTGTTCCAATTGATTGTCTGGTACGGCATGGGCATCATGTGGGGCATTGTTGGTCTGCTATGCATGCTTATCATCGGCATTATCCTGCTCCCGCTTGCCTGTGTGCTGACCCCAATTTTGTTGATCGGCATGGCCATCGCCCCCATTTACGGCATTATTGGAGCCGTAAAGACCTCACAGGGTCAGGATTTCAAATACTGGTTGATCGGTGACTGGGTCCAACAATAACAACAGCCCCGTTTACATACAAAAAGCGGGTGGCCTTATAAGACCACCCGCTTTTTGTATCCAGCACCAAATAAAATTTACCCGCACGTTCTGACCTGTAAATCGGTGGTCTGCCCCGCACATGGTTATTTTTGGAGAGATCGCACGAAATAACCATGTAAAACCATTTCTTTTCTTTTTTTGGAATAACTTCCATCAATATTCCACCTACAGGGTAACCCACTGGCAAACACCTGCCAAGCAGTACAAACCATCTTAACCATGCGCCAAACTAAAAGGGCGTAGTCATATACCCATGGCAAGCCGAACAGATGTCATAAGATAGGCATATAACCAAATAAATTCCGAGGCTGGCATATTCTATTCTCGTATACAAATTAATACTTGACTTTAGTATTATATTGACATATTATTGCATTGTATCTCGGAAGAAATAACTAAACCTTACCAGTACTTTATTTTATAAGGAGCGCAAATGAACACAGGAACTATGCAATTGCAGGATGAATTAACCGGTTTGTTAACGCGCAAGGCTTTCCATGAAACCCTGGATGGAATTTTGGAAAAACATAAAGGTGTAGATGCACCACTTTCGCTGGCCTTCATTGATGTTGACAATTTCTTTAACATCAATGAACAATATGGGCATGCTGGTGGCGACGATGTTCTGAAAGCGCTAGCTGATATGATCAAGCTAGCTTCCGGCAGCGCCGGTTTACCTTCGCGTTATGGCGGCGATGAATTTGTCATCATCTTTCCCGACTTGGAACGTGAGCAGGCTTTCCTGACCATCGAAAAATTACGTGAAACAGTAGAGCGCACCAGCATCAAACTTGCAAAAGCTGGTATTGAGATCAACGGCATCTCGATCAGTGCCGGTATCGCCTGTTACCCTATGGACGGACGCTTGAAATCAGAATTACTGCGTAAAGCAGACCAGGCTCTTTACCGGGCCAAAGTCACGGGTCGCAGCAAAGTCAGGCTGGCTTATGATGAAAAGATGCTGCCTAAGACATCCCATTACACCCAGACCCAACTCGAACGGCTGACCAAGCTGGCTGCAGAACGTCAGGCTGGCGAGGCAGAACTGATGCGCGAAGCACTGGATGACTTACTGGGCAAATATGGCGTCAACGAAATTGAGCGCTGGGGATAATTCGCACCATTAATATCCTGCCACCCCGCTGACAAAACCCGAAAAAATTACCCAAAGGATAGAGCAGTTAAGCAAACACAAATTAATAATATTTTGCTCGTGATAATAACCTGACATATTTCACTTGACGTACCCTACCCCTCCCTATAGAATGAAAGTACAATTATACGGTTATAGGGAAGAGACTCAGACGGTAAGTTTGAAATGAGCGCCGAAGGTGCAAATCCGAGACGGGCACGTCCGGACGAAACTCTCAGGCAAAAGGACCCTATTCCGCTTTACTCTGGAAAGTTCCACCAGGAACACCGACGGGGCAAGCCCGACGACCTGTTTGAAAACAAACAGGCACAGGCGAATCTCTCAGGTCACTGACAGAGGGCGTGCGATTTTATTTCGTGCGCCCTTTTTGCTTTAAAACCCAACCCAAAGGAGCACCACAAGATGAACACACCTGCTAATTTGAAATACACCAAAAGCGATGAATGGTTTGATGCCTCCAGCGGCAAAGTCGGACTGACCGATTTCGCCCAGAACCAACTCTCCGACATCGTCTTTGTCGAAATTCTTGTCTCTGTCGGCGATCAAGTTGAAGTCGGGACCGCCATTGCCTCTGTTGAATCTGTCAAAGCCGCAGCCGAAACCTATGCCCCCGTCGCAGGGAAAGTTGTCGCAGTCAACGAAGCCCTGGTTGCCGCTCCCGAAACCCTCAACAGCGATCCATTCGGTGCAGCCTGGATGATTCAGGTTGAAGGCGCTGATGGCTCAGCTATGCTGGATGCCGCCGCTTACGAAGCCGATTGCGCCGGACGCGAACACTAAACCTAGTGCGCAGATGCCTGGGACAGGTTGCTTTTTAATCTGCCTCCCGCCCGGCGCCCCACGAATGGAGAATTTATGACATTTATCCCTCACTCCCCAAAAGAGCGGGATGAGATGCTGGAAACGATTGGCGTAAAGAGCCTGGACGAGCTCTTCGACGCCATTCCTGAAAAGTATCGCTTCCCCGAACTCGACCTTCCCCCGGCGCTGACCGAAATGGAAGCCGCCTCCCTGCTCGAAGAGCTGGCTGGCAGTAACGAATCCACCCGCCAGCTGGTTTCCTTCCTGGGTGCCGGCATGTACAACCATTACATTCCCTCGGTTGTAGACCATGTCCTGCGCCGTGGCGAATTTTATACCGCCTACACCCCCTACCAGCCCGAAATTTCACAGGGCACCCTGCAAGCCATTTTTGAATATCAATCCCTAATGACCGCGCTGACCGGTATGGAACTTTCCAATGCTTCGCATTATGACGGCGCCACAGCCACAGCCGAATCCGTGAACATGGCTTTCGCCAATTTCCGCGGCAAAAGACGCAAAATCGTCATTTCGCCCAGTGTTCACCCACAATACCGCGAAACCGTCCGCACTTACACCCAGGGCATGGATCTTACTGTCTTTGGTGATGATGGCGCGGCCGATCTTCAAGCCGGTCCAGATGCACTACTGCCCCTCGTTGACAAGGACACCGCGCTGGCAATCGTCCAATACCCCGATTTCTTCGGTCGCGTCTTCGATTACACGAAATTCGTCGAGGCCGTACATGCTCAGGGCGCACTGGTTTGCATCGTCGCCAACCCCACCGCCCTGGCAATGTTCAAGACCCCCGGCGAAATGGGTGCGGATATCGTCGTCGGTGAAGGACAACCACTCGGCCTGCCGCTCTGGTTTGGCGGCCCGTCCCTGGGTTTCTTCACCACCCTCAAGAAGTACGTCCACAAAATGGCCGGACGCCTGGTTGGCGAAACCGTCGATTCACGCGGTGAGAAATCCTACGTGCTGACACTGACAGCCCGCGAACAACACATTAAACGCGAAAAAGCCACCTCCAACATCTGCTCCAACCAGGGCTTGATGGCCCTCGGTTCCGCCGTCTATCTTTCCGTGGTCGGCAAAGCCGGTTTACAACAAGTCGCCAACCTCTGCTATCAAAAAGCGCACTATGCCGCCGCCGAACTAAGTAAGATACCCGGTATGGGCCTGTGCTTTACCCAACCCTTCTTCCACGAATTCGCGCTGTGCCTTGGGCGCCCAGTGGCGGAAGTCAATGCCCACCTGTTGGAACACGGCATTCTGGGTGGTTACGACCTGGGCCAGGATTACCCCGCCCTAAAAGATCACATGCTGATCGCTGTGACCGAGATGAACAGCAAGGATGAAATTGACCTGCTGGTGGAAGTGCTGAAGGAGGCCGTCCATGCGTGAGCCTACCATTTTCGAACTGTCTTCACCCGGACGTACCGGTGTGACCTTCCCTGCTTCGGATGTGCCCGCAACAGACTTACCCAACGAAACACTGCTGCGTAAGGATCTGCCCATCCCCGAATTGGCCGAAGTGGATGTCACCCGCCACTACATGCACCTTTCACGCTATAACTACAGCGTGGACGAAGGCTTCTACCCGCTCGGCTCCTGCACCATGAAGTACAACCCCAAAATCAACGAAGATACCTGCCGCTTGCCAGGGTTCGTCTACACCCACCCACTGCAGCCAATTGAAACCGTGCAGGGCAACCTGGCCCTCATGTACGAAATGCAGCAGTGGCTGAAAGAGATCAGCGGTTTCGCCGCTGTCACCCTGCAGCCCGCCGCCGGCGCCCACGGTGAATTCACCGGTGTGCTAATGATGCGCGCCTATCACAAGGCCCGTGGCGATAACAAACGTATTAAGATGCTAATCCCTGATGCCGCGCATGGTACCAACCCCGCTTCCGCCGGTATGCTCGGCATGGACGTGGTCACCATCCCCTCCGATGCAGATGGAAATGTTGACCTGGCAGCCCTGAAAGCCGCCTGCGATGATACCGTCGTGGGGATGATGCTCACTAACCCCAACACACTCGGCCTCTTCGATCAACACATCGTCGAAGTGATCAAGCTGGTGCGTGACTGCGGCGGCCTTATGTACGGTGACGGCGCCAACCTGAACGCCCTGCTGGGTATAGTTCGCCCCGGTGACCTGGGCTTCGATGTGATGCACTTCAACCTGCATAAAACCTTCGCAGTGCCGCATGGCGGCGGCGGCCCGGGCTCCGGCCCGGTGGGTGTCAGTGCGCGCCTGACAGAATACCTGCCATCCCCGCTGATTGCCATTGTTGAAGAAGCTGACGAAGAAAACCCGCCACTCTTCGGCTACGAAACCCCAAAACATACCATCGGCCGCATAAAAGCCTTCCACGGCCACTTCGGTGCCATCATCCGCTCCTATACATATATTGCCATGCATGGACCAGACGGGATGAAGGATATCGCGCAGTACGCCGTCCTGAACGCCAACTACCTTATGGCACGCCTGAAGAAATATTACAAGGTACCCTTCGACCGCATCTGCATGCACGAGTTTGTCATGGAAGGCCGCTTTGAAGGTACCGATATCCGCGCCCTGGATATTGCCAAGCGCCTAATGGATTACAAATTCCACCCACCCACAAACTACTTCCCACTCATAGTGCACGAAGCACTGATGATCGAGCCAACCGAGACTGAAAACAAGCAGACACTGGATGCCTTTACCGAGGCCTTGATCGCAATTGCTGGCGAAGCGCGCACTAACCCAGACATCATAAAGACCGCCCCGCACGACACACCCTTTGGCAGAATGGACGAAGTCAAAGCCGCACGCGACCTCGTGTTGTGTTGCTGGCTGCCTGACGAAATGCCGGAATAACAACAAAATAAAAATTCCGGAGTCTTCCAGGCTCCGGAATTTTTTTATCCTGGCAATTTTCAAGGCTGGCTGAAATTTCAGGCTTTTCCCGCACATAAGTCAAGAAGCCGCAGTCATCAGCATCACCTTCTATTTATCCATTTTTAGCAAAACGGATGCGTGGGTTATTGAGCAGAACCTGTCGCGCTGGCAGGCTAATTCACTCTAAAACCTGCCCTCGCTTCATCTTAACTTCATCTTGAAGGTGTACAATGTTATGGTGCTTTAGAATTTAAAAACAGTACCCAACCCCTGTTAATTAGAAACTTAAATTATTCCGATTGCTTCAGCAAAATCGTAGAGGTAGTTTTATGCGTTCCCCTGGAAAAAAATATCTACTTATTACCGCACTCATACTCTTGAGTATTGTGCTTTTTGTACAGATTACTAATCCCTCCTTGTCAGCGGGCTACGCTGACAAAACAGCAACGTTTATGCAACTGCTAATGCCGCGCAAGACTTCACCAATCCGCTCAAATCCAGTCGGCATTGTTGCAGTGCAAACTGAATCCGCAGACCCAAACCAGCAAGTAGACAGTCAGTTAATTACAAAATTTGCAGTGATTGGTGATTTCGGGCAGGCAAGCAAACCCGAAGCGGATGTCGCTAAACTAGTCCTGAATTGGAAACCAGACTTTATCGTCACGGTTGGTGATAATAATTACTCGGATGGCGCAGCTGCCTCCATCGATGACAATGTCGGCCAATATTACCATTCTTATATTTACCCTTATGTGGGCAAATACGGCGCTGGAGCAACTGTCAACAAGTTCTTTCCAATTCTTGGTAATCACGATTGGCTATCGGACAACGGGAAACCTTACCTAACTTACTTTAGCTTACCCGGCAATCATCGCTATTATGATTTAGTCCAGGGTCCGGTTCATTTCTTCATGCTCGATAGCGACAAACACGAACCAGATGGCATAACTGCAACTTCAATACAAGCGCTCTGGTTAAAGAAGGCCCTATCAGAATCCACCTCGCCTTGGAACATTGTCGTCTTGCATCACGCGCCTTACTCCTCTGGAAAGCACGGCTCGAGTCCCGACCTGCAGTGGCCGTTCCAGGCTTGGGGAGCGGATGCAGTTCTGGCCGGACACGATCACATTTACGAACGTCTCAGCGTGGATAAAATCCCATATTTTATAGATGGAGTCGGCGGAGACACTATATATGAACTTGGTACCCCACTGCCTGAAAGCCAGGTACGTTACAACGCCGATTTCGGTGCAATGTTGGTGAATGCAACGGACACAAAAATCATCTTTGAATTCCATAATCGCAGCGGTGTCCTGATAGATTCGTTCACTTTGACAGATTGATGGGAATTATTCAATCAATTTTAATTCTGACTGTCTTTTTGTATGAGCAGGTTAGTTCAGTTTGGAAAACAATTGCAAAGATAATTCATCCCCAAACAAATTTCCTCATTGACTGATTCAAGCACAAACCGGATAATGAAGTGTATAAAACAATCCTCACTTTCCAAAACAATCAAGCAATTCCATTAAGGATAGGATCATGAAAATAGGATTACAGGTACCCAATTTTACATTCCCTGGCGGACCTACTCAGTTGGGTTCAAAATTGGCTGAAATCGCACGTAGCGCAGATGATTGCGGCTTTGAGAGTCTGTGGGTCATGGATCATTTCTTCCAGATTGGTGGTCCCGACCGCCCTTTTCTAGGTCCAGCAGAGGATAACATGCTCGAAGGCTACAGCACCCTTGCTTTTCTGGCAGGCTTGACCAAAAAAATCAAATTAGGCACAATGGTCACAGGCATTATCTATCGCCACCCCGGCGTTCTGATCAAGACCGTCACCAGCCTGGACGTGCTTTCAGGTGGACGCGCCTATCTCGGCATCGGGGCTGCCTGGTTTGAGCGCGAAGCACGCGGTCTTGGCGTACCCTTTCCCCCAGTCAAGGAACGTTTTGAACAATTGGAAGAAACACTCCAAATTGCATTGCAAATGTGGTCAAAAAATAACGGCGCTTACAACGGCAAACATTACCAACTGGCTGAAACCCTTTGCAATCCCCAGCCGCTCTCCAAACCGCACCCACCCATCCTGATCGGTGGCGGTGGTGAAAAAAAGACACTGCGCCTGGTAGCACAGTATGCCAGCGCCTGCAACCTATTTGCCGGGATAGGACTGGATGTCCTGCGCAACAAGTTGAGCGTGCTGCAGCAGCACTGCGCCGACTTGGGGCGGGATTATAATCAAATTGAGAAGACTGCGCTTGCCTCGGCTTACCTGGCACCCGGTAAAATGAGCGTGGATGATATTCTTAAACAATGTCAGGCACTGAGCGATCTCGGTTTTACCCAGGTCATTTTCAACATGCCAAATGTTCACGAACTCGATCCATTGGAAATTTTCAGAAACGAAATCATCCCGGTCGTAGCACAGTACTAAGCACCAGCATCCTTGGGCTATCACGGGCCTTGCACTTCCCAACTTCCGGTCCGCTGACTGATAATCAACTCAAATTGGTTGAGACTATCGAAAAAAGTCCTGGATACCGGATGATTTTCAGACCCATCTTTTCCAACCATTTTCCCAGCTGGATTCAAGCCGAACGCGCCATTAGGTAGGTGCCGGATTGGGATTTGCGCTGGTCAAAAAGCTAACCGAATTGTTGGGTGGCAGTATTTGTATCAAAAATGTTTTGGTCAGGGCAATCGCCTTATTCTGGTCCTACCCTGGAAGAATTAATACTGGTCAAAGGAAATAACAAATGGCTGCTTTCAACCCAAAACACAAAGCGGTATTTGATGAAATGTTTTTAGGCCATCCTGACTTGCGCCCAGGGAAAATGTTCGGCTTTCCGGCCTATTACGTCGGTAAAAAGCTGTGCATCTGCCTGTATGAACAGGGCGTGGGCATTAAGCTTCCCGCACAGTCAGTTGAGCAGTTATTGGAACACGACCAGCATGCCGTCCCATTCCAGCCGCTCGGAAAGCCAAAAATGCGGGAGTGGGTTCAGATTAACCTGGAAGATTCGCAAGATTATCGAGAGTATCGCACAATATTTGAAGACGCCATCCACTTCCTGCGTAATCATAAAGGTGCTGTATAATTTTTTAAACTATCTAATGAGGGGTGGGTATGTTTACGAAATATTTCTAACAAATCATCCCGACCCGAACTCTTCAAGCAGGCGGCGGTAATCTTCCGGGGTATCCACATCGAAGGACAAACGTTCATCTAACCAAGGCATAGGCGTGGGTGGAACCTGGGCAAAAAGGCTGCGCGCACCGGCATCCCCCACCAATCCACACATAGCCTCAAATAGCACGCGATCAAACAAGACTGGATTACTGCGTTTTCCCGCTACAAAAGGTGCCAGAATTTGCGGGCGAGTCCGGACATAAGTCTGTACCAGCGCCTGCAACAGTTCAACCGAAACAAAAGGCTGATCTCCCAACAGGAAGATCACTGACTGCACTTGCCGCGGAAGGGCTTGGATCCCGACTCGCACCGAGCTGCTCTGACCGGACTGCCAGTCAGGATTGTGGGCGAACTGCAAAGGCAGCCCGCTTAGCGCTGCCCGCAAATCCTGCACCCCGGCACCGGTCACCACGACCATCGGCTCCAGCCCGGCATGCAGCCCAGTCTGGACTACATGCCAGATGAGGGGCTGCCCCTGCCAGGGCAATAACAGCTTGGGCTGCCCCATGCGTGCAGCCGCCCCGGCTGCCAGGATTACTCCTGCAACGCGGATTGTTTCGGGTTCAGTTTTTGGCTGGTTATCCATTGGCTCACCCTGTCCTAATTATTATTGTGACTAAAAAACCAAAGCTGCAGCCTAATTCAGCACTGCAGCTGGATTCTACTCCACTCGGGTCTTGTCCACCCTATCTCAACCAGGCCATCTATGCGACGATTACTTCGACTTCGATTGCCTTTTTAATATTTTCAACCTCGGTCAGGTGGGCAGCATCAAACAAACGTGCCACAGTCAACTGGGGGGCAATCTGCATCCTGAAAGAATACAAATTATTTAATGTAGGTTCCAGTGTAACCGATACAATACTGCGCAGTGGCAGAAAACGCCTCACGCCGCCATACTTGCTACGCTTGTTATCCGAAGTATTTACAGTATCCCCAATCAGGATGACTTCGCTATCGGTCAGGATAACCAGGTGAGCCTGGGATATTGTGCGGTAATAATTATGCCCAAACAGTGAAAACATGTTTTGACAATTTTTAGGTTGAAAAATAAATTGATTAACCATCTCACTCGGTACCAGGCTGTCGCGGGCGTAATTCATAAATTTGAAATTCAGGGAAGCAAGTGTATCAAACCTGGCCCGCTCTGCTTTCATATCCAGCGTGGCTGACTCAACCGTTACAGGTCGCATCTTTTGTAAAAACGGGGCAAAATATCGCAGCGTAGTCTCATTATATTCAACCGTCGAAGTGATAATTGATCCGGTTTGCGTTCTGACTTTGATCTCAAACCACGAAAATAAAAGAATATTTCCAATTTCCAGGCTGCAAACATCTGCATAAGGCAAACAAGTTTTTAGCACCTGTCCATCGCGTTTTTCCAGGATGAACAACACGTCACCGATCTCGAAAAGCACTTTCTCGGAAAATTTTTTACCATTGAAAGGGTTCCCCTGCGCTGGAGCCAGCACGCTGTACGGAATATTATTTGTATTTTCCACTAGCTCTCGGACCGGATCCCTGTATATTTCCGGCAAATCCTCAAACGAATCTACTGGCCTGGCCCATGCGATCATCGTTTGCCGGGCTCCGGTCATCTGTGCATATGGATTATTTGAATCTGCTGACATTGTAACTCCTCAGAAACTTATGTACTGTCACTGATATTATATACCCTACATCAAGCCGTTTCATCCGTCGATAGTACCATATTTCTACCGGCAGCCTTCGCCTTGTAGAGTGCCAAATCAGCATTTTTCAACAACACTACCTCACTGATCCCCTCACCTGGGTAAGCTGCCACGCCAATACTGACGGTAACATGCCCTGTAACAATACTGGCTTTATGTGGAATTTGCAGCGACTCTACCTGCGCGCGCAGCATGTTACACAATGCCAGTGCGACTTCCAGGTTGGTATAAGGCAGGACAATCCCAAATTCTTCACCACCATACCTCGTCACCAGATCGCCAGGACGTTTCAGGACTGAAGCCAGGACCTGGGCCACATTTTTTAAACATTCATCCCCTGCCTGGTGGCCGTAATGATCATTAAAAGCCTTAAAATTATCGATATCGCAAATTGCCACCGCCATGGGTATCTTGTTGCGGCGGCTGTATTGATATTCCCGGGCCAGGGTTTCATCGAAAAAACGACGGTTGTGAATCTGCGTCAGCCAATCCGTGCGTGAAAGGTTCTCCAAAATCTGGGCACTATGATCCAATCGTTTACCAAAAACAACGATCAGGGCGCAGCCAACCAACCCAAGGATCACATGACTGATTACCAGTCCCCAGGGTGTATTTACCCTGGCCGGATAAGTAACACTTATGCCACCTCGCACATCCCCAACCTGATAACCTTGTTTGGCATGGCACTTAAGACAGCTCTGCTGGGTAAAGAGTGGAGCCATATAACGAAAGACTGTCTTGTTCCCAACAGTCTGGTATTCATAATATTCCAACTGCCCTTTTTCCTGAAAAGCCTGCAGCGCCAGCGTTTCCCAGGCAGTCGCTGCATTTGCCGGACGGATCGGTTTCAGGCTGGTGATATGAAATTTAACATTGTCTTTCTCTGCTGCCAGCTCGGCAATCAAACGCGTCATATATGCCGGGTTGATCAGGGTCAGTTTTTGCCCCTTATCAGTCGTAATATCCCGGTTGGGAACATCCAGGAAGGGATTGGGCTGCGTATCGGCTGAAATGGGTACGTAAACACCACCGTGCTTCGAATTCCATTCGCGCGTGATCAATATCTGGTTAAAAAAAGCCCGCCCACCTTCCAGATAAATCTGCTCCTGGTTAGTAAACGCCTGCGATACATTCCATACAGCCGAACCGGTGATTAATACAAGCCATAAGGCCAGGATAACTACCATATATTTTTTGGTACGATTAAACATACGGATAAATTCCTTAGACCGGGGATGCTCAGCTTTTTTAAAATAAGGTAATTCCTGAAACCCAAGAATTCTTGCTATGCTTCAGACTCTCCAGAGGATTGAGTCGACCGGGTTAACGTCTCAATCGAATGAATTACATCGGCCAACCTAAGCTCCAATTGCAGCAGAATTTCATCATAGAAAAACGCATTTTCCCTGACGATCGCCATCTCCAAAACACTGGCCGCCACACTCAGTTCGGCAGCGCCAATGACACTTGCAACCCCTTTTAATGAATGAGCCAGCAGTCGGGCATAGTTCATATCTGTCCTGGTCAGTGCAGTCTGGATGGTCTGACTATCCTGGGCATGGTCAGCATAAAACAATTGTAATAATCGCAAGTACAGCTCTTTGTTACCGCCCAGGCGAGCCAGAGCGCTTTTCATATCAAAAAAAGGCAGACTTTCAGGTAGTTCATCTGTGACCGGTTGCGGGGCAACCTCCCGCATTAACTCTGGGCTGACTCGGTACCGAACACCAGCAGCATCGGAAATTTGGTTGACAGTGATCGGCTTCAGTTCCACATTCTCCGGCCCGGCATGTACCCAGCGAACTAATACATTCGCCAATTTAGTCACATCCACAGGTTTTGAAATGTAATCATCCAAACCGGCGTCCAACGTTTTTTGGCGATCGCTTTCCAGTGCATGCGCAGTCATGGCAATGATCGGCAGTCTATCGGCATCTGCGCGCTGGTCCTGTCGGATCAACGCTGTCGCCTCATAGCCATCCATACCCGGCATTTGAATATCCATCAAAACCACATCATAATGCCCAATCTTCACCATCTCAACTGCCTGCTCGCCATTATCAGCAATAAAAACCTGCAAGCCCATCGACTCCATCAGATCCCGCGCCACAAGCTGATTGATCTGATTGTCTTCCACCAGTAATATTCGCCCACCTTCCAGCTTTTCCATAGCTTCATGCGAGATGAGTTGAGCCTGAGGCCTGATCGCCTGGGATTTATCCGGCCTGAGCACTTGTACGAGCGCATCATAAAGCTGTGAACGCGTAATAGGTTTGACCAGATAACCATCCAACTCACCATCTTCCGCTGGTGGGACCATTTCTTCGGCAGATATGAGCAGGATAGCGGGAATGAGCCTTTGTTCGGGATCGCGACGCATACGTTTGATTGCTTCAAGACCATTCAACCCACCGGGTAGATCCCAATCCATCAGAACCAGCTCAACCGGCTGAGGTACAACCTGGGTCAACAATTCCAGCCCGATTTCAGCCGACTGTGCGACAGTGACCTGCATGGCAAACGATTCCAGTGCGCTTTCCAGTGACTCTAGGGTTTCAGGGTTATCATCAACCACCAATACACGCTTCGCGTTCAATTGGACATCGCTCAAGAGGGGGTCAATCCCGTTGCCTGGCTCGTATCCCAGTTGTAACGAAAATTTAAAGATACTTCCCATTCCCAACTGGCTCTCGACTGTTATCTCACCTCCCATAAGCTGTACCAAGCGCTGACTGATGGTTAGCCCTAACCCGGTACCACCGTATTTACGGCTGGTGGAACTATCCGCCTGGGTAAAAGGTTCAAAAAGGTGTCCAATGGTTTCCGCCGACATGCCAATGCCAGTATCCCGCACCAGGAATTCAAGCACAACATTATCGCTGGTCTTGCGCAGCAAGCTTGTTTTAACCACCACATCACCTGCTGACGTAAATTTAATGGCGTTGCCGACCAGGTTCAACAACACTTGGCCCAGGCGCGTTGGATCTCCAACCAACTGGTGTGGAACATCCACCGCTGTGTTAAAAACCAGTTCCAGATTTTTAGCCTGTGCCCGGTAAGCCACATTGGTGGAAAGCCTGGTCAGGACCTCATCCAAGTTAAAATTGGTCAGCTCAAGGCTTAGTTTGCCAGATTCGATTTTTGAAAAATCCAAAATGTCATTAATGGTAGCCAAAAGAATTTCACCTGAAACCTGCAGGTTTGCCAGGTAATTGCGCTGCTTTTCATTCAGCCCGGTCTGGAATAGCAAATGCGCCAACCCCAGCACCCCATTCAAAGGCGTACGAATTTCATGGCTCATGACTGCCAGGAAATCACTTTTGGCGTGGTTCGCCATTTCTGCCTGTTCCTTGGCCACCACCAATTCTGTGGTCCGTTCTTCGACAAGTTCTTCCAGGTGATCTCGATGCTGCCTAAGTTCGGCTTCAGCCTGTTTTTGTTCGGAGATATCCGAAATGATTCCGTGCCAAAGGGTGCCACCATCCGGCATCCGCTCCGGGTGCGCCTGGGACCAGCGCCAACGCAAACCCTGCTCTGGCAAAACAACCCTGAATTCGCAGAAAAAAGTCTGCAGAGTTCGGGCAGATTCAGAGATAGTGTCAGAAACACGCTGGGAATCATCCGGGTGCAATCGTCCAAACACCGGGGTAGCATCTTCGCGCACCTCTTCAGGTGTGACACCATAAATCTGAAACATACCGGGGCTTGAATATGGAAAAGCCGAACGCCCATCCGGGTACAAGCGGTATTGGTAAATAACGCCCGGGACCAACCTTGCCAGATTTTCCAATAAATCGTGGCTTCGGATCAGATTTTCTTCAGCTTGCTTGCGTTCTGCAACTTCCCAGGCAACATCTGCAAAATAATTCAGCAGGGCAACATCCTCATCGGTATAATCACCAAGTTTGTTCGCCACACCGAGCAGGGCAACCACATTTCCAGCACGCAGAATGGGAACCACAAGCTCCCGCCTGACCGGTAAATGCCCGTCGGGCAAACCCGTACGGCTCGGCCCACCCATGTAATCGTTGTAAAAGGTAGGCTGCGTATTGGAAGCCCAATCCGCCCACACCTGCGTCTGATCCACAGAATAATGGTAATCCCTGCCCTCCGCCTGGCTAACCTCCTGAGTGGAAGGTGCCGGTTGGGTTTGCAGAAAAATCGTTTTCTGGTCGTTATCAATAAAATGATAAAAACCAATCTGGCTGCCAGTCAATATACCAGCCGTATCAAGTGTGGCCTGCAGAATCTCATTCAGCGTGTGCGTTGTGGCAAACTCCAATAATTTAAGACGCACATCAATCATTTCTTCATTGCGCTTGCGCTCAGTAATATCCTGCACAAAACCCATAAATCGCGTCGGAGAAAGCCGTACAGCGTCCACCGACCAATATCTTATTGCACCCGATTTATGGATAAACGGCATTTCACCACTGGCCTGACCGCTTTCAACCACTTGTTGAAAGTGTTGCCCGGCAATGGCATACGCTGCCAGTGGCACCAGGTCAATGATTTTCATATTAGAAAGTTCCTGGGCCGAATAACCAGTGATCCGCGAAGCTGCCGGGTTCGTTTCCAGATAGTTTCCATTTTCATCAGAAATAAAAACCCCATTCGGCGCATGTTCAATGTAGCTGCGCAAACCAGCTTCACTCACCCTCAGCGCAATCTCGACCTGCTCGCGTTCGCGGATCTCAGATTTCAGGTTTTGAAGTGTACTCTGCAGCTGTTCCACCATCGTTTTATATGAAGAAGCAAGCCCATTCAACTCAAGTATCTGGCCGCTGGTATCCAATTGCTGATCCCATTCGCCCTGCGCAAGCATCTGTGCAGATTTGTTTAGTTGAGAAATTCTGCCTGTCATATTTTCGGTAATAAAAATGCCAACCAACAATGCAATAATCAGGGCGATGACGCTGATGAACAACGTGGTTCTGTTATTGGCATTGATCTCACTCATGAAGCCCGATTCGGGAATGGCAACGACAACAATCCAGTCAATCCCGTTTTTGTCCTGCACAGGTGAGATTTGTAAAAATTGACGCTCGCCGCCCAGATCGAAATCGAGTTGATGCGTTGAGGTTATTTTTGCAAATCCCCCCAGAGTCTGATCAACATATTTTGCCGCCTCACGAATTAGCTCTGATTTACTACTCTGCGCTTCCACGCGCTCCAGTTTACCTGCCCCATTTCTGTCTACGAACAAACTCTCATCACTGGAGGAAGCCACCAATAGTCCGGAACGCTCCATAATGAAGCTTTGCCCATCCGGGCCAACATCCAGGGTTTTAAGAAAGTCACTTAATTGCGAAAGAAAGATATCGACCGAAACAACCCCCACTATTTTTTTCTGTGCATCAAAAACCGGGTGACTGGCCGCCACCGCCAGGTCCTGCCCGGTAAAGAGGATGTAGACACTGCTCCAACTTGCCCTGCCAACTCGCGTTGCGCCAACATACCAAGGACGTGTACGGGCATCAAATTTTGGCAGAGTCGAAAGCAGATCGGTCGGGTTACCCTGCCTGTCGACCCCGAATTTTTCAAAACTACCATACTGCATCCCGGCGGTTTGATATACATACAAAGAACCCTGCACGCTTTCACGCCCGCTACCAGCAATACCCCCATTACTATTCCCGTAATAAATACTGGTAATGGAAGGATAAGTTTGAACCTGTTGCCAAAAATGCTGCTGCAACATGCGGGGATTAGCCGGGTCCAACCAACCACTTTCCATGGCCTTTGCATTAATTTCAATGATCTGCTGCGGCGTCCCCAAAAACGTCAGTAAATGCTGATCGATTCGCAGGATGATTTCGTTACGCAGCTGCCGGGCAACATCATTGACCGCCTTCTGTCCATTTATAAATGATAAATATCCAACTGCCAGACTGGTCAAAAGGATTAATGTAAATAAAGGCACGATAAAAAACACACGCAGAGACACTGGTGTAAAATGTTTACCTCTTCGAAGGGAGGATTTCATGCAACACGTTCCTTCTGCGTTGAGTTATTACGCGTAAAGCTAAATATAAAGTTTTTTTCGTTCTAGATTCGGTTTTGGACAAGACTATTTTACATCAAATTATTTTTCTCTTCATAAAATTCGGATAAAAACCAGCCAAAAATCAAATCTACGGCACGACCACTTTAGATGGAAGTTCATATTTATATGTAAAATTGTTAGGCAATTTATTCATTTTGCAACCTAAGGCTTTTCAACCCCTCCGAGATGTGAACCTGGGTTAAAATAAAAGAAATAAAACCGCTGTAAAAATTTGGAGACTGGCTGCAATGCGCACAAGGGACAGGTTCACAAACAGATTGCTCGAAGCAGCCACCGGGCTGGAAAAAACATTCAATTCTGCCGGACGCGTCTTTGGGGATGGCGGCTTGGAAGCTGCCGGAGCCTCAGTTCAGGATGCACTAGATGGGCTGGGAGACAAAATCGGGGTAATGCCTGCCTTTGGTTGGCTGGGCAATGTCCTCAAAGGGATTTTTTCTGTAGCCGCCGCAGTCTTCAAAGCCATTTTTGGGGTGTTGGGCTGGATGTTGGCTGGGCTGATCAAAATAATTTACGGCCTCCTGACCTGGCAGCGCACCCTGCTGCTGGACGGTGCTTGGGATATCCTTTCCTCGGCGTTTGGCGCGCTGATCCTTTTGACCGGTAAGCTGGCTGCCCTGATCCAATCCCTGGTCTACGCCCAGGGCTTCGAGCGCGCGCTCAGCAGCGCAGAAAAAACCGAACTCGCCCGGGTATTCAATGGCAGATTAAATTATCACGCTATCCGCATCATCACCGGCCATTCCGGTATCTTCGGCTTTTCCCCCCGACCTTTTGCACTTGGCAATACCATTTATATGAAGACCCCCAATTACAGCCTGGACATATTGGTACATGAGGTGACCCACACCTGGCAATACCAGCAATACGCAGGTCGTTATGCCAGCGACGCCCTCATAGCCCAGTGGTTTATCCCGGATGCTTACAACTGGCAAAAAGAAATCGACGAAAGGCACAAAACAACCTGGCAGGCGCTCAACAAGGAAGCTCAGGCCGAATTCCTGCGGGATATCTGGCGGCAGGCTGAACTGCGCGACAGTACCGGGACTATGCTGCAAAAAGGAAATGGTTCTTTTTTTGACGCTGAAGGCATGCAAACTTTTGGGTATTTTGCAACCGGTGACAAAGACCGGACAGACATGGCCGGCAATGCTATCAAGACCATTCGAGGTGAATGCACTGCGTAAACCTGGGAGTCTTTAGTGCCCAATTATGGCTACCACTCATCTCAGCTCCACCCATCTCGCTTCATACAAGACATCTATTGCTGGGCACTGACATAGAATGGCCATCAGCTCGGGTGTGGATAATCGCTGGTTGCGCGAGTACCCGAGCCACTCGTACATTGACCGGCAAAATGGAGAGGTATACCGCGATGCCTGGACCAAAGCTGTGCTTTGCGGGACCCCATGGGTGGCGATTGAAAACTGGAATATATACCATGAGCCACAGATATATCTGAAACCATCCAGTATAGACGCACCTATATTGGGCCTATCTCAATTCTCCCAACTTTTCAACCAAACAAATTTAATCCGGGACGACCTGATCTCAAATTACAAAACTCCAGCAGAAGTAACAGCCACGCTAACAGAAAGCGATGTATATTCAAGTTTAACATTAAGCTTAACTGCAGGCGATGGGAAAACTAGACCAATCCAAAAGGCAGATAAACCAACCTGGGCAAATTGTGGAATGTTGAACTTAAAAGTATTTTCGACGTGGATGAAGGTTTCGACTATGACAATCTACAGCCTTCCATCCTCAGCCCCGACTATTTCGTTGAGGGGCCAGGTACAATAGTTGTCGAATACGACTCATTTCCCTATTCATCCAACTGGCGCGCCGAAACAATGTACAAATAACTGCCCTTTGTAATGCAATCCAAAAAAAAATAACCTGGAAAACAGCCTCAGATATGTTGACAG
Organism: uncultured Anaerolinea sp.; assembly: GCA_964462245.1. GTDB lineage: Bacteria > Chloroflexota > Anaerolineae > Anaerolineales > Villigracilaceae > UBA5195. The sequence goes on from CAYWXS010000010.1 coordinate 39,890, forward strand.
AATGATACTTTCGCAGGACATCAAAATAGATTTATGGACTTTCGGATCGCAGATTACGAACTCACTATTATCATTAATTGAATAACGATTTCTAAAAAATATCGATGGATCGAAAACCAATTGAATGAAAAAATATATCCTCTGTTAAAGCTATCAAAAGGGCTACCCCTTCGGGCAGCCCCAAAGAAACACATGCGCTGTTTTTGCCAGCCTTAGTGCGTTGCAACTTTGTTAACATTCGGAATAGTTCTTTGAGCCTGTCGAACCATCGGAAATTTCTTGACCAGCAAGTCAATTTTCGTCCTATTGACCATGGGAACCTTCTCATCAAACAGGATGGTCGGAGGAATGGCGAGTTGAAGCGCTTTCTTACTCGGGGTCAATAAGCCGATCACTTTTTGTAACTCAACCAAAACTTGGTCCTGGTTCAGTATTCCATCGAAAATAAAAATACTATTCGTCAAACTGAACCTGCTTTCATAGTTCAACTTTACCCCTCCCGCAAATACTTCACCATTCAGAATGTTTTGGAAGTACACATTCGCAACCGTAATAGCCTGCCCTGGGGTAAGGGTATATTCAAAAGAATTATTCCAAGTAACAAACTGACGGACAGTTGTATTGAGTGCCTGGGTTAAGCAATGCGTCATTTTTCCACTGAATTCGCCACCAATACCAAAAAAGGATGCACCAAGCGAATAATTTCCAGATAAAGTTGTGGAAGTGGTTACATTCACTGATGTTCCTGTTTCATAAGTATAGGAAAAGTTGGGCTTCCAGATTTGGTCACTTGGCCCGTCATTTTTGTCCCAGACAAGATCCAAACCCAAATAAACAGATTTCAAGACGCCATCTCCAAAAGTGATATCCCCGATGGGAACATCCATGGTCGCATCCAGTCCATATTCTTTTGATATCCAGCGGTTTAAATCCACCCTCCATGATAAATAATTGGAAGGGTCGGTTACTTTTATATAATTAACATACCAACCTGGGTGATCCCCGCTGTTATCATTCCGTACCCGGATTTTATTGATCCAACCAACATTATCAGTCAACAGATGGCTGTTACTGATGATGTCAAATTTGCCCCGCTCATGGTTATCATTCCCATCATCGTGCAGCAACTCTGGGCTGGTGTTTTTTTCGCCAAGCAGCTGGATGGTGATATGAGCATCTGTTCCAGCATAATCCATATCGCCAGTTTTTGTCTCGATAACATATTGCGTTTTCATATGAGCCTCCGCTCGATTATTTGAATCGGAATTGACGATTACCGATAAAAACGATCTTGCTCATCCAAACTCGGGAGAAATTTGGTAAAAGCAAAAAGCGAAACCATCCTACCTGGATTGGGTTTCGCTTTTTACTTATCAAGACCTACAATGGGGAACTGTCAGGGTTGAGCCTTGCTGGAAAATATTAACTTGTATAAAAACCTGTTCTCATTTTAGCACGCCCTATTTTCGAATTCAAGCACGAATTTTTTCAGTGAAATGGATGCATTGAGGAGTATTAAACATACGGGCGGCTATGGACACTATTTCCAACAGTCATCAATCAACACTTCCTGCAGAAGAAGCGACTTTGAACTTGACCAAATTTACACTCCAACCAGTGGGTTGCGATTGCTGATAATGCAACAATTTCACAAATTATCTGCCAATATAAAAATTCCCATCCCGACATTCCGCCTGTCTTCAGCCTGGGTTTCATGCTAAACTTCTGAGCACATCACACACCGACAGGACTAATCATGGACGCCATTCAAAAAAGAATTCCTTTCACTCTCAAACCATGGCAAGCATGGTTGGGGTAAAATAAAGATAAAGCTTGTAACAACCGGAGGTTTTCTATGTTTATTTACGCAGCACCCTTACTCTCTTTGCTAAACAACCTGCATCTCTATCTTGACCCCGGTGCTGGCAGTATGCTGCTACAACTGGCAATCGCTGCAGTCCTTGGTCTGGCAATTTTGATCCGCACTCAGTGGTCACGAATTAAAAAACTATTTGGCAAAAACACCCGCGAAAATGATGGGGAAGACGAAAAAGATGACTAGTGGTCAATTGAGTGCATCCTTCCGGGACCCAAACGGATTTCTTTTTACTCGTGAAGGTCTGCTCTATCGCCAAATAAATACCAGCTATGCTGAAAATTATGCCCTATTGATGGAATCCGGTCTCTATGAGAAACTCATCAAAGCCAATCTATTAATTTCGCATACCGAAGTATCCATTCCCCCAGCCGAAGCCGGGCTCGCGCATAAAATCATCCAACCCGAATATATTCCATTCATCTCTTATCCGTATGAATGGTCTTTTTCCCAATTAAAAGATGCCGCTCTTGCCACCCTTGCGGTCCAAAAACGCTCACTCAAAGCTGGCTTGACCCTTAAAGATGCCAGTGCTTATAATATACAATTCCAGCGCAGCAAAGCTGTCCTGATTGACAGTCTATCCTTCGAAATCTACCATGAAGGTGAACCCTGGGTGGCCTATAAACAGTTTTGCCAGCACTTTCTGGCACCACTGGCTCTCATGGCCAAAACTGATATTCGTCTCAGCCAGCTTCTACGAATTTATATTGATGGCGTTCCACTTGATCTAGCCAGTCGTCTGCTGCCGCTCTCCAGCCACTTTAACTTTGGTCTGCTGACCCATCTGCATCTGCATGCCCAGGTTCAGACCCGGTATGCAGATAAAGCTGTCCAACACCCGGCTCAGACCAAAAGTGCACGGATGAGTCTGCCCGCGCTACTGGCACTGATCGACAATCTGAGCAGTACCGTCAAAAAACTGGAATGGACGCCTGCTGGAACCGAATGGGGCAATTATTACAAAATCACCAACTACTCCAACAGCGCCTTTGAACATAAGAAGAGTCTGGTTACCGAATGGGTGACCAGGGTTGCCCCTCAACAGGTCTGGGATCTTGGTGCGAATAATGGTGAGTTCACCCGCCTCGCATCCGGACAGAACATCCAATCCATTGCTTTTGATATCGATCCAGCGGCAGTTGAACAAAATTATCGCCAGGTAAAAAAAACTAGGGAAGACTACATCCTTCCGCTGATTATGGATTTGGCCAACCCCAGCCCAGCACTGGGATGGCATAACCGCGAACGCGAATCACTTTCTGAGCGTGCGCCAACCGATATGGTCTTGGCGCTGGCTATCATCCATCACCTGGCCATCTCAAATAATGTACCTTTGCCGCAGTTGGCGGATTTCTTTTACGACATGGGTAAATGGCTGGTTATAGAATTCGTTCCAAAGTCAGATTCCCAAGTCAAAATATTGCTCACCAGCCGGCCGGATATTTTCGATCACTATTGCCTGGAGGATTTCGAACAAGTTTTCTCCTCCCGCTTCGAGATTGTGGAAAAAATAAACGTCCGCGATTCCGATCGCTATTTATACCTGATGCACAGGCGTGCGGCATAAATTTTCATATTATTTATGGTCAACCATCCCAACAAAACGCCAGGAAATAATCGAATATTCTTGAGTTAAATACGCTCCCCCAACTTATTTAAATGGAGAGGAACGCTTATAATATCTTGGGTCTGTTTCGTTACCCCGGATGACCAACAGCTTTTCATCAGAGGACGGAAAGAAACTTATATACAATAATGATAGCTTTCTAATTCACCGATAAATAATTTTTTTTGTGATATCCTTCGATATAGAGACCTAGCCAATGCCGCAGGATTTTTCACTCCTTTTCTATAAAGTATCGTCTCTTTTTACTTCATTCAATTTAATAGGTTTCGGAGAAATAATAGAATACCCGGTTCGATTTATTTGGAGTCTTAACCGTTGCAACTTTTTATGTTTTATAAACATCCCTGGTGGAAATCCTTTTTCCAAGTGGCCTTTTCCGTCTATCTCTACGTCTTTATGGAATGGCTATTTTTCGCCACTAAAACATCTTTCATGTCCCCAATGAGTGGTTTACAGAAATTCGTTCTATTCCTTGTATCTGGACTGATTTGCTTTCTGGCTGCTTTTTTAATAATGAATGTTATTTATCTAATCAGCAGAACTTCAAAAAAGTTAGACTTGCTGAACGCAATCTTACCTGCATTTCTCTTTGCAGTCTTAGCCTTGACCCTGATCGATAATTTTACCTATACAGTCTTCAAGTTTGGTATCATCACAAGTTCAGGTATCTGGCGTGCTGCCTATGCTTTATTATTTAGCAGTTTTTTTATTTACTTTCTCAAAACAATTAATCTTCAATTTCAAAAAAAATCAAAAAAAACATCTCCAACCCCGATTATCTTCATACTTTTGCTGATCACCACATCCATTATTACCGCCATATTTCGAATCCCTGGCTTTCAATTTGAGCAGCTATATAATTCAAATTCTGCACCCAAGACACTGACCGAAAAACCCAATATTATTCTACTTGGCATAGACGGGGTAAATGCAGCCAATTTGTCGGTCTATGGCTATGAAAAAGATACAACACCCAATATCACCCGCCTGGCTAAAAATGCTTTAATTATTGAAAATGCGTTTTCCAATGCAGGTAGAACAGGTGGATCATTGACATCCCTCCTGACTGGTAAAGATCCAATAACAACAAAAGTAATCTACCCACCCGACATCCTCATGGGTCAAGATGCTTATCAGCATTTACCAGGGATACTGAAACAAGTTGGGTATCATACTGTACAAATTACCGACCCATTTTTTGGGGATGCATACAGCCGGAATCTGAAGAACGGTTTCGATATCGCAAACTTCCGCTCGGAAAATACAAAACTGGTACTCGACCAATTCACCCAGCAAGGTAGTGAAGGCAGCTTGTACCTGGTCGCATCAATTGCACGACGTTCCATTGAAAGAATTGAACATATTTTCTATGTAAATGAAATGATCAATCCCTACCAGGTTGTTACCACTCCTGTAACTGAAGACATGACCCAAGACCGTTACCTTAAGATGATCGATGCCCTAAAAACAACCGATGGACCCATATTCCTACATTTTCATATGCTTAATACCCACGGCCCAACATTCAGCCCCCGCAACAAAATTTTTTCAAGTGGCGAAACCCAGGATAAATCATGGATGCCAGATTTTTATGATGATGCCATTTTGGATTCCGACGAATATGTTAATAATCTGTTCGATTATTTAGAAAAATCAGGAAAAATTGACAACACGCTGGTCATTCTTTATTCTGACCACGGGATGGAGTGGGATGCGACCAAAAAGGTGCCCCTCATTATCTGGTTTCCCAAAAACAGGTACACTGGCAGAGTAAAAGAAAATGTTCAGCTTCTTGATATCGCACCTACGATCCTCGATTATCTCAAGCTACCTGTACCCATCTGGATGAGCGGTCAATCCATCCTTACCAATACATTATCCTCAAAGCAACCCATATTTAGTGCCTCAGCTACTGATGATTTAATTGAGGGCAATGAGTTGGATCAGACCAAAATAGCTCCCCCTTTCTACCAGTTGGGAAATGCCAGCATGATTATCTGCAACCATTGGTATTCTTTATATCTTAGCAAGCCAGCTTTGACCAGTGGAACCATAACGGATTCAACAGCCTCCTGCAACCAGGATGCCATTCCATCCCCCCAAAAAGCAGAGGAATTGATACTTCAACATTTGAAGCAGAACGGCTATGATATATCCTCCTATCCAAAAGGGATTCGTACCACTTTCCAACCATAATAATTCGTTTTTACCGCTTCTGCAGTTTTGTTTTTTGCAATGCTGAATTTAGCTGCGCGGTGAATGCTTATCACTAGTTTTCCTCGCAATACAACTTCCTTCCCTTCGAGAGGCCCACTTTATCCAATTTGGGTGGGCTGGAATAAGAAAATATAGCATAATAAAGAAGCGCTCCCTCATTCTGTTCAAGGAGCGCTCTTTTTAATAATTCAACTTAGCGAAGGTACTCATGCGCAATCTGGATCGCCAGCCGCAGGTTATCCCAGGGCGTATTGGTCAGCACGGTACAATCCGCACCGAGGATAAAACGCTCAGGGGCATTTTGCAAAACAGCCTGTACAGCCTGACGGATTTCCTCGGGCGTACCAGTGCTGATAACACCTTTGCGTTCAAGTCCGCCTAAAAACGGACGGTTGAAAAGGCTGGCAACCTGCCTGGATGTCAATTCTTTATCGTCCGTCAGCTCCAAACCAGCACTGACCACCTGACCTGGCCAGTTGGCAAAACGGGTGAGGTCGCTGTATGCACCCCAATAGTCACAGACATGCAGAATGTTAAAATTACAGGTCTGGCTGACCTCATTCATCAGAAGCAAGTCAGACGGAGCAATGTATTTATCGAAAAGGACCGGATCAGACAGACGCGCTTTCTCTCCACCCTGGGTCGACGTGTAAAAACCATCCAGTCCAAGGCGAGTGCAGGCTCTGACAAACCCCAACAGGCTTTCGGTCATTTGCTCGATGCCAAACTTAAATAATTCGGGGTCTTGCTCAATATGACGGGCAACCACGTCGGCGCCCACCATGTTGTTACATTCCATAAAAGGAGAATACAGGGTCAAAACAATCACTGCCTCTTTTTGGGCTGCCTTTACCAGGCTTTCCACAACCTTTAACATTGGTTCGTAATGTTCAATAGTAAAGAACGGCAGCTTTGTTTTCCAGTCTTCAGGCTGAAGAATCTGGGGTTGCAGCGGAAAAGGCAGCTCCAACTGGATCTTGATCAGATCCATGTCAGTATAGTTAAAATATTCCAGGTGTTTATCCACTGCCGCTTGCCCTGTGTGGTGAGCCGAGTCAAAATGCAGAAAAAAAGCAGCCGGGATCATTTCCGGTTTGGCATTGGAGTCCAATAAGTTGAGAATAAGATCGCGTTTATTCATCAGTTCTCCTTATGATAATTAGTTGCCTTGTCAATTTGTTATAAAGGGCTACCCTGACCAGATCCGTTGGAAACCCATTCTCCAGAACTTTCAGGCGATCCCATTTTTCCCATTTTCAAACTATTACTCAGCCCGTTTGAAAATATCCTCGTATTCCGCCAGCCAATCCAGCACCGCATCCAATTGCTTCAAACGCAAATCCACGCTCATACGATTGAATACCTGCTCATTTGATAATTCCGCGCGTGAATGTGTTAATCTGTCAATCTGAACCTTTGCTTCTAGCTTTTGGCGTTCAAAAGCTTGGATAAGCTTTTCGGGCATGGTCATCTGCAAAAAATATAAACGAGTAATAAACTCCATACGGATGGCCCGGGTACTTCCACCACTGGGAGCCTCCAACCATGTCAGAAAACGTTGGCGCCCCTGATCAGTCATATGCATCAGCTGCCGGGAAGGTAATTTTTCCTGGGAAATTTCCTGGACCAAAATATCACCTTGTTTTTCAAGACGTTTCAATATGGAATACGCCTGACTCTGACTGAGATGCCAAACCTGACCCAGTTCGCTAACAACTTTACGATGTAGATCATATCCATGACTTGGCGCACTATAAAGCTGTCCCAATAAAGCCATTTCAGGCGATAAAGTACCAATATGGTGTGGTTTTTCTTCCATTTTCAGCCCTCCGATTACCAGAATACTCAGTGAATTAGTGTATCAAGAAGTTTTAGTTTGAGCAAGAAAAAAAGGGAATTAAGACCCTATCAAGAATTAGCCGTAACAACAAACACCTCTTATGCAATTCATACTCCATTCTAATGGTTCCAGAGGTTGGGGAGTGCTATAAACATTATGCTATTAAATTAGAATAATTAACAAAAATAATTGTGCTCACAGGAGATAATATGAAACTTAGTGCCAGAAATATTCTCAAAGCTAAAGTTGTAAAAATTGTTAAAGGCGCAGTAAACGCCGAAGTAATCATGGAATTGCCCGGTGGTGAACAACTTGTCTCGATTATCACCAACACTTCGGTGGACAGCCTCGGGCTGAAGGAAGGCAACCAGGCCTATGCCGTAATCAAAGCTTCCAATATCATGATTGGCGTGGATTAATAAATTTGCTGAACCAGACAACCCCCATTCTCTTGCAAGAGAATGGGGGTTGTTCTTAATTAAACCAGGCTAATTGATCCATCCATCCACTTGCACTTAATAAAACAAACTGTTATACTCACTGCATGAGTATTACTCATGCAGTGAGTATAAGTTAAAAATAAACACTCCCGATATAAATCTAGCTGGAGTGGTACCAGACCAGTATTCCATACAAATGATTATCACGGAGAAACCATGAAGCGCTTTTGGATCACCCTCTCAACCGCTGCCCTGCTACTCAGCAGTTGTGCCAGTGCTGCCCCCACCACCGCCTCGGCTACCGATGTTCCCGCACCTGCGCCCACCGTAATTCCATCAGAGGTTCCAACCATTGCACCCAGTCCCATCGCCGAACCGGTCAAATTGACTGTCTTTGCAGCAGCCTCTCTGACCAATGCTTTTGGCGAAATCGGGAAAGCATTTGAAGCCGCCAACCCGGGTGTGACCGTCAAATTCAACTTTGGTGGTTCACAGACACTGCGAACCCAGGTTGAACAGGGTGCACCAGGCGATATCTTTGTCTCCGCCAACGCCAAGGAAATGGACGCACTCGTCAAAAGCGGTTTTGTAGCCACCAACAGCGCTAAAATTTTCCTGACCAACCAGTTGGTGGTGATCATGCCCAAAAATAACCCGGCCAGGTTGGTAGAGCTGAAGGACCTGGAAAAACCCGGTCTAAAGCTGGTACTGGCCGCCAAAGAAGTTCCAGTTGGCAATTACGCTTTGCAGGTATTGGATAAATTGGATACAGCCCTGGGTCTCGGGTTCAAGACTAAAGTCCTGGCCAATGTAGTTTCTTACGAAAACGATGTCAAGCAGGTGGTCTCGAAAATCCAACTGGGCGAAGCTGATGCAGGGATCGTCTACTTGTCAGATACCGTCGCAGCCCCAGATTTAAAAAAGATCGAAATACCAACCGTAAACAATGTGGTCGTCAAGTATCCGCTAGCCGCCCTGACCCAGACAAAAAGCCCTGACGTAGCCCAGGCCTTCATCGATTATGTACTTTCACCCGAAGGCCTAACCATTTTACAAAAATGGGGCTTTTTACCAGTAAAATAAAGAAATGCGTTTTCGTCGCTCAGCCACTCATCACATCGTTACCACAAGCAGCCAGACTGACTGGCTGTTTGTGTTTCCCGGGATTTTGCTGGTCATCCTGCTAGGATTACCTCTGCTGGCGCTCTTTATGCGTGCCACCGGTCGGGATTTCTTCGTCTTTGCGCTTTCAGAAACGGCTCTGCAAGCACTGCGCCTGAGTGTGGTCACCAGCCTGATCAGCGTGGGCGTAACTTTGCTAGCTGGCACACCTCTGGCATACATTCTGGCTCGCTGGGATTTCCCAGGGCGCGGGTTTGTGGAGCTGTTGGTCGATCTACCCGTCGTGCTGCCACCGTCAGTGGCGGGCTTGGCCTTGCTGATAGCCTTTGGGCGCCAGGGTGTCTTCGGCAGCTGGTTGAGCACTTTCGGCATCAGCCTGCCTTTCACCACAGCAGCGGTGATCATTGCCCAGACGTTTGTCTCAGCTCCGCTTTTTGTGCGATCTGCCCGCTTGGGTTTTGCCAGCATCGACCCGCAGTTGGAAGAAGCCGCCTATGTGGAAGGTGCAACACAATGGCAGCTCTTCAGCCAGATCATGTTCCCACTGGCAGCCAAATCCCTCGTTAGCGGCGCCATCCTGGCTTGGACTCGCGCCCTGGGTGAATTTGGTGCCACAATTTTATTTGCCGGAAACATGGAAGGGGTCACCCAGACCATGCCGCTGGCCATCTACCTGGGTTTTGAACGCAACCTGGATGTGGCGGTGGTGCTTTCGGTGGTGCTGGTACTGGTCTCACTCAGCCTGTTGTGGGTTATGCGCAAGCTGGATGGAAACCCGGCCCTAAATCACTAATTTCAACCCAGCCAATCAGCGTTTTCTGACAATTCCGAAGGATGAATTCCATGGACTTCTGTATGAAACCAATCGGGGTCATTCACACTCCGTTCAACGAAAAATCCGAAACCCCAATCCAATTCTCACGCTCAAATACCCTGGGCGAAATTGAAATCCATCCGGAATATGCCGATGGGCTGGACGGCATCGAGGGACTTTCGCACCTAATCCTGATCTATGTCTTTCATGCGGCCCTAAATAGTACCGAACTAAAAGTGAAGCCTTTTCTCGACAACGAAACTCATGGAATTTTTGCGACCCGTTACTACACCCGCCCCAACCCAATCGGATTTTCGGTTGTACGTCTGATCCAAAGAAACGGCCTGCGCCTGGAAGTTCAATCGGTTGATATGTTGAATGGTACCCCATTGTTGGATATCAAACCCTACGTTCCAGAATTTGATGTTTGCGAGGTGGACAAACTTGGCTGGTATGCCACCCGCGCACACAAATAAGCCAAAACATAGATCCGGAATACCCGCGTAACCGCTGCATATCAGTCAATTCCGGAGAGTATTTCCATCGCTGCTCTTTCCCGTTTGGATAGCTCGCTTAAAATCCTGGAAGATTCATCGAGATATTGCTGATCAAAGGTCTGCCCAGCTTTCGTAATTAGTGTAGAAACCTCATTCCACATCGGCGCAATTTGGGTATACATCTCACAGCCAATTTCAAGTTCATGACTGGGAATATAAATTAAGCTCTCTTTCAAAAAATCCCTGTATAAATTTCTGAATAGGGCACCACCCGTACCACCTCTTTCCATCAGCAAAGCAGCAAGCTCGTATTCGCTCTTCTCGCTGCATCTTTCGAACCAATTCAAAATCGATTGGCTGGTTTTTTCGATCCCTTTGTAACCAACATTTTTAATAGGTGGGTTCAAGAAATCCGTGGCGTTTCGCTTAATGGCTGCCGGCAAGATTTCATTCATTCCCATATCCACACCATCTGTAGATATGGAATACGAGAGATTTCTGGACGACATCTGCCCTTTCTCATTCCGAGCCAACTCCAGATTTTTCAAAGTTGCCTTTACGCTGCTTCCCTGTTGCTTTGTATCCACCAAGTTGACGTACGTATCATCATAGCCATAAATGGCAACATAATGCGCTGCAAAGTGGATTTTGTTTGTAAAATAATCAAGATGATAGCAATCCAGTTTCAGCCCAACTGGAATATCCTGATCAATTTTTTCTTTAACATTTTGCCAGGCGGTTTTTATCGAAGAGGTCTCTTTGACATCCAGATTCAAGCTCAGGTTTCGGCATAAATTTTTGGTGAGCGCATCCTGTTTAATCCTTCCCCCCAGGAATGGGAAGCTCATTAGTTTGGGAATATCCCAATAGATGAAACCCAGGCCCTGTCCCAATCCAAAAAGCATCGGTTCTGAAAGATCCAGCCCGAGATGTTTTACTAGGCTTCCGGTAGCGGTTGTTTCACAGTGCTGACCTTCAAAGGGCAAAAAATTAGAGACGATCATGTTGGGCTCCTCAGGTAACATAGTATGTGTTGATGATTTCCTCCATAAATCCCAGTTCGGCTTCCATCAGAATGATGGGGTGCTTGAAAAGAAGTTGAACATGCCTGGGAAAAGCAAAACCATCCTGTTGAAAATATTTATCGTTAATGCGCTGCATCTCGGCTGTCAGAAATAATTTACGCTTCTCAAGCGCCTGCAAGGCATCTGTTGGATCTACGCACCGAATGGCTGCCAACGCAATATCAAATCTTCGGTCTCTTTCTCGGGTGGCCGATAAGGCATCCAGAATTTCCTCTTTCAGGATTTCCTTACCCTTATCAGTAAGAGTGAATTTTTTTGGCAAAGGGCCTTTACCTTGTTTGTCTATATCTATGTAAAACTCGACAAATTCCTTTTTGTTTAATTTTTCTAGCCCAATATAAATTGAGGTTTCGCCAATATCGGCCCATTCACGGAATCCCCTCTCTTCAATCAGCCGGCTGATCATATATCCGGATAATTCGGCCTGCTCGGAGATCAGCTGCAGGAGAGCGAATTCGACATTGGACAGTGGTTTTCTATTAAGCATTTTTTTCATAATACCTCACATCCGTAATATACCAAAAATAAAGTATATGTCAAGTTTTCTTTGCTCACATAAGCTGGCTAACCAGACATTCCAAATGGTTAGCATTACTGAGAAACAAAATCAAAATTTGTTGTTCACAACCCGAGTACTCGTCTTGAATTTTATAAGATAAGTAGCAATTCCCCAGTTATCCCCCAAACAAGACAAAATATTTCATGCTTGACTTAATAAATTAACTCATTATAATAATATTTACCACTAACTTGTCAGACGACTATCAACTATATCGGCGGAACTATGATCACTCGCAACCAATCTTTGGCAGATCAGGTCCACAAGGAAATTTTGAATTGGATACAAGCCAACCAGGCAGATAATGCCCGGGTAACATTGCCGTCTGAAACTGATTTGTCAGACCTATTCTCCACCAGCCGGGCCACCGTGCGCGAAGCACTGGCCCAACTAGAACGTGAGCGCTTGGTCATCCGGCGCCAGGGCGCTGGTACATACGTCAGCCCTGCCTTCCACAAACTTTCCAACACCATCAACGAACTCAACGACCCGCTAATCCTGATCGGGCGCAACGGCACAAGTGCCACTATCGGCACGCTGAACCTGAATCTGGTTCCGGTCGATGCTGATTCCGCCCGCAACCTGGAGATCAAAACGGGTGACTCGGCCGTCCAGCTTCGAATTCTTTACCTGCTGGACGGTGAGCCAGCCGCCGGGTTGGAGGCACTTATCCCAGCCTTCGAGTTTTACACTTCAAACCCCAACCTGCCGCCTTTTTCTGGCTTAATTCGTTTCGCATTTGAAGTCAGCGGCCGGACCGCCACCCACAGTATAGCCACACTAAGGGCAGTTTCTGCTAGTGCCAGCCTGGCCGGGCTGCTACAGGTACCAACCGGCCAACCGTTGATGTCCATGGAAGAGTTGTACCTGACCGAACTGGGCGGACCTGCCTTTCACTCCACCCTGAGTATTCTATCCAACAAGGTTGAATTGGACATGCTACGCAATTCCGACCAATCTGACCATCAGATCGCCATTTGGTGAAGCCCATGGATGATAAAGAAAAAGTCCGTCGCCAGGTATGGAGCCAGTTGCACGAAGTGGCAAAACCAGATTCACGCTTTCATTGGGATTTCAATCGATTTATTCCCAACTTTGAAGGTAGCGAAATCTGCGCCAAACGCTTGTGTGACCAACCAGCCTACCAGCAAGCCACCAGTGTTCTGGTCACACCCGATAACAGCCTGGCCAATTTCCGCGCCCGCTGTATTGCGGATGGTAAGCTGCTGATCGTCCCAACTTACAGCCTGGTACGCGGGCTGCTCTCTCTCAGCAATGAAAATATTCCAGCCGGGCAGGAAGTTTTTGCCGCTACCCTGGATGGACTGGACATCTTCGGACGTCCATATCTCACATCCATAAAAGACAAACCCCAGGGACCACAACTGATGGTAACCGGTGCATCCGTTCTGAACTACCAGGGTGTACGCGTCAGTCACGGACCAAGTTTCTTCGACCTGGAATGGCTGATCCTTTCCTCGCTTGGCTTGGTGGACGACAATACCCCCATCCTGGCCGGGATCCACGACTGTCAGATGGTCGACTTAATTTGTCCACCGTTGCCGTATGGCGTAGGTGTCGACCAGGTCAGCACTCCCACCCGCTTGATTGATACAGATTGCCCCTACCCGCGCCCCTCACCTACCTCCATAAAAACATTACCACACCAGATGACGCAGGAAGTACCGCTGTTGCGCGAATTGACAGAATAAATAACCTACCGACAGTATTCTAATGAAGAGACCAAACATCCAAAGGAGTCTTATCTATGACCGAACGCAACGAATCCAGGCAAAATGTATGGAAAGAATTGCGCGCAGTTGCGCGCCCCGACAGTCGGTTCCACTTTGATTTTTCCGAATTTATTACCGACTTTGAGGGCAGCGACCGGGCCACCCAGCGGTTGACTGCAATGGACATTTACCGCAATGCAAAAGTAATTTTCATCACTCCCGATAACTGCTTGGAAGTTCTGCGTGCCCAGACCATTCGCGACAAAAAAGTGCTGCTGATGACCAGCTACGGCATTCGCCGCGGCTTTATCGAGCTACTGCCCTCGGATGTTCCATCCGGTTTGGAGGATTGGGCCATCCTGCTGGATGTGATCGAGCGCATAGGACGACACATTTCGCTGGAAGAGATCCAACAGCGCTATCCACGCCTGGATCTGCTCGTGACCGGCGGCTCGGCTGTCACCCCCATGGGTGCACGTTTTGGCAAGGGCCACGGCTTTTTTGATATCGAATGGGCTTCGCTTTACTCCATGGGAGTTGTCGATGTTTCCACTCCCATTGTTGATCTTGTACATGACTGCCAGCTGGTGGATGACGAATTGGAAATTTCAGTCTTTGACACCATCTGTGATTACATAGTCACACCCACACGTGTGTTGCACATCCATGCACCGCAAAAGCCAACCGGAGGAATTTACTGGGAGCGCCTGGCACCAGGCATGATGGAGAGTATCTCCACATTAAAAGAACTACAAGCCCTGGAACAGGCGGGTAAACTGCGCCTCGAATTGACTCGTAGGGAGGTGAAACCCAACTAAAGCTACCTGAGAGATTGCTATGTTTTGCCTCTTTCAACTCCACTCCGGTCCATTGTCCGGTACTACCTTTACTCAGGTCCCATAATCCAAAGGAGGATTATTATGACTGTTTCAAAAGCTCCTGGTCAATATATTACCAAGCGTGACCCCTCATTACGAATCGGTTTCGCCATCTTCATGGCAGTTGCCATCGCCGCCCTGGGTTGGGTCATGATGACTATCTCGTCTTCTCCAACCGTCAAAGGCGCCAGCTTCCTATGGCTACCCGCGGCTTTACAACTGGTTGCCGGTATCTGGCTCGGCCCGATCTACGGCACCCTGGCCGGTGGTATCGGGGCTTACGCTGCCGGTATCCTCTCCTATGGCGGCTGGGGTCTGGTTGATATCATCCAGAATCCGATTGCCGGTGGTCTGGCCAATGCACTTTTGCCCTGGGTACTCTTTAAAACACTAAAAATTGACCCCACCCTGGGAACCACCAAGGCTTCTGATGTGCTATCTGGTGCGGTTCGCGCTCTGATCCTGACCGTGCTTGTATTATTATCTGGCATGTTGGGTCCAATGTTGAACATCCCCGGCGTATGGGGCTACCTGATCCCGCTCGTAGTCTTGCTTGTTGGAGCTCGTCTGCTGTTATCCAACCTTTCGATGAATATGCGTGATTTTTACCTGGGCATGCTGGTAGCGGTGATCGTCTCTGCCGCCAGTGCTTTTATCGGCGCCATTGGCGCGGCAGTCGGCGGTAAGCCTTTCGGCGTCGCCCTGCTCGATCCAGGTGTGGGCTGGTTTGCCGGTGATCTGGTTTCCGTCATCCTCGGTATTTACTTGCTGCCGCTCTATACCACCCGGCTGCGCCATGCAGGAATCGCTGAATAACCTTTTTCTCACCAGGCTTGATGCAAGCTTCCTACAACCAATTTCCCCATGCTGCCAGTCACTGCCTGGCTTGTGACTGGCAGCATGCTCATGCTAAGCCATCCATTTCTGTCCGGCTGCATACCATTGGCCGAATCCCAACTCAAGTTCCAAACAACCAAAAATTACTTTCTCTTAAAATTATCTTTTTTGACCTCAAAAGGATGGTAAGAATGCAAAATAAAGCGAGCGGAGAACGGCTTCTGAACGCTACCGGGCAGCAGGGTTGGGGACTGGGCATCCTAACGCCTATGCCGCGTCTGGCAGTTGTATTCCTGGTGGGGGTCTTATTCATCTTCGTCAACAACCTGACCGGCGCTGCCATCCTGTTGGCTGCAGGCGTTCTGCTCTTCTTTGCTAATCCCAACAAACCATGGAAACTGGCCATAGCCGCTCCAATCTCGGGTGGCCTGCTGGTGCTTTATAACTCCATCCTTTCCCCTAACAGCGCTGGTGGTATCAACTGGTGGATATTCACCATTAATCAGGTTGGTTTCGAGCGCGGACTGGTGACTGGCATGCGCCTGTGCGGTGTAATGCTGATCTCGTTTGCATGGTTGTTTGTCACCCCTCTACCGGAAATTTATACCGGTCTGGCCTGGATCCGCGGCGCTCGTCCCTGGGTTCTGGGCATGCTGCGCGGCATCCAGATCATCAAGCGTGAATTTATCGCACTGACCCAATCGCTCTTAATGCGCGGTTTGCAGTGGAACTCACTCGCCAATAACATTCGCAATCTGGTGCCGCTGGCCTCCGCCATTATCCCACGCATCGTGGATAACTCACAAAAAGCTGCCTTTGCCAGCCAGTCTCACAATCGCACCTTACCGCAGGGCGATGGCAGCGTAGAAGTGGCTGACGCACATGTACGCTACGCACCGAACCTGCCGGATGTACTCAAGGGCATATCACTCTCAGTCCATCCTGGTGAGTTCGTTTACCTGGCTGGTAAGAATCGGGCTGGCAAATCATCCCTGCTGCGCCTTATGGGTGGTGTCATCTCCTGGATCATGGGTGAATATCACGGCCACGTTCAAGTCTCCGGTTTGGTGACCTCCGAGACCACGCTGACCAATTTATGTGGTTCGGCACTATACATTGCCCCTGACCCGTTTGCCTCAATTCACGGATTAACTGTCGGTCAGGAGATCAGCTTCCTGATCCCGGATGAAGCCGCGGCTCGCAAAGCGCTGGCCACCATGGGCCTGGGCGAAAACCTGTGGGAACGAGAGACCACCAAACTCTCCGGTGGGCAGCAAGTCCGACTGGTGCTAGCGGGTGCACTGGCCTCTCAAGCCAAAATAATGCTGTTGGACGCTCCCATGCAGGAATTGGACCCAGATGGACGGGCCGCCTTCCTGGACGCACTCAGTATCCTGCGCTCCCAGCGCGACTGTACCATCGTAATGACCGATTACTTCTGGCCCCAGCTCCAAAAATACGTGGACCGCGTGGTGGTGATGGAAGACGGCCTGATCTGTACCGAACTGTCGCCCCAGGAATTTTTCGGAAGCATGGAATGGCTTGAGCGCACCAGCCTGGTGGAAACACTTTTACCCTTCGCGCCCACCGCAATCGGCGAGGTAATAGCTGAACTTCAGGATGTGTATGTAACCCTTGAAGAAAACCCGATCCTGAAAGGGGTCAACTTCTCGCTGCGTGCCAGTGAATTTGTGGCCATCATGGGGCCAAATGGTTCAGGGAAAACCACAGCCATGCTGACTCTGGCCGGGGCGATTGCTCCCAAAAAAGGCAAAGTTGTAACAGTAGGTCGAGTTGGCTATGTATTCCAACATGCAGCCCTGCAAACCGTTGCCATGACAGTGACCGACGAGCTCAGTTTTGGACCAAAGATGTTGAAATGGCCAAAAGATAAAATAGAAAAATTTATACAAGCCGGGATAGACTTTACCGGTTTGCTACCCGAGGATTGCCCACTGGACCTGCATCCGGCCGATGTGCGCATGCTGGAAATTGCTGCCTGCAATACCGATATCCGCACCTATGTTTTGGATGAGCCAACCGTCGGATTGGACGCAGAAGGTATTTCCAAGGTCCATAACTTGATCGGCCAGCTGCGCCAACAGGGCAAGGGCGTAATCGTCATTACCCATGATGAGAAAATGGCAGCCCAGGCAGATCGGATCGTTGTGATTCGCGACGGGCAGGTCCCACGCATCCAATAAGCCTGCCTGCATTCAGCATGGAAGCCCCGACATCAGCGGATAAGGCTTTCCTGAAAAATGACAGCTGACATACTTTCTTATTGACAATAAACTGGTTGGTCAAGTCAGAGCGTATAAGTCCAACTTAGCCGGCTCAACTCTATGTGACACTCCAAAAATCGTATATGTCGCCTGGTTGAGCAGAACATTGAAATCCTCACAGAATATCCCTGCATCAGAAAGCCCTGATGTTCATCCGATCACTTTTCTAGAGTTTTATTTTTTTCAAGAGCTGCTTCAATAATGGGTAGATTCTTTTGCAGAATGGATTTTCTCGTGTCCATTGTTACACACCTGGGTATAGGTCTGATCCGGCTTTGAAGCGTTGCATTTTACCTGCTTATAAAATTTTGCCATCCGTCAAACCTCAAACAGGAGTCGAACCCAGTCTCACAACCATCTTGTGCAAAGTTGATACTCCAGCTCCTGAATCAACAAAAAGGCAGCCTTACCAAAAAATGGGAAAGACTGCCTTTTGATTTAGTGCTTCGCTCACGCTTATGCTTTGGCACGGAACCAGACTCGCATTTCGCCCGCAGCACGATGATCCCAGACATAATAAGGAATGGCCGTGATCTCAATTTCACGCGTTGCAGGCGCCTGGCTGCCGTACAAGCCTTCCTGCCACTGGTCCTGGTCAACCGCTAGCCCCTTACCGCGTAAAACACTCACCCCACCTAACAGGTCCGGGCAAAATTCCACACTGAATGCCTCTGAAAGCACACGTGCCGGATCCAGGCTGATCTGATCCAGGGCAATATTATCGTGATCCACACCCTCCAGGCAATAAACCAGCGGACCACGTTGAATAGCCATTCGTCCTTGTAAATAGCGGACCGCCGGGTGAGCCCAGACCACTTGAACCCTCATATCCATCGCATACTCAATCACATCACCCGCATGCCACTCGCGCTCGATCAGCAGGTAACCATTGGGTTGGGGTTGCTGGTTGGCAACTGGCACGCCATTAACGCGCAATGCCCAACTCTTGCACCAAGCCGGGACACGCAGGTGCAGTCCAAAGCGCTGCCGGGCAGACAGACCCACCTCAAACTTGACATCTCCACTCCAAGGGAAATTGGTAATCTGCCGCAATTGGACCGACTGCCCACCGACATTCAGATCTGCCGTTCCCTGTGCAAAAAGATGCACCCAAACGCTATCAGCGCCGGTTGAGTAGAAGAAACCACCCAAGCTGGCCAAAGTGCGCGCTACATTGGGCGGGCAGCAGGGGCAATCAAACCACTCCTGACGATGATGGGTCCCGTTACTTGACAGTGGATTCTCATAAAAATAAGCATTTCCTTCCAACGAGATACTGCTGATAAAACCATTGTACAAACCACGCTCAATCACATCCGCATATTTACTCTCACCCGAAAATTGCAGCAGACGATGGTTCCATTGCACCAGACCAATCGTGGCGCAAGTCTCGGCATATGCTTCATCCGGCAAGTCGTAATCTTCGGTAAAACCTTCATTATGTTTGGCAGGGCCAATTCCACCTGTCAGGTACATGCGCCGGGTCACCAGGTTTTCCCATAACCGCTCACAGGTCTCCAGCAAGCTGGGATCATTATTTTCATGCGCTAGGTCTGCCATGGCACTCAACAAATACATGGCTCGCACAGCATGCCCCACCACTTTCGTCTGCTCACGCACAGGCAAATGAGCCTGGCAGTATTCATAATTTTTGAACCAAAATTTGGCGGGGTCATCGCCCCGCTCACGGGCTTCAATATCGTAATAATGCGGCTGGGTTCCACGCTCGTCCACCATATAGGTGGCAAGTTTTAGATAGCTAGGATTGTTGGTGGCATGATACAGCTTGACTAGTGCCAGTTCAAGTTCCGGGTGCCCCGGATAACCGCGCTTCTTGCCCGGCTCTGCACCAAAGATGGAATCTATATGATCCGCATAACGGCAGAGAGTATCCAGCAGTTTTGAGTTACCTGTCGCTTGATAATGAGCCACAGCTGATTCAATCAAATGCCCGGCACAATACATTTCATGCCAATCGCGTAAATTTTTCCATTTCATTTCCGGCTGTACGGTTATGAAATGGGTATTCAGATAACCATCCGGCTGTTGGGCGCGAATTATTCGCTCCGTCACCTGGTCCAGCTGGCTTTCCAGAACCGGATCGGGATGCGTGGTAAGTGAAAAACTGGCAGCCTCCACCCATTTGGCCGCATCCGAATCTCCAAATATCAACACGATTGGAGAAGGCACAGCTCGTTTAAAGTTCAGATCAAAAGCGCTGAACCGTCCGGTTGTTTCACACATCTGGTAATTATGCGGTATGGTCACCTTACGATTGGTTTCCAGGCGCGGCGCCCAAAAACAATCATCAAGAACAACTTTTGTGAATGGAACTGGCTGAAGCTGACATGCAACACTGGACATTTTTTCCTCCAAAATTGAATTGCTAATTTACGGGGTAATAAAGAATTGTAAGAAATTGGGTTGATTCTGCATATTGACTTTCATGCATACGTATGCTATCATACGAAATACCGCATACGTATGCATGATTATAACATACTCAATGAACCTAAAAAAGTCACCTACCCGCCCAAAACTAACCACGATGAAAGACGTTGCCAGAGTCGCAAATGTCTCTCAAAGTACCGTATCCCGCATATTGAGTCCGGGATCATCAAATTCAAAGGTGACCATCAGCGAAGAGACAAAAGAAAAAGTACTTGCGGTCATCAACGATTTAGGCTACCACCCAAACCAGTACGCACGCAGCCTGCGTGGCAAAAAAAGTTACATGATCGGGATGTTGATTGGTGATATCAGCAACCCGTTTTACCACCCTATGGTGCGGGCAGTCCAGGATGTAGCATCGCAGCATCATTATAGCGTCATGATCGCCAACTCGGATCATCTGCGCGAAAAAGAATTACTATTTTGTGAATCGCTCCAACGCCGTCCGGTGGACGGAGCAATCATGGTACCTTACCATTTGAACGATGCCGATTTGCAAGACCTGATCTCACGTACAGGCGTGGCAATCAGTGCGGTCGGCAACCACATACAAAATCCTGAAGTGGATGT
Source organism: uncultured Anaerolinea sp. (assembly GCA_964462245.1). Lineage (GTDB taxonomy): Bacteria > Chloroflexota > Anaerolineae > Anaerolineales > Villigracilaceae > UBA5195. Next base: position 60,724 of record CAYWXS010000010.1, read on the forward strand.
GACCTTCGCAGATGATGAAAAAGCTACTTATGAAGCCATTAATTGGTTAATACATGAACACGGTCATAAACGCATCGCCATGATCCACGCCAGTCTCAGCTTCCCGGTTACTATTCGCCGGCGTGACGCTTTTCGCCTGGCAATGTCTGATTCTGGCTTGCAAATTCCAGATGAATATATGGTGGTGCGCGATTGGACCACCGAAGCTGGTCGAATTGCAATCGCCGAGCTTATGGCACTTCCCGAACCACCTACAGCAGTCTTTTGCGCCAGTGACACCATTGCCATCGGTGCCCTGGAAGCCGCCCTGGAAATGAACTACCGTGTACCCGAAGATATCGCCATAATTGGCTTTGATGATATTCCAGCTTCCTCCTGGGTCCGCCCACGCCTAACTTCCGTGGCGCAGTATCCTGGTCAGATGGGCTCTCTGCTAGCAAAAGCGCTGTTTGAGCGCATATCTGGTGAAAATACAGGCCCCAGCCGACGTTTTGAGGTACCTTGCAACCTGATGAAGCGCGAATCGACCTGAGTATTTAGTCGACATTGCCACCCGGCGCTTTCACAGACGGATTGAAAACCTGCTTTTTGAACACCTCTGAATTGGTTGTTTCGCAGACGAAAGCCTGCGTTTATCAACGCCTTGTGGTAACCACATTTTTTAGTTTCTAAAAGGAGAGAGTTTTATGAAGAAGTTTTGGTCAGTACTATCATTATTGGCCGTTGTAGCCATGCTTGTAAGTGCATGCGCCCCTGCTGCCGCTCCCGCGACAGAAGCCCCGGCCGCACCGGCCGCCCCCGTCGCAGAAGCCACCAACACCGTAGCTCCTGCTGAACCAGCCGCCCCCGCTGCCACCGAAGCCCCGACTGTTGCTCCCACAGTGGATCCCAGCCTCCCCACCGCTGAGCCGACTGCAGTTGTCAATCAGTTCGGTACCTGCGATCGCCCCCTGGTCCTCTGGCACGGTCTGACCGGCTCTGATGGCGCTGTCTTTGCCACCCTGCTGGAACAGTTCGCCAAGGAAAACCCGGATGTTTGTTTGAACTCCGAAGGCTACCCGTGGGACATCTTCTTCCAGAAGTACCCGACCGCCACCGCCGCCGGACAACCACCAGACATGGTCATCTTCCATGCTGCCGAAGTTCAACAGATGTCCTCCCAGGGTCTAATGACTCCTCTCGAAGACATCATGTATGCCGATGGCACCATTAAAAAATCTGACTACAACAAAACCCTGATAGATCAAATTACCGCCGATGGTAAGACCATGGCTGTACCCTTTGACAATCATGGTTGGATGCTCTGGTACAACAAAGACCTGATCACAAAGGCTGGTCTGGATCCCAACAATCTGCCCAAAAACGGTACCGACTTCATCCCGTGGGCTCAGAAAATCACCACCGATGTCAATGGCAAGCACCCGACCGATGCTGGCTTTGACAAGGACAACGTTCAGGTTTGGGCGCACGAATTTACCTGGACTCGCTTCACCGAACCTTCCACCTTGTGGCAGTTTGGCGGTGGCGTGCTCGCCGCCGATAACAAAACTGTCATCTTGGACAGCCCCCAATCAATCGCTGCCATCCAATACTGGCACGACCTTATGTACAAGTACTTCGTAGTTCCCCCGGCCGTTCCTGGCAAAATGTGGGCTGGTGATCTTTACAAGAACGATCGCCTCGCTCTTATGTGGGAAGGCACTTGGACCAAGGGCTTCATGAATGACAACCCCGATGTGTGGGCCAAGACTGGTGTTGGTTACCTCAACTCCCTGGCTCCCGACGGCAAGCAGGCTGTCAAGTTTGACGCCCATGTCATGGTCATCCCAGCTGGTGTTGACGAAGCTGGTCAGGCCAAGGCCAAGATTTTGATGGCATGGCTCGCCAAGAACGGCGCCGCCTGGGCCAATTCCGGACAGGTTCCTGCCAATATGGCAGTTCAAGCCTCCCTCGACCCGGTCAAGTACCCCTCCGTCGTAATGGCTGGCAAGCAATTCGCAGAAATTGGCCGCACCGATATGGCTAGCAAGTACTTCATCGAAATCCAGACAGCTTACGAAACCGCAGTTGGTAATGCTCTCGCCAGCGCCGATGCAGATGTTGCTGCAGCGCTCAAGGCTGGTGCTGAACAAATTCGTGGCATCGTGGCTCGCCCGTAACCAATATTTATCTCTGGCGGGCCAGTGCGTTCAAATTGAGCGTACTGACCCGCCAGTCAGTTTATGAATGTGCCTGAAAAGGATGAATAATATGTCCGAAAATATTCCCGCACAAGGCGCCACGGTTGGCACGGGGCTAGATTGGAAAAATATCCGTAAACAGCTTCCCAATTATCTGTTTATTTTGCCCCATTTCTTCTTTTTCTCAATTTTTATTCTATTCCCAATCTTCCGCGGTTTACAGATCAGTCTGTTTGACTGGAAGATCATGCTTAAAACCCAACAATTTGTTGGGCTGGCAAACTATCAAGCCTTGCTCAAAGACACTGTGTTCTGGGAATCTTTGCGAAACACCGGCTATTTTATGGTCCTGACGGTTACTATGAACATCGTCCTGGGTCTGCTGGTAGCTTCAGCCCTGAAGCACTCCTTCTTCGGCAGCAATATGCTGCGGGTGCTTTTTTATGCACCGGGCATCCTTTCCGTTTCAGTTCTGGGTATCATTGGCATCCGAATTTGGGACACGCAGCTGGGAATCATCAATTATTTTGTTACGACCTTGATGCACGGTCCAAGAATTTCCTGGTTGGGAAACCCCGATCTCGTCATCCCATCCCTGGCTATCACCACGGTCTGGTGGACCTTCGGCTTTCCAATGCTGGTTTTCCTGGCTGGTTTACAAAACATCCCCGAAAGCATTTATGAAGCCGCTAAAATTGACGGCGCAACCCCTGCGCAGTCATTCCTTTACATAACAATTCCCCTGATCATGCCGACGATGTTGTTCGTAACAGTCACACAATTCATCGCTCACATGCAGGTTTTTGCCCAACCCTATATCATCACAGCCGGTGGTCCAGGTAACAAATCGCGTACAGCCCTGATGTATCTTTATGAGACAGCTTGGAAGTACTTCCGATTTGGGTATGCCTCGGCAATTTCAGTTGTGATGGCTGTGATCATGATCGTTGTGACAGTTTTTCTGTTTTACATAATGCGCAAGCGTACTGATTACTAGGTCAGCAAGGAGATTGCCATGACTGCAGAAACCAAGACAACAATAATTAAACCGATCAGACACATTAATAAAAATTTGGTGCGAACCATTGGAATGTGGTTGATCTTTGCCCCGCTCGTCCTGACCGTGATCATTCCGCTGCTTTACATGTTCACCATGGCATTTACACTTGAATCCAAACAGTTAAACTTCCCCATCGAGTGGATACCAACACCCGTCACCATTTCCAATTTTACGCATATTTTCGCTGATAAAACCCTGCCGATTATGAAGTGGTTTGGTAACAGCTTGCTGGTTGCCACAGTCGGTACGGTTATCGTCGTTTTCCTCTCTTCCCTGAGTGGCTATGCTTTTGCCCGTCTGGAATTTCCAGGCAAAGATTTTCTCTTCTCGCTCCTGCTCTTCAGCCTGATGATCCCGATCGCTGTCACGCTTATCCCGTCCTTCCTGCTGCTGCGTGATGTCAAATTGCTGAACACGTATCATGCCATTTGGTGGCCAGCCGCCGCCTCGGTCACAGGTATCTTCCTCATGCGTCAACATTTTTATGCCATACCACGGGACCTCGAAGATGCTGCCCTGGTGGATGGTGCCGGTAGATTCCGCATCTACTGGCAGGTTTGCCTGCCCCTGGTAAGCGGCGCCATGGTAGCACTCTCCATCTTCACCTTCCTCGGTCTGTGGAATGATCTCTTCTGGCCATTGATCGTATTGAGCAACCGTACTATGCTGACCCTCCCAGTTGGTTTGATCGTGATCCAGCAGGGTAGTTATATTCAACGTGGTCTGGCTTTTGCTGCCGCCTTCATCGCCTCGGTTCCGGTACTGGTCTTCTACGCCATTTTCCAGCGAAAAATTATCGCCGGTATTACCACCACAGGTATGGCTGGTCAGTAACCCAAAAATATACTTGAATACCCGTAACTTATCAAACCTATGGCATTGGCTGAAGCCAATGCCATATTTTAAACAATAATAAATTCCATAAAGGATGATCAATAATGTCTACATTAAAAGCACAAATCTTTATAGATACCAATCGATCAATCGCTCCAATTTCCCCGTTGTTATTTGGGGGTTTTGTGGAGCACATGGGACGCTGCGTATACGAAGGCATCTACGATCCCAAATCCTCCAAGGCTGATGCACGTGGTTTGCGCACGGACGTCCTGGGTGCCCTGCGCGACCAAGCTTATACCGTCATCCGCTACCCAGGTGGCAACTTTCTTAGTGGTTACAATTGGCTGGACGGCGTTGGTCCAAAAAACCTACGCCCTCGCCGCCGTGACCTGGCCTGGCAATCCACCGAAACCAACCAGTTCGGCACCAATGAATTCATGGAATTTTGTAAGGAAATCAACGCCGCTCCCATGATGAGCGTTAATATGGGCACCGGGACCATCCAGGCTGCCGCTGACCTGGTTGAATACTGCAATGCGCCAGTTGGGACCTACTGGTCTGATCTGCGCGCCAGCCATGGCTACAAGACCCCACACGATGTACGCTATTGGTGCGTCGGTAATGAAATGGATGGTCCCTGGCAAATCGGTCATTTGGATGCCGCCTCCTATGGCAACAAAGCTCTGGAAGCTGCCAAGATGATGAAGTGGCAGGACCCTACCATCCAGACTGTACTATGTGGTTCCTCCAATGATCGCATGCCAACCTACCCTGAATGGGATCGGACCGCACTCGAAATTGCCTGGGAACATGTCGATTACCACTCCATTCATTATTATGTAGGCAACCCATCCGGCGACACCACCAGCTATCTGGCCAGTGCCGTCCAGTTCGAACGCTTTGTCGATACACTCGAAGGCACCCTGCGCTATGTCAAAGCCAAACTGCGCAGCAAGCACGATGTTTATCTTTCCTGGGATGAGTGGCAGGTCTGGTACAAGGGCGACCCTATGCAAGGCAACTGGACCGAAGCCCCGCACCTGGCCGAAGAAACCTACAACCTGGAAGACGCTCTGGTCGTCGCACAATGGTTGAATGTATTCCTGCGCAAGAGCAACGTCCTCAAAGCCGCCTGCGTAGCCCAGATTGTAAACGTCATTTCCTGGCTGCAAACCCGCGGTGACGAAATGCTCAAACAGCCGTCTTACTACGCCTTCAAAATGGTCGCCAACCTGGCGCACGGTGAAGCCCTGGATGCCAAAGTCAAGGCCCCCATGGTTGCCACCAAGCTCTACGACAACGTCCCCATGCTGGATGTCTCTGCTAGCTTTGATGCCGAAACCCAGAACGGCGGCGTTTTCATTGTCAACCGCAGCGAGACCGAATCTGTCACCACCGAAATCATCTGGGAAGACAGCAAGCCGGTCAAGGTTAACGAAGCCTGGCAACTGGCTGGCACCGACCCTACCGAAGTGAACACCTGGGAAGAACCCAATCGCCTGGTTGCACAAGCCATTGCCCTGCCCGCTGTTGCAGCCGGACGCACCAGCATCACTTTGCCACCCCTCTCCTTCACCGTGCTCGCCACCCGTGCAGCCTGAAAGTAAACCATGAAGACCGATAATAACATTTCGCTGGATGGCACCTGGGATTTCCAGGTTGCCACCGGCACGGATCTCTCCAAACCGGCCAGTCAGGAATGGCGTTCTGCCATTGTCCCCATGCCCTGGCAAGCCCAGTTCGATGACCTACGTCTCTCAAGCGGCACAGCCTGGTATCGACGGAACATTTCCGTCAGTCCCGAATCCCTGCAGCAAATCACCGAGACGGCCGCCATTCTGCATTTTGGCGCCGTGGATTACATGGCCACTGTCTGGCTAAACGGGGTGCAGATTGGTGAACACGAAGGTGGTTATCTGCCTTTCGAGTTTGAAGTCAGCCGTTTACTTCACAGCGGTGAAAACGAGTTACTGGTACGCGTGATCGATTCAACCGACGACCACAAACAATATCCCGAATACCCGTTTAGCGAAGTGCCGCATGGCAAACAAAGTTGGTATGGCCCTATCGGCGGCATCTGGCAGAGTGTCTGGCTGGAATTTCGATCCCGGCTGCACATCTCCCGCATCCGCCTGCACCCGGTCCCAGCCACAGCCACCGTTGGCATACAGGTCACACTCAGTGAACCAACCGCCGCCGACTGCCAGGTACTTTGCAGCATCACCAACCCGGAAGGAAAAACGGTTGGCACGCTGACATTGGATAACAACCTGAAGGGCATCATCCAGCTGGAGAATTCACCCGAGCTTTGGAGTCCGGATTCTCCTCACCTGTATATGGTCAGCGCCAGCCTTTTTACAAATAGCGCCTGCCTGCACACGGTTCAAAAGACCTGCGGCTTTCGCACAGTAGAAGCCCGCGAAGGCCGCATCTACCTGAACGGTGAACCCATTTATTTGCGTGGCGTCCTCGATCAGGGTTACTTCCCCGAAACAATTTACACACCCAATAGCCTTAGCTTGCTGGAAGCACAGGCCATCTCCGCCAAAGACCTGGGCTTTAACTGTTTGCGCATCCACATAAAAGTCGAAGATCCGCGCTATTACGAAGTTGCTGACCGCCTGGGATTACTGGTCTGGACCGAGATTCCGAATGTAGCTCTCCTAACCGACGAATCGATTGAGCGCGCCCGCCTGACCTTTACCGGCATGCTGGAACGCGACGACCACCATCCTTCCATCATCGCCTGGACCCTGATCAACGAAAACTGGGGCACCGATCTCTCACGCAATCCGTCCCATCGCCAATGGCTGGCAGATTTTTATAATTCTGCCAAAAAATTGGATCCCACCCGACTGATAGTCGATAATTCCGCCTGCGGTGGAAATTCCCACGTAGCTGGCGACCTGGAAGATTATCACGAGTACCGCGCCATCCCGGATCATGCCCTTAATTGGGACAATTGGGTGGCAGAATTTGCCGGACGGACCTCAGATTGGGTCTGGTACCCAGACTTCAGGCACAACCGCCGCCCCGATCTACCCTTGATCGTTTCCGAATTCGGAAACTGGGGTTTGCCCGACCCACAGACCATCCTCGAACATGGCAAAGAACCCTGGTGGTTTGAAACTGGTTTGGAGTGGGACAGTGGCATTGTCTACCCGCACGGCATTATCAACCGTTTTGAAGCCAGTGGGCTAGCCGACCTCTTCCCATCCTATACTGAATTTACAAAGCACTCTCAGGAACATATGGCACGCAGTCTGCACTATGAAATTAGCAGCATGCGCCTGGCCAATCCAATTGCAGGATATATCATCACCGAGTTCACAGATGTACATTGGGAATGCAACGGCATGTTGACTATGCAGCGCGAACCCAAATATATGCTCGATCCAATTCTTAAAAACGTGAACCAGGACAAGGTTGTCCTGCTACGTCCAATAAAATGGAGTGGAAAGCCAGGCAGTACCTTTGAAATCAAGGTTGAATGCATGGGCATCGCTGGTCAATCGGCCAATGGGACCATCAACTGGCAAATAGCTGAACAATCCGGCAATCTGCCCACCCCTGGCGGTCTGATTGAATTTGTCCTGCCGGTTGCGGGTCAGTTTACTCTGCTCGCAGAATGGGTAAATCAGGCTGGTGAAACCCTGGCCCGAAATCAAGTTAACCTGGTGTGTGTCGAAACAAAATCCACCGGCAAAAAACTGCGTGTGGTTGAAAATCCGGCTCTGGCCGAAAGTCTCAAGAAGCTTGGCTATCAGTTGAGCGAAGGCGACACCGCAGGTACAGCCTGGGACGAAATTGTCCTGACTACCAACTACAACTTTGAGATCAAAAACCACCTGCACAATGGCGGTCAGGTTGTCTTCCTGGCTGACCCCACCAACGCGACCGAAAGCGCCAGCGCCACAATTCACCCTCCTGTTGGCCATATCGCGCTGCGTGCAGGTACTTCCTGGCAGGGCGATTGGGCAAATTCCTTCTCGTGGATCAAAAAACAGGGTGCCTTCAGCCATTTACCGGGTAGCCCTTTGCTTGAGATGGAATGGGCTGCAATCATGCCCGATGCAGTCATAGTCGGACTGCCCTCCTGGGTCCTGCAGAGTCACAGTTGGGCTGGTCTAGCCCTGGGCTGGGTCCACAAAGTCGTTTCACTGCTGACAGTTCTGCCCTATGGACGCGGTCAGATTTTGACCACCACCTTCAAACTCAATGCAACCACGCTAGCCGATGACGCCATAGCCCAAGCGCTCTTTGCCGGAATGTTAAACCTGCTATGATGAGGCGGCTGACCCTCTGGCGCATCATAGCATTACTAATTGTGATCACCAGTCTGACAGCTTGTCAGGCTGGTGGCACGCCCCAACCGGCAGCCACCCAAGCACCTGCGCCAACTAGTACTGTTCAGGAGACTGCCAAACCCGCCATAGAACCTGGTCCAAAGGCAGTCACACTCAACCTGCAAGGTTTTATCCAACGAGTCCACGACCCGGTCATGGCTAAGGAAAACAACAAGTATTATGTCTTCCACACGGGCAGCCGGATTCCATTCGTCTGCTCAAACGATATGATCACCTGGGAATTCTGCGGGCGTATCTTCGACCAAAACCAACCCTGGTTTCGCGATATCAATCCCAACCTGGTGGATATATGGGCCCCGGATATTTCCTATTTCAATAACATTTGGCATATCTACTATGCCATTTCAAATTTTGGTTCGCAAAACTCTGCCATCGGCCTGGTAACAAATACTACGCTTGACCCAAAAGCCCCTAACTATAAATGGGTTGATCACGGAATTGTCCTGCGCTCAAAGGAAGGCGATCCGTGGAATGCTATTGATCCAAACCTGGTACAGGATGACAATGGCCAAACCTGGCTAGCGTGGGGTAGTTTCTGGACAGGTATTTACATGCACAAGATCGACTCCACCAGCGGCATGTTTACCACGGATGACGCCACCTTCTATCACCTGGCTGACCGCTCGACTGGCTCGGACCACCCCACCTCCATCGAAGCTCCTTTCATTATCAAGCACGATGGCAAGTGGTATTTATTTGTCTCGTTTGACCAATGTTGCAACGGTGTTTCCAGCACCTACAATGTCCATGTGGGTCGCAGCGACAACCTGACCGGACCTTACGTGGACAAGGAAGGTGTGCCCATGTTAAAAAATGGCGGCACGCTGCTCCTCTCAGCCTACGGTCAATGGAAAGGTCCCGGTCACAACGGAATCCTGATCGAAGACAAAACCTACTGGTTTGTATATCACGCCTACGACGCCAAGCAGATCGGCATCCCAAAAATGCGAATCGAATCCATTGCCTGGGACACAGACGGCTGGCCCACCTTGCCCAGCCAGACAACCGTGCCCTAGAACAAAAGCTTCCGCGCCCAGCATGTATTTATGCCAAAGTTCGTATTCGTAGGAATACAGATCATCTGTTATTTGCCCCAATAAAAACCTTCTCCCCTTTTCTAAGGAAGAATCCAACCTTCCTGACCAGCAAGTACTGCCCGGGCTTTTGTCAAAAAGCCCGGTATGCTTATCCCACCTACATTAAAATAACCAAGGAGAGAAACCTGTGAAATTCCCACATATGCTTTACGGGGGTGATTACAACCCCGACCAATGGCCGGAAGAGATCTGGCCCGAAGATGCGCGCCTGATGCAGGAAGCCGGTGTCAACCTGGTTTCACTGGGTATCTTTTCATGGGTAAAAATGGAACCTCAGCCGGGTATTTTTGATTTCGAGTGGCTGGACGGTCTGATGGCCCTGCTGCACGCTCACAAAATTTTGGTCAACCTGGCCACTCCCACTGCCTCACCCCCGGCCTGGATGGTACGTCTGCACCCGGAGCTGCTGCCGGTCGATGAAAACGGTGTCACGCTCTGGCACGGTTCTCGCCGCCATTATTGCCCGCATAACCCGGATTATCACCGATATGCTACGCGCATTGCAACCCAGTTGGCCGAGCGTTATCGCAACCACCCATCTCTGGCTATGTGGCATGTCGATAATGAATACGCCTGCCATTTTGGTGAATGTTTTTGTGCCAACTCGGCGGCAGCCTTTCGAGAATGGCTTAAGCTGCGTTATGCCTCGCTTGAAAAACTTAATTACACATGGGGTACCGCCTTTTGGGGCCAAAAATACACAGACTGGGAAGAGATTATGCCCCCGCGCACTTCCCCATCCTATGCCAACCCCACCCAGCAACTGGATTGGAAACGTTTCAGCTCAGATTCCTGGCTGTCCTGTTTTGATGAACAAAAGACCATCCTGAGCGCCATTACCCCATCCGTCCCAGTCACATCCAACTTCATGGGCTTCCACAAACACATCGATTATTTCAAGTTTGCTGCACACGAAGATCTGGTTTCCAACGACAACTACCCGGATATTGCCCAACCCGATTGGATGATCCAGGCCGCCATGACCTGTGATTTGATCCGCTCGGTCGGCACCCGCCGCCCATGGGTCCTGATGGAACAAGCCACGTCGCAGGTCAATTGGCGCCAGCGCAATGCCAACAAAAATCCCGGGGTGATGCGTCTCGGCAGCCTGCAGGCTGTCGCGCGCGGTGCAGACGGCATCATGTTTTTCCAATGGCGCCAATCCAAAACAGGAGCAGAAAAACATCACAGCGGCATGGTACCGCACGCTGGCACCGATTCACGTACCTGGCGTGAAGTTAAATCACTCGGCGCAGAACTGGCTCAGTTGGATGGATTAATTTCCAGTCAGGTTCAAGCCAGTGTTGCCATTTTGATGGATTGGAACAACTGGTGGGCCTTGGAATTGGACAGCAAGCCGTCCAATGACCTGAAATTGATGCCCCAAATTTACTCTTTTTATAAAGCATTATTCGAACGAAATATCAGCGTCGATTTCGCGCATCCTTCGGCTGACCTGTCCTCTTACAAGCTGGTGATCGCTCCCAACCTGTACCTTGTGGATGGCGCCACATCTGCAAATATCAATACCTATGTTGAAAACGGTGGCACACTCCTGATGTCTTTTTTCAGCGGTATCGTCGATGAAAACGAACACATCCACCTGGGCGGTTACCCGGCACCTTTCCGGAACCTGCTTGGTTTGCTGGTCGAAGAATATTCACCGCTGGCCGAAAAGCAAACCAACAACATCCGCACCAACGACGGCCCAGGATTCAGTTGCAGCCTGTGGGCGGATGTCATTCGCCCACAGGCTGCCAAAGTGCTGGCAACTTTTGAAAACGATTACTACGCCAACAGTCCGGCACTGACCCACAATCGCTTTGGCAAGGGACACGCCTATTATCTGGGCACGGAACTGGCAGCCGCTGGTCAGAACTGGCTGATGGAACTCGTCTGCAATGCAGCGGGCATCTCCCCGGTTTTACCTGGCCTACCAGCTGGCGTCGAAGCCCTGCAGCGCTCAGATGGCAAAAAAAGCTGGCTCTTTCTACTCAACTACACCGATGAAACGCAAGAAGTTAAACTTACCAATAACGGAAAGGACCTGATTACTCAAAACCAAGTCGAAGATACCATCCAATTAGCACCACACGCCGTGGCAATCATCGAATTTGATTGACAACAACTCATTGAGCTAAAGCCCCCGCAGAAAATAATAATGCCCATCAAAACGATGGGCATTATTATTTTACTCTACTCTGGCGAGACTCTCTCAGGTAAAAGCGAGAATCCGCACAGAGAAAAATGGTCAAGCACTACGAATAGAATCTGGCAGTGAGTTTACCCCCAAACCATTCTCCTCGATTGGGGAATAAGTTTCCAAGCAAACACCTGCCATCAACCAGGAATGTCCTGCTGCTACCTCTGCTTATAACCCTTCACCCAGGTAAGCTTTAGCAATACTGTCGTTTTCCATTAAGCTTTTGCTCAAACCCTCAAAAGCAATTAATCCAGTTTCTAGTACATAGCAATAATCCGAAATTTCCATTGCCATCATCGCATTTTGTTCCACCAGGAGAATGGTCTGTCCATTTTGACTGATCTTTTGGATCGTTTCAAATATCTCCTCCACCAATTTGGGAGCAATCCCCATGGATGGTTCATCCATGAGAAATAAATCCCCTCCGGTTATGATAGCTCTACTGATTGCAAGCATCTGCTGCTCACCACCAGAAAGCGTACCACCCGCCTGGCGAAATCTCTCTTTTAACCTGGGGAACAATGAATAAACATATTCAGTGCGTTCTTCAATCAATTTTCTTTTAGCCCTTGCGTGAAGGTAGCTAGCTACGCGCAAGTTTTCCTCGACTGTTAAATCCGGAAATATCCGCCTACCTTCCGGAACATGTACAATTCCAGATTGGACAATTTTATGAGCAGGTACACCTGCAATATTATTTTTTTTAAACTCAACCCTGCCTGATTGAAGCGGAATCAAACCTGAAATGGCATCCAGGGTTGTGGTTTTACCTGCTCCATTGGAACCCAACAATGAAACAACCTCTCCTCGATGGACCTGAAAAGAAATACCATGCAAGGCTCGAATCTTCCCATAAGAAACATGCATGTCTTCTACAATAAGAATTGGATTTTCTTTTTGTTCTCTGCCGTCATTTTTCATTTTTCTTCACCTTACCCAGGTAAGCTTCCAATACATCCTGGTTATTCCTGATTTCTGAAGGGGTTCCAACCGCGAGCTTCTTACCAAAATTCATCACAATAATCCGCTCACAAACTCCCATAATCAAACGCATCTGATGTTCTACCAAAATAACCGTTAACCCAAACCTGTTTTTTATTTCAACAATCATTTTATTCAGTTCATCAATTTCATTCGGATTCATTCCGGCTGCAGGCTCATCCAATAATAAGATTTCAGGTTTACAAGCCAACGCTCGTGCAATCTCAAGCCGCCTTTGTTCACCGTAAGACAAGCTGCTGGCAAGAACCTCCGCCTTGGCTTCCAAGCCGACCGCTTTCAGAAAATCCATAGCTTCATTTTTAATTTGAATTTCTTCATTCTTTTTCTTGCCCGTGTTCAAAAACACATCCAGAATACTATATTTCACGCGACCAAAAAACGCCACCCTAACATTATCCAGCACACTCAGCTTTCCGAAAATTCTAATGTTTTGGAATGTTCGGGCAATTCCACCTGCAATAATCTTGTGTGCTGGCACGCGATTCAACTTCCGATCGTGAAAAATAATATCACCCGAAGTTGGAATATAAACCCCTGATAAAACATTAAAGACGGTCGTTTTTCCGGCTCCATTGGGACCGATGATACCAACGATTTCATTTCGGCTTATATCAAACGACAGGTCGTCTACCGCCTTCACACCGCCAAAATACATCGACACATTTTTGAAGGATAATATTTTTTCCATACTCATCGCCTGGCTACTCTCTATTGTAGTTTTCATTCTAAGCTGGATTTTTTATTTCGCAAATTTTTATAAAAAGCAATCATTCCCTGCATAGAGAATTCCTTACCGCCAGCCAATCCGGTGGGTCTAAAAATCATAACAATACCCAACAAAACTGCTCCAATAATCCATCTCCAGACACCTAGAGGTCGTAATATTTCGACCAACAATGTCCATCCAGTTGCACCCAGTAATGACCCGGTGATGCTGCCAATACCACCCAGATAAACCATGATGAGACCTTCTGAAATCATACCGTAACCAAATGTATTTGGATTTGTAAAACTAAGCAAGTGACTCAACAGCCCCCCGGAAATTCCGATCAGAAATGCCGAGAACCCAAATACCATCATTTTTGTTTTTTTGGTATCGATTGAAACAAGTTCAGAAGCAACTTCATCCTCTCGAATAGCCAAGGTGCTCCGCCCAAAATTAGAGTTAATGAACAACTTGATCAATGCAATGGCGATCACAAGCCATATAAAAACCCACATGATATTTGTATTTGCAGGGATATTCCGCAAACCACGGGCACCGCCCAGAAACTCCATATTCTGCAACATGCTTTTCATAATAAGCGTAAAACCCAGCGTGATAATCGCTAAATAATCGCCCCGCACTTTAAAAGAAGGGATGGATATAAAGAATCCAGATAACAACGCCCCTATCCCACCCAGAAAAATACAAAGGGGAAAAAATATTGGGTCGGTAAGTACATATTTACTAAGCAATGCAGAAGAATATGCACCGACTGCCATAATACCGGCGTGACCCAGTGAGAAGATACCCAGGTATCCATTCACTAAATTAATTCCCAAAACCATGATCGCGTATATTCCCACGTACTGCGCAATCTGCAGCGGAAATGCGCCAATCAACTTATACACACTGAGCGCATAAGAAATTACCAGTCCAACGAGTATCAAGAGCGGGGTGCTGATTTTTTTCACTAACATAGTATCACCGTTAAACCTTCTGCAATGTTTTTTTACCGAGCAAACCACTCGGTTTAATCAGCAATACAAGAATTAAGAAACTAAAAGCAACAATATCCCGATAACTGGACACTGGTAAAAGCATGGGTGAAATAACCATGACTGCCGCCAGCAAAAAACCTCCCAAAACTGCTCCTTTAACATTGCCGATGCCGCCAAGCACTGCCGCTGTAAAAGACCACCAGTTAATCATTTGCCCAATATATGGATCAAAAATAGGATAAGCCATTCCATATAATCCGGCACCAACTGCAGCGACCGATGCACCAATAATAAAAGCAATGCTAATAATCGAGTTTGTAGAAATTCCCATCAAGCTGGCTGCAGTAGGGTCCTGGGCAACCGCCCGCATCGCCACACCAGTTTTGGTCTTTTTGATAAAAAGATTTAACAAAAACATGATAAGTATTGCAAACAAAATAATTACAATTTGATACAACTCAAAATTAACCGTTCCGATCTGAAATTTAATATCCGGCACCAAACGTGGCACCCTGCGCGCATTGGGGCCAATAAACTGGAGCACCAGATGCTGGAGCAACATGCCGACAGCAAGTGAAGTAACCACAACCGAAACTTTCGGTGCATTCCTCAAAGGCTTATAAGCTACACGCTCAATGACCACCGCCAACACAGAAACCACGATGGCAGCCAACGGCAGGGCAATGAAAAAAACAAGGATTGGCGAGGGTGTAATTGTATATAACCAGGTTGCGAGGAAAAACATTGCATACGTTGCGATCATAAAAATATCGCCATGCGCAAAATTGACCAGACCCACGATACCATAAACAATCGAAAATCCGATTGCAAGTAAAGCGTAGATACTGCCAAGCTGCAAAAGATTGACAAACTGCTGAAAAAATACACCCATTTTAACCTCGGTAAACCTAATCTGGATGGCTTCTAAAAACAACTACAAAAATCGTAGCCAAAACTTGCCCAAATTAAAAACATTCAGACATTTTCTACATCATTTTAAAAATGGAGGGGCCGTGATTCAGCCCCTCCATAGCTGTTCAAATATTTCTGAGCTTACACTCTAAGGGTTTATGGCTTGGCTGTCGCGAAATAAGTAAATTTGCCGTTTACAATCTTGATGATAACAGCAGATTTAACCGGATCGCCAGAGTCATTGAACTGCATGTTCCCTGTTACGCCATCATACTCTTTGATTGCCGCCAAACCATTACGAATGGCTACGCGCTCTACCTTACCGGCATTTTCAACTGCTGTTTTCAACAGGTAGACAGTATCATAATTAAGGGCTGCAATATCATTGGGGGTATCATTGTATTTTGCGGTATAAGCAGCAATAAAGGCCTTGGCCTTATCAGACGCGATATCCACAGCATAGTGACCGACCCAGAGAGCGCCTTCAACATATTGACCGCCCAAATTGAGTAGTTCCTTGTCACCCCATGTATCGGAACCAATAAACTTGCCTGTATATCCAAGGCTGCGTGCCTGCTCAGCCTGAAGAGGAATTTCAGCAAAAAAATTGGGGAGGAGTAGGATGTCAGGCTGAGCCTGAATGATCTTAGTCAACTGGCTTTTGAAGTCTTTCTCGCCACGGCCATAGGTTTGAAACTCAACAACCTTTCCGCCCAATTCTTCAAATGTCTTCTTGAAAATTGTTGCGATGCCAACGTTATAGTCATTTGACATGTCATACAACACAGCAGCTGTCTTGGCTTTTTCTTCAGTAAAAGCGAACTTGGCAATGATAGCACCCTGGAAATCATCCGTAAAGCAGGCCCTGAAGAAATAATCATTGTTTTGGGTAATCGCAACAGCAGTAGCCCACGGGGTTATGGAGGGTAACTTGGCGGCTTCGATAATCGGAATAGTAGGCATGACATCGGCGCTGTCGTTTGGCCCAATCATCGCCATGATTTCGGAGTTGTCTGCAAATTTCTGAGCAACGGCGGCTGCAGATTCTGGCTTGAATTCATTATCCAACTCAACAACTTCAAAGGTGTATTTTTTTCCAGCCAGCGAAACACCACCAGCAGCGTTAATTTCAGAAATAGCCAGGTCAATACCCTTTTTTGCAGAAGCACCAATGACAGGATTGTCACCTGTTATTTCGTTATTAACACCAAACTTAATCACGTTGGAAGCACTGCCACTGTTGTTATTTGCGCAACCGGACAAAGCCGTAGCCACAAAAACAATTAACAGGACGATCGAAATTACTTTTATTTTCATAATTCTTCTCCTATCAGATTTTTACTTATTGTAGATGGACAAATTTATCCACAAAAAAAGTTAACTCTATGAATTCAAGCGTCTTGGCACAGGTCCAGAGAATGCCCAGAGTAAATTATTGGGGATTTCTGTTCTCTATACACCTTAATTTATTTCGATTTTACCTAACCTCACGGATGAGGCGCACAACTCCAGGTGATAATGGCCTCTTCGTCTCCCACATTGAACAACCTGTGCCCTGTTTTAGGTGGAATTAATAAGGCATCCCCTTTTTCCAGTTCATAGTAATAGTCATCTTCTGGAAAGTAGCACAGTACATGCCCCTTTACACAAAAGAAAACCTCATCAGCAGAAGCATGCCCGATATCCAAACCTCCCACCTTGCCGGCTTGAAGGATAGACATTCCAAATGTAATCTTGTCAGTCGAAAAGTACTGCCTGCACAGTTCTTCTTCATCCATGCGAGCAACAGTATCTTTCAGATGCATTATCTTGCCACTCAGTGCCATATTTTTATTCCACCAAATTCAGAAATTTTCGTATCGGTATACACTGTCTTTCGAAAAGCACATTTTTCAGACAAATTTTACCAGCAAACACTTGCACTATTTTGAACGTTTTTGAATATTTATGATTTTATTATATTCACTACCAAATATATTGTCAATAGCCCGGTAAGCGGTAAGTAATCATTAGAACAATAGAACAATTGCGTGCCCTAAAGCTGTCTCTTGACACCTTCCGTTGAATAATCCGCATCTTTTTTACAAATTATTTGACCATCATTCCCAGTTGTGATATATTAAGTCATAACAGTCCATAACGCTTCGCATTAACTCATTTTCGTCCATACCATTTATTATATCTGATCCCTTTTTTCTGCAACACAGTTGACCACTTTTTTAAATACTTGCGAATTCTAATAATCTTTTGATTTCTTTTTTTTTGCCCAGGAGGTGTTTTTTGAATCCGTTGATATTGAGCGTTGATCTGGGAACTACATCCATAAAACTTGCAATCATCGATAAAAATGGGAGTATCAAAGCTACTTCCACGCAGGAATATGAATTATCAACACAACAGGCTTCCTATGTCGAATGCAGCGATGTTACTTATTGGAATGCCTTCAGCAATGCCCTGGATGAATTACTTGCAAAACTAGGTGACGACAAGGCCGCAATTACCGTGCTCGGCATTTCCGCTCAAGGTGAAACCCTTTTCTTCCTGGATGAAAAAGGCAACCCATTACGAGATGCGATCGTTTGGATGGATAACCGCGCAGAAAAAGAAGCAAGCGAACTGCGCGAAAGATTTACCGATGAGCTGTGCTACAGCATTACAGGCCAGGTCCAGTTTGACCCATGTTGGCCAGCGGCAAAAATTTTATGGGTTAAGAAAAATCAACCTGAAATATTTGCTAAAACAAAAACATTCGCATTAATAGAAGATTGGTTTATTTATCGATTAACCGGCCGGATGGTCTCTGAAGGCTCACTGTTGTGCTCTACTGTCTACTGGAATATCATCACCAAGCAATGGTGGCCTGAGATGCTTAATTATTTGAACATATCAAAAAATCAGTTGCCCCAAATAATGGAGCCAGGTCAGGTGGTCACAACCATCAACAAAGAAATTGCCGACCGGCTGGGGCTGAATCCCAATATTATCGTTTGCACCGGTGCTCTGGACCAAGCCGCAGCTGCCATTGGGATTGGGAACATCCGCGAAGGCTGCTTTTCTGAGAATATCGGTGCCGCATTGGCAATTTGCGCACCTCTAGCCAAGCCTCTTTTCGACCCCAATCGAAAAATGCCACTGCATTACTTTGGCATCCCGGATATGTACATGCTGCACACGTTCACCACCGGCGGCATGGCAATCAAGTGGTTTCGGGATAGTTTTTGTGAAGCCGAAAAATCCGTTGGTAACCTGGCAGCAAAAAGCGCTTACGAGTTGATGGACGATGAAGCCTGCATCATCGCTCCCGGATGTGACGGTTTGGTAGCTTTGCCCCATCTCAGCGGCTCAATGGCGCCAGATGTAAATGCAAAAGCAAAGGGCGTTTTCTATGGGTTTACTATGAAGCATGGAAAACCCCATTTTATCCGCGCCATCATGGAATCAATCGGTTTTATTATTCGGCGGAATATTGAAGCACTGGAAAAAACCGGGCTGAAAGTGACTGAGCTGCGCTCGTCTGGTGGTGGCTCAAAAAGCCCACTTTGGAACCAAATTAAAGCGGATATTATCAAAAAACCGCTTGTCACCATAAAATGCCCCGAGGCTGCCTGCCTGGGTGCCGCCATTCTGGCAGGCACTGCGATAGGAATTTTTGACAGTGTTGAAAAAGCATGTGAAAGCATGGCCGAAGAAAAGGATAGGTTTATCCCCAATCCTGATAATTTCGGAATCTATGATACGAGCTACGCTGATTACAAACAGCTTTTCTTGAACTTAAACGGGTTATTTGAAGAAACATATCGCAACTAGCCAGGCTCATCCTTACTAAAATTCACAAAGACGAGGTGCTATTTTGAACTTAATTGTAATGTTGACCTACAATGATCAAACTGTCAAAAACGCGATAGAAGTATTTGACTCAGCCAAAGATTTGGATGTGCAACACTGGGGATTTAAGAATATTGGCTTACCCATCCCCGAAATGAAAACTCTTGTAAATAAAATGAAAGCAGCTGGAAAAACCACCTACCTCGAAGTGGTGACTTATTCGGAAACCGAATGCCTGAGTGCTGCCAAATTAGCCATGGAATGTGAATTTGACTGCCTAATGGGCACACTCTACTATCCATCTGTTGGTGAATTGGTGAAGGGGAAAATCCAATACTACCCATTTTGCGGCAAAGTTTGGGGCAGCCCTTCGATTTTAGGCGACTCGCTTGATGAAATTATTGCAAGCGCAAAACAGCTAAAAGAACTTGGTGCAGATGGCACTGATCTATTAGCTTTTCGTTTCACTGGTGACCCAGTTGAATTAATTAAAATATTCTCAAAAGAAGTTGATCTGCCAACTGTCATCGCCGGCAGTATTAATGACTTTGAACGGATGGATTTTATGAAAGAAATCAATCCATTTGGTTTCACAATGGGAAGTGCATTATTTACAAAAAACTTTGTAAGCGACGGTTCATTCCGGGACAATCTGGCAGTTGTTGCAGATTATCTAAAAAAATAAACCAGAAACAATTATTAATTTGATTTTGCCTACGGATATGCTTATAATTGCTGAACTAAGGAGAATATCCCATTATCAAAGCCCAACGCATGGAACTGATTTCTGCTGAAATTAATCAGCATGGCATCGTTTCCATAGACGAACTTACTACCCGTCTCGATACATCCCGCTCAACAATTTGCCGGGATTTGTATGATCTTGAGATAGAACACGTCCTGACAAGAACCCGGGGCGGGGCTGTTGCTATTAAGAATATGACATCCTATGAGCCGCCTTTTGACGTCCGCAAGGATTTTTTTCTGGATGAAAAACAGAGAATTGCCGAAGCTGCCGCCAAGTTAGTCCAGGAAAATGAAACACTTCTTTTGGATGGTGGTACAACCGTGTTCGAACTGGCAAAAGCGCTCAGAAAAAAGAACTCCTTGTACATCGCCACGAATGATCTGAACAGTGCCATGATCCTTTCACATAATACAAATATTGAACTGACTGTCTTCGGGGGCGCGCTGCGGAAACATCATTATTCGCTGCATGGTTATTTTACGGATAACATGATCAAGCAAATCCATGCGGATAAATTGTTCTTGGGTGTGGACGCAGTGGATTTTAATATAGGCTATATGAATTTTTCGGTTGAAGAAATTCAAACCAAAAAATTAATGATCCAAGCCTCCAGTGAAGTGATTGTCTTATGCGACCACTCCAAGTTTGAAAAAATTGCCTTTGTAAATATCTGCCATTTTAACGAAGTAGATTTGGTGATCACAGGCAAAGAAATTGACGAAAAAACCCTTAAGAAAATTGAAGCGATGAACATCAAAGTCTTGGTGGTTTAAAATACTTCTCGCGCTGCCATACCAATTTGATCGGCTCTGATAAAACGCTTATTGGAGCATGGGGCGGTATCGTCATAAATAGTAAAGACGCAGTTCCAATGGAACCGCGTCTTTACTATCTTGGCAGACACTCGGAACCACCTCCGCAATCAACTGAGACTTTTCCCCCTGTTCCACCCCTCGAAGTAGAATATAGTAAACTAAAATAGTAATTGTCAACAACCTACCCCAAAAAATAAAGCGGCCCAGACCCCGCAGAAAAACAGGAAATTATATGAAAATAGCCACAATTGGAACTGGTTTTATCGTCGATACATTTCTGGAATCTCTACAAACCATCCCCGGGGTGGAATGTATTGCCATGTTTTCGCGCAAAGCCGAGACAGCAGCAGCACTGGTGCAAAAGTATCAAATCGATCTGGTATACACCGATATGGATGCGATGCTGGCAAATTCTAATGTAGATTTTGTTTATGTAGCGTCACCCAACAGTATGCATTACGAACATGCCCTGAAAGCCTTGCAGTGCGGCAAAAATGTGATCTGCGAGAAACCCTTTACATCGACATCCAAAGAAACCGAGCATTTGATTTCCGCTGCCCGGGGCAAGCATTTGATGTTGTTTGAAGCCATTACAACCATCCATCTGCCTAATTTTCAATTTTTAAAGGAAAATTTATCCAGGTTGGGGAAAATAAGAATCATTCAATGCAACTACAGCCAGTACTCCAGCCGCTATAACAAACTATTGGCAGGTGAAACCCCGAATATATTCAATCCCCAGTTTTCAGGCGGCGCATTGCTGGATATAAACATTTACAATCTCCACTTTGTGATCAACCTTTTTGGCCGCCCCCAACAAGTACATTATCATGCCAATAAACATCCAAACGGAATCGACACATCTGGGATTCTTATCTTGAAATACCCAGAATTCCTAGCCGAGTGTGTCGGCTGTAAGGATACTGGTAGTCTTAATTTTGCGATGATCCAAGGTGAGAAGGGTTACTTAAAGGTAGAAAATGGTGCTAATAGCTGCAGAAAAGTGGTTTTCCATTTAGCCAATGAAGAAATCCGCTTTGATGAACAACCTAACAGCAACCTGCTGTATTATGAGATGAAACGATTTGGTGATATCCACTCCCAAAAAGATTATGAAGCCTGTTATGCGTTGCTAGATCATACCGCTTCAGTGGTGAGCGTCTGCGAAAAAGCCCGCAAGGACGCCGGGATACTCTTCCCGGCTGATTTTGCCTGAGCTTTTCCAGATAGCATCACGCCTCTTTTATATCGACATGCTCATGACTGTGACTATCCACAATATCACAATACAGTAGATCCGGCTCACAGCCCACGCACTCAAGTTGTAACGTAGCGTGACCAATATTATATTGGTGGCTGATCATTTCGTTAATTTCTCTTTTGATGCTGGCACCACCACTGATTGAAATATCATCAATGATGATATGCGCCGATAGCGCGCGTAAACTCTGGGAGATACTCCAGACGTGTAAATCATGTACTCCCCTAACGCCATTCACTCTCATCAGGTTTTGGACTAGATGATCGGTATTAACATCGCGTGGGGTGCTTTCCAATAAAATATCCACGGTTTCCTTCAGAATACCCCATGCATTCAAAAGTATCAACAGCCCGATTAGAACACTCACTAGCGGGTCCAACCAGTTCCAGCCAGTAAAAGCAATCACAATCCCTGCCACAATTGCGCCCATTGTGGAAAGTACGTCGCCCATCAGGTGCACAAATGCGCTGCGCAGATTTAAATCATGCTCACTACCGTGCTGAACCAGCCAGGCTGTCACAGCATTGATCAGAAAAGCAACAAAACCAACGCCGATCAGGATTTCCGAATTCACTTTTGCAGGAGAAACGAAGCGCTGAAAAGCCTCATAAAAAATATAGCCAGCAACCAGCAGCAAAGTGGCTGAATTTAGAAGTGCGGTCAGGATGCCGGCGCGGTGGTAACCAAAGGTCTTGTTACGATTCGCGGGCTGGGAGCTTAAATAAATTGCATACCAGGTTAATCCCAGCGCAACCGCATCGGTAATATTGTGACCAGCATCTGAGAGCAGCGCCAGGCTGTTGCCCCAAATACCCGCCAGTGCTTCCAGCCCAACAAATGCAACCGTCAGTGCCAGCGAAAGAGCAATCCGGTTGGAAGTCTTCTTTGTCAAATCGCCAAAATGGGAATGTGAGTGTGTCATATGTAAGAGTTCATTTTAATCCAAAATCATTAAACATGTTTCTTTCTGATGATTATAATCAGGTGAATTTCACGGAAGCCTAGTAAGTTAGGTGTCGCCAGGCAAAGTTCTGCGCATACCCCTATTACCCGGCTATCACCGCTTTCCAAATGGAGCTCCGCCAGCGGTTTTCCAACCCCAGTGGACCGGCAAACTCAATAATGTTTTGCACAAATTGCGGCTCAACCTCCTGATAAGGTGGCAACTCATCCTCCATAAAAGGCCAGGTTAACCCGATATAAAGGTCCATGGGGTCCGATATATAATACAGCACATCAAAATCCCACCAACTGTGCAGGTGTAGCCCCGCTTCAGCCAAATGCTCGGTTATAGATTGAAAAGCCCAGTTGGGGTCATTCCGGGTTGGAGCTACCAGGCTGCGTAACGACTCGGGCAACAGAGCATGCCACGGAAAGGGCCGACCACCCCCAGGCACGCCACCATCCGGGATCAACATCAGCATCACCGCACCAGGACGGCACACCCGCGGTGTATCCAGCACCGAATGAAACGGACCCATGCTATTGACCCATAGGTCGATCAATTACTCTTCTGCTGGAAGATGCGCCTACACATCGTTAAAGTGCACCCACGAATTGAAGACCAGGAACTTTGCATTGGTAATTTCACTCTCACCGGCTGCCTCACGGGTCATGTCGATATTATCCGGGTTGGCATCGTAGGCCAACACTGAGCGGACATGCGGCGCCATCGCCAACGTCAGGTTACCCTGCGCACAAGCCGCCTCCAGCACATTCATCTCCGGTCTGAAATGCTCGAACACCAACATGCGAAAGTTGTCATCACCATGCCAGGACGATAATATTTTCGACCTGGGTAATAATAACCCTTCTGTTGCCGGGATAACCAGCTCTACCATTCCTCGGTATGTGGAGTCAATTTCATCCTATCCTCCAGAGAATCACTATCGTTTGGATTAATTTTTCTCTTTTTTTCCGACAATCTGCACCGTACTCATATCATTTGTATTTTTGGAAATGTGGCTTTCCCTTTGCATAATAATTTTTTCAACCCCCGGCGATTTCAGTTTTCCTTGATGAAGTACTGCAGTTGCAAAACGAATAACCATTGCTTTACTCAACAACATAGACGAACCCAACGGTTTTCGGTCTATTGCAAAATTCTCCTTTAGAGTAAATTTTGTAACCGATGCCATTCGGGTCAACGAAAAACCGCAGACCCAAGGGTCTGCGGTTTCACTTCAGTTGCGGGGACAGGACTCGAACCTGCGACCTCCGGGTTATGAGGCAAAATCCTAAATCCGTGCTGTTTGTGCGCCGGGCCATGCATTTTAGCTAACCTAACGAGCGCTGATTACCGTCTACCGTACGCGCTGCGATAGTGGATCGACGTTCGTATAGTACAACTTCTCCGCGGCTACGTCAAGCTCTTTTTTGGGGAATTTCTGGGTAAAATTTCTAATTACCCTTCCATTTTCTACTCAATAATGAATTTGCGAATTTCAACCAAAGACTATTTCTTGAAATATCATAAGTCAGCCAGAGTCATCTGTAATGAATTATTTTTCTGCTGCAACTCGATTTCGTACCCGATCGCCTTATAATTGGCTCGGTGCTTGCTGTGCATTCTGGCTAACACGGGCACATCAAAATCCACATAGTCGTAGATGATCCCTTCCTTTGCTCGTTCACTGCTCGTGAAAAAGCAGGGTTCTTATCAATTGGTGCTGCCCTTTACGAAAAGTTGCTTTTTCCGTGATTTTGCCTCTTTTCGCCAAGGTTGCACAAATGCTATGCGAGTGAAGTAAATGAGCAAATTTTCGACAGTTTTATCAAAATGGACGCCGGAAGAAGTGTTGGTATCTCGTTCAAGATCAAGCATCCAGTCAAGTTGGTGTGAGACCGGGGGCGTGTTGCATTGGCGAACGAGCAATAAACTACCCTGTCAGCTTGGTCAACTGTTCGCTGACCTGCCACAACCGCGTTTGTACTGCCGGATCGTAAGTCTGGGCGTGTGATTTGATTGGCTTCTTTTTGGTGTAATATTGACCGGTTACACCTTCGACTTCGGGTGAAGACGCCAGATAGATAATCGTTTGCGCGCCTTGTTCCGGTGACAGTTCAAAAGGCCGGGCCAGTCCAGCCCAAACCATCCCGAATAGACCACCCGTTTGCGATCCAAAATTGGTACGAACGACCCCTGGATGCAAGCAGTTTGCCGTGACACCGGTACCGGCCAGCCGTTTGGCGAGTTCATAACTGAAGACGATATTGGCACGCTTTGATTGACCATAGGCCTTGTTCACACCGTATTTTTTTTCCAACATCAAATCGTCAAAATCCAGCGCTGCAAATTGCTCATATTCGGATGCAACGCTTACGATCCGTGATGGGGCACTGGCCTTGAGTACATCGAGCAGCAGGTTGGTCAATAAAAAGTAGGCGAGATGATTCACGGCAAAGGTCATTTCGTAACCGTCAGCGCTAAGCTCCCGGTTGCCAACCGCCCCGCCGGCATTGTTGATTAACACATCAAGGCGATTATATTTGGCCTTGAACGCCGCCGCCAGGTCGCGGATCGACTGTTGTACTGACAGATCGGCGATCAGCAGGTCAACCAACTGATTTCC
Organism: uncultured Anaerolinea sp.; assembly: GCA_964462245.1. Lineage (GTDB taxonomy): Bacteria > Chloroflexota > Anaerolineae > Anaerolineales > Villigracilaceae > UBA5195. Next base: position 86,307 of record CAYWXS010000010.1, read on the forward strand.
GCTCTGGCTTTTGATCGTTGCCTGGGCTGCTTCACCTTTAGATCGGTTTCGGCAAACCATAACGATCTGCGCTCCCATTTTCGCTAGTGCCAATGCCGATTCGTAGCCGATCCCGGAATTAGCACCGGTGATCAGGCAAGTCTTGCCTTTCATTGTGATTGTAGTTGACATGATTTGTTTACCCTTAATTGATAGTTTGATTAATTGTGAATTGCGGATTGAACAGCAGCCGCTTTTGTGATAACCTTATTAACCTTACAGGTCTGTATCCAATTCCTGCCTTATAATACCTACAGGTCTGTATCTTGTCAAGAGGAAGAATGAAACCTGCGCACAGACTCGCACAGCAGGATCACGATCATCGAGGAATTGTATAATGACAAAAATTACATCTAAACCCAAACTCGCCAGAGGAGCTGCTAAAGAGCACATCCTGAAAGTCGCCTGTGAGATGTTTTACACACAGGGCATCCGCGCCGTCGGGGTTGATACCATTGTCGCGCAGTCAGGCATGGCGAAAACTACGCTATATGATTATTTTCCGTCTAAAGATGACCTTGTCCACGCTTACCTTTCGATCCACGATCAGATGTTCTGGCAAGCGTGGGATGCTACACTTGAACAGCATCCAGAGTCACCCGAACAACAGCTCAGAGATTTGTTCGTAATGCTCGAAGCCGGGATCGCCACCCCTGAGGTGCTTGGCTGCGCGTTCCTGAGCGCGGCGTCCGAGTTCCCCGAATTAGGACAATCGAGCCATCAATTGGCATTGGTGCATAAGCAGAAAGTCAAAACACGATTTCAGGCATTGGCGCAAGCAGCGGGTGCAGCGCAACCCGAACAGCTGGCGGAACAACTGCTTCTGCTTCTGAATGGCGCGTTTGCCACGAAGCGTGTCTACGGGTCTCTTGAAAATCCTACCCGCCAGTTGGCTGCAACCGCAAACATCGTGATAGACGCTCACCTGGCGCGTGCTGGAGTGGCTTAACCACCGTCGCTTTCGAAATCGCTGGAAAAACAATGCGGTTTTTAAAATAAAACACCCCAAAAGGGCCGCAGCCATTTTGGGGTGGGTGAGGTTATACGGTCAAGTTAACCTGAGACAGAAGTTCAAGCCATTCCCTCGAGGAGCATAATTCGCCCGTCCTCGGTCAATTCGTTAATGCGGAGATCACGCAACGGCTGATATTCGGCGGAGTTGTACCAGGCTTGTGCCTGTTCCAAACTTGAAAAGCGCAGGATGGCGGCCCAGTTTCCGTCCCAAGTGCCTTCGAGGACTTGCGGGGTAGGTGTGCCGGCGATCATTTGCCCGTCAAACTTTTCCAGCAGCGGGATGGCGAAATTCCCGTAGCGTTGAATCAGTTCATCGAGGCTTTTGGCTTTGATTTGAACTATGAAGTAGGCGGGTGTCGTTGTATCGGTCATTGTAGTAGCTCCTTGTAAGTCGAATGGATATATATTTGTTTCTTATCCAATAATACCTACAGGTCTGTATCCTGTCAAGGGGAAAAATGAAATAGGTTTTCAAGACTCATAAATTGTGATATTAGTCATATGCGAACTGTTGTCAGAATCGCTCCCTGATTCCGCGTTTATAACTTCTGCGCCTATCATCACAGCTTGCGCCCCATACTCTTGATTGGTTCTTTCCTTCATCATTGCATTCAACACACACCAGCCACTGCTGCCAAACTTACCGATCATCGCTGGACTTATTCAGAATTATGTCAATAGCCGCCGGATGTATACCAGTGATAGCCGCATTGATGGGTACCACTGAAAGGAGTGTGGAGGGGGTCAGGATTCTGAGATTATCGGGGCTTCAGAACTTGAATTAATCGAGGCAATTTCCTTTCTGCGAGTGCGTTGTCGGTAACTATCGCCGCGAATAACAAGGGTATGGGAATGATGGGTGAGACGGTCGAGGGCTGCACTGGCTAGAAGATCGTTGGCGAAGATCTCGCCCCACTCTTCAAAAGCACGGTTGCTGGTGATGATCAGAGAACCCTTTTCATAACGCTCGGTAATAATCTCATAGAGGTCCTGGGCTGCCTGGGGAGTAATGGTTTGGAGGCCGAAATCATCCAGGAGCAGCAGATCGCAAGACAGTATCCGAGCGAGCATACGGGGATAAGCACCGTTTGAGCGGGCAATCTGGAGATCGAACAAGAGACGATGTGTGGGTTTGGCGACCACGCGCAAATTGCGTTTTAGCGCTTCGATGGCGATGCCGTTAGCGAGATGACTTTTTCCAACTCCGGTAGGTCCGCACATCAGCAAATTCTCGTGGCGTTGGATGAACAAACAGGAGGCCAGGTCCTGGATCAGCGTACGATTAATACCGGGCGCGGCCGAGAAGTCAAAGTGTGCCAGGGTTTTGTTGTTATCGCAGCCGGATAAAGACATTAGTAAGAGGCGTTGGCGCTGGCTACGCCGTTCCAATTCATCATCGAGCAGCAAAGCCAGGAACTCCAGTGGTGCCAGGTGCTGATCCACTGTTTGGGAGACACGTAAATCCAGGGTATCCAGAATGCCCGAGAGTCTGAGCTGGCGCAATTTGGGAGAAAGCGGATGAGACATCATAATTGGCTCCCGAAGAAATCTGCGCCTGTGCGGGCGAAAGTGTGACTTATAACAGGCTTCGCCGGTTGAGCCTCTGGCAGTGGCTCACAATCCAGGGCAGCATTCAAGATCAGTTTGATCTGCCGGTAGCGCACATCGCCAAAATGGGCCGCTCTTGCACAGGCAGCTTCCAGGCGTCTGGGTCCCACGCTCTCTTGCAGGCGCAAAATAGCTTGCACCGAGCGAAGTCGATCAAGCGGTCGGTCGGCCAGCAGTTGCTCCACTACATTCAGCGTGGACGGTCCGATCTTCGTGGCCAGTTTCTTGCAGTATTCCGGTGTGTGGATCAGGTAGGCGGCCTTGGCAGGTGGATAATCTTCCATGCGGGTAGACCAGTGCCCCGCTCGGGTACTGCGCGGGTGACTGGTAACCAAATTCAGCCCTGCGTAGATCTCTACGAAGTTTTCGCTCACGTGTGCAGCCAATTCCTGGCCAACATAGCCAAATGGCACTGAATAAAAGCTCCCGCTGATCACTACATGGCAATCCGGATGCACCTTCACCAGATGGATATCCATCAATTGGAACGGCTGGGTGGGTAATGTCTGCAGCCGGGCTTTCTCTATACTGTGAAACAAATGCAGGGGCGCTTCGCTTGTCGTCCCATGTTTGCGAACCCCGGCGGTATTCAAAATCCAATGGCGCAAATGCTCGTTTGCAACCTGAATATCCACAAACTCCTGGCCTGCAAAGAAATTGCGCTTGACGTAATGCACGCCACTTTCCACTTTTCCTTTATGCCTTGGGGTGTGCGGGATCGTTGGACTGATCAGAAAATCGTAGTGCAGTGCCATCCGCCGGTAGGCATCTCCCAGGATTGGATCGTGGACCAGAGCACGCAAAACAGCCGCTTTCAGGTTATCCGGAATGACCCTTTGCGGTACTCCTCCAAAATATTCGAACGTGCGTTTATGCAGCGCGATCCAGGTCGCTATTTTCTGATCAAAGACCAGTTCAGCATATTGGTGGCGACTGTATCCCAGCGTGGCAACAAACACATAGGCTGTTCGCAATCGTTTTGTCACCGGGTCATACAACTGACCTACCGTCCCAAAATCTACCTGCATATCTTCGCCCGGTTCGCTGTGAACCCGGATAAACACTTCTGGCTCTATTGGCTCCAGCCGATGAACGAAGCGCCGGACTGACGAATATCCACCTTTGTATCCGTAGTTTTCTTGCAAACGCAGCCAAATCGCGGTCATCTCTATTCCCTGTTTCACCCATTCCTGAATGGTTGCGCGATATGGTTCAACCGTCGAAGCCTGTTTCGGAGCTTGTACTCCTGGTCCCAGCATCTCCAGCAATGCACTGTCTCCCGCCAAGCCGTCTCCATTTTCCAGGCATTTGTTCTGTTTCGCAATCTCGTGATATTTCCGAACCGTTTTACGTGAAATATGCATATCCAGGGCTATTCGCCGTTCGCTCTCACCCAGTTGTAAACGCCGGATGATGTCTTGTATGTGATTCATATGTGTCCTTTTCATGCTTTGCCTCCAGTGGTCTGGAAGCATTGTGCCACACTCCAAGGTGGTATCCATTCAGGCGGCTATGCCTGGTACCCATTCAGGCGATCATGACTGGTACCCATACGGGCGGCTGCGGGTGGTACCCATTCAGCCGATCAAGCCTGGTACCCATATGGCGGCTATGGGTGGTACATATTAGCACGGTCAATGACAGAATTATTCGCGTTCAAAGCACCGCCACCACGCTGGAGCCCACCTAATCAACCTGGAAGACCATCCAAAGCTAAGCTCGATTTAGTCAAAAGGTGGGCAAATTGACCACGTTTAATTGTGGTAACACCGCGCCCAAAAATGGGATTGTAAAAGGGGTAAACATTTTAATTACAAGATGCGGCGACAGGACTTTAATATTATCCCCCAATGGAGACCCGCGAGCACACAATAAATAAAGACACCGGCCTCTTGAAGGTGCTTTTTGATTATTTTAGCGGCCCCGAACCCCAGTCGGGGCCGCTTCGCTTAATTTAAGCCTACTACAATTATTTTCAAATAAACCCAAAGTTTTTCCCAAAAATTCAGCCAGGGGCTGTCTGAAAAGTAGACAGTCTCTTTTATATTTCCCATTTACAGCCAAATATTGGGATTTTTATGGGCTGGGATCACCAAAATAAGCCACCTTCTGGTGGATTTTCTCCAACTTTGGGCTGTCCAAAAAGTAAAAAACGGACTTTTTGGACAGCCCAAAGTTTACTTCTTGCTCTGGGTGATTGTTTTACCATCACCGGTCTCGACGGTTTTGTTTTCGAGCAATGGTAAAAACTACAACCATATTCCTTCTACCAAGGAATGTAAAATTCCCCAAGAGCCAAGAATTATTTGTCTGTTGGTTTTTGAGAGGGTATGAACTGATAGTTAATATTTAACAGACAGTCTCAACGAGGATGATGCACTATTTTAAGGAATTTTCGGGACAAGGGGTTACTCGAACCCATTCCGACCCTACCCGCCCGGCCTCACTGACCAGCGCAATCCCGCCGCCGTTCAGCGGAGAACTTGCATCATCCACTGTAAAACACAACGCCCCATTGACCCAGGCAGAAACACGGTTGCCGCGCACATCCAGGCGCAGGTCATAAGGCTGGCCAAACTGCCACACAAAAGGCATTTCGGCCAGCACGGTTTCCCCATCCAACCGCTTGACCAGCTTGATCGTCTCGTGTCCCGCCAGCAGCAGCGCATAATAGCGTTCTTGCCCCTGTACGCGCGCGGCCAGACCGAAGGTTTTAACCAGGTGAGGTGTAATGACCGCTTGCACGCTGTAATCCGTCCACTCGTGCATGCCGGTCATCACCAGCCCTCGCCCGCGGTTCTGGATGATGCGAAAGGCCTCGCCAAACTCATCAGTAAAATAATCGGCGGCTCTAACCCACTGTCGTGCCCACATCCGCCCCGATGCGCGCTGAAAAGTGACCTCCGGCGCGCCATCCCAGGTCAGCCAATCCAGGTGAATGACGCCATCGGAGGCTGATTCGGTGGAAATTGAAATCCCGACCGATGCGATGGGTACGCCGCCCAAATCTGGAACCTGCCATTCGAGTGTTTCCCACGCCCCAGCAGATAAGATTTTTTCCGGACCTAGGCTGGTTACCGTTAAATCATTTTGGCCATAATGCTGAATCGCCAGCCTCACCCGCACTGGATTCCCGTTACCTGTGCCCGCCCCCACCCTGGCGTGGATTACCTGCCCCGGATAGAGCGTCGGCGAGGCCAGGAGTTCGTAACCAGGCATGTTTATCGCTTCGGGCGGGATAAAGGTTGGGGTCAGCATTGAGGTTGTTTGGCCGGGAGCCAGCTCATAACGCAGTGCTAGTACGCGTTGGCCAGATTCGACCGGGTGCAGGACATTTTCCAGATTCAGATTAGTGTCGACACGGAAGCCCTGCACGGCTCCGGGCAGTGAAAAATGGAAGTGCGCCCCAGACTTGGGCTTAGCCCATTTTTCCCCTCGCAGGGCATAGGCGGTTTCCAGAATGAAATCCGCTTCGCGCAGCGCATCGCTAATAGTGCGCCCGCCATCGGCAGACGGTAGATACAGCCGGTCGGCCACCGGGCTGCGCCAGTCGGGATCGGTGGCAAAGGCCGCCAGCCCATTGCGCACACCGAGGATGCAACCAACGTTGGCGGCATTGCAGTCGGTATCCCAGCCGCAGGTGTTGACTATGGTTTGGGCCAGGCTGAAATCGCCGCCGCTGTAAAGCAGGCTCAGAATTATCAGCCCGTGATTGGGGACAATGTGGCAATTGCCGCCAAATTTGTCGTAACCATAGAAAGCGGCCAGTTTTTCGCGAGCAGCGCGCCAATCGTTGGGATCGGCAGCGTGCCAGGCGCGCAAATCGGCAATCAGGCGGAAAATGGTCGAATCGAGAGGGATGAGTGCGGTAGCGGTATCCAATAGTTTGGCTATGTCGCTTTCCACAAAGGCCTGCGCCACCAGGGCAGCGATGACTTGCGCCCCAAAGATAGCCTCCCCAGCGTGGCTGACGCTGGCGGCGCGGTGGGCCAGATCGGCAGCCAGGGCCGGGTTCCCAGGTGCAACCAACCCCCAGCCTTCGATGAAAATCTGCGCCCCGATTTGCTCGGAAACGACTTTTCCATTCAATTCCATCGAGCCAGATCGCGGCGCGGAGATGCCATCCTTGAGACGCAAGAAGGCGGTATGTTCGGTTGAGTTGCCCAATCCGCCCCACCACAAAATGGTGCGGTTCTCGACGATGTAATTCAGCCAGGTCTGGCCGATTTGGGCGGGAGTCAGGTTGAGCGAGTTACCATAATCTGGTAGGGCGCGCAAAAAGGTGAACGTACCGGAAATATCATCATCGGTCACCACCAAGATGTGGTTTCGCAACGGCAGGTCGGTGCGGTCGTTGACGTAATACTGGATTTCGCCCAAGCTCGCCATAATTTGTTCATAAGTCCAACCTTCAAAGGGACGGCCCAGGTAGACACCGATGATTTTGCCAAGCACTCCAGCGTAGACACGTTCGTAATAGTCAGAAGGGAAAGTCATGCGTTTTGTTCCTTGAATCTTTAGACAATGTTTGATTTTATCCAATTAACAAACATTCCTACCAATGATCTGTCCCATCATCTTTTCTGCTTACCACAAAGCCATGACCGCCTAAGGTTTAAACATTCTGGGGTTAATATTAGGGCGCAGAGCTGGGGGGCTGGATCATTAATGCTTCGATGATCTTAGCCGTTTCGGTAGTTGATAGCTTGAGGTTCAAATACATTCTGCGCCCCGGTTCCATTTTCCACATATAACCATTTGACAACCGGCCAGAGCCATCGCTGATTTCATCAAAATAGATATTTGTGCCGCGAACACCATATAAAACGGCCAATTGATCCCAACTGGAGCGGTTTTGGAATGAATTATCAAACCATTTGTAATAAGCTTGTCGTACAGGATTGTCAGCGGGCGTGCTTTCCAAGGCTGATCCGGTTTTAACATAAAGGCCTGCCTGGCTGATAACAATTGGGCCTGGCCAGTTTTTAATTACATATTGAGTTTGCTCAACGAGATCATGTCTGACGAAATTGAAATCATCATAATAAACACCACCCATTAGGATTAACATCTTTACTTTTTTCGAGACAAGTTCAGGGTTATCTTTTAAAAGATCGTAAAGATTGTTAAGAAACCCCACACTAATTATGGTCACTGATTGATCAGGTTGTTTTGCTAACACTTTTTGATAAACATGAAGGGAAGTATCAACAGTATTATCGGTAATATCGTGAGCCATCCCCGCAAGAGTATTGATATAGAATGAATGGGAAGAATCAGGCGCAGCAAGCGGCTTATCGTAAATGCCAATTGGTATATCGCCACGTCCATACCATGTATTGATGGCGTCAATCGCGTCCGCTGCTTTATTTTGCGCTTCGTTATAACTAACTGCAAGAATTTCGGCTTCTCCATTGTTTGCCAGGGCATGCAAAACCGCCAAAGCGCCGACATCATCAACGTCGAAGGTGAAATCTGTTTCGTAAATAACTTTTACTGGCGCGGTGTTATCAACAGCATTAATTCCCTTACTGTTAGTCGAAACCGAAGAACAGGCTTGTAATATCAAAATACCAAAAATAAAAATTGTTACCAGTAAATAAGATGTTTTCGACTTAATTTTGCTCATTTTTGTTCCTCACAGAAAGATGATAGAGTTTATTAGTCGGCTTCATTGCATCATCTCCTTCTCACATAAATAGGCAGAATGAATGGAAATATCTGGGATACTCCACTA
>CAYWXS010000011.1:0-91309 GCA_964462245.1 uncultured Anaerolinea sp.
TTTACCCAACTTTCCCTTATTTGGGAATCCATGAATTTTTGAAAAGATACAAAAATTCCTTGTAATGCGGACATTGATTATTTATTGGATGAAATCCTGGAAAAAAGGTAGTTGCAGCGCCACAACTGTATTCTCATTTGGATCAGATTCTATCGCCAAAGTACCACCAAACAAACGCGCGCGTTCATACATACCAGCTAATCCAAGATGCCCAGAACGTACGAAGGAGCGTACATCTTGATTAGCAAAAGCTGCTCCATTATTTTCCACCCTGGCTTTGATGTTATCTTTGCCAAAGGTTAGTTCCACCTGAACCAATGTTGCATCCAGTGCATGTTTTCTTATATTCGATAGCGCTTCTTGAACAACCCGGTAGACTGCCAACTCAAGGTCAGGTTGTAAACGTTGTGGCTCCCCAAAAACAGTGAATTCACATTGAAGAACAGGCTTGTCCTGTGTCATATCTTTACATAAGGCATCCAGAGCCACTGATAGTCCCAAATCTTCCAGAACAGATGGACGCAAGGCATTACTGATGCGGCGCACATCGCTGAGAGTTTGTTTGAGCAATCCGTGAAGTTCATCCAACCTGCGCTGCGCCAGCAGTGGATCGCGTTCCAATTCAATACGACAAAGCTCGACCCGCTGAGTCAATCCCACCAAATCCTGTAATGTCCCATCATGTAATTCATGCGATAGCCGTTGACGTTCGACTTCCTGGCTCAGTAAAGTCTTGTGGGCGTATTGGCGTAGAACAGTTTGTTGTTCTGCCAGCCGGATCACCATTTGATTGAATGCATGGATCAAGACTCGTATTTCCATAGGTCCACGTTCCGGAACAGGTCGAAAGATACTGCCTGGCACTGCCCCCTTCGCATTCTTCGCCAACACATCGATTGGACGGATTACCCGACCGATACTGAGAGATAACATCCAGAGGGAAAGAACAGTACCCAATGCGAGTAGACCAACCAGAACTAGCTGATAATAAAAGGCTGGCTCCATATTCGGCGCCCAAGGTTCTTCGAGAATCACCCCCCCCTTTTCGCCAGCGGGAAGGGAGGCAAACGAAACCACCACTTTATCCAGTGTGATTGTAGATTCCATCAACCTGCTACCCGGCTTATGAGCATGGATCAAAAGCGCCAATTCGTCAATCGGTAATGGCAGTTTGTTAAGTCCTGCTTCAGAGCTGCCGAGCAGGGTGCCCTGAGCATCGATCAGGTACAGATGACTTCCACTCACTGGTTCGAAAGTTTGCAGAACAGAATTGAGCTCTGTTGATGCTGGCATAGGTTTAGCGTTAAAACCCAGCACCAGAGAATCGGCCAGCACTTGCACCTGGGCTGTATTGCGCTGTGTGACCAGATCGAGCATCATCTGGTTGAGTGCAGAAGATGTAACCAGAGTTGAAAGCAGACCGAAAAATATCAGAGGAAAAAGAGAAGTCCAAAGTAATTGTGAGCGAATAGGTGCCTCGCTCAAATCGACTGAGCTTGCATCTTGTTCTTGTACTTTATCGTCATCCATCATTAACCTCGAGCGTAATCCACCCAGCCTGAATGGCACGCGCCACCGCTTCGGATCGGCTCCCCACCCCCAATTTGCTAAAAATGTTTCGCAAATGAACCTGTACAGTTTGGGTACTAATCCCTAAATTCACCGCAATGGCTTTATTTGCATACCCATGGGCTACGGAACGCAATACATCCATCTCCCTCTCAGTAAGACCGTCCATCATATTATTCGTGCGATAAGCCAGGCGTCCACCTAATCGGTTGACGATTTTCGCACTAATACTCGGTGATAAGGCTGTTTTCCCAGCGAATACCTGCCTGATCGCTTCTGCTAATTCTGCACCGCTGGAAGTCTTCAACAAGTATCCACTCGCTCCAGCTTCCAAGAGGGGAAAAACATAACTGTCATCATCGTATGCTGAGAGGATTAATACCTTGATTTTTGGAAAACGTGTTGTAATAGTACGGGTTGCTTCGATACCATTCAGACGCGGAATACGTACATCCATAACGATGACATCGGGTTGAAGCTCGGCTGCGAGGTGCACAGCTTCCAGCCCATCTGCCGCCTCACCAACAACCCGCATATCGACAGATTGTTCCAGCAATTGGCGCGTACCTTCACGCACAATTTTATGGTCCTCAGCAAGCAAAATAGTAATATTCATGAGGCTATCTTAGCACAATGGGGGCCAAACCCAAAGCCAAGTCACTACCTAAAATCAGGTAGTGACACTACTCATTATAGGGGATACATAGAAAAGATCACTCTTGTAGAATATAAAAGCAGTTCTTAATTTCAAAACAAGGAGAAACCGATGCAAAATAATATTGATCCTGCGGCTACTGCTCTGGTACTGATCAGCGCAGCCTTGGTGTTCATCATGACACCAGGTTTGGCGTTCTTTTATGGAGGCTTGGTGCGCCGAAAGAATGTCCTCACCATCATGTTGCAAAGTTTTATGTCCATGGGCGTAGTCACCATCATCTGGGTTTTTGGTGGATTCAGCCTGGCCTTTGGCAAAGACATTGCCGGTCTGATTGGTGACCTGCGTTATTTCGGTCTAAATGGGGTCGGATTTGAACCAGGCATCGTTGCTAACGTACAGCAGCACATCCCCTTCCTGGCATTTTTCATTTTCCAAGAGATGTTTGCTATTATTACACCGGCTCTGATAACTGGGGCATTTGCTGACAGGGTGAACTTCAAGAGTTACCTGATTTTCCTCATCTTTTGGAGTGTTCTGGTTTACATTCCTCTCGCTCACTGGACTTGGGGTGGTGGTTTCCTGGCCCAAATGGGGGTTATCGACTTCGCTGGTGGTATCCCTGTCCATATGAGTGCCGGATTCGCTGCCCTGGCTTCTGTTTTTATCGTCGAAAAACGTAAAATCCTACCGGGCGAAAAAACCATCCCGCACAACATCACTTACGTTGCCCTAGGTGCAGGTTTACTTTGGTTCGGATGGTTTGGTTTCAATGGTGGTAGTGCTTTATCGTCTGGTGGACTGGCTTCCTTAGCGTTCGTCAATACTGACGTTTGCGCCTCTATCACCATGATCACCTGGCTATTTATTTCCTGGGTCCATGAGGGCAAGCCCAGTGCAACAGGCGCTCTGATCGGCTCTGTGGCTGGTTTAGTAGCCATTACCCCAGCAGCCGGATATGTGCAGCCATGGGCTGCAGCAGTTATCGGTGTAATTACCGCCTTCGTTTGCTACGGAGCCGTACAATTCCGTATGAAGATTGGCTGGGATGATGCATTGGATGTATGGGGTTGCCATGGAATTGGCGGAACCGTAGGCACCATTCTTACAGGTGTATTTGCAGCATCAGCGGTCAATGGCGTAGGTGGTTTAATCGAAGGCAACTGGCGCCAATTCCTAATCCAGTTATTTGCGGCTGTGTTTGTGATTGTATATGCATTCTGCGTTACATGGGTCATCCTAAAGATCCAAAATATGTTTTCTCCAGTGCGAGTTCCAGATAAAGTCGAAACGGAAGGTCTGGACGAAGGTCTATTTGGGGAACAGGCTTACACTTTGTAAACATCCCCATAAACAAAAACGGCCATCAAGAAAAAGATGGCCGTTTTTGTTTACAATTTCTGGATAAATATTTATTTTTGTAAGCTCATACCTGCTCGAAATTTCAGATCTTATTTATGGCAGAACGCGGTTGTCAGCCAAGTTTCTTGAAACACGGTAAATTACCCCATTATCCCCTTCGGCCTATACTGCAAAGCCTCGGCCAGATGCGGCGTCTGAATACTCTCACTCCCCGCCAGATCTGCAATGGTCCGCGCCAACTTCAAAATCCGGTGATACGCCCTAGCGGATAAATTCAACTGGCTCATCGCCGCCCTCACCAGGCTATCCCCAGTCTCGTCCAACTTGCAAAACTTGCGCACTTCGGCTATCCGCATATCACTATTACAGATGATATCACTCCCTTTAAACCTATCCAATTGGCGCTGTCGGGCAGCCTGCACCCGAGTACGTATGGAAGCAGAAGTCTCACCTAACCGGTCACTGGTCAACTTGTCGTAATCTACTCGCGGAACCTCAATGTGAATATCAATCCGGTCCAGCAACGGACCCGAAATGCGCTTCTGGTATTTCGTCACAGTCGAGGCAGCACACGTACAAGGCTTACGCGCATCTCCATAATATCCACACGGGCAAGGATTCATAGCAGCAATCAGCTGAAAGTTGGCGCTGAAGGTCAAAGATCCCTGCGCTCTGCTTATGGTTACCACTTTATCTTCCATCGGCTGTCGCATCACTTCCAACACCCGGCTGCCAAACTCGGGAAATTCGTCCAGGAAGAGCACACCGCGATGCGCAAGCGAGATCTCACCGGGGTGCGGAATATTGCCACCACCCACCAGCCCAGCGTGGCTGATGGTATGGTGCGGCGAACGAAAAGGACGCTGCCGGATGAGTGGCATACCGACTGGCAGTTGATCTGCCACTGAATATATTCTTGTCACATCCAACGATTCATCAATCGACATTTCTGGCAGGATGCCCGGTAGCGAACGCGCCAGCAATGTTTTACCACTACCGGGACTTCCTGTCATTAAAACATTGTGACCACCAGCCGCCGCCACTTCCAACGCCCGCTTGACATGTTCCTGCCCCTTTACTTCTGCAAAATCCGTCGGAACAAAGAGTGGTATCAATTCCTCATTGGTAGGTTGAAAAACCGGGATCAGCTTTCTTCCTGATAAATGTCCAAACAATTCTGCAAGTGTTGAAACCGGAATAACTTCAAGCCCCGGTATCAACGCTGCTTCGGCAGCATCTTTTTCCGGCACGATCATACGCTTAAAACCCAGAGCCCGGGCGGTTGCAGCCATCGGCAGAACACCGCGAGCGTGACGAACAGATCCATCCAACGATAATTCACCTATTACCATGGTACCTTCAAGCGCACCTTGTGGCAGGCTACCACCCAGCACAATTACTCCCAACGCAATTGGCAGGTCATAATAGGGACCTTCTTTGCGAACAGAAGCAGGTGCAAGATTTACGACGATACGATGTCTTGGAAAAGGCAATCCAGCGTTTTTAACCGCAGTCTGAACTCGTTCCCGGCTTTCCTGAACTGCCGTATCCGGCAGCCCAACAATTGACATTCCCGGCTGACCAGTGGTGAAGTCGACTTCGACATCCACAACCACCCCTTCCAATCCAACTACGGCACAAGAGAAAATTCTAGCAAGCATGAGTCTATTTTACAGTTATTCCGTGGCTATGTGTAACTATTGAGCAGTCACTTTTACACAAAGAAGGAATCCTGGTAATTTATCAGGACTCCTTCTTTGTAAATATTAGTTTTGCAACACTTTAATTGACTGCTTTAAAGCGCACCTCAAACGTCGTCCCAGCACCTGGAGTGCTTTCTAACTGGATATCACCATTATGCGCTTTTACGATCCAATCCACAATCGATAACCCCAACCCGGTTCCGCCTTGTTGATCAGTTTCTTCACGCGAACGTGATTTATTTACACGATAAAATCGGGTAAATAGATGCGGCAAATGCTCAGGTGAAATTCCTTCTCCATTATCTGATACACGCACCCAGGCCGTATCCGCCTCTAGACCGGTTTCCACACTTACATGATTATCTGGTCCAGGTGAATACTTAATTGCATTCTCGACCAGGTTACTCATCATCTGGAGCAAGTATTGTCGATCCCCCAGAATATACACTTCCGGTAATTCGCCGGCATCAAGCTTTACATTCTTCTTCTCAGCCAAATGAGCCAATCTTTCAACAGACTCCAAAGCAATATCACTCAGATCAAGCCGCTTATTTTCAATCGCAAGCTGCCCTGCATCCATGCGCGCCAAAGTTAAAAGATCCCCCACCAGGTGCGACATGAATTCATTTTCACTCCGAATAACACCCAGAGCACGTTGATATTCTTGTGGGGTTCGCTTGGCTGCCAGTGCCCGGTTCGATTCGAGATTTACGATCGTCAATGGAGTCCGCAGTTCATGGGATGCATCCGCCACAAATTGCCGTTGCCTTTCAAATGCAGCTTGTAATCGTTCCAACATTCCATCAAAAGTATTTGCCAGTTCAGCCAACTCATCCTTACCGGTCATTTTCAAACGACGATTTAAATCTGTTTCGCTAATTGTTAATGCCGCCTGCGTAATGGCATGCACCGGACGCATAGCTCGATCCGCTAACCACAACCCTCCGCTGATCGCCACCACAATTGTCAAAAGACTGCCCAGCAACAGGGTAAATAGTAAACGATTGTTCAATCCATATGGATCAAATGGACTTCCCAAAATTGCATACCCATCCTGATTAGATATTTTTACGGTTTTAAGCATAAAACAATACCGTGACGCACCAGATTTCCAATCCTGTATCCACCAAATGGCAGCTTCATCTCCTTCGTTGTTAGCCAGGGGTTTGGTGGATTGTGCTTGCTTTATCAATGTCACCATGTCTTGACTGGATGAAATGCCCTGGTTAATCAGCACTTTTCCATTTATATCAAAAAGAATAAAAATATCATTCGGCTGCAAAACCGGAGTTTCTTTTGGAGATCCCCACAGAACATCCACAATATCCGTGAATTTCCGTTCCAGGTGATACATCGCGTCACCACGAATATCACGTGTTTGATTGTAATAAATAAAAGAACTAAAAGTAAATAATACCAAAACCAAAATTATCGTAAACCACATCACGAGGCGAAAGCGTATACTATGAACAAAGGTATTGAAGCCCGAAAATCGGTTCATTTAGATTCCTCGACTGATCGGATCCGATACCCGGAACCACGTAAAGTCTCCAACAAGTTATTGTCATAGGGATCGTCAATTTTCCGGCGTAAACGCCGAATATAAACATCGACCACGTTGGATGCAACAATGTTCTCGTAACTCCATAAATGGCTTTCCGCCATCTCTCTAGTAATAAGTTGGTTAGGGTGGCGCATCAGATATTCAAGCAAAGCAAATTCTTTTGCGGTTAATTCAATTGGATTACCGGCCCGGCTAACAAAGTGGATGGCAGGATCCAATATTAAATCCGCGATTTGCAAAATGCCCGATTTCGACCCTGACTCCCGACGTAACAAGGCCCTCACTCTGGCCCTTAATTCATCAACCTCAAATGGTTTTACCAGGTAATCATCCGCACCGCTATCCAATCCAAGCACTCTATCCTCAAGTGCATCCCGAGCTGTCAACATTAGAACTGCAGTTTTTACTCTCTTATTACGCAAAGCCCGGCAAACCTGAATTCCATCCTTACCTGGCAGCATAATATCCAAAATGATGATGTCATAAACATCCATCAACCCCATTTCTTCACCATCTAAACCATCATAAACAACATCCACTGCATAACCATCATCTTCAAGGGTCAGTCGCAGTGATTCGCTCAGGCGTTTATTATCTTCAACTAACAAAATGCGCATTTTTTACTCCATCTCTGATATTCACTATTCAATTCTAGCATTGATGGATGACAGGATAATGAATAAGCAGTTATCCATTAAAAGGAGTGACTATGTTTCATAACCAAATAATGCAGTCTTCTTGGTTCTCACTCGTTATCGATGATTACAAGTAATTACTTTTTCGACCTGGTCATAAAAGATAGATGCTGTGAAAATACCAAACTAAAAAATGGCATATTTTTCATTCTCCTGTCATGATCGACTTGTATACTGTCATTATCAAATTCGAGCGGAGACAAATATGAAAAAACAAGTTCCAGCTTTATTAGCTGCTTTATTAATGACAGGCATTATAGCGCTGGTCATGGTCGTCACAAGTGCCAATGCCTTACTTAACAAAGATACAGTGCCTGTTGGAAATTCTTCCTCCAACACAACTGCCGCATCCAGTGTCACCCAACAACAAGTTGTCCAACTTCAAAAACGTATAGATGAATATGCCCAAAGAGAACTTCAATACCAACTACGCGAAAAACAATACCAGCTAACTATTCAGACCAATCAGGACATAGTCCAAAGAGCCAGCCAACAAGTACAACAAATCCAACAACTCCTGATGGCTCTTCAAGAGCGCGGATTGATCCGTGTTCAGGATAATGGTTCTATAACCATAATTGGGCGCGCTGGCAACTAATCAATCAAAACCCAATATTACTGAATAATACCTATCCCAAGTCCCAATATTTTCATTGCTCGTTCATCAAATTGAATTATAGAATACAGGAACATCATGAAACCCTTTAAGAATTTCTTACATATCCTTCTTACAATTACCAGCCTGTTTGCATTTGTGGGCGGCTGGATTACATTTGCCCATTCTCGCAAACCCACCCAACCAGCATCCAGCCAGGATACAACGCTGCAACCCCTCCCCACCCTTGAACCGATGTATGGTGAAACAACATCGAATAATGGGAATATGTTTTCCTTTTTGACGCCCACTCGCCGCCGTGTTTCCCGTCCAAATTTCAGGACCGGCGGTTCCTAGTTTATAAAGAGAGTGGAATTTCATGCAATAAACCCAAATATACTTCTATCAGCTAAAGGAAGGCTGGATTACAAAGATGAATCTTAAATCAGATACACCCGATCACCAAAAAGACACCAAACAAATTCTCTGGATAATTTTCCAGAATGCTCTCTTACTCTTCAGCATCCTGACCGTTATGGTACTCGGACTTGTTGTGATTTTTACCCCACTTGGAAGCTGGCTCTCAGACTCGTTAAAGTGGTTATTTGCTGCAGATAGTCAACAGCTCTGGTGGTACATCACACGGTCTGGAGGCATTATTGCTTATTTGCTTCTGTGGTTCTCCACAGTTTGGGGATTAGCCGTACCTTCGCGAATCATATCACCTGTGCTGGAACAATCCTACACCTTTGATTTTCATCAATTCATATCTTTACTTTCCATCGGGTTTGCCCTGCTACACATACTCGTGCTAACACTGGACCGTTACCTGCCATATTCCACCCTTCAAATATTAATCCCCTTTCTCTCACCTTACCGCCCATTATGGGTTGGCATTGGGGTGATCTCACTTTACTTGATATTATTGGTAACAATAACCTTCTATTTGCGTACAAGAATTGGAATGGCTACCTTTCGAGCCATTCATGTCCTGAGCTTGCTAGCATACCTTGGAATTACCTTGCATGGCTTTTATGCGGGGACAGACTCGCCCCTACTCTCGATGCAGTTGCTCTATAAGGGCACAGTGCTTGTAGTAATCTTCCTGACAGTATATTGGCTGGTTCTCAAGTTCCAAAACAAACCTGTCAATAAACAAAATTTCCCCTTGGCTAAATCCAGTATACAACAAGCCAAAAGAACCCGATAAACCAATCTATTGGAATGTACTTGTGATATAAGCGACCCTGGTGAATTCACCGGGGTCGCTTATATACCTGGATCATCGAGTGTTTTCATATCCCGTATCTCTGGCCAAATTTTAGAAATTGACATGACGACGATCACGGTGAGAATTCCGCCCATCACAACTGAAAGGATCGGACCCAGCAATGAAGCAGCCAACCCAGATTCGAACCCGCCCAACTCATTAGATACACCAATAAAAATACTATTGACCGCAGAAATTCGGCCACGCATTTCATCCGGAGTACGTGTCATAATCAATGTTCCCCGGATAATAACACTAATATTATCCAAGGCTCCTAATATAAATAACATAATCATTGATAACCAAAAATATGTTGAAATCCCAAATATGATTGTCGCCACTCCAAATCCAGCAACTGCCCATAAAAGGGTTTTCCCAGCCTGCTTGAAAGCTGGCAAATGAGTCAGTGTGAATGCCATGACCAACGAACCGATCGAGGGGGCTGCGCGCATTAACCCCAGACCTTGGGCTCCCACATGCAAAATATCGGTGGCAAATACAGGCAGCAGAGTCACTGCGCCACCAAATAACACTGCAAACATATCCAGGGTGATTGCTGCCAATATTACCTTACTGCTGCGCATGAAACGCAACCCTTCAGCCAACGATTCCATAGTCGGAGATTTGCGGGATAACGCCATGGGACGCCCTTTAATCATATTGATCAGAACCAGGAAGATAATGGCAGCCGCTACATCAACCAAATAAATAACGGTAACTTTGGGCAAAACCGCAGCTGTCAAACCAGCAACCGCTGGTCCAACGATGGATGCCACCTGCCAGGAACTACTGCTCCATGTTGCTGCACTGGTATACATTTCTGGAGGGATAGTTTGCGGAATCAAAGTTGAAGAAGCCGGATCATTAAATGCTCTTGCAATTCCAATCCCTAACAAACACATGTATATCAGGACCAAAGGTCCCTCAACATAAGAAAGTATCGCCAAACCCAAAGAACAAAGACCGAGTAATAATTGGGTAATAACTACAATCCGTTTTCGATTGTACTGATCAGCAACATGTCCGGCTAATAGTGAAAGTAGGATCACTGGAATAACCTGAACCAGGCCTACCATGCCAAGCGCAAAAGTACTATGCGTACGCAGCCAAAGCTCCCAACCTACAGCTACCGACAGCATTTGGTTACCAAAGGCTGTTACAAATCGTCCCACCAAAAGTAGTCGGAATTCTGGATAACGAAGCGCCGCGTACGGATCGCGGCGATTACCTTGATATGGTGTATTGTTCAATTTTACCTCTTTCGTCCCGCCATTATAGACGATAATAATCACGCCCGTCCACATCACTTTGCACTCAAACCGAAGGAATATTTCCCAAAAGAATTGATGGTCAACAAAACGCTAGCCAACCGTGACCCTACAATACAGTCACTCTATTGTATAATTTAAAAAATTGATGACAGGAACATTATGCCACCCACGCCTGAAAGCATTCTAAAAAATATATTCGGCTACGACACCTTCCGCCCACACCAACGAGAAGTAATCGAAAATGTACTAAACAAAAAAGATTCTTTGGCCGTTATGCCCACGGGGGGCGGAAAATCCCTTTGTTACCAAATCCCTGCGCTCATCTTCAACGGCCTCACAGTCGTTATTTCGCCTCTCATCGCATTGATGAAGGACCAGGTTGAGCAAATGCATGCTGCCGGGGTAGCGGCGTTATTCCTGAACAGTTCACTCTCGCCTGAAGCCTACCAGGAAAACATGAATTTTGTACGTCGGGGTGAAACCAAACTACTTTACATGGCACCCGAAACCTTGCTGACTCCTCGCATATATGACTTATTATCTACCATTTCAGTCGACTGTTTTACTATTGATGAGGCTCATTGTATTTCTGAATGGGGACACGATTTCCGGCCTGAATATCGACAACTTGCTGAAGTACGGCGTCGTTTCCCGAAAGCTGTTTGCCTGGCATTGACCGCTACAGCCACTCCCAGGGTACGGGCAGATATAATAAAAAACCTTGGATTTAGTGTTTCTAATGAATTTTTGGCCAGTTTCAACCGGGATAATCTCTACATTGAAGTCAATCCCAAGAGTGATCCAGCCATCCAGACTGTAAATTTCTTAAAACGCTTCAAAGATCAATCAGGAATTATCTATTGTTTTTCTCGCAAACAAGTCGATGACCTAACCGACAATCTGGCAAAAAAAGGATATTCCGTTCGTGCATACCATGCCGGCCTGGAGGATGAACAACGTCGAAAAAATCAAGAAGCCTTTATCCGTGACGATATCCAGATTATTGTAGCCACCATTGCCTTTGGCATGGGAATCAACAAACCCAACGTGCGCTTCGTAATTCATTTTGACCTGCCCAAAAGTGTCGAAAACTATTACCAAGAAATTGGTCGCGCTGGACGGGATGGCTTGCCTGCTCACTGCCTTCTCTTATATAGCTATGCTGATGTTGCAAAACTTAAATATTTTATCAACCAAAAAATCGGGGATGAACGCAAGGTGGCCGAACAACATCTCGATGCAATCGTAAAATACGCGGAGGATCTAACAAACTGCAGGCGCAGGCCATTACTCTCCTATTTCGGTGAGTTATATTCCGACGAAAACTGTAAAAATTGCGATAATTGCAATGCAACTCCGCCGGTTCTAGAAGATATTACTACCCCAGCACAAAAATTTTTGTCGTGTGTCCACCGCACAGGGGAACGTTTTGGTGCAGGGCACGTTGTCGATGTTTTACTCGGATCAAAAAAAGAAAAAATCCTCAGTATGGGCCATGATAAATTATCCACATATGGTATCGGAAAAGAACTCGACCAAAAACAGTGGATGCACCTTGCCCGTCAGCTAACCCAAATGGGTTTCCTCAATCAGGAAGATGAATTCCATACACTCAGCCTCACAACTAAAGCCTTCGAAACATTACGTACTCGCGCAAAAATTTCCGGGCAACTGAAGGAAGTAGAGGAACGCGCACCCCAAAAAGCCAACAAAAATGAATTGGAATACAATCACGCCCTATTTGCAATACTGAGAGCCAGGCGCAAAGAACTAGCAGATGAAGCCGGTGTTCCACCATACGTCATTTTCTCAGATCGCACATTGGTTGAATTGGCAGCCTACACCCCCCAATCACCAGAAAGCCTGCTTAATATAAGCGGTATCGGGCAAGTAAAGGCCAGGCAATATGGGGATATCTTCATCAACCTGATCCAGCATTACTGCCAAAAACACGGAATTGAAGGAAAGCAGCCTACCCCAGCTCAAAAAAAAAGCACTAAATCCGGCAAAGCAGAATCATCCCGACGATATTTTGCAGTTGGGGAAGCCTTTAATGCGGGAGAGAGTATTCAGGATTTAGCAGAACATTTTGATGTCACCACCGGTACCATAATCGATAACCTTGCAAAATATGTAGCTGAAGGGTACCCTTTGCCAAATCTTGAATATCTTGAAACCCAGGTGGATATTTCACTACTATTAAAAAATGCTGTATTCAATATTTTTGAAGAGTTGGGATCTGAATATCTTAAACCAGTTTTTGATAAATTAAATGGTAGTGTTTCCTATAGTGATCTAAAAATATTAAGGCTCATTATTTTATCCAATCAGTCAGAATGATTTTTATTCGATATCGACTACTGGTCCAAAATTAACTAATCCGAGGAATTTATGACAACAGAATCGTATACTTTTCGCCTCAAACCCGGACAGGATTTATTCGAAGAAATCGAAAAAAACGTTAACGGTCATCATATTCTGGCAGGGTGTGTAATTTGTGCGGTTGGCAGTCTAACCCATGCCACACTCAGGTTGGCAAATCGCGATTACTATAATGAATATGAAGGTCATTTTGAAATCGTATCCCTGACTGGTACAGTTTCAACCAACGGTTCTCATCTCCACATCAGCATTTCAGATGGCGATGGACTGACAACCGGCGGACACCTTGTGCATGGTTGCAAAATCTACACCACAGCAGAAATTATTTTATTGACATTCCCCCAACTGGATTACCGCAGGGAACCCTGTGAAATGTCTGGCTACGATGAATTAGTGGTTTACTCAAAACTATTGGACCGTGTGGAAATTAAGGGTGACGGAAATCTATAAAGTTTTCTTTTAAAGTATATCAATGCAGTTAATCACAAAAACAGGAGCGCGAACCATGAACTTCGATCTGGTATTTGAAGGTGGCGGAGCAAAGGGAATGGCTTTTGTAGGTGCTTTACAGGAATTCGAATCCCGAGGTCACAAACCAGGACGATTACTCGGATCATCCGCTGGTGCAATCACGGCAACCTTGCTCGCAGCCGGGTATTCTTCTGCTGAAATACTGAACGCATTGAACGAAAAACTTCCAGATGGCAAATCCGTCTTTTCCAGTTTTCTAGCTGATCCTGGTCCCTTCGACCATGAAGTGATTAAGAATAGTTCCATCCGTGCTTTATTACAAACCCTTAATATTCCATTCCTACCTGATTTCCTGGAAGATGTAGTTGACGATAGTATCGTCAACAATTTGGCGAATGCAAACAGTTTCCGAAATTTTTTTTCCTTTATCGAACTTGGTGGCTGGTTTTCGGCCAATCAATTTACATCCTGGATGGAAAACAAGCTAAACTCAGGCACATTTGCTGGAAATCCCCGTAACTTTGGAAATATGACTCTCCAACAATTTTACGACGTGACAAATACTGACCTCTCGGTTGTAGCCTCGGATACAAGTGCCAAACAAATGTTGGTACTAAACCATGTCACTGCGCCACAATGCCCCGTCCTGATGGCAGTCCGCATGTCGATGAGTGTACCCCTCCTCTGGCAGGATGTCACCTGGCAGGCAGAATGGGGTACGTACTTGGGCCGTAACCTTCACGGTAACTCTATCGTGGATGGTGGTTTATTATCAAATTTTCCCATCGAACTATTTCTTTCTAATTTAAAGGATGTTACACGTGTTATGGGAGATGCGGTCAGTCAAAATATCCTTGGATTATTAATTGATGAGGAAGGTTTTGTACCTGGTACTGTCGCAAATTCACCACTTACCAATACTTTTAACATTACAGACTTCATCCTTGTTCAGCGACTATCACGGCTGATAGATACAACTCTCTCTGCACGGGATAAAATGGTAATAGACGTTTATGCTGACATGGTTGTCCGCCTTCCAGCAAAAGGTTATGGCACAACTGAATTCGACATGAGTGAAACCCGAAAGCAAGTCCTCATTGAAGCCGGCAGATTAGCAATGCAACACTACTTCAACTCAACCCCAATCCAATCATCCAACACAATCAGGTTTCGTTCGTCGGTTAATGATATAACCAACACCATCACAAACAACACGGCCTTAAAAATATTAAAATAATTTATTCATCACCATTCAAAAAGCAAAAAACCAAGAATTCTACAAAGCACAAATCAGGTTATCTCGCAGCTAACTGTAATTCTGCTACAATAATAATGGATTGGGAAATATCCTTTTTCCAATTTGGATTAAGATTTTGATTGCATCGCTCTTTCAAAACATTTCCTGATAGATCAATAATGGATAATCGATGAAACAAAAATTCTTTATCGACAGCCACAAGGGCATTACTTTTTTGGTCATTTTGGGTCTCATGACCTATTTTAAGCAATGGCAAAACCCTACAATCTGGATTTACCTGGCGTTACACGGTACATATGGCATGCTTTGGGTTCTCAAAAGCCAAATCTTTCCAGATAGGCAATGGGAAAATAATTCAAGTATCTGGTATGGTTTTTACATCTGGGCTGGACTCAGTCTTTATTGGATTACGCCATATCTGATCACATCCCGGTTGATTTCAACCCCAGCTTGGCTTCTAGCTTTATGTGTCAGCATGTATACTTTCGGTGTGTTCCTTCATTTCGCAGCAGATATGCAAAAGTATATGGAGCTGAAATATAATCCCGGACATTTGATAACAGACGGATTAATGAGCAAAGTTAGAAATATAAATTATTTTGGCGAACTACTCATTTATCTCGGTTTCAGCCTGCTTGCCATGCATTGGCTGCCACTGTTAGTAATAATATTATTCATCGGTATTATTTGGGCACCCAACATGCTCAAAAAAGAAAAGTCCCTTTCTCGTTATCCCGAATTCTCCCGGTATAAAAAAGAAACAAAACTTTTCATCCCATTCCTATTTTGAAGAGGTTATAGCAATGAGCATCGTAATAAAGTTGGTCAATTCCACCGCTTTCTCCGGTCTGATCATCAGCCCGGCATTGGCACCTGAAACTGTCACACTCAAAACCGCAGGGAAGGATACCGGTGAAATTCGTATCATCGGCGAAAAAGCTGTTCTTTCACTTGGCCCACAGAAAAAACTTTCCGCTGAAATGATTCGTCGTGCAGGTGGTTTGCTTGCGAAATGGCTTGCAAACAATAATATTTCCGTTGCCGGTGTGGAGTTGGAAATTCTCTCTGGAACTGGCATGCCCCCATCAACTTCGCTGACAGCTTTTATTGAAGGTATCCTGTTAGGTGCTTTTAAGTTTGATCAGTACAAATCCGGGCGGGAAGATAATGTAACTTCCCTCAGCCTGCTACTCGATGACAAATCAGGCGTTATTGAAACCGAACTTCAGGAATATTTAAACAAAGCTACAATCACAGCCGAAGCTGTTAATTTATCGCGTGAATGGGCTCATGAGCCCCCAAATGTCATCAATCCAGTAACTTTGGCAGAACGTGTCAAAAAAATTGCAGCCGAAGTTGGGCTTAAATGCACTGTTTTGGATGACAAACAATTATCCGAGTTGGGTGCTGGGGCAATAGTAGCCGTCGGAAAAGGTTCAAACACACCCAGCCGGTTGATCATCCTGGAACATGCTGGCAAAACAACTGAAAAACCGGTTGTTTTGGTTGGAAAAGCATTGACCATGGACACCGGTGGCTATTCACTCAAATCCACAGAAAATATCATTGGCATGAAATACGATAAATCCGGCGGTATGACCGTGATTGCCACTCTCGTCGCAGCAGCTAGACTTGGTTTATCAACCCCAGTAGTAGGCGTCATTGCTGCTGCAGAAAATATGATCTCCGGTGGTGCATATCGTCCGGATGATATTCTAAAGGCGCTAAACGGAAAAACCATCGAAATTATCAGCACGGATGCCGAAGGTCGCCTTGTCCTGGCTGATGCGCTAACATACGCCGAACGAACATTCAAACCACGTGCTATGATCGACATTGCAACCCTCACTGGCGCTGTTACAGTTGCGCTCGGCACCATCCGGGCAGGCCTTCTTTCGACCAATGATGAATTAGCCGAATCTCTTTTCAAATCAGGCGAAAAAACCTTTGAACGAATCTGGCGGCTACCATTGGACGAAGATTATTTCGAACAAATTAAAGGTACAGATAGCGATATCAAAAATTCCGGTGGTCGCTATGCTGGTTCCACCATTGGTGGCATGTTCTTAAAACAATTTGTAACCGACGAAACTCCCTGGGCTCACCTCGATATTGCAGGAATGATGGGCGTTGAAAAAGATATGCCCTACTGCCCCAAAGGCGGAATGGGGTTTGGTGTCAGGCTTTTCCTGGATTATCTAAGTTCTTTGGACTAATGTTGCACCCATTAATTTGTACCTCACCTGTCCTGAAAATAGCTCAGGGCAGGTGAGCATATCGATAGATTCTGGAAATTCAACTAACATTTACCTTCAAGATAGTCTCCTTCATCAATTCACTTGCATGGTATTTTGCACAAGAGGTTGGCATATGGTTAATCATCATATCGATGAACAGGATGTACGTATCTTTTCTGGACAATCACACCCGGCTTTTGCCCAGGGGATTGCTGATTACCTGGGTGTTCCACTTGATAAAACAAATTTTCACCGTTTCAGCAATGATTGTACCGAAGTACAGTTGGGGGCGACAGTTCGGTCTCGTACTGTTTTCATCGTCCAATCCTTGGTGAAACCTGTTAGTGAGAATTTACTTGAATTGCTCATCATGTTGGATATTGCATACAGTGCCGGTGCACGCAATATTCACGCCATAATCCCATATTATTCCTTTGCGCGCTCAGATAAAAAAGATGCTCCTCGTATTTCCATAATTGCCAAGCTAGTCGCCAACTTACTCGTAACAGCTGGCGCGAGCCACGTCATGACCATGACTCTCCATTCACCACAGGTTCAGGGATTCTTCAATGTTCCAACTGATGTATTAACAGCTCGGACCGAAATCGCCAGATACATCTCCGAACGTGACCTGAGTAAAACAATCGTTATCTCTCCGGATGCAGGCCATGCCAAAGCAGCAGGACGCTTCGCAGATATGATCAAAGTCCCCATCCTTGCCGCCAACAAAGAACGGATTTCAGACACTGTGGTTCGCGTCTCTGGTCTGTCTGAGCCTCTGCTGCACAATTACAAACGTGCACTGGTCTACGATGACGAAATTTCCACCGCTGGATCAATGGCTGAGACATGCCAGACCCTGGGTGACAATGGCATTGAAGAAATAATTCCCATCTGTACTCACGGCGTTTTCGCAGGGCAATCGCTGGAACGCCTGGCTGCCATCCCACAAATCACCGAAGTCATCATGACAGACACGGTCCCGGCGCCGCCAATGCGCGAGCTCCCATATAAGTTGACCATTCTTTCTGTCTCAAAAATATTTGGCGAAGCTATCTGGCGCAATTACACCCGCCAATCCATCGGCGGCCTCTTTTCCTACTGGAAGGACCCAAACCACCAGTAGATTTTTCTATCAAGCCCTACACCATTTAGTGCCAGAGCCCAAATTTTTTGATTTTCATCATTTATACAAAGGAACAACATGACAGCTTATGTAATCGTTGATATCGAAGTTACAAATGCCGCTGGTTATGCTGATTACAAAGAATTGGCTCCTGCAGCCGTAGCCCAATACGGAGGAAAATATTTAGCCCGCGGTGGTAAAACCGAAACGCTGCAAGGTGATTGGAAGCCAAACCGATTAGTAATTCTGCAATTTTCATCCAGTGAACAGGCAAAATCCTGGTTGAATTCCCCCGAATATGCTCCTGCCTTGGCGCTTCGAAACAAATACGCACGTTCGCAGATGGTAGTCATAGACGGACTGGAGTAAATTTCTTTGCCAGTAGATAATTCCATTTACAACAAACATGCTGCAGGTTGGTGGGATGAAAAACATTTTTTACACACACTTAAAACCGGTATAAATCCCGTCCGTCTCAAGTTTTTTCAGAATATACTCTAAAAACAGTCCATGGATCCAAAGACTCTAAAAGTCCTGGATATTGGTTGCGGTGGCGGCTTACTGAGTGAGGATTTTGCTCGACTCGGTTGTATAGTGAACGGTATCGATCTTTCAACAGCTACGGTCAAAAATGCCCGGGAACATGCCGAAATTGACCATCTAGAGATAAGTTAGCATACTTCTTCCGCTTCAGCTCTAGCATTCCCATCTGAATATTTCGATATAATCCTGTGTTGCGATGTTCTTGAACATTTTTCTGACTTGGAAAGTGCGATTGAAGAAGCATCACGTGTCCTGAAACCAGCGGGAATGTACCTGTTCGATACAATTAATCGAACCATCCCAAGCTACTTTGAGAACATTTTCATCGCCCAGGAACTTCCCTTAACACGTTTTTTCCCTCCGGGCACACATGCATGGCGTCAATTTATTCCACCGCTACAACTTACAGCCGTTCTCAAAGCACACAAACTTAATATATGCAAGTTAACTGGTATACAGCCAGGTATCTCGACCTTTCAAACAGCCATGGAAATACTACGATTAAAAACTCATCAGATTACATTTGCCGAATTTGGTCACCGTTTAAAATTCCAACAAAATGAAAGCTTGCGCGGTTCATATATGGGCTTTGCCACAAAATCTTGATATTCCAACACTAATTCTTCACATTCTGTTGTAAATCACCCCAGTAGAATCAAAAAAACCGCAGAGATTTCTCTCGCGATTTTTTTGATTCTATAATAAAAATTTATTTTGTTACGCCCATCATACGCGGGAACCAATACCATAACAAATCAGCAGCTGGTTTCCCCCGAGTAGATGATGATTTATCCATCAAAGGCACTGGAAGATAATACCCACGGCTAATAAAACCACCTACCCAATCACGCTTATTGACTGCTTGCAACATAGCCTGATAAACAACAGCCTGTCCGGGCAAATCCAAAACTACAGATGCCAAATCCGGGTTTGGACGCGATAACATGGACCAATCCAGGCATCCACCACCGTCTGAAGGTACACACCCATTTGCAGCGCCTTCTGCCGATGGATAATCAACCGCAATGACAACACCCTTTTGTATAGTCAGCAAAAACGGTACGATATCATTATCCAATTTAGCAAGTGCCGCATTCGTCATTGCCTCAAGGCTATTATCTGATCCATCAGACAACGGTGCAGACCACAACAAGTAGACTGCATAAAACTGATCAATAAATGTTGGTGCTGGTGAAATAGAACTGCCCTTATAGGGATGGGCCCACAAGAGTAGACCTGAGTAATGCTGACGAACCTCAGTAAGGATATTTCGCCAACGCGCGTCTGCATCCGCTGGGACATTGGAAGGACTACCATCAGACAGCAATGCTCCGGGTAAGGATGGCAAGACTGCTTCTCCCCCTAGTATCAAAGCCTGTGATCCTGACTGCGCAGCCAGATCTGCGTGATATATCGCAAATGCCCTATAACGATCAAACCAAGCACTCCACCAGTCCGGTGTTCGGGGAGCCTTTAACCAAAATTCAGCATTCGATGGCTGTAAACGCGGAGTAGCGAAGATAGCAACATTTAGATTTTGAGCCCGACCAATTTGCGCGCTTTGAAACACATCCGACCATAAAGGATCGCTGCCTGGCGAAAGTGCAAAAACCAACGGTGAAGATCGTTCGACTGTCCAGGAAGGTGTTAAGACAACATAGCTCGAACCCAAACCTTGAATATTTTGTATTGCAGCGGGCATAATAGCTTGCCAGCTCGGGGAATAGTTTGGTGAGAACTCTACACCTGCCCAAAAAGCTCCAACCCTAGCATTGACTGGCACAGCAACCAAAGCAGCCGGGTCAACCTCTGGCCACCACTGCCAGGTTGTGACGCTCTCCTGAATATTTTCCCCCAGTAAACTGGTACTCACTATCCGTCCAGACGCACCTGGCCCAGCTGTTTGAACATCGTCTGCCGATCCACATTGGTCATTCCGACAGTATCGATACTGAAATGCACCCAACATATTCAGGGGGCTGTACAATTTATATACCCAGCGATTGTTACCCAGTGGCCACATAGGCAGGGGCTCTGTCCAACCAAATGGATTGAATTGGATGGAAATGGGTTCTCCTACCGGGGTATTAGCAGGAACAGTTACATCAAACAAAATTGGGCCAGACTGTTTTCCGGCTTGCCAGGATATCACCGTATCTTGTATCACCAGGTTTTTTTCCGGAACAATCAATTGCCGAACCAGGAATGAATCATCACTGGCATGCTCTGCATTCCAAAACCCATCGCCCAATGTGTATTTATAACGTAAATCTGTACCAACTGGTAGACGCAGGGTTGTTCCAAACCTTCCATCCTGACCTTTGGCTAAGGTAGGCATCCGATTGGACAAAGTACTGATACCACCGCTCAAATCCGAAAAAGTGTTACCTAATTGCAATAAATTTCCCGCCAGCTTGATGGGCGCTCCATCCACGGTGTCCTGCGGAATACTTACAACAAATGTAACATCTACCAATGGCATCATATGAAGGGTGATTGGAGCATTTGTAACCAGACCATTTGCGACTGAAGCTCCCTGCTGAAAGGTTGAGTAGGTTCCATCCAGAGCAAAAGCGGCTATGAGATGCACACCGGCAGGTAGACCATCAAGGGTAAATTGGCCAAGTGAATCGCTCAGCGTACTTACACCACCAGCAGTGACCATGATATTGGGTATAGGACGTCCATTAGCCTGATCTGACACAATCCCTGTAATTTTTCCATAGCTACCACTATACAAACTATCCGACCACGAAGCTACCTTATCTTCAACACGTGCAGGACCAGTCACATTAAATATCCTGTAGCGGACAGGGGTACCCAGAGCCGTATCTTCAATTGCTGGAATAGCCCCTTGACGATAATAACGATACTTGATAATGGAGTTCAGAATAATTGGAAGCTTAACTGAAAATTTATTATTTTCCACCGCATTCATGGCATACATGACCGGGTTCAGCCCCAACCCGGTAACTTCATCCAATATTTCAATTGCCAGACTTTCACCAGGATTTAACGCTGTCGGAAGTGAGACTTCAAATGTGATTTCAGCCATCGCCACCGGAACAGATGTTGGAACTACACTCGGAGTAGAAGATTCCGGGATACTGGTCGGTTGACCAAATAGCTGGTTAAAATCCATCAATGACCATGTACAGGATAGGCTGGCATAACCCAGGAAAAATACAATGACAAGGTATTTCCAGCGTGAACGGTATGTAATACTCATTCCTTCTCCTCCATATACACTAACAATAACTGACCATGGCTATACCCAATTTGAGCTATTATCTATATTTTATGCTAATTCAAGAAAAAATCCACTTGCAAAGAAAGTCTTTAAATAAAAACGCAAGGCCACAAAGGGAATCCCTAAGCCTTTGCGTTTTTATCCAATGGCAACTAGAATAAACAAATCCTCCCGGAAATTGATTATTCTATTGCCTGTACTGGTCTTCGGCTGGTTACCTGGGCTATCCAACTAAATAAAATACTCAAAAAATACAAACCGGTCATTGGTGCCATCACCATTGCCATATTCACCGGGTCGACCGTCGGAGTTATAACTGCTGCTAAAACGGAAATAAGTACTACAGCCAATCTCCATTGCTTTAAAAGTGTCTTGGGTTGAATAAATCCCATCGCCGATACCCCAAATATGACTAAAGGAAATTCAAAGGCTACCCCTATCCAAAACATTAAACTCGTAACAAAGTCAAAATATGAAGCTGGTCGAAGCCGGGTTGAAATACCCAGAAAATCGAGTAAGAATGGTAATGCAGTGGGTAGCATGGCATAATAAGCAAACGCCATCCCACCCAAAAAAAAGATTAGTGCCAGAGGAATGGAGAATAATCCCAATTGCTTTGAGCGCGGCATGATGCCTGGTGCAAAAAAGAGCCACAACTCGAAAAATAAATACGGAGTTGCCAGCGCTATACCAGAAATTAAAGCTACCTTCATGTAAACCCCAATCGACTCGGTTACCTCGATTGCCTGCAAACTCTTCAAGCCACCAACAGGTGCCGCCAATAAAGTGATTAAATCCTGCGTAAACCAAAACGATACGCCCACCATCAATACCAGTACCAAAACTGAGCGCAACAAATGCTTGCGTACATCGTCCAATTGTTCAAATATTTCTACCGGGTTTTGAAACGCATCAACCACTGCATCCAACGCAGGACGATCTTCAGGTACATCATTCAAGAACTTATAAACAGAGTTTTGTTTGAATCTTTCAAATACAGGTCGGAATATCCACCCCAAAAACCGAAAAGGCAGACTGATCACCCACCAGATCAGCTTGAAGGGAGCAACTATAATCCATTTCAAAACGCTACGAATTTTTTTCATCTGACCTTATGATTTCTGTACATCAGTACTTTCTGGTTCCTGACCTGACTCATTGAGAATTGATTTTGGCGCAGGATCAACAGCAGTAGGTGGCAACGGAGATGAAAGTTTTTCCGGAACTACACCCCAACGGTTCGGGGCAAACACCTGCGACTCATTGAATGTTTTTGTGAATTCAGAAGGTTTGATTTGGTTGGATACACTCGATAATTCTTTTTGGACATCCTCCAGACCAGCTTCGCGGACAAGCTTTGTTGGGAGTTGTTGTAGTTCTTCTCCCGTCTTGCGCATCGCCTGCCAGGTAGGGGATGTAAGAAATTTTCGAAGGGTACTTCCAAATGTTCGGCCTGCAGCAATCATATCTTTGGGTCCAAGCAAAATAAGCGCTATTAATACAATAAACGCAATTTCAGGGAGTCCAACACCAAGTATCTCCATCTAAATAGAACCTTTCTTGAATTGTTGCTTTATTTCGTTCTCCCGATCAGCCAGGCTCCCCAATACCCCATTGATAAATCTTGGCGCGCTATCAGATCCAAACAATTTTGCCAATTCGACCGCTTCATTAATTGCCACTTTCATCGGGGTCTGTGCGGAAACAGCAAACTCCCAAGTAGCTATACGCAAAATATTACGGTCGATCGCCGCGATTTGGTCAAAAGGCCATTCGGGCGCAAAAGCAGCAATAATTTCATCAATTTCAGCTGCAATCGGAATAATTCCTGAGATAATCTGGCGTGAAAACTCCACCAAGTCAGGTGTTAATTCTGCCTGACCTTCAGGGTGCATTTCTGCCAGCCGCTGTTCCAAAACAGTGCCGGGCAGATGAGCAGTCATATCCACTTCGTAAAGTACTTGCAGGGCGAGAGCGCGCGCCCTGGTGCGGGATTTCATAGGAGTTTATTCGTCCCTATAATCAATATCTTCGATATGAACATTGACATGACCAACTTCCATGCCAACCATTTCAGAAATGGCACGCGATACCTGTGCCTGAATATTTCGGCTCACTTCACGTACATTGACATTCTTTTTCAGAACAATGTATAGCTCAATATACACGATTCCATCTTCAATCGTCATCTGAACACCATTATCAGATCCGTGTTTAAAGATGCGATCGAATCCACCAGGCACTTGGGCCAAATAACCGACACCCTCTACCCCAAGGGCCGACATTCGGGTGATGGTTAATAATACTTCTGGCGCAAGTGTCGTTTTTCCAGGGGAACGATGTTCATCACTCATATTTTTTCTCCTACATCATCGCCATACCACCATCGACACCCAAAACCTGTCCAGTAATGTAATCTGCTTGATTACTAACCAGAAATGCAACAGCATAAGCTATTTCTTCAGGTCGGGCTTTCCTCGCCAGTGGCACCATTTTTATCGCCGCTACCAAAACTTCCGGCGGCATACTCGCAAGAATTTCCGTATCAACAAATCCAGGAGCAACGACATTTACAGTGACATTTCTAGATGCCACTTCCCGCGCTAATGCTTTGGAAAATCCAATTTGCCCAGCTTTTGAAGCTGAATAATTGGTCTGACCGGCATTCCCCATCTGCCCAGAAACTGATGAAATATTCACAATACGCCCATAACGCTTGCGCATCATATGTTTTACAGCAGCCTTGGAACAATTGAAGGTGGATTTAAGATTAGCATCAATTACCGCATCCCAATCAGCCTCAGACATCAACATAATTAATGTATCACGCGTGATACCAGCATTATTAACTAATATGTGCAGATCACCAAATTCTTCAACTGCGAACTTGATCAAACCCTGTGCAGCCAAGCTGTCTGAAACATCTGCTTGATAAGAAGCTGCCTTACCTCCGGTGTCTTCGATCTCTTGCACAACGGCCTGGGCAGCCTCAGGTGATTTATTATAATTCACTATCACCGCTGCCCCTCTTCGAGCGAGCTCCAATGAAATGGCTCGCCCAATTCCACGCGAACCACCTGTCACTATTGCAACTCGCTCACCTAAAGACAAAAGGTCACTCATTTTGAAACTCCTGTCACATTCAGATTATACCTTACCCGGGCCAAGACGATAGTCGTACGCCTCTATAATAACCCCTTATTTGCTCTCAGGTTTCAAACCAAAACCCAGGAAAAGGCCCAGGATAAGAGAGAAACCTCCAATGTATGCAACTGCATCTTCCCAAAAGCGGATCGGAAACAAACGAATAAGTGTATCCGAATATTCAAACAGCCAGGTATTACCCGAAAAAAACAGGGAATGGAACCATGCAAAAAATTCCCAAAACGAAGTCGAAGCAAACACCCCCAGTGCTACCAGTAAAACAACTGTCAGGAAGCCACCTCGTTTCCATCCCACCAGATATTCAGTCCACCAACCGATATACCTGGAGACAAATCCGAACCCAATCAATACTAACAAGTCCACATACCAAATCTTCAAAAGCATCTGCACTACTCCCTTAACATCCGCCATATGTGAGAGTTCGCGCTCGTTATAAATCGGCTGCCCGTCTGCAAACTTCAAATTAGCCAGATAATCTATTCCAGCGCCATTGACCAGGTATTCAACCGATGGTTTTGACCATTTCAGACGATCCTGCATCCCAAATCCATAGCGATCATCCGGAAAACCAGGCATACGATATTCAACATCCAAAAACATTGGGGTCATCAAAATCCTAACCCCCAACATGATGATTGCTATCGGTATGAACAAAGTTGTAATCCATGCAAAAACAGGAGTCAATTGCTTTAATTTCATGTCATCTCCATTCACTGATAAATAAATATCACCAGTTAATTATTACTGAATTGTAAAAAAATATTCTCTCAATGGTACCAAGAGTTGGGTTATGTGTCCAACTTGATTTTTCTCAATAGTCCCTCTTGAGAAAAAAAAGAACATTCAAAAAATAGATGCACCCTTTGAACTTTCAACACTGAAAACGAGTAAATAATCTTTTCAATACAGCTCAACAGCTTCAATATTCAGGATTAAGGTCTTTTTTCGGTTATTAATCATGATTTTTTGCAAAGAAATTTAATTCATCAAAATTCTCCCGAAGAATAGGCAGACCGATTTTTATCATATTTTACATAAATATTCAACCATTGATTTCTTGAGCCAGTGATTCACTCCTCTTTAATTTCTAAAAACCCTTCAGCACCCCAACGTGATAAAATCGCACAAAAACATTTCGGGAGAAAACTGTGATCACCAAACAATTTCTGATGGAAGAATTCCGTACTCTTGGGCTGGCGATGGGAGACACTCTCTTCGTACACAGTTCATATTCTTCGCTCGGCAAGGCACCCGGAGGCGTTGAAGGTGGTCCGCACACCGTAATTGAGGCAATACTGGAAGTCATCGGTGACCAGGGTACCCTCATCATGCCTACCTTCAATTATGACTTTCTAAAGGGAACTCCCTGGGACATCCGCACGACACCTTCTCAAATGGGAGTCTTAACCGAGCTTGTGCGCACAGACCCGCGTTCAAAACGCATGTTTCACCCAATATATTCTATGTCCGCTATAGGCAAACACGCCGATGAACTGGCTACCCATCGCTCAAACGATTGTTTTGGTGAAACCACCATCTTCACAAAATTCCGTGAATGGGACGCCAAGATTCTAATCCTGGGCCTGGCTTACAGCAAATCCATCACCTTCCTACATCACTGCGAACAGTTGGCGGGGGTGGATTATCGCTTCTTAAAAGAATTCAAGGGCACAGCGATTGACCAGCAAGGTAAACCTAGAGAGGTCGCATATACCATGTTTGTCCGAGATGTCGAACGTGGCGTGGTTCTGGATTTTGAACCCATAGGCGCACTGCTCGATAGCCAGGTTGTCAATATCCGCCACATCGGATTGGGTGAAACTCGCCTGATGAAATGCAATGAGGTCTTTAACGTTGCAGTAGCAGCGATGCAGGCCAACCCCGGCCCTGGATTAACATATGTTATTGAAACGCCTGAGCGCGCTAAGGATTGGATACCAGCCATGAAAAATATAACATCCCTCAAGGATATTCTGGTTGAACTAATTCCGTTGCATCGTACCCTGGCATCTGACGGGATGGACACGGCACTCAACCTGATCGGATCTTATCTTCCAGAAAACGCCAACTATAAAATAGAAACTTATTCTCCCTTGACCCCCGTCTGGACCTGGTACGTTCCTGAACGTTACATAGTACACCAAGCCTACCTCGAAACCGAAACAGGTGAACGTATCGTCGATTTCGAAAATAATTCCTTACATCTTGTATCTTATTCCCTACCGGTGGATAAAACTCTTAGCTGGGCCGAACTGGAACCTCATTTGTATTTCAATGAAAACCTTCCGCACACCATTCCCTGGAAGTTTAAATATTATGATCGCGATTGGGGATTTTGCCTTCCAAAAAACCAGTTTGATCAGCTTCAGCGCGATGTAAAATATCACGCAGTTATCCGCTCTGAATTTTCGACTGCACCCGAACCCGGTTTCAAGGTCTCCACTGCGCTTGTCCACCCCCAGAGTGGTCCAAAAACAGGTAGCGGCGAAATTTTCGTAATGGCCCATGTTTGCCACCCCAACCAGGCCAACGATGATGCCGCTGGTGTGGTAACTGCCATCGAAGTCGCTCGGCGCCTGGCTGCCAGGCCACTCCCTCCGGGATCAATGAGTGTCCGCTTCTGGTTCGGACCAGAAACTATCGGGACCATTGCCTGGTTGGCCCATAACGAAGACCTGATTCCATCCATTAAGGGTGGCATCTTTATTGAAATGACTGGCAATGACAACACACTTGCCCTTCAGCATACTCGCCAGCACGATGTCACTTTGGATCGTGTTGGGCAATATGTACTCAAAAAAAGTGGAAAAGTATTCCGGGAGGGTACATTTGCAGATGTGATCGCCAACGATGAGCGCGTATTAAATGGCCCCGGATTGAATATTCCCTGTATCTCTGTTACCCGATACCCCTACCCAGAATATCACACCACCGATGACAATATTAACATCATGCACGAATCCAAACTGCAGGAAGCAGCAGATGCTATCGAAGAAATGATCCGCATCTATGCGAGCAATTACATGCCCAAACGCCGGTTCCGCGGTCCAGTCTTCCTATCAGGTCACGGATTATTTGTGGATTGGCAAACCAACTGGAAATTAAATCGTGCGATTGAAAAAATGATGATGCGTTTTGAAGGTCGTCAATCAATTTTTGAAATTGCTGATGAATTAGACCTGGACTACTGGGAAACAAGGGAATATATCGAGAAATTCCGGGTGCGCAGCCTGATTGATCCCCTACCGATGCCAGAAGTTGCTGAAAAAGCCTGAACCATCCCTTGGGTGAGGGAGTGGAACCCGTTTTTATTGAATGGTCTCCACCCCTCCACCCAGGATGAAATTAATCACCAACGTATTGGTCACCCACTCTACTGGTGAACGATCGTCTGTGTAAATCTCACCACCACTCGGTGCTGGTTGCATGTTATCAAAAGCTACCTTGGCGGCTGTGATCAGTAAGGGTGGTGAATTCGGGTCAGACATCAATTTAAGCAAATTCTCTGCCAGATTCTCCCGATAGGTCGGTTGTTTTGTTGCATAAAGAATCGAATTAAATGTATTAGGAATATCCATCACGTGGATGGATGCCAAAACTGTCCCTATGGTCGCCCCCAGATCGTTGATAAGCCGGCGATCTTGTGGTGCTCTGCCAATATTAATCGCCAATACTCCATTCTCAGTCAGATGATTAGCGCAAATTTTAAAAAATTCCGTCGTAGTTAAATGGGGTGGAATATATGGCGGACGATAAGCATCCACGATAATCAGGTCATACTTATACGGGCTGTGCTCCAAACCCCAGCGCCCGTCTTGAACAAACACATTAAGATTGGGCATGGTCATCCCAAAATATGTTCTTCCCACATCCACAATCTTCGGGTCAATCTCGTATCCATCAATCGGTATACCACCATAAACAGCCGTTGCCTGGCGGGCCGCTGTACCAGCAGCCAACCCAACAATTGCAATCCGGTGTACCTTGTCGCGGGAAAATTGCTGATTGAACATTGGGCCCACCAGGAATTCTTCCCATGGTCCCCCGTAAAACAACTTACCAGGGTTATATTCTGAATGAACACCCTGACCCTCATTAAGTCGCAGAAGCATACTATCATTTACCTTTAACACCTCGATGTAGTTATAGGCTGACTCTGTCTCATAAACCTGTCCAGGGGTAGACTTTATTCGGTAATCATTAAACCATGCAATACTCACCAACACCAAGGGCATCAAGAGAAATGGTAAAGCTTTCTTCCAGCCACTGCTCAACCCGATTCCAACAAAAGCCACCGTCAGTAAAATTCCAGAAAAAATAAGAAAAGTAAGGGTGGTTCCAACCAATGAAAACAAAAACAGGGTCGGAATAAACGACCCCAAGACAGATCCCATAGTCGAGATCGATGATACTTTCCCAGACACCTCTCCCGCCTTGGATGGATCATCAATTAATAATCGTACAGCAAAAGGAGTTGTCATCGCTAGTAATGTAATTGGAATGCTGAATAATACTAAAGTACCAGCGAAAGAACCCAACACCACACCCAGGCTCAAAACATCAAAGGCCGCTGCCGCCAGGCGCAAAACCGGGCCTGCAATATATGGCACAATCCCCAGCGAAAAAGCCCCCCAAGCCAGAATTTTATAAAGGGTCACTACTCCTGCTGATCGATCTGCCCAGTACCCACCCAGGCTGTAACCAGCTGCAAAATAAACCATGATCAACCCAATAATACTGGCCCAAACCAAATTGCTTGAGCCATAAATGGTTTGTAACAGGCGAGAGGCGCCAAATTCAGCAGCCAAGGCCGTCATACCTGAAATAAAAACAGTGAAGTAAAGGAATCGACGCATAATTGCAATTATACAGGCATCCTCACAATGAAAACAAATTCCAAACAGAATTGGACCCACTTTGGTAAAAAGGTCAGTTTTACCTTGGCTAACACTGGTAAACTTCTACTTGACGTTTTGCAACCAAAAGACTAAAATCCATTTCCGCTGTTATCACCCTGTGATAGTGCTGATTTTTGCTTTAGCTACGAATATATATTTTAAACTCGGACAGGTCAGGCGTTTTACATACCTAATCCGGAGAACCAATGACTGATCAGTCTCTCGAATCTGCTGAAATTCCGCAAATTGTAAATCTCACACAGGTGGACGTCACCTCTGTTAATGCAGAAATGGTGCGAACCAACCAGACGATCATCCAGACCCTGAACGCTGAAGAAGCAGATTTACAGGCATCGTTAGCAGGAACAATTCAGGCAGGTGAGCTGCACATTCAAGACTCCATCATCGGTGCAGTTGCAAGTCATCAGGCTACTATCAATAACTCGCTTGCAGCTGGAGTCCGCTCTGAAAATCTCAGCTACAGTGGAACAGCTGGACTGGTTGTAGCGAAGTCCATTGGCTCCAAGGATATGAATTCTGCTATGCTTATTGCCGCAGATGTTCAGGCAGAAAACATCCAGACAAGTATCCTGATTAGCCGCAATATTAATGGAAATGTCACTACCACCCTGGATGAGCGTACAGCCGTGTTAATTGGGGTAGTCGGTGGGTTGGTTGCCGGTCTGCTGCTACTCAGCGGGCGGCTAATATTCCGGCGCAAAAAATAATCAATATGTGCGGTGATCCTGCCGCCATAAAATTTATCGTGGCGAAGGTAACCCTGCCCAGACCGGGCCAA
Organism: uncultured Anaerolinea sp.; assembly: GCA_964462245.1. GTDB lineage: Bacteria > Chloroflexota > Anaerolineae > Anaerolineales > Villigracilaceae > UBA5195. The sequence goes on from CAYWXS010000011.1 coordinate 30,814, forward strand.
GGGTGAGAGGCGCCCAAGGAGAATAGAACATGGAAAAAGTCGTATTAAAAGCCACAAAACGCACCCTTATCGGTAAGCAGGTCAGCACATTACGCCGTGCAGGTCAGCTTCCTGGTGTCATTTACGGTCATAACTTTGAACCAACCCCCATTTGCTTGGATGCTCACAATTCACAGTTGGTAATTCCCCACCTCACATCCTCCAGTATTGTCAATATTGACCTGGAAGGAAAGACCATCCCCGCCTTGGTCCGTGAAAAACAGAAAAACTACATTAAGAACGTTTATACACATATCGATTTTCAGGCTATTTCTTTGACCGAAACCATTCGCGCCGAAGTTAGCCTGCATTTCCACGGAATTGCTCCAGCAATCAAAGAATTCAGTGCTGCCATCGTCAACAACGTGGAAACCATCGAAGTGGAAGCCCTGCCTAATGATTTGCCGGAACGAATTGAAGTCGATCTGAGCAAACTTGCCAAAATTGGTGACGCAATCCATGTTCGCGACCTGATAATCCCTGCCGGCGTAACACTGCTGACCGACATGGATGAAATGGTCGCTGTCGCTACGGCCACACACGATGAAGCCGAAGCCCCAATTAGTGGTGAAGCAGTCGAACCTGAAGTCATCGAAAAAGTCAAAAAAGAAGAAGAGAAGTAAAAGTTTTAGCAACGCAAAAGGCGCCCAAAAGGCGCCTTTTTTTTACCACCATCATCAAATCTGATGTATCATAATAGATGGAGGTAATTATGGAAATTCTCGATCTCAAGAAACAACTGAAAGAATTTTACAACGCAAAACCTGCACCTGTTTTTTTAACAGTCCCACCCATGCAATTCATAAAGATCGATGGAGAGGGTAATCCAAACACATCCCAGGACTACAGCGAAGTTTTGCAAACGTTATACACTGTTGCTTACACGCTGAAATTTCGCGTTAAAAAAGATTTGCAAATCGATTATCCAGTAATGGCATTGGAAGGCCTTTGGTGGACCCAGGATATGTCGCTTTTCTCTGTCGGGAGCAAAGATAATTGGCAATGGACAATGATGATCTCACTACCTGATATGATCACCCAACCCTTGCTGGACTCTGCTATTGATGAAGCCAGGCGAAAAAAAGATTTACCTGCCATCCATCGCCTGCGATTTGAGACATATACCGAAGGTCTTTCGGCTCAACTTATGCATATTGGACCATACTCCGCCGAAACTGAGAACATCAAAAAACTGCACGCCTTCATACAAGAAAATGGTTATAACTTCGATGGGTCCATCCAAAAGCATCACGAAATTTATCTTTCCGACCCAAATCGAACAGCACCCGAAAAATTAAAAACCATCATCCGTCAACCTGTGATAGCGAAACAGTGAGAAACAGACCGGGACTTGTTCAAAAAAATAGATACCCAATACAATAAAAAGGTAGCGATTCAAATTTGAACCGCTACCTTTTTATTGCTACTCACCAGGTTTCGGAATATAAGCTCCCTCAACCCATTCCTCACCTTGCGGACCAACTTCCTTCTTCCAAACTGGAACAATTTCCTTCAACCGGTCAATCCCATACCGGGCAGCCTCAAATACTCCCGTATCCCGATGAGCGGCGCTGCAGGCAATCAGAACAGTCGGCGTTCGAGGATATAAACGGCCAATCCGTTGGACAATCGCAATCCCTTCGATCACCGGCCACTTTTCACGAATCTCATCCGCAACCTGCTTCATTTTCGCCTCTGCCATCGGCTTATATGACTCATATTCCAGAAACACAGTTTCATGCGGGTCCCCTCGTGAGGTTGTTCCGCGAACCATCCCGGCAAAAATTGCCGCTGCACCTGTCGAATTAAGTGTAATACTATCGACCAGTGCATCCAGGTCGATTTCTTCTTCTGTTATCGATGTAATTGTTGGGTAAATTATTGCTTCCATAAATTGATCATCCATTCTAATTATTATTTTATTAAGGAACAGTTTTTTTAAGTTTATCTCTGCACATGTTGGAATTCGAGATTCCACAAAGCCAATTCATATAATTTCATCTTTAATTGCTCAATATTTGCCACAACTTCAATCTCCAGGGAAACAGATTTTGCTCCGATTTGATCTCAGCGTGGCAATACCAATACCCTAACCGCTTGTATATCAGGCAATTCTCTTCTGCCAGCCAACTAATTCGGGAAGATGCTCATCAAAATGTCCACAAGTATTATCCGCGATAAACTCGTAAAAGCACCTGCCTTCTGTCCATCCAAAGTGTGTTGGCTCAAATAACTCGGCCTCACTGGCATTTTCAACTAACCCGAGAACATTTAGGTAGGCTTGTTGTTCAATTTCCCGCACTTTCACCAGGGTCAAGTTCCGATATTCCTGGATCGCTTGCTCATTTAGCTTGTGCAAATCTTCCATTGTTCCCGGAATGGTTCCAGCCTGAAGCAACTCAAAAAGGGTCACAACTCGCTGTTCCCAAAAAGCTAAATGCCCAATCAGGTCTTTGACTGACCACTCCCCATGCAAAATAACCCGATCCATCCTTTCCTCACTAACAAGACCCACCGAGGCAACCAGACGAGCCCGACTTGCAAGGATTATTTGGTTCAATTCTTCTTTATTCATTTTGAATATCTCCACTTTTTCCACCATGTTTTTCCACAAGTCGGATGTTTTGAATTTTCATGGTTTTCTCAGCCGCCTTGGCCATATCATAGATTGTCAAAGCAGTAACACTTACAGCTGTTAAAGCCTCCATTTCAACCCCGGTTTTGCCCATAGTCCGGGCTGTTGCCGAGATCAGTATCCCCGGTAGATCTTCGTCAATTTCCAGATCAACATCCACTTTGGTCAAAGCAAGCGGATGGCAAAGTGGGATTAACTCAGATGTCTTTTTCGCGGCCATGATTCCAGCCACCTGGGCAACAGTCAACACATCACCTTTTTTTATTGCGCCCGCCTGAATCAATGCCAGGGTTTCAGGTTTCATTACAATTTCGCCTTTGGCAATCGCCATACGCTCAGTATCATCTTTTGCGCCAACATCTACCATGCGAGCACGTCCACTTTCATCTATGTGAGTAAGCTGTGAAGGTTTCATACTTTGAATTATACCGTCACAATCCCTCACCCCAGGGAGAAGAAATGTCATCCACTTTGTTTCAAATTATCCTGTTGGAAATCATAAAGCCGAAGTTTGGGGTCTTACTACCCCAAACTTCGGCTTTACCTACACCGGGATGATATAATCGCGCCCTATGGATTTAAATATTGCTAGTCACCAAACAAGTGGCTACACCGTCTCCATCCCCGTCTACGAAGGCCCGCTCGATTTATTATTGCGCCTGATAGAACACGCTGAACTCGATATCACGAATGTCGCACTGGCACTTGTCACTGACCAATACCTGACTCATATTAGAAATTTTGAAAATGCCCGTCCAGATGAAATTTCGGCCTTTTTAGTTATAGCAGCCAAGCTCATTCAAATTAAATCTGAGGCACTTCTTCCACGACCACCTGTGCGTGACGTTTCCGAAGAAGATCCGGCTGAAAATTTAGCCAGGCAGCTCCGAACTTACAAACGCTTCAAAGAACTAGCCAATCAGCTCGAAGAACGTGATGCCAATGGCCTGCACACGTATCTGCGCTTAGCCCCACCGCCAAAATTTGAAGGTCGCCTGGATCTTAGCGAAATTACCCTGACAGATTTATTGGACGCTGCCCGGGGTATCTTTATGAAAGATGCCGAGAAACAATCACTTGGGACGATCATATCCGCCCCACGTATAACAATCCGCCAGAAAATTTCTTATATTTCGAGTGCTTTGAACAAAACCAAAAACTCGAGCTTCAAAAAACTCCTTGGGGCTGAAAGTACCCGCCTGGAAATCGTTGTCACCTTTTTAGCATTACTCGAGTTAATTAAACGTTACCGAGTTTCTGCCCGACAAGATTCCATCTTTGGCGATATCGAAATCGAAAGATCTGACGATTGGAATACAGAAGAAGAATTTGAACTCGAATTTGAGTAAATTCCATCTTTCTTCACTTTTGTTAAATTCCTATTTTTCGAAAAAGCTTATACCGAAGGCTCAGTAAACCCACTCCAATCGCCGCTCCGATCCCATCAAATAAAAAGATATCCTCCATGGATGGATGCCGCCCAGGTGTAAAAGATTGGTGAAATTCATCACTAAACGCATATATTAATGCCAGCAACCAGGCCAATACCCAACCTCTTTTTTGTTCAAAACCCAGCCCATAATAGAATGCAATCCCTAATAAGGCATAACCTGTCATATGCCCTCCCTTTTTTACAACAATATCCCAAACACCGAAAACTGGAAGATCTATAGAAGGGGTTGAAGACGCCACAAAAATGGCCAACATTATGCAAAAAGCCGGAATCCAACGTTTAATTTTTGACATTCGTTGATTTTACAACAAGTTTTGTGTTAAACTAACGCTTATAAAAGGAGAAATTAATCATGTCAGAACAAATAATTGAAAAAGAAGTAGAAATTGATTCCGAAGAAAACGAACCTGTTTATTACAAACCCAAGGTCCTTAACCTCATGGCAACAATCGCTGGAATTCTTTCCTGGATTGTTTTGGTAGGTTATGTCGCCGATATCGTTATTCAATTCATGAGCATTCAGGCACAATTGACATCACAGCAGCTTGCGCTTGCCACATTACTGGCCGAACCTGGTTTTAATTCCTATATTTTCACGAACATGATCCTGCCATTATTGTCCGGCCTCACCTTCTTTGTTGTCCTTCAAGGTGTCGCAATCGCACTCAACGTTTTGCTGGAAATCGACTTCAACACCCGCGAAGCAACTAACTAATAACCTACAAACTCTTATTGGGTGCTAATTGAATAAAAAAAATGATCCTGCGAGATTTATTTCGCGGGATCATTTTTATAACTATGTATTTAGAAGATCACTTTGATACTCTTTGAAAATCATCGCATGAGAAAACCTGGTTGAGATTTACTTCATTAATGGATCTAATCAATACCATCTATTCATTGATTGACAACCAACTCGTTTATCTCCAAGAATTCCATTTCAAAAAAGATTGGTCAAAAATCAGCACACATGTAAAAAACAACGTGTAACAATTTTTGACCAAATATAAATTCCGGATACAACAGCAGGGTTTGCGAAACTGCAACCCTGCTGTTCATTAATTATCCTTATGGCACATAGTACACAATATCCAGCGCGGGTCGATTAGCAACTATTGTGGCATCACCGCTTGCAAAACGTACATAGTTGGCAACTTTATCATTGTTATCATCCAAGCTAAATCGAATACGCAACTGAGTCAAACTAGTTTTTCCAATGTAGGATATTCCAGTTGGAGTAAAAGCCCCAGTATAGACATTTCCAGAAGGTACTTTGCTTACCGTTCCACAAGCTCCGATTTCCGGAGAATTAAAGTCTACTAATTCCAAACCTGGTCCTGTTCCAAAATATGGAGTCTTAATTCCCATCAGAATTGAACCATGCGTATTCATAGGACTTGAACCAACTGTTGCAGTCTTGGTGATTTGTAGTTTTGCTGAAATGATTTTTGCAGTATCAGGTAATACAGCAGTGTTGAATGAAAGGATTGCCAAATACTGCTGGTTTAAGGCACTATCTCCGATAACAAAAGTAGAAGAAGTTGAATCATAACCTCCACCCGTGCCACTCAATTCCGATAGTTCCCGTATAAGCCCATCGTAGGCACCAATCGAACGCAATATGAGGCGAATATTAGCTCGGTAATTTTGCGCAACGAAGTTGGCTTTTACACTTGTATAAGTTTTATAAGCCGGAACAAATGTAACAGACGTACCTGTTTTAGAGGGTGTCACCCTGCCCGACCAGTTATAAGGAACTGAGATTGTGTAATTTCCAGCTACATCAGAAGTTACATATTTCGTCGTTCCATCTACATAAGTCAACTTCGCCCCGGCTATTCCAACATCACCCTTGATTGTGTATCGAATTATCCTGGCAACATAATTCTGACCTGTCACACTGGCAGGCAAACTGGTATAGATCTTGCTGGCAGGAGTAAAAGTATACCCAGTCTTTGTTGGTGTAACCGTGCCGCTCCAATTTTTTGGAACAGTAACCACATAATTTCCACTCGAATTTGAAGTAACAGTCTTTGCTGTCCCGCTAACAGTGAAATGCATCACGGCGCCAGCTATACCTGCATTCCCCGAAATTGTTAACCCGTGCGCTGCCAGATAATTTTGGATTGTCTGGTTATTAGTCAGATCAGTGTATGTACGACTAACCGGAATAAAGGTATAGCCAGTTTTCGACGGTATAACCGTTCCAGACCAGTTATAACGAACAGAGAAGGAGTAATTACCGCTGCTATCCGCGGTGGTCGTCTTCGCGTAACTATCCACCCAGCTTAGCGTTCCGCCACTTACACCGGTATTCCCGGAAATCCGCACACTACCCGTACTCGTAGTAAATTTCCAGGCAGTTCCACCATCTGCCAGTACATATTTATGGGGTATGGGATTAAAATCATAGATAGCTTTGACCTGCCAAAAATACACCTTGTTTGGGTTTAAATTCGACAAAGTTATACTTGTATTTAGAAAGGTGCCAGTCCAATTTGGGTCACTACTAACGCAAGCAATTCCTTCATGAACACAATAACTATATTTTTGTGTCCCGGCGTAGGTACTCCAAGATAAGAAAGTACTCAGAGGGTTAATGCCGGTAGAATTATTGGCAGGCGTTTTCTTAATAAATACTGCAGCATCTCCAATTTCCTGGGAATCTACTTTTGGTCCTTCAGTAAAAATCCCCGCATCCTTTTGGACACTTTCCCAAACAGTCACACAGGTAGCAGCAGGGTCGTCAGCACATTTAACAAAGTCAATTGCCAGGTAATAGCCTGCTTCATGGTAGAAAACAAGGTGTGTACCAGCTTCATCTTCCCAGGCGTTATCTGAGACCCATCCTGATTTGTAAAGCTCAACGTTTGAATAAAAGTCGCGGACTTCTGGTGCAACACCATCGCTGAATTTTTCAGAGGCGACATATGTCTGACCAGGGAGGGCCAGTGCATCACCCTGAATATTTAGTTGCAGACTGCGGTCTGTTTGACCAATATTATTCCAGGTTAACCCGGGAGCAAGCGGGGTTTCAGGAGCGCCGTCCGCAGCATAGGCAACAGTTGGGCTCAACAAAAAACCAGTGGATACCACCAGCAGCGTAAGCACAAAAGCAAATACAACTTTCCTGAGTAAATTTAACATTTTTCCTCCAAAAGAATTTCACGTATAAATTTGACTGGTAGGACACTATTGATTAAACCGTATCCAGGTTCCATCTTCTATTCATCTTCTAAAAAGATATTCAACAATAGACATGCTAAACCTTCCAGTCATCTGGCACTTTACATTTATCAGACGTAACCAACCATCATTTAGTTCCCAAATTTCTATTCCAATCCAATCATTATCTGATCATCCCCATTATACTCCCTGAAATTATTCAGTTCATACAGCTGAAATCATACAGCTTTAACAAAAAATCATATTTATCTTCTGATATATCCTTTTAGTGTCCCTGATACAGGCACAGCTTATTGAATAATGATTATAAAATAAAATTCAAATCTTGGATAATCCTTGAAAAAAAGAAAACCAATCGCCAGTGGTACAATTTGGCAATTAATACCCAATTAATCAATGCACAAAAACCAGTCAAACCTTTTCTCTAATCGCGTAAATACCCGTTAATATTACAGCTTCCAAGAAACGGACCCTCTGTGAAAAAAGTCGAATCTTCAATTTTTTGGCAAACCACGCTTGTCTTTACCATGTTGATCAATCTGGCAATCCTGATATGGTCAATCATGCGCTGGGCTGAGTTAAAAGTCATAATGTGGCGTTCCATCTGGATCATCCCCTTATTCTTTTATCTTTTCACAATCGCTGGCTGTATTTTTCTTTTTTTATTAATCCAAAAAGCTCCTTCCAATTCTATTTTCAAAAAACTGGACAGCTTTCCTGGCGCCATGAAATCCTCTGTATCTTTTTTTGTACGCGCAACAGCCAGTTGCGTTTTTACAGGCATAATTATCTTAATCCCATATATCAAATTCTCATTTCGTGTCGGTGAAGTCATAAAAAAATCGACACAGGATCCAATCCTGACAACAATTGTCTTTTATTGGGTGGTTTGGTGGTTGATCTTGATAGCAACAATGTCTTTAAAGCTTGCCTTCAAAACCAGTTGGGCAGGTGGGTTTGCCTCAGTACTCATCTTATTGGGTCTGGTTTATGAAGTTTTCCTTCGTTTTCAAGCAGTAACATCCTACCCGTTTTCAATGGGGTGGTCTGAAGCCAGTCGTTATTATTATGGTTCGCTGTATTTAGCAAAATCCATTTACGGTTTGAATGTACCACTTTCAACCATGCACCCGACGCGTTATCTGTTGCAATCCCTGCCATTCTTATTTTCTGGGCTGGGGCTGACTGCCAACCGTTTTTGGCAATTCTTCCTCTGGATGAGTTTCACCTCCATCTCGGCCTTTACTCTTGTTTGGGTATCATTCAAAGGAAGATCAAACATTGACGGTAGCCAAAATTGGGTTAAGTTTTTATTCACAAGTTGGGTTTTTCTCTTTCTCCTCCGAATGGGCGTGTACTACCATCTTGAGGTAATGGTGTTTATTCCATTATTATTTATTTCAGCAAGGCATCCCCAACGCTCTATCTTAGCTGTGATTTTTGCTTCCATCTGGGCTGGCATCAGCCGGGTCAACTGGTTCCCCGTCCCAGCCATGATAGCAATAGCCATTTATTTTTTGGAAGAACCTTTTTCTCAAAAATCAAGTTCGAGCAAAAGCTGGAAATATTACACCTTGCCAGTGATCTGGACAATAGTCGGACTAATAGCGGCTGTATCTGCCCAAACTGCATACATTCCTCTTTCCGGGAATACAAATAACCTTCTTGCATTTGCTTCAAGCCTCACTTCCCCCAAACTCTGGGACCGCCTTCTACCCAACGATACCTATCCGCTCGGGATCATTCCGGCAATATTGATTGTCTGTGGTCCTTTGCTAATTTTTTTAGTCAGCATTACACTAAAACAGTTCAAAAGGCTAGCCACACTGCGTTGGATTGGCTTATGGGGTATGCTTATTATGCTTTTCATTGGCGGTCTCATCGTTAGTGTAAAAATTGGTGGGGGTGGTGATCTCCACAATATGGACTCGTTTGCAGTCCTTCTTGTCCTAATTACATTTTATTTTATCGGTGGAAAAGTCCAAGCCGAAAATGGTGAGAAGATGGAATCAACACTCACATGGCCTTTGGTGGCGACCGGATTGTTGATTCCTCTTATTTTCCTCATACCACAACTTACCCCCACGCCAAAATACCATCAGGAAAACAACCAGAAGGCCTTCATTACTTTAAAAACATTGGCCGAACAGGCCAGCCAGAAGGGTCCGGTCTTATTTATAAACGAAAGACATCTTTTGACTTTTCGAAAGATTGATGTTCCCCTTGTTTCAGACTATGAAGCAGTTACATTAATGGAAATGGCTATGTCAGATAATGAGCCATATTTGCAAAATTTTTATAGTGACCTTGCTAAGCACAGGTTTGCTGCAATAGTTGTGGGCAAACAAAATGTCGGAATTAAAGATGAAGGCGCTTTTGCTGATGAAAATAATATCTGGAATTTGCGTGTCTCACCTTATATACTATGTTATTACGAACCCCGCTTGCAACTAACTTCATCCGACCCGCTCACTTACATCGAAGCCGACCAGAGTCGTATCGAATTTTATATACCGCGCACCTCACCTGGCGATTGTCCTTGAATTAATAAGCCAATCAGGTGGAGTGAACAAATTTCTCTATCATCAACCGGTAATCAGGGGCAATCAGAACACTCACCTTCCAGATTTGCAAAGACTATTTTATTATTTTTTTGACGTGCTATACTCAAAAGTGAAGAGTTTATTATATATTTAAAAAATAATTTGATAATTCTCAATTACAGATTTTTTAAAGTGGCTGAATTTTAGAAGTACCCGGAGGCAGAAATGAAAAAAATATTTCAATTAGTGAGTGCGTTTTTCCTTGTCGTCATCTTGATCATTTCACCGCTATCAACAGCTTTTGCACAGAGCGGCGATCAATCTCTTTCTTTTTTACAATCAATTGCAATCATCATCCCAACTCCACTCACCCCTTCAGGTAACACCACTGACTCCACCCCCACCTACACCTGGACAAAAATTACCGGGGCAACCCAATACCAAATGTTCGTTTACAAATCCGGAACGCAGGTTGCCACAAAAATATTCAGTAACACATATTGCGGAACCACCAAATGCACTTATACACCCACGACCGCCCTAACCTATGGCAGTTATACCTGGAAAATTCATGCTTATATCGCTGGTTGGAAGTCATACAGCGCACTCAAACCCTTCAGCATCATTCCCCCGCTTCCAGTTCCCACATCTCCGAAAGGAATTACCACAGACACCACCCCGACCTACATCTGGACGAAGGTTCCAAGCGCTACACAATATAGATATTCACTTTATATTATGTCAGGCACAAGCGCAACTCTCAAATATACGAAAATTATTTCATACACCACATGTGGCATCAAAACCTGCGCCAGTACACCTCCAATTATTTTAAATTATGCTTCCTACAAATGGAAAGTTCAAGCCCTGGTTTCAGGCACCTGGAGAACATATAGTGCTTTGACTGCTTTTTCCATAGTCACACCTGCTTCACTTACTCCAATCTCCAAAACTCCGACCGGAACGATAACAAAAGATATCGCCACTTTCACCTGGACCAAGGTGGCTCCCGCTAGTAAATATCTACTTTATGCTTATAAAGGCACAACCGCGGTTATTGCCTCATCCGTACCAATTAGTGCTTGTGGCGCAACCTACTGCACAGCAACTCCTGCCAAGATATTAGCCAATGGAACTTACAGCTGGAAGGTTCGGGCTATGGTTAATAATGTCCTGCAGCCGTTTAGTGCAACAAAAGCTTTCGTGGTAAAAGCAGTCATCATTCCCACGCAACTCTCACCCTTGGGATACGTATTCCCGATCAGGCCAACTTTCACCTGGACCAAGTTGTTGAATACGACATACTATAATTACATAGTCTACAACAAAAACGGTGTAATTATCCACAATTATACAATTAATGCGACGACATGTGGAGCAAATTACTGTGCTCACAAACCAGCTGTCAATCTGGTAGCATCTGCAAATTACACATGGAAGGTCCGTGCCAAGGTCAGTGGCTACTGGAGGGCTTTCAGCTCGACACAATCCTTCCGATCTCAAACCATCGGTTGGACCCCCGTTTGGGGCACCTGGCCTATTGATGCCAACGGATATTACATCACCGCAGGTGTCAATAACGCCGAAGCCAGCACAAAATATAATGGCAACTATTCCACTGTAACTTATGAAGCCCGCATCAGACGTACTGGGACTTGGAAATATGATCCAAACTTCCTGATCATTCGCGGTACACCCAATCCATTGGGAGCCAATAAAATGTGGGGGAGCAGTTTAAGGTTTGAATACGCCAACACTGGCCAATACTCAATTTATCTGAATGGCGTACCGAAAGTCAATTGGGCCTCAAGCTCAGCCATTCGTCCAAACGATTGGAATATTCTTAAGGTAACTGCCAGTGGATCCAATATGGTCTTTTATATCAACGGCACCAGGGTCTGGTATGGTTCCATTCCAGATGCTCCGGCCAGTGGCCTGGTTGGGTTGGGTATGATGACCGCAAATAGTACAGATGCCACCAATCGATTATATGTGGACTGGATGCGAGTAAGCAATGTAGTCACAGCCAGTGCAGGTGACCCAACCGATTATCCCGTCGCAGAAGCAACACAAGGTGCGGGGAATGCCTCGGCAGCCCCTTAAATATAAGTAGCAATTTCAGATAAACAAATTTTCAAGGCATCCCCGTGGAAATTTAACACGGGGATGCCTTGTTTAAACGTTTTTTGCGGAAAACATTTTATTCAGTTTTTTTAGCCTGGAATTAATGGCTCAAAGCGTTATTTTTTCTGCGAAAATTCCAGGTCGAAAAACCTGACAATGCGCTTATCCGATTTTTACCTTTCGCTCCGGTAAAACATTAACTCCCTGAAGATAATAGTATATCCATCCTCCAACTTCAAACCGTTAAGAGCTGGGACCGGCTGAAAGGCGGTTTGGGGGGTTAGTCGCCAGTATAAAATAAGGCCGTCCGATAACTACCGGACGGCCTTATTTTATACACAACTACCTGGATAATTAAGATTTTAACGAAGTACAGCCTGGATTTTCTCCAAACCTCGTTCGATATTCTGGATTGAGGTTGCATAAGACAGGCGCAGGTAGCCTTCTCCATATTCGCCAAATGACGAACCGGGCAGCAGCGCAACACCCGCTTTTTCCAGGATTAAATTTGCACATTCGCTTGATGTCATACCGGTATCTTTTATGTTGGGGAAAACGTAAAAAGCACCCTGCGGACTTTGACAGCGAATTCCTGGCGTGTTGTTCAATCCATCGACGATCAAATTACGACGGCGTTGATATTCTTCCACGACCGAATCCACTTGATTCTGTTGACCCAGAACAGCTTCAACTCCTGCAAACTGTGTGAACTGCGCGGTTGACCCAACAGAATGCGTCAACAACAGCCCAACCTTATCTGCCAAGCCACGCGGCATAATCCCATATCCCAGTCTCCAACCGGTCATTGCATAGGTTTTGGAAAACCCATCCACAATGATGGTACGTTCCTGCATGCCAGGGATACTCGCTATGGAAGGTACGCTCCGCCCATCGTAAACAATGCGAGCATAAATTTCATCGGACATGACCCAACAATCAAACTCTTTGGCTTTGGCAGCAATATGTTCAAGGTCTGCTATTGGCATTACCCCGCCTGTCGGGTTACTTGGAGAATTAATGATGATCATTTTTGTACGCGCATTTACCAACTGGTCAAACACGGTCATGTCAAATGAAAAATTATTCTCTTCGAGTAAGGGAACCGCCACCGGTATCCCACCCGCCACCCGGATCATGGCTTCGTAAGTGGGAAACCCAGGATTGGGATAGATCACCTCGTCGCCCGGCTCCACCAAAGCCATGGTCGGGAAAAACAAAGCAGGTTTGGCACCCGGCCCAACCACCACTTCCGCCGGATCAATATGAATACCCCGCCGCCTGCCACAATCGTCTGCAATCACCTGTTGCAGCGAAGGCATGCCTGAAGGAGGTGTATAACGTGTGCGGCCCTCTGTAATAGCGCGAATACCAGCCATACTGACATTCAAAAAAGTGTCAAAGTCAGGCTGTCCAATCTCAAAATGCACAATTTCGCGTCCAGCCGCCTCCAATTGATTAGCTTTCGCCAACACCTGGTAAGCTCCTTCGGGCTTTAAATGGGTCGTGCGTTGCGCATACGTCATCATTCCACCTTTAAAGCATCTTTTCTAGTTCGTCGAACTCTTCATCCTTCATACCAAACCAGTTTTCAGGTTGCGGGAAAGCCTTGGATGTCACTTCAGAAGCATACTGCTTCAAACCATTCAAAATTACTTCGCCAGCATTTCCGAAAACCTTGGCCATTTTTGGAGTGAACTTGGGATATAAACCAAACATATCATGATAAATAAGCAGTTGACCATGAGCATCCGGGCCGGAACCAAGGCTCATGATGATGCAGTTTTCAGCCCGCTCAGTGATTAATTTGCAAAGTCGATCTGGAACTAACTCAAGTAAAATGGCAAACGCACCGGCTTTCTCCAGAGCTTTGGCATCATCCAAAATTTTCTTCGCCATCGCCGCCGACTTTCCCTGCACCCTGAAACCACCTAGAGCAGAGACAGATTGAGGAGTCAAGCCGAGGTGTCCAATAGCGGGGATACCTGCATCCACAATTCCTTTGATCTTATCAGCCATGGCAGCGCCACCCTCAAGCTTTATGGCATCACAACCAGCTTCTGCCATAAACCTTCCAGCATTTCTGATAGCGCTCTCCACCGAAGCCTGGTAACTCATATAGGGCATATCCCCAACCAGGAAGGCGGTTGGCGCACCACGACGAACGGCCTGTGTATGGCGCATCATATCTTCCATTGTCACGGGCAAAGTTGAGTCATAACCCAACATTGTCATACCCAGACTATCACCCACCAGGATCATATCAATCCCAGCTTGCTCCTGTAAATAAGCTGTTGGATAGTCGTAACAGGTCAACCAGGTAATCGGTTGACCATCAACGACCTTCTTGAAAAGCGTTGGTAAGATAACTTTCTTGCGGTCACTCATGTTATTCTCCTTAAAATGATGGAAAAAAATTGGCATTTTTTTTATAAAACACGGGTCAGAACAGGCCGGTGTTTTTATCGGCATGCTCCTGACCCGGTCGGCAGGCTTATTGATTTTCCCAGCGTTATTAGAAACTGTCAATTACAAAATGTCATGCACCAATCAACTGGCGAGCCATGCGGGTCGCGCTGGAAGCATCCGCGGCAAAACCATCCGCGCCGATCTTATTTGCGTATTCCTGTGTCACGGGAGCACCCCCAATAAACACTTTAACAGAGTCTCGCAAACCGGCTTTCTTCAAAGCCTGCACGGTTACATCCATATTATTCATCGTTGTGGTGAGCAATGCAGACATTCCAATCAATTGCACGCCATCTTGGGCTGCCTTTACAAATGCATCCGGAGAAACATCTACTCCCAGGTCGCGGACTTCAAACCCGGCACCTTCCAACATCATCGCCACAAGATTTTTACCAATATCATGCAAATCGCCCTTTACTGTCCCAATCGCAACAGTACCAGCAGCCTTGACATCCGTTTTTGCAAGGTGAGGTTTTAAAATTTTCAAACCAGCCTGCATGGCTCGAGCGGCGATCAACATTTCTGGCACAAATAAATCACCGCTTTCAAAGCCCTGACCAACCTCATCCATAGCAGCAATGAGTGCCTTGCTTAATATTTCATCGGCTGGAATACCAGCAGCCAATGCAGCATTTACACCTGCTTCTACGCCGGCAGCCTGTCCATCAACTACGTTCTGGAAAATTTCTTTTAGGTCCATTGGATTTCCTTTTGAAAAATTGTGGGATCAAAGATCCAGATTAATAAAAACGGAAACCAGGTCAGATTTTCACCTGGGAATTACTGCACTCAGAAGGCTCAAATTATAAAACCACTTCGTCAATAAATACCAAACGGTATTTCGTAGAAATTGACCAATATGCACTGCGGTTTACCCAACATGCCAGGATTCAGCCTCTTCTTGCAAGACTTTATCAAGGATGGAATCGTGGGAGCGCTCAATATCATCCAGAAGCGCTTCACGTGCTTTTTCAACATCATGTATTTCCAGGGCGTCGACAATTCGTTTATGGGTTGACTCCTGATTCCTACCGCCATGACGCATCACCATAAATGGTGCCAGCAGATCATGTAAACGGCCCATCAACTGGGTTAATTCGTAATTTCCTGTAGCTTTGGCTAGATAATAATGAAATTTGCGATTCTCATCTGTATACCGATCATAAGACTCGTCGTCGTCACCAGTATAGCCAGCATGAACAGAACGCATTTCAACGACCTGATCCTGGCTTATCCGGATTGCTGCCCGCTCAACAGCCGCAACTTCAAGAATGTGACGAAGATCAAGTAAATCACGCAGTTGCTTCAGTGTTGTACGTTTTACAAAATAACCGGAACGAGGTTTTATATTTACCAGACCATCCTGACTCAACATTCGTAAAGCATCACGCACCGGCGTCACACTGGTTTTATATTGAGTTGCCAGAGCTTCCACATCTAATCGTTCGCCAGGTTTCAGGTGACGCATGATGATCAAGCGCCGAAGCTCGACATAAATAATATTTTTTGAAGTTTGGTCTTCCTCACTGGCGGGAAACATAGATACTCCTATTTATTAAAAATATTACCATATGATATATCAATTTGCAAGTTATACGCCATCTGATATACCATGTATTGACTTCTGATATATTAGATGCTAAGATATTGATGCTGGTTTTGTTTTCAGACTTTCTTGAGCACATTTTCGGTTTTTTCGTGCCAGAAAACATGTACAGATTATTAACTCATCGCATACCATTCAAAAGAAAAGTACTTTCATAAAAATGGAGGTGTGTAAATAACCAAATAATTTTTGCACGCATCCTGCCAAGCTGGTTGCATTCGAATTATTTTTGTCTATTTTCTTGAGGAGAAAAGTCACATGGAAGAAAACAAGATCCACCCACTGGTTAGTGAAGCATCGGAACAACTTCGGACGGGTAATATGTCCCGCCGAGACTTTCTGAAATTTTCCACCCTGATCGGTATGTCTCTGACAGCAGCCAATTTCCTCGCGTCCTGTGCTGCTCCAACACCTACTCCCACCGAAGCTCCAGCCGCTACTCCTTTACCAGCAATCAAACGCGGTGGCACTCTGACTTGCGCCACTCGTGTTGAACGTGTTGACAATCCTGCTACCTTCTCATTGGTCAGTGCTGCTCATAGCTGGCGGCATGTCATCGAATATCTGACCCACACTGACCCCCAAGGTATCACCCACCCATACCTGCTGGAAAGCTGGAAAGCCAGTGATGATCTTAAAACCTGGACGCTGAACATTCGCAAAGGTGTCAAATTCAACAACGGCAAGGAACTCAATGCCGATGATGTAATGTTCAACTTCAAACAATGGCTGACAGAGTCGGTTAAATCTTCGATGTTCGGTGCCATGAGCTACATGGACTACTCTGGTGTGGAAAAAACTGATGACTACACAGTCACCCTGCACCTCAAATCTGCATCCATTTTCATTCCCGAGCATCTCGCCCAGTATGCTGCCGGAATTGTCCCAGCTACCTTTGGTGGCGATCTGACCAAGGAACCTATTGGTACCGGCGCATTCACAATGGAAGAATATGTCGTCGGCGAACGCTGCCGTCTGAAAGCCCGTACTGATTACTGGCGCAATGGCGAAGATGGCAAGCCACTACCCTACCTCAATGAAATCGTCATGGTTCAATTAGGCGAAGATCGCTCAGCCGACCTTTCCGCCTACCAGAGTGGACAGGTGGATACCATTATCGAACCCAATGTGGCCATCTGGCAAGCCCTCAAAGATGACGCCAACACTACCATCGTTGCCACACCCACAACCGCCACCCGTGTCCTGCGACTACGTGTCGACCAGGAACCGTGGACCAAAAACGAAGTTCGTCAAGCGCTGAAACATTGCCAAAATCGGGAAAAAATCCTGGCACTTGCACTTCAAGGGCAGGGTACGATCGGTAATGACAGCCATGTTGGTCAGGCCAACCCTGAATATGTTGACATTGCGCCCTTCCCCTTCGATACTGCCAAATCCAAGGAGCTCATCAAGGCTGCTGGTTTGACCGAACCAGTCAAGGTCGAGTTATCTGTCGCCAGTGACTGGCCAGAATCAATGGCATATGCCCAAGCGCTCAAAGAAGATGCCGCTGCTGGTGGTTTCGAAATTACCCTCAAACCCATGCCAGCTTCACAGTACTGGGATATCTGGACTACCTGTAATATGGGCATCACCTGGTGGTCACATCGAACCTTGGCCCCCATGACTCTCGCAGTTGCTTACACTGCAGATGAAAAAGGCCAGCCGGGTGCATGGAATGAATCCGGTTGGGTGGATCAGGAATTCAGTGACATCCTGACCCAGGCTGTCGGAACCCTGGATGTTGCCAAACGCCGTGAACTGGTTGGCAAACTGGAACAAATCCAAAAAGACCGTGGATCCATCTGCCTGCCCTTCTTTATGAGTGTCTGGAAAATTTACAACAAGAAGGTTCACAACGTTGAACCTACTCCCGATGAATACGCCATCTTCTACGAAACATGGAAAGATGCATAATCAGACATCCAGGATCCATCCTCAAACCTGGTAACTGAAGATTAATAATCCTTCCACGCTGCGCCTCCCAGAAAAACGGCGCAGCGTGGAAGTCAAATCATCCAAAACAAGACCTTCAACCTTCAACCTTCAACCCAATCAAAATCACTGATTCTAGTCGATTGGTAAATTTCATAGAATAAAGAGGCAAGACAATGATCCAAACTCATGGTACCAGCATGACCAGCGCCCATTATTCCCGTCTTGGGCCACAGGAATGTGAAAAGATCCACATGGCCAGCCTGGAAATTCTTGCGCGCATTGGTATTAATGTGCACGATGAAAAAGCTCTGGGTATCCTGGTCAAAGGCGGGGCGCAAGCAGATGGAATCCGTGTCCGTATCCCAGAATTCATGGTTACCCAAGCCCTGGCGACTGCTCCAACAAGCATTACCCTCTACAACCGTAATGGGAAGGTTGCCATGCGTGCGGGCAAATATAATACTTATTACGGGGGCGGTTCAGATTGTTTGAATATTCTGGATCATCGAACGGGTGAACGCCGACGGCCAACACTCAAAGATGTCAGAGAAGCCTCAACTCTGATGGATGCTCTTCCCGAAATTGATTTTGTCATGTCTGCATTCCTACCAGAGGATGTCGATCAACGTATTTACGATCGCTATCAGATGGAAGTCATGCTAAATACCACCACAAAACCGATTGTATTCGTTACCCCCGATTTCGAAGGTTGCGTTGCCGCCATCGACATGTGCGAAGCCGTAGCTGGTAGTGCAGAAGCCTTTCAAAAGAAGCCTTTTGCTACCTGCTATATTAACGTCACATCCGGCTTGATAGCCAACGCTGAAGCCCTGCAAAAGTGCATGTTCCTGGCTGAAAAAGGTTTGCCACTTTTGTATATTCCACTAAATGCAGGCGGTGTCAATTCACCGGCAACTACTGCCGGCTGCATGGCCTCTATGAATGCAGGAATTCTGCTGGGTGTCGTTCTCTCTCAACTCGTGCGCCCAGGTACACCCATTGCCGTTCCAGGCTGGAATGGTGGCCCTTATAATTTACAAACAATGGTGGGGAATTACGTGCTTGCCGATGAACAAGGCGTGCCCACTTCAATGGGGAAGCATTACGATTTGCCCGTTTTTGGTCTGGGTGGATCCACAGATTCAAAAGTACTCGATCAACAATCTGGATTCGAAGCAACCCTGAGCTTGATGACCTCACTTCTACACGGTGCAAATATTGTCCACGATGTCGGTTTTATGGACGCAGGGTTGCAGGGCAGTATGCAGATGATCGCTATATGCAATGAAATCCTGGGTTTCCTGCGTGCTTCCACTACTGGTGTTGTAGTTAATGACGAGACCCTGGCACTGGATGTCATCGAAGAACTTGGACCTACAGGCACCTATCTCGGACATGATCACACTGTTCGCCATTACAAAGAACCATTTTACTCAAAACTGATAGACAAAAACCCATACTCCGTCTGGCAAAAACGCGGTGGGCTAACCATGGAAGCGCGTGCATCCAGGATGGTTGATGATATACTGGCAAAACACAAGGTTCAACCCCTGCCAGAAGATACTCAAAAAGCTATTCACGCAATCGTTGAACGAGAACAAGCCTGGATCAATCAACAAGGCTAACCCATCATCCTACAGCTTATATTCATCAGTCCTGGAAGCAATACATTTCCAGGACTGATGGAATGAAGGAAAAACAATGGCGAGATATATAGTCCGGCGGTTGATGACCATGTTATTAACAATGGTGATCGTTTCCATTCTGGTTTTTGCCATCGTTGAAATTGCCCCAGGTAATGTTGCCCGCAACATTCTTGGGGCCTATGCCACGCCTGAACAAGAGCAATCCATGGCCAAACAGCTTGGACTCACTCGTCCGGTTGTAATTCGATATATTTCCTGGTTATTTGGCTCGGACTGGCAGGCTTCCCCACAAATTGGCATGCAGCTAACTGAAACAATCTCCCAGCAAGGATTGGTAAAAAAATCGCAACAGTGGTGGGCTGTCGAATCCAATGGTGCACTGGTCCAATGGGATGTAATTGATGGCAAGTTATACAAAATCACCCGCCTCTTGGATGGCACAACTAAATCCTCATTAGATGATGATGCCTGGAAAACGGATTCCAGTGGGACTATTTATTTCTGGGGGGTTGATACTGGAAATCGTGCTGCTAAATGGGTCAAAGGCGCAAGTGGCATCGAATATGAACTAAATTATTCAGGTTGGACCGAAAAAGTTGGTGCTCCAGTCGAATACATACCCTTGAATAAGGGCTTGACCCGCGGGGAAGCAGGTATGTCTCTGCGCTACAAAGCTCCCGTTTCAGATGTCATCGGTCGGAGAATTCTCAACTCGGTTATTCTTGCTACACTCGCAATTCTTGTTTCCATCCCCACCGCCGTCATCCTGGGTCTGATTGCCGGATTAAACGAAGGCAAACTGATTGATCGGGTCATATCCATCAGCGGTCTTGTTACAGCCGGTTCTCCTGACTTTGCCACGGGCATTCTACTGATAATGATTTTTGCAATCTGGCTCAAAGTTTTGCCTGGAGCTGCGGTTTTCGTCTCGGAAAATGCTATTTTAAAAGATCCGCGCATGCTGGTTCTACCAGTCCTGACCGCCAGCCTGGTGGAAATTGGTTATGTTTTGCGCATCACCCGTTCCAGTGTTGTGGAAGTAATGAACAGCGCATATGTGCGCACTGCCATTTTAAAAGGGCTCTCATATCGCCAGGTGGTCTTCAGGCATGTGCTTAGAAATGCAATGATGGCACCAATTACAGTCATCATGCTGCATATCAATTGGTTTGTCGGTGGGCTTGTCGTGGTTGAATCTGTCTTCGGCTTTCCAGGGTTGGGAAATTTCATCCTGAATGCAGCACTTTATAAAGATGTGTACTCCATTGAAGCCGGTGCAATGATCTTAATTTTATTAGCCGTTGGTACCCAGCTGATTGCTGACTTGGTTTACTCACTTATTAACCCTCGCATCCGTTATTCCTAGGAGCATTCCAGATGGCATCATCAGAAGACCCAGCCCAGGATAAACTAGATACACCGCCAGGAAATTCTGGAATTCCTGCCGGATTACGAGTAGCAGCCGCAGATTTCCGAAATGGCATGAAAGGATTCGCCCAATTAATTGGCTCATCACCAACCGCATTGATTGGTTTGATCCTTGTGATCAGTTGGATATTGATCGCCATCGCTGCCCCCCTGATCACAACTTACACACCCCTTGAACAGGACTACAAAAATATCAACCAGTCTCCATCCATTTCACATTTTCTGGGTACGGATAATATGGGGCGTGATGTCTGGTCTAGAGTAGCTTATGGCGCGCGGACCATACTTTCTCTCGGACCGTTATCTGTTTTTGTAGCGTTTCTACTCGGCCTGGTGATGGGGTTACCCGCTGGTTATTATGGTGGCTGGGTTGATGAAGTGGTCATGCGTATTTTGGATGCACTGATGGCTTTCCCAACCATCCTGTTGTATATGATCATCATTTCTGCATTGGGGCCCTCATCCTTCAATGTAGTGATCGCCATCGCGATCGGCGGCGCACCCGGTATTGCCCGGTTGGTACGCGCTCTCACAATGGATATACGCACCCGTGAGTATGTCTCTGCTGCCAAATTACGCGGCGACAACGACTTTATAATCATGCTGCGTGAAATCCTTCCCAATTGCCGCGGTCCATTGATAGTTGATTTTCTGCTCCGCATTGGCTATGCAGCGTTTTATATCGGTACACTTGGCTTTCTGGGTCTGGGACTCCCACCACCCACCCCAGACTGGGGTGGCATGGTACAGGAAGGTCACAGCCATATGACGACCAATTTCTGGCCCGTCCTATCCGCCACACTGGCAATTGTTACACTCGTGATTGGATTAAATTTGTTTGCTGATGGTGTTCGTGAAGAAAGTATGCGTTATCAATAACCGGCTCTCCTCCTGAAAGATTAACGGACATGCTGCCATATGAATCAAACTGCGCCAATTCTCTCTGTTAAAAACCTGGCTGTAACCTACAAAACACGACACCGTGATGTTGAGGCTGTACGTGATGTATCTTTTGACATTTTACAGGGTGAAAACCTGGGGCTTGTTGGCGAATCTGGCTGTGGGAAAAGCACGGTTGCCTTTTCAATGGTAAATTTTTTAGGGCCAAACGGACGAGTCACGCATGGTGATATCCTTTTCAAAGGGCAACAGCTGCGCGGACGCTCAGAGGATGAACTTCGCAAATTACGCGGTGCAGATATCTCCATGGTATATCAGGAACCTATGTCTGCCCTCAATCCATCCATGCAGATCCAGGATCAAATGGTGGAAAGTCTGATTGCGCACCGTGGCTACAATAAAAAAGATGCGATTGCCGAATCACTGGAAGCACTGAAAAAAGTCTATATGCCGGATGCTGAGGGCGTTCTGCGGCGCTATTCACATCAACTATCTGGTGGTCAACAACAGCGCGTTCTGATCGCCATGGCTCTGCTGAATAATCCTTCTCTTCTGATAATGGATGAACCAACCACGGCTTTGGACGTAACGGTTGAAGCCGCGATACTCGACCTGGTGTCAGAATTACAGCAAAAATATAACGCCTCTGCTCTTTATATCAGTCACAACCTGGGAGTCGTGGCACGTGTATCTCACAAAGTCGCAGTGATGTATGCGGGTGAAATTGTAGAGTTAGCAACCACCGAGAGCATTTTCCACAACCCTATGCATCCCTACACGATGGGTTTGATGCGCTGCCTACCCGACGTGGATGCCCCAAAAGGCACCCGTACATTGCATCCCATCCCAGGTCGGGTACCATCACCAAGCAATCTACCGGATGGCTGCATTTTTTCACCGCGTTGTTATCAGGCGCGCACGGGATGCACCATCCAGCACCCGGCCTTGATCGAAATTGAACCTGGACATCATGTACGCTGCCTGCGCCGCACGAATGACTGGGAAGCAGTCAAGGACCTGTGGACAGCATCCGAAGTATATAATGATCCAACCCCCATGCCGCGCCCTGAACCATCCGAGCAATATGTTTTAAAGGTCAAAAATACAAAAGTCTATTATCCTGTGGCCTATAAAACAATTGCTGGCCTATTCGGCCTGGAAAAACGCCAATATGTGCATGCCTCGGATGATGTCAGTTTTACTGTCAAGCGTGGGCGTACACTGGGTATAGTCGGCGAATCCGGCTGCGGCAAGAGCACAATTGCCAAGGCTATTGTTGGATTGGAACCGGTATTCGACGGTAAAATCGAATTCCTAAATCTCGATATTTCCAGGACTGTTAATAAACGCAGTATCGACTCAATCCGGGAACTTCAGATGGTTTTCCAGGACCCTAATGGGGTTCTAAATCCTTCCTTTAGCGTTGGTGATCAGATCGCCTTCTCTCTGCGGCGTTTTGGCACAGTCAGCCCGGAACAAATCCGTCCGGAAGTTGAGCGGTTGCTTCGTGCGGTCAAGCTGGATGAAAGTTACTATGACCGCCTGCCCCGACAACTGAGTGGTGGCGAAAAACAACGCGTGGGTATAGCCCGGGCCATATCCACCAATCCAGCCATGCTGGTCTGCGATGAACCAGTTTCTGCTTTGGATGTTTCAGTCCAGGCAGCAGTTCTCAACTTATTGTTGGAAATTCAGAATTCCCACAATACCAGCATCATCCTGATATCGCATGATTTAAGCTCGGTTCGTTTTTTCTCAGACGATGTTGCTGTTATGTACCTGGGTCGCATTGTAGAAATTGGCCCTTCTGAAACGATCTATCGTGCACCCAATCACCCATATACCACAGCCCTGTTGGCAGCAGTTCCACGCCCGGACCCCGACGCAATACCTTCCAAAGTTAGGTTAAGCGGACGAGTACCCAGCGCGGTCAATCCGCCATCTGGTTGCAGATTTAATACCCGTTGTCCATTCAAAATTGGATCGATCTGTGAACAAGAGGAACCTCCAAAACGAGATATGGGAACAGGGCATCTAATCTACTGCCATCTTGCTCCAGAGGCTCTGGCTCAATCTGCAATCTAATCTTACTTCGCAATTCTTTTGGAGGTTTTCTTCGCTATGTCTGAAAAAAAACAATTTTTCATCCGTGATCCATGGAAGTTTGATACTGATTTCAAACGACCTACCACCGTCAATGATGCACTTGGCTTTGAAACCCGTTCACTTCATGCTGGTTTCCGCCCAAGCGAAGATCTGGAGCGTTTTCGAGCTTTCGTACCACCCATCGTTCCGTCCATGACCTATCCATACAAGAATTTTGATGAAATTCCCTACCCCGTTTATGGTCGGACAAAAACACCCACAGCCGATATCCTGGAACAACGGCTGGCTGCTCTTGAGGGAGGTCAGGCTGCTGTAACCGCCGGTTCTGGCTCACAGGCACTCTTTAATCTAATATTTACCATCGCCCGTCCAGGCGATAACATCGTTACCAGTTTAAATATTTTTGGTGAAGGCTATAAACAGGCTGCATCCATCTTCCCTGAACGTTGTAACGTCAACTTCCGTTTTGTCGAAGACCCTTCAGATCCCCGCTCTTGGGATAAAGAGATTGACGAAAAAACCCGTATGGTCTGGGTCGAAACCCCCAGTAATCCGGCTCTCTTCGTGACTGATATCCAGGCAGTCGCAGACGTGGCTCATGCACACAAGGTCCCTTTGATGGTAGATAACACCACGGCT
This sequence comes from uncultured Anaerolinea sp., assembly GCA_964462245.1. Lineage (GTDB taxonomy): Bacteria > Chloroflexota > Anaerolineae > Anaerolineales > Villigracilaceae > UBA5195. Next base: position 55,523 of record CAYWXS010000011.1, read on the forward strand.
ACAGCGGCAATTCAACGCCCAATGGATTTTGGTGCAGACATAGTTCTACTCAGTATTACTAAATTTCTGGCAGGTAACGCTACCGTTCTTGGTGGCGCGATTGTGGGTCCCGAAGAACTTACAGAAGATATACGTTGGAACACCACTGAGTTTGTCGGCGCGATCATGCAGCCTTTTGACTCTTGGCTAACCCTGCAATATCTGGAAACGCTTTCACTGCGTATGGAAAAACATAGTTCCAATACCCAGAAAGTCGCCGAGTACCTGGCCTCACACCCCAAAGTCAGCCTGGTAAATTACCCTGGGTTAAAAACCCATGCTCAATATGCTCTTGCTCAAAAACAAATGAAATCCGGCGGTGGTATGCTTTCATTTGTGGTCAAAGGTGGAATTCCCAGCGCTCGAACAGTAATGGATTCGTTCAAACTTGTGATTCATGCCGTCACATTTGGCACAAGTCGTTCAATCTGTATGCACCCACGCTCCATCACACACGAACACATGACCCAGGCAGAACGGGATAAAGCCGGAATTGACGATGGTCTTATTCGTCTCTCAATCGGACTTGAAAATGCCAATGACATCATCGCTGATATCGACCAGGCACTCTCCAAGCTCTAATCATAATCGACACTATCGCCTTTGAATACGAATCGGGCTCACAGCCGCCCGTACTTTGTTGCATATCTTCGAAATTTTTATTTTCAGCCAGAATACCTTTCTGAGTTATCCCTATTCTGTGATTGTTCATAGTGATTATTTTGGGCATGTTTGGAATATAATAGAAAACCGCCAGAAACTTGGAGTAAACCAATGATCCTTGCCAATAATTCGAGTCACCAATCCCCACAATTTCATGTACTGTCTGAAAACCAGTGCAATGAAATTTTTCTGGCTGCACTTGAATGTCTTAAACGGATTGGGGTTCGCATCCAAAACGAGGAGGCCAAAAGCTTGCTGGCAAATGCCGGCGCAGACGTGGAAGATGACCAGGTTCGAATTCCTGCGCACATCATTCAAGATGCAATCGCTTGCACACCCCGCACTTTTACCATTTGGGGACGTGACAATCAACACGAAATGCGTATCGCTCCGGATCGCGTCCACTTCGGTCCTGGTCCAAGTTGCACTTACTTCATCGATCCCCAGACTCAAGAGCGTCGAAGAGCGTTGCGCGGCGACGCTGGAAAAACAGCCCTAATTTGTGATGCCCTCCCAAATATGGATTACGTCATGGGCTTAAGCATGTTCGATGATGTTCTCCCCGTGCTTTCGCCTGTCTATGAATTCGCAGAAATGCTCGCCAACTCCACCAAGCCACTTATAGCCTGGGCTAATACTCCAAATACTCTGGAAGATATTTACAAAATGGCGGTGGCGGTTTCTGGCAGCGAAACAAGATTACATCGCAAGCCAATTTTTGCCTATTTCACGACATATGAATCCCCATTGCGATTGGCAATGGGCCCGGTCGCAAACATGATGTGGGCAGCCAAACACGATGTACCGGTCATCTGCCTGGGTGGACCTACTGTTGGATTAGAATCCCCATTCAGTGGTGCAAGTGCCCTGGTTATGCATTTGGCGAGCACCCTGGCTGCATTAACCATAGTCCAATTAACAAAACGCGGCACGCCCATGGTAATTGGAGGCGTGCCATCCATGATGGACCTGCGCACAGCCCGTCCTGCTTATGGCTCACCTGAAATGAGCCTCCACAGCGCAGCAGCAGTCGATGTGGCTCGCTATCTGGGTCTTCCTTTTATGGGAACAGCTGGAGCATCTGAAAGCAAATCGGTAGATGCTCAGGCTGGCGCAGAAGCAGCCGTCCAGGTACTGATGTCTGCCTTGAGTGGGGCCTCTCTGGTTCACGATGTTGGTTTTTTAGACTGCGCAGATATCGGTTCTCTTACTTATCTAATCCTGACGGATGAACTGGTCAGTATGGTTGCACGCATCATGCGCGGCATTCAGGTAAACTCGGAAACTATTATGCTTGACCTGCTGGAAAAAGTTGGATCGGATGGCAATTTCATTTCCGAGCCTCGCTCAGCAGCCGTCTGTCGTACCGAAGCTTGGGTTCCTTCGATCCTTGATCGCAATGCCTATAATATTTGGCAGAAAAAAGGCAGTAAAAATACAGAACAAATCTTGTTGGAAAAACTAAACAAAATACTTTCAACGCACCTTCCCGGCCCACTTCCAGAAAGTGCTTCTGAACAAATAAACGCCATTTTAAGCGCTGCCGAATTACGTGAAAGCGAAAAGCTCTAATACCTGGCGTATTCTGAATTTTTCACATTTTTCAAGAGAGGCTCTATGACCGAAAACCTGACCACCCTGCTGAAATCAAAAAACAAGACCGTAAAAATCCACCGTGATATGCCCACTGTCATCATTGGAGAACGCATCAACCCCACTGGTCGCAAAGCTGTGCTTGAAGCCCTGCAGATTGGAAATTTCGATATCGTCCGAAAAGATGCATTGGATCAGGTGGCTGCCGGGGCGGCTGTGTTGGATATTAATGCTGGTGTTCCCGGTGCCGACGAACCCGCTTTGATTCAACAGATCATTAAAAATGTTCAAGAAGTTGTGGACGTACCGCTTTGCTTTGATACCGCCAACCCTCTATCATTAGCAGCCGCACTCTCCATCTACGCTGGCAAAGCCCTGATCAACTCGGTAAATGGCGAAGAACGCTCGCTTTCGGTTGTTTTGCCATTGGCAAAAGAATATGGCGCTGCGGTTATTGGATTATGCATGGACGATAATGGCATTCCAAAGACTGCTGAAGCCCGCCTGGCTGTAGCTGCAGCCATAATCGAACGAGCAGTAAAAGCTGGTATTCCAATCGAAGATATAATCATCGACCCCCTTGCCATGGCTATGAGTGCCGATAGCAACGCCGGTCGGATCGCCCTGGATACTATCGCCCTGGTGGTCAAGGAATTTGGTGTCAATATCTCAATGGGCGCTAGCAATATTTCATTTGGCATGCCAGATCGCAAATTGATCAATGCCACTTATCTTGCCATGGCCATCCATGCCGGGCTGACTTGCCCAATTACGAATCCACTCCTGTTGGAGGTCAATACCGCCGTCCTTGCGGCTGACCTATCCATGGGACGAGATGAATACGGTATGCGTTGGATTAAAGCCTTCCGCAAACGTGAAAAAGATAAAGCTGCCGCATGAACGAGCCAATAGTACAAAACCGTCCAGTTGTCATTCTGGCTTGCCAGATCTTTCAACATTGGCTGGAAAAATTCCTACCTGCCCAAATTGATACAGGTAGGGATATTACTTTTTTTGATTACGGCTTGCATGCTGTCCCGAAAAAACTTCGTCAAACCATTCAAACCACTTTGGATAATATCGACCAACCCAGTTTGATCATGCTTGGGTATGGTCTTTGTGGAAATGGCTTGAACAATATTAACGCCGGGAAGCATTACCTGCTCATCCCACGCACCGATGATTGCATCGCAATTTTGCTCGGTTCCTATCAGGCTTACTATCAGCAAATCAATTCTGACCCCGGCACTTATTACCTTTCCAAAGGTTGGCTTGAGTCCGGTACCAACCCACTTCAAGAAAGTCTTGCACTGGAAGAAAAATACGGAACTGAAAAAGCTACCTGGCTGATGGATTACCAATATCACAATTACAAACGCCTGGTAATGGTTGCCCGAAATCCTATGGAACTGGAAGCTTACCGCGAAAAAGCCCTGCAGGTGGCCGAATTTTGCACCCGCTGGGGCATGCGCTATGAAGAATTGATCGGGAAAGACGATTATCTTCAAACTCTGATCGAAATTGCGTTTAATATCAAAAATCTAACCGATGATTTTATTTTAATCCCTCCTGGTGAAATTTTGCAACAATCCCATTTTATCCGAGGGTATTAATTAAATTACACTATTAATAGTTCCCCCATAGGCATTAATTTTACTCAATCCAAACATTTCTCTCACTCAACAGGACATCCAAGAATATATGCCTGAACTGACTGTTATTTATGGGAACGAAACAAAAATCATCGAAGTACCTGCCGGCATGCTGATCGGTGAAGCCGTAGCCAAGACCGGGCTGCCGCTCGAACAACCCTGTGCCGGGCGCGGAACTTGCGGTAAATGTAAAGTTTTGGTAGAAACCGGTGTAGCTCAACCCGATGCTGTTGAAAGAAAGCACCTCACTCCGGGAGAGTTGGCACTGGACAACCGTCTTGCCTGCTGTGCACGAATAGAAACGGATGCAAGAGTGGTACTTTCCCCAATCGTAGTCTATTCAAACAAGAATTTCCGCAGCAGCACTCGCTTCAAACAAACCGAAGCCCCGCTTGGCCTGGCCATCGACCTTGGCTCAACCACTGCTGCAGCCTTTTTAACCATACTGGACGATGGTGAAGTTTGCGCTGGTGCTGCCAGCCTGAACCAGCAAAGTGTCTATGGCGCAGATGTCATCTCACGTTTAAATGCTGCCCTGACCAGTCCAGAAAGCCGGGAACGTCTACATCGACTGGCCCTCGCGTCGATAAATCAAGCCGTGGACTCGTTAAAACTCTCTACCCGGGTTCGCGGTCGCATAAAACGAGTAACTATAGTTTGTAACGTCGCCATGCACCACCTGCTGGCACGCTTGCCAATAGAAAAACTAGCTGTTATGCCCTTTGAACCTCATGCCAGTGAATCTATTCTTGATGCAACTTACCTGATGGATGGTATTTTCCCTGAAGGGGTTCAGGTTTCCTTACCCCCATTGATCGGTGGTTTTGTTGGGTCAGACGCCTTGGCCTGCCTGGCATACTTTGGCTTTGATAAAGCCCCTACTCCCATGGCCGCCATCGACCTTGGTACTAATGGCGAAGTTCTAGTCACCGATGGTAAACGTATCCTTACCGCATCCACCGCAGCCGGACCTGCCTTCGAAGGTGTAAATATCTCTTGTGGATCCCGTGCAGTAGATGGTGCGGTAACTCGGGTACGCACTGAAAATAATAAACTGGTTCTGGAGACCATCGCTGACAAATCTCCCATTGGGCTAACTGGCTCGGGCTTACTGAGCCTGATCCACGAGCTGCGTAAAGCAGATGTTATCCAGGAAAGTGGTCGAATTGCCAATTCGTCCGGCATCTTCGGCGATCAGATTAACATCGATCTCACCTCCAGCCGGAGAATTTCATTCAAGTCCGGGCACAAGCTCAGCCTGACTCAATGGGATATACGTGAATTACAAAAAGCAAAGGGTGCAATTCGCGCAGCCATCGATATCTTGATGGAAAAGCTCAACCTGACCCCGTCAGATATGAAGAGAGTCATTCTAACTGGTTCCTTCGGTGGCCAGATCGATATCGACTCTGCACTTGGATTGGGTCTATTACCACCCGTGGATCATGCCAATGTTGAGATGATAGCCAACGGAGCAGGGTTTGGAGCAGCCATGTTCCTCAGCGATGAAGGCTTTGCCTTGGGAGAATCGCTCGCTGCCCGTTCAGAACAGATCGACCTGGATACTGACACTAACTTTATCCAACATTACATCGCCGCCATGGCGCTTAAACCCTGATCATTTTATTACTTTACCCAACAAGTTGATATGCTTCCTCAAAATATTACCCTTCAATTGCTTGACGATCAGTGTTCACGGTGGTATGCTTGCGAAAATATTATGGCAACTACTCATCTACACAATCGCACTAATTCGACTGATACTACTACCCGCACTCGTACGATTGCGGGACGTTGGTATGTAGGAACAGTCTTACCGTCTAGCAGACGGAAAAAAGGCAGAGCCTAGCAAAACCAACGCCCCGAGCATTTCGGGGCGTTTTTCTTAAATGTCATCGCCCAATCAGAGCAAAATATGGCTCATTCAAAAAGGAGAGAAATTATGAGTGTTTCAAATACCACCCCAGTCTATGCCGTACAGGATAAAAATCTTGTACCTGTCAATTCCTACCTGAAGGATATGCAGCCAATTCCCCCTTCACGCATGTTTCTAATCAATAAATCGCTCAAGGTATATCAGGAAAAAAATCCTGGATCACCAGTCTTTGACGCATCTCAGGGTGACGGTGGCGCATCCTTGCCGGGTGTTCCCCGCGCTATTTTGGAACGCGCCACACAGATGCAAATTGAGCACGGAACGGCTTATGACATGCCCTTCGGAACCGATGCCTACCGCAAATCTGTAATCGAAAAATACTGGCACCTCGATCCCTCTCTCGGTTTTGGTCCCGCCAACGTATTAGGTACATGTGGTGGTCGCGACGGGCTGATCAAAGCATATCAGGCCATGCTCAACCTCGGAACTGGACGTGAAGGTGATGTCATCGCAGTCTCACGCGTTCCCTGGATTTCCTATAACTGGGGGCCTTATGGGATCGGGGCAAACGTCATGTGGTCACCTGGCGATCCAGCCAATGGCTGGGCTTATTCTGAAGATGGCATCCGTGCCAGCGTGGAGTTTGCAGGAAAAACTGGCCGTAAAGTCGCTGGCCTGGTCATCACCAACCCGGATAATCCAACCGGGTTAACCACCCCTGTTGATCGCCAGGTGGCCCTTGCCAAGGCTGCTCTCGAAGCTGGTATACCCTTCGTGCTCTTTGACTGGATGTATCATTACGTCACCGATGAACAACCGATGGATTTAAATTCCTTCCTGAGTTATTTCACACCGGAGGAACGTAAACAATTAATGTTCCTGGATGGCATCACAAAATCCCTGGGTGGATCCAACATTCGCAACTGCCACCTCATCGCCAGTGAGGATGTTGTCAAGTTCACCGTTGCGCGTGCCTCGCATACAGTCATGCCAACCTTCTATTCACTGGCCGTAGCCATGGCCGCCTACGAAATAGGCTATTCTGAAGCTTCCAAAACTATTGTGGAGCCCACTAATGCCAGCCGAAAGGCAATCAAACCACTTCTCGAACAACATGGCTTCGAGCACATCATTGGTAAAGGTTATTACACCTTTATCAATGTAGCCGAATATATCAAAGCTCGCGGTTGGGCAGATGGTGAACCGCTCGGACAGTACCTGGCCGAAAACTTCGGTGTAGCCATTGTCCCGGGTGCCTTCTTTTCTCCTTTTGGTAATGATTGGATCCGATTCTCTTATGCAACACCGGTCGAACGGACAACAGGTGCTTTTGCCCGCCTGGTTGATGGTCTGAATTCCTTAAAAAGTTAACTATTCACACCTTACCCTAGAGAGATATAATGTCATTTGACCCTAACCAATTCGCAGAAAAATATAAACTCGCGTTAGAATCCGGTAGCAAAGAAAAACCTGAAGGCGGACTTAACGGTCTCGAACTCGAATGGAACCTGCTTGATGAACAGTTCAGACCGCTACTGACAGTCGGATCAGGTCCTGCGCGCCAATCCTTTGTAGACTATCTGCGTGCCGAATGCCTGCCGTCCTGGCTGGCCAACTTCTCCCAACTGGAAGTATTTCATTGGATGGTTGAGTTTGCGACCCGCCCCTACAATACACCTCGCGGTGCCATTTTTGAAGCCCGCCTGATGGAAGCTGTTCTTGCCAACGCACTCTCACGAGCCGGGGATAAATTTGGAGAACGCCTGTTTTACTGGCATGGCAATCTGCTATTCCTAACCCAGATCAATCACGATTCCATTCCAGGAAACTGGGGTATCGCCAAACGCCGCTACCTGGAACGCTGCGTAGATCTGTACGGCACAACACTGGCCACAGCGGGCATCCATGTCAATTTATCCCTACCAGATCCACTCTTTACATGGGATTTTATGCACCTGCCAGCTGCAGACCGCGCCTCACGTCACCTGGACCAGTACAAGTCCGAATTTTACATAACGGCCGCCCGTCTTCTGAGAGCCTTCACCCCACTCTTCATAGCCACCTCCGCGTCCACCCCACTCCAGGCTCAGGTCCGTGCTGGGCGCGCAGTCGTTGTCCTGACCGAAAACGACTCTGTCCGCAACCTGACATTCCCCAACCCACCCGAAATCGACTTGCCTGACCTGTATCGCTCATATAAAGATTACAAAGCCGTATCCTACGACTTGGTCAATCGCGGTGTTCGCTTCGGTAACAATAACTGGACACCTGTGCGTGCCCGTTCCTTTGCAGAACCAGTTGAGCGCCTGATCTCCACCACCGGCGACCAGTTAAAGGATCTCTACACCCGCGGTTTATATTCCATCGGAGAGACCACTCCCGAAGAAGAAATGGCACGCCAGATCGAAAAACAAAACCTGCTGGCACGCATCAACCTACCCATGGGTCGCGTTGAAATCCGCACCGATGATGGCGGTCATCCGCTGGATATTGATGTTGCCAACATGACATTCAAACATCTGCTGCTCATCCGCTTCTACGCTGATGAAAAATTTGCGCGCGCCTTCCGTTACGATCACGAAGACATCACTCGCGCCCGAGCCAATGAACAAATCGCAGCTCGTCATGGTCTGCGTGCAGAAATTGAAAACCCATTGACCGGCAAACCAATCGGCATGCGTGCTTTCCTTAAATGGACATTGAATGAACTGCGCCCGTTGGCTGAAGCGCTAGGCATGTGGGAGGATCTCACCCCATTGGTCGAAATGGCCGCAGGTGGTCCCAACACAGCAGAAAAGCTCCGTGCACGTCTGCAGATGGAATTAGGCGCTAATGACGAAGTCACTCCCAGTGTAATGCGTGAACTGGCCGAGGAACGTGAGCAGCAAGTCCGTACAGACGTGGAAAAAATTGCCAATAAAATTGGTTTACTTGGCACCGAAGAATACAAGATCAGCGAAGTACTGGCGCACGCTCGCGAAGAAGCGCGTGCCCACCCCGAGCTGCCCATCCGCTTCCGCCCTGTCATTGAAACTGTTATCGAAACCAACTACTCTAATAAAACCGCCGAAATCGTCGATTTAGCCCAACACCTCATCCGCTTCCCTTCCGTTACAGCCTGCCCCGATGAAAGATTCGATGAAGTGCACCGAGCTGGCACATTCATCCACGATTACCTCAAAAATCACGGGCTGGAAGTCCGCTACTTCGACGGAAAATACCCCGCAGTTTTGGCAACTTTCCCTCAATTTGGTCGGGCTGCAAGTGAACATCCTGTTAAACCTGCCAATGTTCTATTAACTGGTCACTTCGATGTGGTTGAGCCAGAACCCGATGACAGTCAGTTTATCCCTAGCATTGAAGGTGATTACTTGCGTGGTCGTGGATCTGCCGATATGAAAACTGTCGTCGCCACCTATATGGTTTGGATGAAAGATGCCCTGGCAGCCGGAAAACCCTATCCAAATATTTCATTGCTACTCGTCGGCAACGAAGAGAATGGCGAATCCGAAGCCTGGGGCACTCCACAGGTCTTTAAATTACTTAAAGAAGAAAGCGGCTATGTGCCTACCTTTATGATAGCTGGTGAACGGACTGGCGAAAAGGGCACTGAACTCTATGGAGAAATCTGCGTTGAAAACCGTGGGGTCATGCGCTTTGACATCATCGCCCACGGCACCAAGGGCCACTCAGGTGTAGCTGGGGCCGCCGACCTGAGCGAAAAATTGATCTCTGCTCGCAGTGCCTTGAATGAAATTTTTAGTAAACATTTAACACTCAAAGCATCAGATGGTTGGCAATCCCAGGCAAAATTCCCCTTTATCAAAGTGGGAACCCCTGGCGTTTACAATGTCACTGCTGCACATGGAATTCTGGGGGTCGAAATTCGTCCTATCCCCCAGGACGATACCTCAGCCCTCAAGCTGGCCATCGATGCTTATTGCTCAGAAAACGATCTGGAAGTATCCTTCTCCGTCATGGAAAATGGCGTTGCTTGCAGTCCGGACAACCCGGCACTCAAGGCCTTGATCGCCGCAGTTAAAAACGTATCCGGCTCTGAGCCTAAGATTGGGCGGAAACTCCCAGGTACCAGTGCTCGATTTGCCCCAGGTGGGGAAGCCGTAGTCTGGGGTCAGACAGGTATTGGTCCTCATGCCAAAAATGAACAACACTTCATTCCCAGCATCCTGCCCTATTACAACGCCCTAAATGAATTCGCAAAGTTATTAAAATAAACAAAAAGCCTCCTGACAAAAAAATCAGGGGGCTTTTTCAATAACCCTATTGAGTATACATCAAGGTAAATGATACGTAATTCGCAGCATTGGTCTAAACGCTGTGCTGGTACTGTTTCCACTGTAAAAAGAAAGTCTATCAGTAATCCGATCATTATCATCATCCACGGCAAACCGCAAACGAATTTGTGTTGTTCCAACCAAGTTCACCACAGGGAATGCAGCCGCACCAAATACCCCTGTGTAAACCCCAGCCACTGCAGCTGACTTGACCCATCCCGCATTCAATAATCCCGCCGATGCTTTAAAGTCCTCCAAGGCCAACCCTGCGTCTGCGCCAAATACAGGTTTGCGAATATCCATTGCGATCAGGGCGTGCTTAATAAATGGGTCTTCAGCTGTAACAGACTGTTTAGTAATTTGTAAAGTTGCAGATCCGATAACTGCATTGTCGGGCAAGTTGCCGGTATTGAAAGAAAGTATCGCACGGTATTGACGATTGAGGTTATCGTCTCCCAACACAAAAAACGTCGATGTGGAATTTAAAGATCCACCAACTCCGCTTGTTTCACTCAATTCGAGAATATATCCATCTTGTGAGCTGACCGATGAAAAGGTCATAAACCTGTTTCGCCTGTAATTTTGCCCGGTCTGTGAAGTTTTTAGAAGGCTATACGACCGGCTGGTAGGATAAAAAGAAATCACTCCCGTTTTGGAAGGTATAATTTTCCCAGACCAATTAGCCGGTACATTTATCCTGTAATTACCATTAATATCTGAAAGAACCGATTTTAGAACCCCATCTGTGTACTTCAATAAGACGCCTGCTTCCCCGGCATTACCGGAAATAGTGACGACCGGGGCTTTTACTGCACCTGAATCAGCCGATACTTTAATCAGAGATGTATCCACAGCCTCAAAGTCATTTCCACTCAGCGCATCAAGGGTATGCAGCATATCATTATTCCAACGTGAATCAGGAGCACCCGAGACATACCAATCCGAACCATTGTCTGCCAGGATAATGCCATAAGATTTCATTGCCTGTAAGATAACCTGCATTTCTGTTGAATATCCGGAAATATTGAATGATGATTTCAAACGGAAACGTGCTCCCATGGGCGGTATTTGCGGAGCTGCATCATTGGATGTCAAATGTCTTGCCGGCCAAATATATCCGTTGGTTTGCGAAGCGGTAAATCGTAAAGCATGATTGATTTTTCCACTCAAAATCTCATCATATCGCACCAACCCTGGCAGAATCGGCAATCCCGCAGCGTCCGCAGAGGTCCAGGTATTTGGGCGTAAAAGGTTGGAATTTAAATCCCAAATTGCTCCAGAACCTCCATGCCAACTGCCACCTGAATAACTTGCATCATAAATCTCATACAACTTACACGTACTGCTATCAACAATCAAAATGTGGTGGTCACTTCCAAATTCAATCAGTGGGCTGGAAGGGATTGGATATGGGCCGACATCACTTTCATCAGCATAATAAAAACTTACCGATACCTTTGGAGTGGAGGCACCCACAATGTTATATGGAATGCCAATTGGACCTCCAGCCCAGGTCCCGGAGCCAAAATCCATATGAAAACCGGTACTCCTACCAATGCTTGTCACCCAATCAGCCGAGCGGACATGCACCGGTAGACTGTCGATTCGTGCATTCCAGATGTTATTGACTGGAAATAAACTGCAATTACCCAATAATGAGTTCGATATATTCGGCGAACTTACAAAATTGTTCATATTTGAATTCATTGCAAAAGCTGAAGGTAAGGAGTCTGAAATTGTGCCAGCTTGTTTATCGCCAATATCTCCGGCTAAAACAGGTTGTGTTGGAATTCCAAATAATAACTGAAGCGCAATAAACAAAGAAAGGCAAACTTTGCCAATCCAACTATCATAAAAATACCTGATCTTTGCATTCATAATTTTCTCCACCGATAAGACTTTCAAGGATAAATTAAATAAATTGTATATTATTTTTGTAACTGGTTAGTTTACGTTTTTGATAACAGTACTTATGGTTGGTCTATTTTGAAAAAACCTCATCCTTGGAACATAAAAAGCCTCCCCTGAATTTATAAAATCAGGGGAGGCTGAAAATCTTTGCATGCTTATTCCAAGGGATTATTTCTTACGTTCATTGTATCTTTTATATACCCGAAGCCAGGCTTCAGAGGGAGCATCTGGACGGGATTTTTTCTGAGCAGGCTTACTAAGATTAAAAGCATAATCTTCTATCAACTCAGAAATTGGATCATTAGGTTTGGTCATGATGAAGGGTTTCCCAGCATTGATGGCCTCCACAAATAAATCTGGTGAGTATGGAATGACCATCGAAATGGTCACACCCAACGCAGTTGCAATTTTTTCATATTGCAAACCCTGTCGAGGAAAAGTAGCATTGATCACCATCCTGAGCTGATCCTTGGGATACCCCAACTTCTTGAAGGTATCCAAAGCAGCGGCCGTTGCTCGTACCGAAGCCATATCAGGTGTCGCAACCATGAGAATCTGATCAGCAATGTCCAATGCCTGCAAAGTCATCTCATGAAAATCGTGCGGGAGATCAATAACAATATAATCGAATCGTTTTTTCAGAATGCGCAGCGCTTCAGCCAGGGTATCAATTTTTAACATATCCGCGTCCGTTGGCAAAGTCGGTGCGGCTACGAACTCCAAGCCACTGTCGTGACGAGAAAGAATAGAGTCAATTACTTCATTATCGAGTTCCATCTGATCGTACCTGGCGATATCAGCCCAGGTACGTTTGAGCGATGCATTCAACATCAACGCTACCTGGCCTGCCATCATCGTTAGATCCACCAAACAGGTCGATCCCTTCCAAAGTCCCTGTAAACCCAGAGCCAGATTGACTGCCAGGCTGGAGCAACCCGTCCCCCCACGCAAGCTGTGCACCGCTATTACTCGAGCATCCTCGCGTACAGTGGTCGCTGCCAAAGTTGTGGTAGATGTTCTCACAAGTTCAGCCCGACGCAATAACACACTAATTCTAGCCGCCAGCTCTTCCGGTTCGAATGGTTTAGTTAAATGATCGTCTGCGCCAGCCTCAAAAGCTTTGAGCTTATCCTGCAAACCAGACTGGGCAGTTAACATCAATATCGGAGTATGAGCAAATTCGGGGTCACGCCTCAAGCTGCTCACAACCTCATAACCAATCATGTCTGGCATCATGACATCGCAAATGATGACATCGGGTTTAAGTGAACGTGCCAGAAAAAGCCCTTTCATCCCGCTGTCCGAATTAGTTATCTTATAGTTAAAACCTTCGAAAGCGCGAGCAATCAGGGTGTGATATACAATTTCATCATCAATAACGAGTATATGTGTCATATTGGTTTTATTTCACTCCATATTCAGCCGTACAATACCGGATCAGTCTGTCAGCTTCGAACTCAAGTTGTTTTACGAGATCTGGAGTATTGGAAATATCTTCTTGTCTCGCAAGCGTTTCGATCTGTGTTGCAAGTTTGGTGACGGGACCCGCAGAAAAATTTGCACAAACACCCTTAAGATTATGTGCATTTAAGAACAGATCATGAGCATTGTTATTTTCCAGGGCCATTTTAATTTTGTACATCCTGTCTGGCATATGGGAAATTAAATCCTGACACAGATCAAGAAATAACGTACGATCATTATAAAAACGAGGGATCGCCAGATCATAATCCAGTGGCATTTCATTTTCGAAATTGAATACTTCAACTGGCTTGCTTTTTTGAGCTATAGGTCTGTCACTACCTGGCTCTTCGCCAAATAATCCATCTTCAAACATTTCCTCTCCAACAAATCCAATTTGTGCGGTAGATGTCGAGTAATCCTGCAAATCGGAATCCACATTTTTCGATTTCTCTTCCTCGACAGGCTGAAGCCAACGCTCCAATACTGAAAACATAATCTTTGGATCCAATGGTTTGGTGATGTAATCATCCATACCTGCTTCGATACAATTATCGCGGTCACCCTTAAGCGCATGGGCTGTCATAGCAATGATCGGAATATGCCCATTACCAGCAGCCTCCCAAGCTCTAATTCTCTTGGTAGCTTCAAGACCATCCAAATCAGGCATTTGTACATCCATTAAAACTATACTGTATTTTCCGGTTTTTACTTTTTCATAGGCTAGTAAACCGTTTTCAACCGCATCGACCGAATACCCTGATTTTTGCAGTAGGATGAGCGCTAATTTTTGGTTGACCGGATTATCCTCAGCCAGCAATATGTAGGATGCCTTTCGCACTTGTTCGGAAATTATATGCCTGGTAACCAACACCGGTCGCTCTTCTTCCTTCGTTCCCAAAACAGCCCTTAATGTATCGAACAACAGCTGTTGCTTAACAGGTTTCAACAGGTAAGCTGAACAGCCCAAATCTTCCAAACGCGCTGCATCTCCCCGCTGTCCCATAGACGTCAATACAATGATGGCAATATTACTAATCAATGGATTACCTTTTATTTCACGAGCAGTCTGCTCGCCATCCATCCCTGGCATTTGCATATCCAGCAATAGTACTTCAAAAGGATCTCCAGCACGCTGAGCATTGATCAATGCTTCGATACCCCTGGCACCGCTGGAGGCTGTTTCAATTTGGCCACCAAACCCCTCTACCATTTTCGTCAACACCTTTCGATTGGTGTCATTATCATCAATTCCCAAAACTCTCAAACCTCGGACAGTCGTTCTCTGTGCAGGTGTAAAAAGAGCCTGTGAAGCTTCCAACTTCAGTGGCTGTTTTTCGATTCTCAAGGAAAACCAGAATTTACTTCCAATTCCAGTTTCACTTGTAACGCCAATCTGCCCCCCCATCGCTTCCACCAGCTGCTTACTAATGGTCAAGCCCAGACCAGTACCACCATATTTACGTGTTGTGGAACCGTCTGCCTGGGTGAACCGGTCAAAAACTGCTGCCAAACGATCCTTCTGAATACCAATGCCTGTGTCCTGAACCGAAAATTGGACAGTCGCATAAGCCTCATTCTGTTCAATTGGTTCAGCGCGAATAACAATTTCGCCATGATGAGTAAATTTAATCGCATTGCCAGTCAAATTGACCAGGATTTGCCGTAAGCGTGCAGGGTCACCCTTCAATCCAGTCTCTAGGTCTGGGTGAATAAGACAGATTAATTCCAAACCTTTGTCCTGGGCACGCTTGGCCATCATCTGACCTACATCTTCAACCAGGGTTCGTAAGCTGAAGTCAATCGTTTCCAGTTCCAGCTTTTGAGCTTCAATCTTTGAGAAATCAAGAATGTCATTGATCAAACCCAGCAGTGTTTCCGCACTTTGCAATGAAACACTCAGATAATCTCGTTGTTCCTCTGTCAACTTGGTATCCAACGCCAATTCGAGCATACCGATTACCCCATTCATTGGCGTCCTGATTTCATGGCTCATATTCGCCAGGAATTCACTCTTTGCACGATTCGCCTGTTCAGCTTCTTTTCGAGCCAAATCCAACTCGGTAATGTCATGAAAAACATATATCGTCAGCTCAACCCCTCGAACAACTTCAAATGATTTAGTGTAGAGATCAAAATACCCATCAACCGAAGGGATATTAATTACTCCAAGCTTCAACTCCAAACGTGGATCCCGCGGAAAAATGACTTCATTAATTAATTTACCATTTACATTAGCGAAATTAGTGTTTAGCTTGTCAATAACAGCGCGATTGCAGCGTAGGACAATCCCATTCGCGTCAACCATAAAAATCAAGTCTGAAATGGTGTCGAAGATCGTCTCCCATTCCTTCTTGCCACGCTCGATGACAGTTTCCATATTACGCAAAACCTGTACATCCTGCTCCAGACGAAGATTAGCAGCAATAAGCTCGTCCGTACCATCTTTTAACCTCTTATCGAGGTCAGTTGATAATTTTTTTACTTGATCCTGACGCCAACCAGCCAATCCAAAAGAAATGGATAGAATTACCGGAGCCAGGTCCACCAACCACATGACTGGATGAGCTATTTGGACTTCTTTCACTGAAGCAAATATTAATGGCAGCCCCATTGAGTAAATTTCTAGGATAAATCCCATAATGGGGAACAAGAAACCAAAAAATACCCCCAATAAAAAATAACGTGAAGCAGTACTGGAAAATAGTTTTGATACCTTCATAATTCTCCCAAAATTTACTGATAAATTAGTGGCTGCTTAATTGTGAATGTAACAATACTTATGGTTATAGCCAGAGAATTTGGTTCCCAACCATCATTAAACCATACAGTTTGAAAAAGATTGTAACGTATTTTACACCGAGTTCAGCAATACATCTCCCAAAAACGCAAAGAAGTCACCAAAACAGGTTAAAATTAGAAGAGTTACAATCAACTATCAAGAATTTTTTTATGCACTTTTTCCGTGAAAACATAACATCCTATTACATTGTTATAATCAATTGAGAAGACCTCTGTTTTCACGTATTTTGATGATGCATAAACCATTTCAACTCAAGGCCTAGAGGAAAAGATAGATGGTAAATAGTAAGACAATCCTCCTCATTGACGATGAGCCTGCTTTCCTGAAGAGTTTATCAGCAGTCTTGCGCCGCAATGGTTATCAAATTATTTCTACCAACAATGGCAAAGATGGTCTGACACTCATCCGGAGCGAACATCCAGATTTAATCATATCAGATGTGATGATGCCGCAATTGAATGGATTTGAAGTTCGTAATTTACTCAGCCAGGATCCCGAGGTTGCTACCATTCCATTTATTTTTCTTTCAGCCCGGGCAGATGTTCAAGACCGTATTCATGGGATTCGCCAGGGTGCTGATGATTACATCACCAAACCATTTGAGGTCGAGGAATTACTGGCACGGATTGAAGCCATCTTCCGAAGAAAAGAAACAGAACAGGCACATGGTCGTGAACAAATGCGGCAGCGCGCGGCGGAAGAAATAGAAAATTTGCGTCGTGAAATTCTGCAAAATATCCACCACGAATTTCGCACCCCCCTAACCAATGTCATTATGCCGTTGCAATTAGCAATATCTAGGAAATTCACCGAACCTGCCCAACAAATAGAATTCATAAAATTAGCACTATCAAATTTGGACAAACTCGAATCTCTCGTAGCAGATTTCATCACACTGACCAATATAGATCAAAATCATTTAAATACTTTTCGACAAGTTATCGATCCTCAAATCCATTTGGTAACAGCCATCAATAAGAGGCTACAACGTTATAGCTGGAAAAATATCAAATTAAACATTGATATCCAAGCTCTCGAAGAAATTCGGGCCCCCCGGGCTGAATTCATTCAGGCAGTTGTCCATCTGGCGGACAATGCCTTTAAATTTAGTCCTCAGTTTGGCAAGGTTGACATTACTATTAAATCCTCCGGAGGTGGTGGTGCTTCTGTACAAGTTCAAGATGAGGGTCAAGGTATTCCGCCGGAATTACAGGAAAAAGTTTTTGATCGTTTCTACCAGATTAGTCAGGGCGACAGTCGTGACTATGAAGGCATGGGAGTCGGATTGACCATAGCAAAGATTGTGGCAGAATCCAATGGAGGCTCGATAAAATTTATTCCGTGTGAAAAAGGTTGTTGTATAGAGATGAACATTGCTAAAGGAAGTGAAGCCTTCAAATTTTTCTAACAAAAAAAACGACACGTTCTCAACATGTGTCGTTTTTTTTACAAAACTCAGCTCATAGCATTTAAATTTTTGGGGTGACCCACAATCCTGCGCCAACACCTACCGATTGTAAAAACAAACTATACGTGTAAACTTCTTCCCGATTTAAAAATGGGTTATATACTCGCACCCAACCGCTGTTACCCGCAGGAATAATATCTTCCAGAACAACCCAATGCCGGATTTTCCCATCAGCTTTTAGCTTGCCGCCGCTATTGATTCCGCAACCAGCAATTACGAGTTGACCAGATTCCAATCTTTCCTTAATTAGTTGGGGTGTAGTCGGGATTGAATTATAGGTTTCGCCCTTAAAACCAGCTACATCCAACAACCGCTGCAAATCATAGGCACTCGTGCCTTCATGGGGATTATTCAAAATGGCATTGAACCGGAAATATTTACTATCTGCCCATGCTTTTAGAAGCGGAACAACATCCTTTCCACTTAAGGCCGCCACGCAAAACTCACCACACAGTGAAAAATGGATCAAATGCTTATTGGTCGCACCAAAAACATCAATATATTGGGCAGCACTATAACCTTTTTTTCTAGCTTCCTCAATAGCAGAATCCTGCGGATACCTAATCATGGGCTGGGACAGGTCAAAGACCGTTAGCGAATTATTCTCGATTGTTGGGTCAAGTTCAGGGGTTGGATAAATATATTCGCCAACAATGTCAGCTCTGAACCAACCATGCAAATATCGACTCATCCGATAAAAATCAACCTCATAAAAATCCCTGAGCTTTCCATCTTTTTGACCACTTCGAACAGCACCTGTCCAGCGCATGGTCTGTCCCGTTAGCGCACAACCAAAATAGCTGGAATCCTTAAGTGGATGTAAGTATATGTAATGGTCACGGATAGCATACATTTCGCGACCGCCCTCCGACATCACGATCCACTCAATAATCCTTGCATCCTCCAATCGTCCATTTTCTTTCAAATTTGCCAACCATTCATCCCAGCGAGGTTGCAATCCAGCACTAACTGACCATATTTTTTTACACAGCTCTGCCTGCTGGGCATTACTCAAACCCTGCCAGACATTCTCCAACATCCATTCAGGTTTTCCACCTTCAGCCAACCACTTTACGAACACATTTACTTTAAGTGAAGCTGGAACTGTCTGGATGGTTTTCAAACCTGCGTCCGTCAGTAATATGGGGAAAATTGGTAACTTTACCTCTGGCAAAAACAATAAAGCTGCTTCAGGTAAGTACCCGGTAATTCCATGGATCATTCTTACGGGCTTAACCTTAAACCAGCCATTCAGGTCTTCCAGGATTTCCACCTGACAATCCCCTGGGAGCCTATCCATTATATTTGAACCGGATTTTGGCTTTGTGTGAAGATCTACATCTGCACGAGTTCGAGCAATTGGAGACATATAGCAGTCCTTTTTTTACCAATTTTTTGTATCAAAATCACGGTCTTGAATAATTCAACGTGTTCTTATATTTCTATTTGCTTATTCAATTCCAATCATCCAATTTTTCTAGGATAAAATTTGCGAAACTATGTCTTTGGACAATCAGTTCTCTAAAATAAAATGGGGTAGCTTAATACTGGATCACATTTTGAGAATATTGTTTCTCGAACAGTTCATATCGGGGATCCCGACGGATAAAATCAATATCTAAATCCCGCCGTATCCATTCGATCGTTGTCTGTTTTTTCTCAAGTGCAATCTTCAATAGGGATAGTGCTATATCAATATTCCCACGTATCGACTCAAAACAAGCACGGTCGTATTCTTTTTCACCAGCCATGAAGGGCGCAGCAATCGAAATATGTATTTGCGATTCTTCGTTTTTCCCCAAACGACGCAAGTAGCTCGCCAGGGCACAGTGTGCAAATAAAAATATTGGATTTAGCTCAATAACTATTTCCATCTCGACAATCGCTGCTGTATAGTTACCTTCAGCTGCATGCAATGTCCCGAGTTGATAATGATAAACATACTTATTCGGCTCAAGAGCAATGGCATGTTCAAATGCATTGATTGCATCGTTGTTGCGTTGGGTGATCCGATACAGGTGTCCCAATGAATCCCAGGCTCGATCGTTCCTGGGATTTTCTCGTACAACAGCTTCTTTAGAGGCAATGTCTCCGGCAGTCTTGGACGGATCTTGCTTAACAGTGACTGGTTCCACCGTCACTATTGGAGGCAAACTCCCATCCACAACTGCCTGCAAAATACCACTCTCCACCCTGGCTTGTTCCTCCACCTGCACATCGTGTGTTTCTGTCGATAACGAGACTTGCACGGTGGCAACTTCAGGTAAAGCAATTGACTGGTCTTCAATGTTATTTTTCGAGGCAGCCGGGATGACAATTTGCTCAACAGGAGATGGCACATTAACGACCTGCTCTACTTCGGGTTGGGTGAACACAGGTTCATCAATGTTCAAAGGTACTTCGAGTTGAACAACTGGGGACCAATCCTCCTGGGAAGGTACCTCTGGTGCATCAACATCAGGAACACAAATTTCAGTCACTGCCACCCAGGTTTTATAATTCTGTTCCGCAATTTCCGTGGATGGATTTTCTTCCAGTTCACCTAAAACAAATGGTTTTTCTTCAACATCATATCGGACCAGGACATGCTCTTCTTCCGGTTCGGCCAAGCCAGCTGGATTAATTACCGGGATTTCAGATGCAATTGGTCCAAACCTTGCACTTTTATTATCTTCAGTTGCTTTATCATGCAGTTCGACCATATCTACATTACTTGGCTGTACAGGCTCCACCGCCTCAGCTACCAACTCATTATCAGTCACAACATCAAGTTGGGTTTCATCAATTTCGCCAGCATGTTCTTCAATTGAATCAACTTCAACTTCAAGATTCTCAGTTTCCAGATTGCCAGTTTCTTCTTGAAACTGTATCCCTGGATCTATGAAAATCATCCGTTCAGCAAATTTCGCTAGAATTTCAGGCTTGAGTTTGAGATGAGTATATTCATCCAACTGCAAGATTTCATCAGACCCGGCACGATCTTCAGTCGCTTTTTTCAAATGTTCTTGTGTGGTTGTTACTTCATCTTCAAATGAGGCAATCGTCATTTTATAAAAATCGAGGGCTTTTTCATAAACTTTTATCGCATCATCGCCCTGGGCTCGTTTTTCAAAAACATTTCCTAATTGATATGATGCAATTGCATCATCCAACCTTCCAAGTTTTGTATAAACATCGCCCAAACCATCCCAACTGGTCGGATCCTCCGGGTGCAAACGGATGGCTTTTTGAAAAGCTGCCATCGCTTTATCATTTGAACCCAGACTGCCGTACAGGGTACCCAGATTATTCCAGGGAAAAATCTGATCCGGAGCAAGCTCCATTGCTCGCAAATAGGCATGAATAGCAGACTGAATATCACCCAGTGCAGTTTTAACCAATGCCAGCGAATGCCATGCCAACGCCTCAAACCAGGTATTTTTAATCTTGACCGAGACATTAATAGCAGATTGAAGAATGCCCTCGGCATCTTCCAGGCTGCCGTTTCTCCAGTGCATTATCCCCAGGGTGAGGAGCAAGGTTACCCGAACACCATCCTCTTTTTCACGGTTTTCTTCACTATCCAATTGTTGTGAGTTATCAACTAAATGTTCGTGGCCCATTGTCAACACAGTTAGGTCAACCTTCTCCGCGGCCTGGTATATGGTTTCTGCCATAAATACAGTTGAATCTACATTCTTAAATAGATTTTGAGCCAGATTCGCACCTTCATTTGGTTTGGATAAATTATCATCAGCTTCACCACATTCATTTCCAATCGGTGCTTCATTAAGGTTCATCGCCACAAATGGTTCCAAAGTTAGTGAATTAACATCAGTGTTCGACACCATCGCATACTCATCACCAATCTCGACAGCATCCAGGCGATTAGTTTTTTCGTTATTCTCAAAAGTTGTATTGTCTGGCTGAAGCGCTACTTGGGTACATAAAACTTCCTCAGAAACCAGGTTTTCAGGGTTTACTGAACCATCAAACCCAAAAAGCTTTTCAAGCTCACGCTGAACTTCACCTAACCCAATGCACAATTCAGGGTTACCAGGTTCAATTTCGATAGCTGATTTAAATGATTGGATAGCATTTTCATAATCACCCATTCGGCGATAGCAATCTCCAATGCGCGTAAAAACTAGAGCTTTCTCACGTTCATCAGATAAAAGCTCAATACTTTTTTGGAAAAATGGGATGGATTCCAAAATATTTCCTTGACTAACGTAAGCGCCAGCCAGATTTTTATAGAGATCGCCTGTCTGATATCCCTGCTCCAATGCTCTGTTATAAGCATCAATCGCCGAATCCATGGCATTAGCTTTAAGATAAATATTTCCCAGGTCATTCCAGATGTCAATGCTATTCATAATAACTTCTCCGTATTAAGCTCGAAAAGAAGGTGTAGTCCAAATCCGTTTTGCATGCGGGTTACCCTTCAAAACATGTCTTGCCCTGGCCAGCAGGGAAGCATTCCCAGGAAAATTATCTTCACCCGACATGACAGAAGTACTTTCGCTCTCACCTTCCAGGTACCATAACGTGGGAGATTGTTCCTCATCAGCAAATATAGGTATTGAATCAGTTTCACATTGTATAGACAGCCCGTCGGTTGCATTTAATTTCAAGTCACTACCAATTGTTTTGATATCAGAAATGTCGGTTTGAACATCTCCCAGGGATTTCTGAATAAGCTCATGAAACTGAATTTGTGCCTTCTCCTGGGTGGATTCGGGTACGTATTCCAGAGCTTTCATTGTATTTGCAACCGAATGGCAACTTCGACCAACTCTCACCGCTATTTCTTCCAGCGACAGATCAAAATCATTTGCCATCTGGCGATAACAATTTGCCAATTCAAACGGATCCAAGGCCACACTGTGAATATTTTCATTGATCGAAATCTCAAAGATTTCCTGATCGTTTACCTTTCGAATGATGACAGGGATCTCTTTCAAGCCTACTCTGCGGGCTGCTTCCAGGCGGCGCCTGCCTGCTATCAATAAAAATTTTCCAGGTTGGTCCTTAGCAGGACTCACAATCAATGGTTGGATAATTCCATGGTTTCGAATGGAAGTCACCAGGTCATCAATTTCCTGCATTTCACGAGTCTTGTCTTTGTGTAAATTAATCAACAAATCCAGGTTCATCAAGCGAAATTCAGTGGATGGCACAATTGTCGATTTGCTCAATGCATCTGCAAGTTGATAAGCTGCTTGAGCTTCATCATTTTGATGAAGCTGCCTGTAAATATCACCAAGTCTGGTCCATCCAATTGCTTTATCTTTATTCTTCGGGACGAGCTTGATACTTTTCTCATAACTTTCAAGCGCATCATTTAACCTGCCCTGAATAATAAAGACTTGTCCAAGATTGCTGTATAAATACCCAAAATTTGGATCCAAAACGATTGCCTTCTGATACGCTTCAATGGCATCATCGTAAGCTCCCACCTTGAAAAGGATCAACCCAAGCTCATTCCAGGTGGTTGCACTTTCTTCATATCCATCTTTAGCAGCATTCATTACATTTTTAAAAATCTCTGTCCCTTCCAGGCTTGGAGATAACTTGTTTTTGGGCAGTTCATTTGTTGGCGAAGAGCGTTCCGGCTCCTGAATTTCCAGCTCTTCGGCAAACCCGATAGGCGCAAGGAAGTCCACTCCAGACCTGTCTGGTGACAAATCAAACTTAATAACTGGTCGGTTAGGCATCATCTCATCGGCCTTTTGATAAGCCTGGATCGCTTTTCCATGTTCATTCAGTTGATGATACACGCTTCCCAACCGGCTCCAGACAGCAGCCTGGTCTTTCCGATTCGAGAACAACTCCAGGCTTTTTTGGTAGAGAGGAATCGCTTCCAAATACTTTCCTTGTTGGACATAAATGGAAGCAAGGTTGCTATAAGACCAAGCAGATTGCGATTTCCGCTCGATTGCTTTACAGTAGACATCAATAGCCTTATCAAACTCACCCACTTTAAAGTAGGTGTCACCCAATTCATTCCAAATATCGGAGCTTTTCATAGGCACCTCCACAATTACGAAACAAAATGGGGAAATAACTGATCGAGATTGACCTCTCGGATAGCACTGAGTGCATAGTTACCTTGGTTAAGCCGGTCAGCATTCTGGTAAGCGTCAATAGCATCTGAATATTGTCCAGCCTGTCGATACACATCTCCCAATCTATTCCATGCAACTGACTTATCGGCATCGGTCCAAAGTAAATCGATGCTCTTGTGATACAAATTGACTGCCTCTGTCCGTTTTCCTTGTCGAGACTGGATTAAAGCCAGGTTACTGTATGCCCATCCATATTCCGGGTTCAATTCGATGGCTCGGTTATAAGCACTGATAGCATCATCATAGGCTCTGGATTTCGTGAATATATTGCCCAATTCATTCCATACATTAGCATTATTCAAATTTGAGTTAAACGGTGCTGGAACAGATGATTGACCCGACCCAGCCAAATTTGTTTCGATTATCTTTTCTGGTTTGGCAGAAACTGAAACTGGTATTTCCACTGCTACCTTAGTCACAGGGGTGGTCGCATTGGGCTCCACCTGCTGGGCAGGACTATCAAGTTGATCCAAATCATCCTGAATACGGCACAAACCAGAAATAATGACTTCATTTTCCGGATCAAGTACAATCGCTGATTCAAATGCTTCCAGAGCATTTACATACTCCTTCATCTGTCTAAAAAGATCGCCCACCCGGCTTAATGTCAGGGCTTTATCAGAATTATTGCCCAAGAGATCAACACTCTTTTTGTAATAGACAACGGCTTCGCTCAGGTTATCCTTTTGTGTATATGCCTGGGCCAAAAGCCAGAAGGTCTGTCCGTCTGTCGTATCCAGATTTACTGCTTTTTGATAAGCATCAATAGCGCGATCAATGGCACCAGCTTTTAAGTATGTATTGCCAAGACGAGTCCAAAGATTAGCACTTTTCGTATCAGACTTAGGCACATTATTAACAGCAGGATGATCTTCAGCCTTGGGTTGCGCGTCCTGCCCAATTGAGGGCAGACTCGCAATGACTTTCCCAACAAGTTCCTGCGCCTGCGCCAACATCGGGGTTGCAACTTCATGCACAACAACTTTTTCAATAGACTCTGATTGGGCAACAGCATTTTTTACCGGGCTTACCTTAGCCTGCATCACTTCCAGCCCCTGTTCGGGAAAAGTATGATCTTCCGGATCGAGGGATTCGGGAGTTAATTTATCTGCCATTTCGTACGAAGTGACCGCATTCTCATAATCATTGACACGCCGGTGAACATCACCTAGTTTGTTCCACAATGCTGCCAGCTCATTTTCATCAGTCTCTACTGCGATTGCTTTTTGGTAATGCGGGATGGCATCGGTATAGTTACCTGTAAATGTAAATGCATCCGCGAGGCTGACATGCAAACCAGGAGATTCTACACCCAGCAGTAAGGCTTTTTTGAAAGCGTCTACTGCCTGTTCGTAAGACCCTGCTTTGAAATATATATTTCCAATTTCTGACCAGGCGTGAACATTTTTGTTATCCATCTCAACGGTCCTCATATAAGCATATAGGGCATCTTCATTTCGATTTTGCCGTAATAAAACATCTCCCAATTTAACCCAGGGAGTCATGTAACCTGAATTGAACTGAATGGCTTTTCGATAGCATCCGATCGCATCATCTAATCTGCCAGTGCTGGAAAAAACCATCCCCAAACCGTTCCAACTGATGGGATCATTGGGCTCTTTGCGAATTGCATTGCTAAAAGCTTTCTGAGCATCGTCAAATTTTTCTTCTTTCAGATACAACAAGCCCATATTATTCCAGATGGTTACATTTTCCGGACCCAATGCAACAACCTGGTTATAAGCCTGAATGGCATCCTGATTTTTGCCGAAATCAGATTTAACCAATGCGATTGCCTTATGGCACATGGCCTGATGATCCTTGTTGCCAGTTTTTTGAGCTATAGCGAGAGCTGCCTGCAAAGATTCAATGGCTTTCTCATGATTATTTTCCTTCCAATTTGCAACACCCATCATCAATAACATATTAATGCCACCAATCGATGGGTCGTCGCTCTCAGCAATATCTACTACCAAAGCAGACTCACCAGGGATTTCATTCTCGCGAGCTCCATTTGTCCAGTTCAATGCCATTTTGTCTCCTCTCACCTGCAGGGATGAAGGTTTAGTTTCAATTTTGGGTTCGTCACAAACCTTTTGTTGGTGGATAAATTCGAATACCCTATGGCGTGAAGCCCAAAAATCCGGTGCCTGATGCGCCACACTCAGAGCTTCTTTTTCTGTCAACCAGAAAACTACCCGAACGAGGTTATCAACCAGGTGCCCCCTGCACGAATTCAACATCGAAATCAAGTTATCGATCTGGCTATCTTTTCCATCACTATGCAAGGGATCGATAAAAAGGATTGAATTCCCCTGACGGATGATTTCATCCAAAAATTTTCCCAGGTCAATTTGTTGATCATATTCAAGCTGAAAATGAACGACATTTTGCCCGGCTTCCAGGATGATTTGTTCCAGTGAATCCTGTGCTGAACGGCGAATAACACTCGAGTTATAAATGGCGAATAAAATGGAAGGACGTTTCCACTTCATCGCCAGGTTAAGCTCGTGATATATGGACTCAAGCTGATCTTCCAATGTTTCAACATCTACCAGGGCATCCTGAACAAGCTCATTCATATAATAGCTTCCTCAAGACAGGGTGAACGTCACACCAGTTTTCGCCATTCCTGTATTCCAGTAAAGCCAGCAGTTGCAGTAAAGGTCGAATCCGATCGTTATATTCCAACCGGTTTTGTTCATGGATATTTTTCAAAATAGCTAAGTCTTCCTTGTCCAGTATGCGCCTGTATTCATTCCGAATTTCAGTAGCAGCCCATTCCACATCCGCCCCTTCCACCTGGCGGGCCTTGCGTCGCCTGGCTCGACCAATAGCTGTCCGCATGATCCTGGCCATTTCCCGAAAAACACCACCGCTGTATGTAATCGCATCATCCAAAGCCTGCGCCTCAATCAACCGGGTATCCATTCGTAATGAAACGAAATTTCGTAAAGTTTCATAACCTTCATGTGTAAATTGTTTGGGGGCATTGTGCGGATGCAATTTGACATTCGGTAAAAACAAAGCCTGATCCCGGATCGAATCGAAATCCTTGCTGTAAAACAGGGCGCTCGAGACGGTATAAACAATGGCACAGTTGGGCTGCATTAATATTTCACGCCGCTCCTGAAAAATAGCCTTGGCTTCTTGAAGACTTGGTTTATCCAGATCGTCAATCAAGATCAATGGAATACGACCTTCCTTGACCTTCACCGCGGCAGAAATGCTGTTGATGATATCGATCAGACCCGTCACATCACGATCAATAACCTGCCGGATAAGTGATCGGGTAGTAGGCTCCAGGCGCATTTTCATACTGGCATTTGCAAAAAAAGCATCCATGCCAGCACCCATTTCAAAACCCGTCACCCGCCCAGATGTGACCGTGGTAATTTCTTCTTGAACACGACCTCGCCACAAGTCCAATTCCTTCAACAGCCTGCCAGGTAATTCACCACCTTTTTTTCGATACTCACGAAACATGCGACCACCGATAGCCAGTAATACGTCGCGGAAATCGAGATCGATGATATCTGCCTCGTCCCGAATCGAGAAGTTGATCGGCCAGTATTTTTCCTTGATCTTGGGATTAGCCATTAAATGTAATAATTCCGTGGACTTACCACATCCACGGTGTCCGGAAAAAAAGAATTTTGGAGGGCGATAAAAAGGCGAAAGGAGTGCATCCCCAAGTTCCGCAATCGGATCTCCTGGCCGGGTGATATAAAATGGATTCGAGCTGCCATCTGAGCCTGTTTCGAGCGGCAAATCCAACTCAAAATTCAACCAGGCTCGGTCAAAATCTGATGCTCTAATGTAATCAAAATTGCTCATTCGATCCTCTTAGATTTATTGCTAAAAAATTACAACCCGGCGAGATTAAGGGAAGCAAACCGTTGAGCGTTTGCTTCAGCATCCAATAAAATTAGTTCTTGGTGATGCCAACCAGCCTCAGACCAGGCTTCCAAATATTTCCCCTGGCCAACCAGGACACAGTTAGCAGTTATCCCCGCAAATTCTTTCAATGTAGCAGGCAATTCAAACCAACCCTGGGGATCAATTTCACAATAGATCGCATTACCCAATAACATCCTCTGTAAACTACGCGCAAGCGGATCAGCAATGTTAAGCGACATCACCAGTCGGGCAAGTGCTTCAAAAACATCCACAGACAATATCATCAAATTTCGGTCAAAACCTTGTGTAAACACCACCCTACTTGCATGTAATACTTGAAAAGCTACTGGAATTTGTATACGGTTATTTTCTGCGTTGATAAATCGATATTGACCGTAAAACATTTTTACTCCTTTGCCACAGATTGTGGACACCCCTGGTTTTCAGTGCAATGCACCAGGTAATCTCTCGACATAAATACCGATAACGGATCTGTTCTAATTTCAATTCTTTTTGTGGATGACCTATAAATAATTAATTGGTTTTATTCATTTGTACACTTCAAACATATAATCGGTTTAATCATCCTTGCCCATTTTTTACTTAGTGATAGTTTATCTGGATCGAATGGTTTCTATAAGCCATAAATATGGAGAATTTATATAGGCAAATTTTTGCAAAAAATGGCCGTTTTCTGCACCCTATCTTCTGGGCATTTTACAACCTTATCGACCATATTTTCGCCTTTAGTACTGCATTAATGACCAGCACCCAGCTGGTCATTAATGACCAGATAAAACATCTACCTATCCTGTTCGCAAGAAGATACAATTGATTTATGCACTTTCCATTTCCTGAAATTAAAGTTCCGCTGCACTTTTATCAGATCTATAAATCAGGGAAATTCCTATGAGCCGCGAAAAACCACGATCTCAAACTGATACGATCGATGACCACCTGAGCACTCTGATTCAAGAGCTGCAGCTTGCAAATAAATGGAAACGTCCCTCAATCCTGCTAGTATCCTATCGATCCAACCTGGCTCTACTTGACTCCCAAACTTCCCTTGAAATCAAACTTCACGAGCTCAAGCAAATAGTCGTTCATATTGAAGTAACCAATATCAATTTCGATATTCCACTGTATTTATCTCAATTACAAGATTGCGATAAAATAATTTTCTTTATCCGCGGATTTTCAAACGGCGGTGGCTCGCAAGGCCTAAACGCCTACCGTGCTTTGAACATGCGCCGTGAGCTGTTGGTAAACCACCATATACGGGCAGTATTCTGGATGAACGCAGAAGAAACCCGCAACCTGACAGCACACGCCATCGATTTTTGGTCATTTCGGCATCGAATGATTGAATTGCTGGATCAACCCAACCAAAAACGCATAAACAACCTGGTAAAAAACCTGAGCTGGTCTTATTGGGATGAACTGGCCTTACTCAAGGATATGCCGAACGGTTTACCCCTGCGCCAACGAATACTAAATGAAATATCAGGCGACGCAAATTATTCTGCCTTGCAGGCAGAATTGCTCCTGACGCTGGCAGCTTACCAATGGGCCCAAAACAGATTTACCGGGGCATTCGATTTAGTCAATAAAGGACGAGAAATTGCAGAGAAAATTTCCGACATTCAACTCCAGTCTCGCTTCTGGATTGCCACCGGTCAGATTTATCAACGTAACCATAACCTGAAGCAGGCTGTAGCAACCTACAAAAAAAGCTTGCAGCTGGACCCAGACTCGGCAGAAGCCTGGCGTAACCTGAGTCTGGTTTACCACTCACAAAAAGACACCCCAGCAGCCCAAGCAGCTATTACCAAATCAATTGAGCTGGACCCAAAAGCTGCCTGGGCCTGGAGGGATCTAGGCGATATCCAACGAGGTGCATTGCTTTTAAATGAGGCCATTCAATCCTATAAAAAATCTCTCACATTGAATAAAAAAGATGCTGCCAGTTGGGGTAGACTGGGAGACACCTACCTGATTTTGGGTAGAACCAGTGAAGCTCTACAACCCTATCTGATGGTTAAGGATTTGGCGATCCAAGACCCGACTACCTGGATCAATTTGGGGGGCATCTACAATGAATTGGGATTGATTAACAAAGCAGTACGTGCATTTCACAAATCTGCGCGACTCGGTCCCCTAAATACACTTCCCTGGAAAAAACTGGGAGAAATCTACCAGATCACCAATCGGATTCGGTCTGCCAGAAAAGCCTATAAAAAAGCGCTTTCCCTCGATCCAACCAACCAGGAACTTCAATTTGCACTGCAAACTTGTTACAAAAAAAATAAACAATAATCCTACTGCTTCGCCCAACCTTTTCATTCCCACCTTTACAAATCCGCAAACAGCAGATAAATTTACACGCAACATAGTATAATCGGCAGATCGACATTGAGTGAAGGGCCCCAGTCAATGCCTGGGTTTGACCTGCTCTTGATTGATCCTTGCCCAGCCTACGGGAATAGGGTTCAAGTTTCGAGCCTTGATAGCATGTCTACAACAATTATTCTCCTCTCCACCCTCCTCAGTGCCGCAATTATCCTTATCCTGACTCTTAAGAATAAGCATAATCTTGGCGCTTCTGGTTTAAGAATATTTTGCATCGCTGTTTCCATCACAGCCCTGGCAAATTATTTTATTTATCATCCCAATGTCTTTCTTCAATCCGTTTGGTTTGCTGTTTTTTATCTCGGCTTACGGGTTGGCTATTTGGCAATTTTTATATACGCAATCCAATATACGTTTCAGTATCATTGGTTAAACCCTGCCACACTATTTATCTTTGCGTTAGAACCCATTATTGCCCAGCTTATCTTCTGGACAAACCAGATGCTCGGCTCAGCTGACTCAATCGCTTTGCACAGCATCTGGATAATGGTCGGTACCCTTTACACGAACTGTTTACTATTACTGGCCTTATTTTTACTGGCTCAAGATTTCAATTACCGCCCCATGCTTTATCGAAATCAAACCAAGTTCATTATGGCTGGGATTGCTTTTTCATTATTAATGAACAATATCATTGGTAGTACCAGCTCAGTATCAATCCAGGATCTGAAAACCATATCACTTCTGACCTTTGGACCTGCATTTATTTTGGGGTTCTTTTTTACCGGCAAAAACGATATCACCCCCATCACCCGCGAAAGCGTCGTTGAATACATGAGCGATGGATGGGTGGTTTTGGATAATGCCAATCGCATCGTTGATGTTAATGCAGCAGCTGAAAAAATCACTGGTTTTCGGGCTGATAAAATCACAGGTAAACCTGCCGAAGAAATTTTTATAGGCTGGCCCAATTTGATGAACAGTTTGAACGATACCCACAGTTTTGAAACCAAAGGTAGTGTCCAGATTAATGGAGAACGAACTTACCTGAACATTAACATTTCACCACTGGTTGGTATGGACTTACAACGAATTGGAAAACTAATCGTTTGGCGAGATATCACTCAAAGCCGATTGGCGGATGAATCCCGCCAACTTGCACGAGAGGAAATGTTTATTCTCCTGCATGCGATTACCAGCGCTGCAAGCCGGGCACTCAACCTGGATGACTTTCTATCAGAAGCCATCTACCAGATTGTTTTCTCATCTCGCAGCCAGGCAATTGCTGTTTACCTTTTGGATGAACATGAAAGGCCGTCATATGAGCGTAAACTGGTGCTCACAGCCCAACATGGAATGCCCCTCCAGTTTGAAGATCAGTTTAGATACGTACCTGAGTCTCTTGAGCTGGTAGCTTGGGTCTTTGAACACGGCGAACCGCTGCTCATCCCAAATATACAGACCGACCCAAGGATTCCAACTGGCTTGCAAGAATTGGGTAGTTCTTCATTGTTATTGATCCCAATGGCAGTCGAAGGAAATATTTTAGGCCTGATCGGTCTGACAAAGACAGTAGATGCAACCTACAGTTCGGAAGAAGTTGTCCGTCTGTCCGCTATAACCAATGAAGTGGCTATTTTTATTTATAGCCACCGCCAACGACAATTATCGATCGCACTGGCAGAACGTCAGCGCTTGGTGCGCGATTTGCACGACTCTGTCACCCAAAAACTATATGGTCTGGTTACACTATCCGAAGCCACACAGGCTGGCATCAAAGCAGGTGTAGCAGATATGCCTGCCAGGGTCATCGGGCAAATGGCAGAAAATGCGCGCCAGGCGCTTAAGGAAATGCGGCTGTTTCTCTTTCAACTGCAGCCTGTCGACTTTACAAAAGATGGACTGGCTGCAACCATCCAGCACCGTCTGTCCACGGTTGAAGGTCGCGCCGATATTAATGCCCGGTTGGTAGCAGATGAAATAATTTCCATACCCCTGGAAAAAGAATTGGCTTTATACTTCATCGCTCAGGAAGCATTAAATAACATTCTAAAACACGCCAAGGCAAAAAAAATCCTGGTAACGTTGAAAAATGAACAATCTTACTTTATTCTGGAAGTGGAAGATAACGGTTGCGGCTTTGATTTGAATGGTGCCGACACCGGAGGAATTGGCATGAAATCCATGCGCGAACGCGCTGCACAAATTGGCGGCAAATTAATTATTTCATCAACTCCCGGCAGCGGGACAAAAATAACTGTTACGCTAAAAATCAATAGCTGGAATGGGAAATAACGAATGAAAGAAATTAGAGTACTAGTCGTGGATGACCAGACCGTAGTCCGTGAAGGCCTGGTTTCGATTCTATCGTTTCAATCAGACATCAAAATCGTCGGACAGGCTCAGAATGGTCAGGAAGCAATCGAAATAGCCAAACAAGATAAACCGGATGTCATTCTGCTCGACCTTGTCATGCCTAAACTGGATGGGCTGGAATCAATCAGCCGCCTAAGGGAAGTTGCACCTGCTGCCAAGATCCTGATCCTGACTGGTTACGCTGACGCAGAACGAGTATTCCATGCCATCAAAGCGGGTGCTATTGGTTACATGCTCAAAGACTCCACTTGGGAACAATTGCTGCAAGCTATCCGGGATGTGTCTAAGGGACAATCCTACATCGACTCTTCGATTGCAATCAAAGTCATTCAGGAACTGCACACTGAACCTGCTCCCACCCAGATTAACCACTCATTGACCCTTACCGAACGCGAACACCAAACCTTGCGCCTGATCGCCAAGGGTCTGAGCAACCAGGAAATAGCTGAAAAACTTTTCGTACACGAGCGCACAATCGCCAAATATGTCAGCAACATTCTCAGTAAGCTACAACTGGCAAACCGTACCCAAGCTGCACTTTATGCCATTCGCGAAGGTCTGGATAAATAAGAGTCTTTTCAAGATTAAAAAAACAGAACCATACCAGCTGGTATGGTTTTTTTCTTACCTCACCCAAAACCTTAAGCTTCTACCCCACCCCAGGCACGGATGGCCAACCCGGCAACCACACTGGTGAACGAATTGGTTTCCTTCACTTTTTTAGCACCAAATATCCGCGCCAGCATCTCGTTAAAAAGTGGGATATTGGATGACCCTCCAGTTTTCACGACGGCATCCACCTGCCCTGGCTCCAATCCGGAAGTCTTCAGGGTTTCCATCAACATTGTCTCCACCTGAGTCACGTAACCTTGAATATCCGTTTCAAATTGGGTGCGTGTGTACAATTCCCACAACGCAATATCCTTATCTTCCATATCTATCACAGCCGCTCCCTGACTTGAAAGGGCAATTTTGGCTGCTTCAACCCGGTTATAAAAGGTAAAAGCCAGGTCATTGTAGATCAGAGACTGCAATGCCTTCAACCTGACCGGAGCATGTCTGGCACGGATAGCTTTCTCCAGAATATTGCGGTTCTGGGGTGTGGCCAGCTCTGGTAACGCCATCCAATCGGGTACGGCACGGATCATCTCCAGGATTTCGGGCTGATGATTTACTTTCCCAAGTCCAAAGTAGGGCAACATGCGTTTTTCGATAATAGCATGATCGAAATCACTTCCAGCCACATCCACACCGCCACTGGCATAAATCTGCCTGTAGCGTCCCTTCGGAGAACCCAAGCGCATAACGGCCACATCCAGTGTGCCACCCCCAAAATCAAAAATAACAACATTTTGTTGAGAACTGATGGTTTGCTCATAATCCAGAGCAGCTGCTACTGGCTCCAATTCAAAATCCACTTCCTTAAAACCAGCATCATAAGCAGCCTGGCGCAGAGTTTCTTCAGCTTTACGATCCAGCTCGGGCACATTTGAAAATTTTACCGGACGGCCCAACCGGACAGTATGGATCGGTTCACCAATAATCGCTTCGGCTCTTCCTTTTAAGAGGTACAGATATATTTGTGCCAACTCTCCAACTTTGTAAAAACGCTCAAATATTTGCGTACCTTCATAACCATCCTTACGCAGCGCAGTTTTCAGGTACTGCAGCAGACGCCCAGGTTTAAGTTCGTCCACATATACAAAAATATCGCGTACATAAGACATATCACCACCATGAAAGTCAATTTCCCCGGCCCAGCGTTTAACAAAGCGTCGTTGCCGGTTGACATTATCGCGATAATATAGAGTGATGGCTTCTTGCCCAATATGACATTTATAATCGCGGGTGATATAGAGCGCCGTCCGGATGACATCCGGCAAAACATTCTGCCGGTCGACGGGCAGCAGTCGGACATGCTGCCCGTCATAAACAGCTACACCCGAATTGGAAGTCCCAAAATCGATGCCAACCTTCAGGCTCATGACATGCTCCGTATTTCAACTGCGGCAGGTACCAAGCCAATCGAAACAAAAACACCTTCAGTGGGTTGGATGACACCCGCGTCACATACTGCCTGCGCCAGATGCAGGCAAAGGTTCCCGTGTGTATCCAATACAGCCAGTCTATCAGTCTTACGAAAAGGTACTGCACCGACGAAGCGCGTTCCTTGCTCCAGGCGTGTGGGTGGGATGAAAGCCTGCCCACGGGCGGCTGCTGTCTTACCCGCTTCCAGGCTGGATGCATCACGTTGGATTATCTTGCCGTTTTGGGTCAGACAAAGCAGCGACTGATCATCATCGATCACAAAGGCTGAGACAATATAATCCATTCCATTTAATTTGATCCGATCTTCAGCTGCAAAAGACATATCATTCACATCCAGTGCCAGCACTCGCCCCTCAAAAGTCACCATTACAAAACGAGCTTTCTTTGGGCTAAGTGTAACCTCCAGCGGTTGGTCACTTTTCTGGATAGCACCCCGGCCTAAATAATGATTTGAGAGGACCTGGTCTGAAATTGTTATCATAGTTTTTTTCACACAGCCCCGGCGGCTAGCCTGCAATATAAAACCGGAAACTGGCAAACGTGAAAGCGGCGTAAGGCAAACAAGCAATTCTCCGGCGTGCGGTTCATCCGGCAGAGCCGCCTGATCCCAAGCCCAGTTACCATCTACTTTTTGGGCTTCTAGCTCAGACACCCCACACGTGCTGATGCGTCCAGAGCTGAACAGGAGCATGACTTCTTCACTGGATGGCACAGCCAATAAGCGTGGTAGTTCTCCATTCTCTGGCAATACACCAAAAATGCGGCCCAGGTTGGCAGACTTCATTTCAGCTTTGCTCAATTCAAAACGCAGAATGCGCCCATTGGCGTTGTAGAGCAGCAGATTAAGGTTAACTGATTCGGGCAACGGCTCCAACCCGGCAACATCGCTGGCACCCAGGCGCCTTTTCAACAAATCGAGTTGAAATTCCAGATAAGTTATCCGCTTTTGGTATTCCAATACACGTGTACCATCCTCCAGTGCAATATTCTCAGCCAACAGTTCCTCATTGCGCTCACTCAAATCACGCATGCGCCCGGCCACCAGTTTTAAGATCATGAGGGCTGAGCCCGGTCGTATCTCAGCTTCCTTGATCCATTCATCAATTTTCTCAGAAAAAGTCATATCTATTATCCTTAGAAATTAATATTATACAACCTGTCGAGTCTCATAAAGTCGTATTCATAGTACTTGGGATTTCGAAGCAGTAGAGAAGATTAGAATCAACCCCAAGAAGAAATGAGCCG